>CAYTLW010000273.1:0-1732 GCA_964438735.1 uncultured Enterobacteriaceae bacterium | reverse complement strand
GTAGTTCTGCCAAGCTGCGGTAGGCCGGATGCCGGTTGCTTGGGCGGCGACGCCGAGTCCGTGGCCGTGACTGTGCCCGTGCCCGTGACCGTGACCGTGACCGTGACCGTGACCGTGACCGTGACCGTGACTGTCAAGCCGCCGGCCGCTCCCCACCACCAGTCGGATCCCGCACATTCTTCAACGCATAGCGCACAAACCGCGACTGTACCTGCTCCATCGCCGCCAGCCGACCCGCCAGCGGCAGCGACATCATCGCCTGGATCAACTGGTTCAGGAATCGATGCCCCTTGCTACCGCCCAGGTCGGCCACCAGGTGGGCCAGCCGACCACGCTCCAGGGACTGGCGCACAGCCCTCTCGATGGAGTTCAGGGGCACATGCCGCTGTTCGCCGCCGCGAACCATCCACATGGCCTCTTTGCGACAAGCTGCCGCGCAGACCCCGCAGCCGATGCAGCGGTCGGCGTTCAGCTCGGGACGGAGGTTGTTGCGCTGTTTGGCGTCGACCCGGTCGGCGACCATGGACAGGGCCGTCACCGGGCAGACCCGCGAGCAGAGGGCGCAGCCGACGCAGCGGTCGGCGTCCGATTCCGGCAGGAAGCCGCTGGGATTGACGCCGTCCAGGTCGAACTGGTTGATGGACTGCAGTTGGCCGCAGCAGCAGCCGCAGCAGTTGCAGATGTAGGTCGGTCGGTTGCGCACGTTGTCGGCGATCTGGACCAGGCCGGCTTTTTTGGCCCGGGCCAGGACCTGCAGGGCCTCGTCCTTGCTGATCTCGCGGCCGAACTCGCGCCGGATGACGAAGTCGGCGCCGGCGTCCATGGACAGGCAGACGTCTTGCGGCGCCTTGCATTGCTCGCCCAGGTGCTCGGCCTTGTGTCGGCAGTAGCAGATGGAGACGGCGTGCTTCTTCGCCCCGTTGACGATGGCGGTGGCCCGCTCCCAGTCGAGCACGTCGGGGCGGGCTTCCTCTTCGATCTGGTCCTCGCGCACGACCGTGCGGCCGATGCTTGTCTCCTTGCTGAAGACCTCGTCGGCGAAGGCGCGGTCGCCATGGGTGTAGGCGTGCAGGGCCTCGGCCATACGCTTCTTGGGGATGCCGTCGGACACCCGCATCATGGAGAATTCGAAGAAGCCGATGACCGGCGGCGAGAGCATGTAGCGGGTCACGCCGGTGGTCGGATGGACCAGGTCCATCACCAGGCCCTTGTCGCACATGGGCTGCAGCTTCTCGTGCAGCAGCTCAGCGTCCATGCCGACCTGCGCGGCCACCTTCTCCAGGCGCGCCGGCCGACCGGGCATCTTGGCGGCGATGGCGGCCTCCTCGGGTTCGTACATGATCTCGAGGATCTCCTTCCAGCCCGCCCAGGCCTCGGGATCGCTCGGCTGCGGCATTCCTGCCTGCCCCTGATCCAGCCGCGCGATGAGGTCTCGGTATTCCTGCTTGAGATGTCCCAGGTGGCCCATGAATCTCCCCTGCGGTCTGGCCTGGCGCTCGGGTGGGCGCGGCCATGGTTGCGCACTGGATATGGTAGTACGAATATCCGGTATTCGAACAGGCGCGTCTTTGGCTCGATCGGCGGCGGCATTCTGCACATCGACGACGGCATCTGCTAGCCTTTCGCTTGCGCTTTCGGCGGCATCCGAGCTGCCGCCGGTGCAATGGCCCATCGAGCGCCATCGAGCGACCTCACGGAGCACAGTCCGACCTCCCACCGATCTTGGAGAATC
>CAYTLW010000272.1:0-1976 GCA_964438735.1 uncultured Enterobacteriaceae bacterium | reverse complement strand
CAGGACGGCGTTGGGAGGGCCGCGCCCACTGCTGCCGGCCGGCGTTCCTGTCTGATGGCGCGGACCTCGAAGAGGACACCAGCCAGGTTCCCGATACCACCGTGCCCGAGCAGGACAGCGGAGCCGCGGCCGTTGACAGCGGCTCCTCGCGCTCGGCTGCCGATAGCGAAGGGCCAGATTCGGCCGCCGACGGACAGAGCGCTTTGGAGGCCTGCGCGCAGCTTGATCCGGGCACCAAGATCTCCTTCGGCATGACTAAACTGAACGAGACCAAGACCGAGCAGGTAATCATCCGCAACTGCGGTCAGACCGAGTTGGTCGTCACGGCCATCGACCTCGAGCCTGCGATCGGCCCCTTCAGCCTCGACTTCAGCAAGACCTTGGTGATGCACCCGGACATCCACGTCGTGACGGGCCCCTCGGTCGACAAGCCCGTTAAGATCCAGGCCGGTGGCCAGGCTGGCTTCGAGGTCATCTACTCCCCGATCGTCGAGACTCCGCTGGATCCCCTCACCAGCCAACCCAAGGTCGACACCGTGCAAGTACGGGTTCACAGCAACGCGGTCACGTCGCCCGTCGTGCTGGCCTGCGACGGCATCGGCGTCGTCACCCCCTGCGCGGCCCCGAATGTCACGGTCAAGGAGGGGCTGCAGGTCAAGGCGAATACCTTGCTCCACCTGAGCGCGACCAGCAGCACGCCCATCAGCAAGTACAAGTGGTTCGTCGTCCAGCCGGTCGGTTCCAGCCAGGTCTTCGTTCCCGGGGCGGACTTCGCCAACCCCACCTTCACGGTGAACGCTATCGGCACGTACGAGTTCTGTCTCGAGGTGTGGGACGACAAGGACACAAAGAGCTGCGCCCCCGGTTGCGCCAAGGTCGTGGTCACCGGCGAGAACGTCATCCGGGTGGAGCTGTCGTGGTATGCCCCCGGTGACCCGGACCCGACGGACACCGGGCCGACCGCCGGGCCCGACGTGGACCTGCATTTCGCCCACCAGATGGCCAAGGAGCCCGACCTCGACTGCGACGGCTTGGCCGATCCGTGGTTCTCCAATCCCTTTGACACGTTCTGGTTCAACGCCAAGCCGAATTGGGGCAGCGCCAGCCCGGCGGTCAACGACGATCCCATCCTGGTCAAGGACAATACCAGCGGCGCCGGCCCGGAGATCCTCGTGCTCGACCTGCCCGAGGGGACCAAGCAGTCACCCTTCGAGTACGCCATCGGCGTGCACTACTGGAATCACAACGGCTTCGGAGTCGCTCATGTGACCATGAAGGTCTTCATCAAAGGCAAGTTGGCCGTGAAGTTCGTCGACGTGAAGTTGAACCCCCTGGACATGTGGTACGCCGGCAAGCTGCGCTGGCCCAATACGATCTTCGGCGGCGGCACGGCTGCGCCATTCGAGACCTGCTACCAGCCCAAAGGGCCGTGGTCGTGCAAGGTTGGCGGCGGCAAGAAGTGGCTGGCGAAGGGCGATTTGTGCACGACGAAGTGCTACGTGAATCCGGCCTTCACGGCGACGGCGAGCATGGGTTCTGGCTGTACGCCGTGACCTGCCGTGGAGGTGCCGTTGAGTTCTGGAGGTCGCGGACAGGTGAATTCGGCACGGACAACGTCCGATGATGGGTCTTTGGGCGACTTCTTTTCAGGGGCGTCGCGAGCCGAGCCGGCTCGGTTGTGTTTATCCTCTCCGAGACGTTGTTTGTCATGAGCAAAAGGGAGAGCCAAAGCGGGTCTGAGTTCTCCATTTGCTTGGCAGCCTTCGCAGTCTTGCTGCTCGTTGGTTGCGGGAGTGTTGACCCTGAAGACAAGCCCGCCAAAGCAACCGGCTGGGACATCTCCCCCGGCGGTGACAGCAACCTCGGCGACGGCGGAGCCTCGGACGGGATACCCGGCGCGGCAATCGATTCGGACGGTGACGCTAGCGGGGCTCCGAGCAACGGCGACGCGGAGGGCGATGCGGAAGGAGTGACCG
>CAYTLW010000271.1:0-2106 GCA_964438735.1 uncultured Enterobacteriaceae bacterium | reverse complement strand
CTCCAAGCGGCATCTGACGATGTAATCCTGAAGCGGGCGCACGCGGACCAGCGAATCATCGTCTCGGCGGACAGTCACTTCTGCACGCTCGTGGCGCTCTTTCGCAGCAGTCGCCCGTCATTTGTACTGCTTCGCCGCACCGCGCCAAGCCCGCTCGCCCATACCACCGTGTTGGCGGGCAACCCGCCCGATCTGGAGCAGCTGGGTCTGATACTCAAGACTGGCCCCATTTGAGGCGAAGTGATCTCCAGGTTTGGCCCTCACCTCAATGGCTCAGTGCTCGTACACCACATGCGTGGACTCTACTGGCGGCGCTGTCTTGGAACAGCACGGGGGGACGATCCCCCGGGTGGGGTTCTTGCGAGCACTTGCGCGCAAATGCGAGCAAGTGCATGCTCGAGCCAGGAGGGGTTGCTCTCATGAAGAACGAAAGACAAGACGGCACAGCCAACCTCAATGAGCTCATCGCCAATGGCGAACAGTCGAACATCGAATTCAAGACCACGCTCTCCGATCGCAAGAGGATCGTCGAGACCGTCGCGGCCATGGCCAGCCTCGGCGGTGGCGTTGTGCTTGTTGGCGTCAGACCGGATGGGCGCATCGCCGGTTTCGTGCCTGGCGAGGGTGAGATCGAGCGACTGGTGCAGAGGACACTTGCCGGCACGGACCCCAAGGTCTACGTGAACCTGACGTGGCCGTCTCTGGATGGGCGCAGGCTTCTGCGTATCGACGTGCCGCCCGGCGACGGCCCACACCTTGCCTTCGGGCGAGCCTTCTACCGCAGCGGTCCAGCGACCGTCGCCATGAGCCGTGATGAATACGAACGCCGCCTTCTGGAGCGGCTACGGGGTTCGTCTGGCTACGAGCGTGTGACCCTGCCCGGCTACGGTCAAGGAGACCTGGACCAGGAGGCCCTGCGGCGGTTCACAGGGTTGGCGGTGGCTAATGGGCGCGTCCCGAGCGACGCGACAAGCGAAGGTCTGCTGGAGCGTCTGCACCTGTGCCGAGACGGCCGACTCAACCACGCGGGCCTGCTGCTCTTTGGTCGGGATCCACAAGGCCCCATTCCGCAGGCCACCCTGCGAGCCCGAGCCAGGCGGGGGGCAGACACGGTTCACGAGGCCGTCGACGGCCGCATTCTGGAGCAGATCGACGCCGCTGCCGCCTTCGTCGCGCGCAACCTTCGGACGCTGGCAGTGCGCGAAGGCATACGCCGACGCGACCGTGCCGAGCTGCCTCTCGCCGCCGTGCGGGAGGTGATCGCCAACGCCATCGCCCACCGCGACTACCGCAGCACGGCGCCAGTGCAGTTGGAGTTGAACGACGACGCCCTTGTGGTGTGGAATCCAGGGGAACTCCCGCCACCGATCACTCCCGCCTTGTTGCGCGAGGAACACCCCTCCGTGCCAACCAACCCGTTGCTCGCGCGGGTGATGTACCTCGCTGGCTACATCGAACAGTGGGGTACGGGAACCTTGCGCATCATCGAGGCGATGCGGGCCGACGATTGCCCGGAGCCACTCTTCAAGGTCAAGAACGCCGGCGTGCAAGTCACGCTGCCGCTGCTGGGGCGCATTCCGACCGACCTGACGCCTCGGCAGCTCGGTTTCCTGTCGTCTTCGCAGCCCGGCGACGTATTCACAACTGTTGAGTACGCGCGCCAGACGGCGGTTGCGGGCCGCACGGCCCTGCTCGACATACGTGGTCTCGTCGACCGGGGGCTCGTTCGCAAGGAAGGCCAGGGCAAGTCGACCCGTTGGCGGCGCCTGTGAGGACTTTGGGCTGCTTGTTGCGCGTCGCCAACGAAGACCGGGCCCTGCGGCGAGCCAGGGTGTTGGGTTGCGCGCCAAGGGGTGGCGGATGGCGGGGGAGTGGATGGTCTGGCTCGTGGGCTGTCGGCGGAGGCGGTGCCTGCAGAGGTGGTGAAGGCACAGGTGGCGGCGGCGGTTGGGCGACTGGCGCCGGAGTCGCTGGGCAGCGGGCTGGCTGAGCGTGAGGTCGAGGTGGCGGCGTGGCGTGGGTGGGTCGGGGGCGAGTCGGGGGTGCCGGTCGTGGCGGCGAGTGGGGGGCTCGCGCGCGCAAGATCGGCGCACTCCCCACCTTCTT
>CAYTLW010000270.1:0-2206 GCA_964438735.1 uncultured Enterobacteriaceae bacterium | reverse complement strand
GGGGGGGCTCGGGGGACGGCGGCGGCGCCGGGGCAGGCGGCGGCTCCGGGGACGGCGGCGGCGCCGGTGAAGGCGGCGGCTCCGGTGAAGGCGGCGGCTCCGGTGAAGGCGGCTCCGGTGGCGGTTCTGGTGATGGCGGCGGCTCGTCCGGTGGCGGCTCAGCTGGTGGGAATCCCGGCAACGGCGGCGGCTCGGTGGAAGGCGCGGTCTCGAAATACTGGCATGGCGTCGACGGTCTAGGCAGCCAGCCGGCTGGAACTGAAGGCGAAGTTCACGCCAAGGTCGGCCCGCTCACCGCCAAGCGTAAGCACATCGTCAAGGCGAGTGCTGCGGCCTCGTTGAAGGTCGTGGTCGTACACAAGACCGTCTGGGCCGATTCGCCGGGCGTGCGCGTGCTGGTGCAGGCAAGGGATGCCCATGGCCGGTCGCAGGTCAGCGCGGGCGTGAAGGTCAAGGCGCACCTGCAGCTGAAGGGCCACGCAGACGTGGTCGCCGAAGGTAAATTCGACACGCTCGGTATGGCCGACGTGCATGCCGATGTGCCCCAGGCCTGGTTCGCCGTTGGCGTGGACGTGAAGATCAAGGTCGTGGTCAAGGTGGCCATGCTCAACAGCGCCGTGCACCAGGTCGTGCTCAAGGCCAAAGCCAAAGTCGCGACGAAGATCGGCAAGGGCATGTCCATCGACCTGCCGTGGGGCTCGCAGCCTGTCGGCGGCATCTTCCGCGCTCGGGTCTGGACCCATACGAAGATCAATCCCGCGGTGTCATTCGCGCTCAAGCTCAAGTTCAACGCTTCGCTCGTCGCGGTGACGCACGTCACCTGGGGCAAGAAGCACATGGGCGCACACGCGACCAAAGATGGCTTCATCACGCTCGATGGCGGCCAGAAGCCCGGTGTGGCCGGCAAGGACCTGGTCGGCAAGGTTCACGTGGCCGACATTCACTTCAAGATCCTGGTCACGGCCAAGATCGGTGTGAAGGCGTGGTTCAGCGGTAGTGTCATCTCGCTCATGACCAAGGCCAGCGTGCACCTGGCATCGCCCGGCGCGCAGCTCTATGTGCGCGACGGCATGGGCAGTGGCTGGTCGGGCCGTGTGGTCGTGGCAGGCGACCCGGTGCTCGGCGTATTCGCGGCGGCACGTCACTCCGAGCTGCACAACACCGCCGTACTCAGCGGCGTGGTCGTCAAGAGCAAGATCACCATCAAGGCGGTCTACCGCTGGAAGGGTGTCGTCCCCGTCAAGGGCCTGTGCGCCAGCGAAGACGAGGACGTGATCTCGGTCGACGATGCCTGCGTGGCCATGTTGACCGGCAAGGAGAAGAAGGGGTCGTTGAAGGTCCGCATCAAGGTCATCTTCAAGGGCCTGCAGGTGTGGGTGCCCTGGCGAGTGTGGCATCCGGGCAAGATCGAGGTGAAGGCCGATGACGACGTGCTCGAGGTCATCGAGGGCGCGGGCGAGGATGACGGCGGACCGGTCTACCAAGACACCCGCATCTCCGTCCTGGCCACGTTCCGAGCAGGCGATTTGTGGTTCAAGGGTCACGTACACAAGCATGTTCACCTCGACGTTGATCAGCCCAAGATGGCGCACCTGCAGGGTCGCCGGCTGCGCGGCAAGGCCGTGGGACACGTCAAGGTCCGCGCGCGGCGGGGCAAGGGCGGACAGGTCCACAGCGCTGCGCTGATTACGGTGAGCGCGAAGATGGTCACCATCGTCCGCCTGGATGTGGTGGTTGTCAGCCATCTCTGGATGCCCCACTACACGCCGAAAGCCCCGTTCGTCTTCGGCGCCAAAGGCAAGTTGAAGGTCAAGGCCAGGGCCCGACTGCACCAGCAGATCGACGCCAAATTCAAGGTCGCCTGGGTGCTGGTCTGGGCCCGCACCTCGGACGGCAAACGCCACGAAATCACGCACTCCAAACGCCTGAAGATCTCGACCAAGCCGGCCGATGAGATCGACGTGCTGAGCAAGCCATGGCGCATCAAGGGCAAGAAGAAGGCCAAGGGTTGGCTGGTCGACGCCTACTGGGAGGGCCGCGCCAAGAAGGGCAAGAAGAAGAAGAAGATCAAGGGCAAGGGATGGTTCAAGAACATCTGGCCCGATCACCCCAATCCCTGCGACGTCGGCATGCCCGGCAAGGGATGCCAGGAGCCATGCGGCGGTTGGGGCGCTCCCGGCTGCCTGCCCGGCGGTGGCGGCGGAAA
>CAYTLW010000269.1:0-2250 GCA_964438735.1 uncultured Enterobacteriaceae bacterium | reverse complement strand
GACACCGAGCTGCTGCTGGTGGCCGGATACTCGGGCATCGGCAAGTCGGCCATCGTCAACGAGGTGCACCGGCCCATCGTCGGGCGTCAGGGCTATTTCATCGCGGGTAAATTCGACCAGTTCAATCGCAACATCCCCTATGCGTCGATGATTCTCGCCTTCCAGTCGCTGGTCAGCCAGTTGCTGACAGAGACGGGCGAGGAGCTGGCCACCTGGCGACAGAAGCTGACCGACGCCTTGGGCGCCAACGGCCAGGTCATCGTCGACGTCATCCCCGAGGTGGAGTTGATCATCGGCCCGCAGGCAGCGGTCGGCGAGCTGGGCCTGGCCGAGACCAAGAACCGCTTCAACCACACTTTCGGTAGCTTCATCCGCGTCTTCGCGACCGCTGAACGGCCGCTGGTGCTCTTTCTGGATGACCTTCAGTGGGCCGATGCCGGCTCGCTGAACCTGATCAGCCTGATCCTGGGCGATGCGGGCATCAAGCACCTGCTGATGATCGGCGCCTACCGCGACAACGAGGTCGACCCGAGCCATCCGCTGATGCTCATGCTCCGCGAGCTGGGCGAGGCGAAATCGCGGGTCAGCACCATCACCCTGCAGCCCCTGGAAGAGACGCACGTGGGTGAGCTGATCGCCGACTCGTTGCAGACCTCCGCCGAGCGCTGCGCCGACCTGACGGCCCTGGTGACCGACAAGACCCGCGGCAACCCCTTCTTCGTCATCCAGTTGCTGACCAACATCCACCAGCAGGGGCTGCTGCGATTCGACCGCCAGTCGGGCGAGTGGGCCTGGGATATGGCGGCGCTGCAGGCGCTGGATATCACGGACAACGTGGTCGACCTGATGGTCGGCAAGGTCAACGGCCTGGCCCCCGAGACGCGGGCCATGCTCGAGTTCGCCGCCTGCATGGGCAACCGATTCGACCTCGCTGCGCTGGCCCGGTTGGCCGGGGCGACGCCACAGGCGGCAGCGACGGATCTCTGGGAAGCCATGGAGGCGGGCCTGGTCGTGCCGCTGAACAACGAATACAAGCTGACCCGTATCTCCGATGACTTCGACGCGGCGGCCATCCGCTTCCGCTTCCTGCACGACCGGGTACAGCAGGCCAGCTACGCGATCATCCCGGAAGAACAGCGAGGGCGGATTCACCTGTCGCTGGCCACCCAGATGCGCGACGCCCTGGACGCCGACGAGCTGGATGAGCACATCTTCGAGATCGTCTCCCACCTGAATCTCGGCGCCGACAATGTCGACGGCGTGCAGAGTCGCCTGGACGCGGCGCGGCTCAATCTGCGCGCGGCCCGCCGAGCGCGTGCGTCCACCGCCTATGGCCCGGCGCTGGCCTGCGTGCAGGCGGCTGTGGGATTCCTGCCCGAAGGGACGTGGGAGTCCGAGTACGAATTGACGCTCGACCTGTACAACGAACTCGTCGACATGCACTACCTGACGCTGGACTTCGAGGGCGCCGAGAGCGCCGCCAAGGTGGTCACGTCGAAGGCGCGCAACGTCATCGACACCATCCGGGTCTACGAGATTCGCATTCAGTATTATGTCGGCCAGAACCGCATGTTGTTGGCCATCGACACCGTCAAGGAGGTGCTCGAGCTGCTCGAGGTGCCGCTGACCGACGAGCTGCCCGAAGACATGCAGGTGGCGGTGCTGCAGGGTCTGCCGCCCATGACCGACCCGCGCTATCTGGCGGCGATGCGCATCCTGATGTCCTCGATGCCTGCCGTCTACATCGCCGCGCCCGAGATCCTGCCGCTGGTGTCATTCACCATGGTGCGCCTCACGGTGCGTCACGGCACCTCGCGTATGGCGGCCTATGCCTACTCGCTCTATGCGCTGATCATGGCCGGTGTGCTGGGTCATCACGACGTGGGCTTCTCCTTCGCCCAGCTGGCCCTGGCTGAGTTGGAGAAGTTCAAGGCGGTGGAGCTGGAGTCCAAGGTCTACGCCCTGGTCTACATCTTCGTGCACCACTGGAAGCGTCACCTCAAAGACACCCTGGAGCCCCTGCTGCACGGTGTGCAGATCGGCATCGATACCGGCGACGTCGAGTATGCCGGCTACAACGCGGTGCACTACTCGACCTTCTATCTCTTCTGCGGCGACGAGCTGTCCTCGGCAGACGCTCGCCTGGAGACCTATATCGACCTGAGCCGCCAGCTCAAGCAGGAGTACGGCTACTTCTATATTCGCGTCTGGCGTCAGTTGGTGGCGGGATTGCGCAGCGCCAAGGTGGAC
>CAYTLW010000268.1:0-2385 GCA_964438735.1 uncultured Enterobacteriaceae bacterium | reverse complement strand
ATCGAAATCGCTGCAGCGGCTTAGGTGGCGGCGCACTCAATCAGTCATGCGCCCAAAAAACACGGGGGCGTGCGAAAGAAACGCACCATCGCGGGGTTGCTACTCGATCCCGGATTTGGGGGGCATGTCCCGCAATGGCCTCTGTGTGGCAGATCCAGCCCGAAATGGGTCGTGAGCGCCCTGCCCCACGGGTGCTGAATACAAAAGTTTACATAATACTCATTATCGGACGTTGGTCGTACGGTGCCCTGCACAGACGGGAGGTTGCGAGCTTCTCCCAATTAGAAATGTCCGGTTTCTCCCCATTAGAAATGTCCGGTTTTGCCACCCGCCCGGTGGTCCAGGTCCGTCTTCTCCCCGTTCGTTATGTCCGATCCTGAGGCTGGACAGCCCGGATGCGATGGGCTACCTCCGCTGTCCATGCGCGTTCGCCTCGCCCAGCTCAACACCACCGTCGCCGACATCGACGGCAATGTGTCGGCCATCATCGCTGCGTGCGAGCGCGCGCGAGCCGACGGCGTGCAGGTGCTGGTCACGCCGGAGCTTGCGGTCCTGGGCTATCCGCCCTTGGACTTGCTCGAGCGCGCCGACGTGCTCGCGTCCTGTGAGCGCGCTGTGGCCTCCCTGGTGAAGGAGACGGCCGACTTGACGCTCGTGGTGGGCGCGGCCATGCCCGCGCCGACCAGGCCCGGCGTGCGTCCTTATGGACGTCCGGCCATCAACGCGGCCGTCGTCCTCTCCTATGGGCAGCACGTCGCCACCATCGCCAAGCGCTTGCTGCCCAGCTACGACGTATTCGACGAAGACCGCTACTTCATGCGTGGCGAGGTGGCCGAGCCAGTTCAGATCGCCGGGCGCAGTGTCGGCATCACCATCTGCGAGGACATCTGGAGCGAGGACGAGCACGGGCCGCGGCGCTACGACATCGACCCGGTGGCCGAGTTGGTCGCACATGGGGCCGACTGCATCCTCAACTTGAGCGCGTCGCCATTCGACCTGGGCAAAGCCGCCCGCCGCCACGATCTGGTCGCCAGCGCTGCGCGACGACATGGCGTACCAGTGGCCTACTGCAACCTGGTCGGCGGTAACGACCAGTTGGTCTTTGACGGCCGCTCGTTCGCTGTGGATGGCCAAGGTCAGCTGCTGGGGCACGCGCCTGGCTTCGTGGTCGCGTCCCTGGACTGCGAGCTGCCACCGGCTGTGACGCCATCGGACGACCCGCCGGGTCCAGCGCCCGCTCACTTGACTCCGGCCCCCGCCGAAGAGGCCCGCGCGGCGCTGGTGCTGGGTGTGCGCGACTACGTGCGCAAATGCGGCTTCCAGGACGTGCTCATCGGCCTGTCTGGCGGCATCGACTCGGCCCTGACCGCAGCCGTGGCCGTCGAGGCGCTCGGTAGCGACAACGTACTCGGCGTGGGCATGCCCGGACCCTACAGCAGCAAGGGCTCCGTGGTGGACGCGCTAGCTCTGGCGGACAACCTGGGCATCCGTTGCCCCATCGTGCCCATCGGCGGCATCTACGACGCCGTGCGCACCGCCACAGCCGACGAACTGGCCCGCCCCGGTCGCGATCGCGGTGGTGTGACCGACCAGAACTTCCAGGCCCGAGCCCGCGCCATCGTGCTCATGGGCCTGAGCAATCACACCGGCAGCCTGGTGCTGACCACCGGCAATAAAAGCGAACTCGCCGTGGGCTACTGCACCCTCTACGGCGACATGAGCGGCGGCCTGGCGGTCATCGGCGATCTGCCCAAGATGCTCGTCTACGACGTCTGCCGCGACTACAACACGTTCGGAGAACTCATCCCCCTCTCCACTCTGACCAAGCCGCCAAGCGCCGAGCTCGCACCCGACCAGACCGACCAGGACACCCTGCCGCCCTACCCTGTCCTGGACGCCATCCTCGAGCGGCACCTCATCGACCGGCTCGACGCCGAGGCGATCGCCAGTCAGGAGGGCCTGGACCCGGCCACCGTGCGCCGCGTCATCCGCATGGTCGAGGCCAACGAGTACAAGCGACGACAAGCCGCCCCCGTCCTCCGCGTCACCCGCAAAGCCTTCGGAGGCGGCCGACGCATGCCGATCGCCCGCAAGCTACCAACAGGCTGATCCCTCTCCGCCCATCGTTCCAGCGCGAAGCAAACCGCCCCTACCCGACCACCTTCATCCCCTATGCGCCTTTGCGGCTTTGCGCGAGCCTTCCCGCCCCCCAAACGACCGCAGGCGAGCTCCCAAAGGAACCCGCCCGCAATCGAACACTTAGGCTTCTATTGGCAAAGGGCTACATCATACCGCCCATGCCGCCCATGCCGCCCATGCCACCCATGCCACCCATGCCACCCATGCCGCCGCCCATGCCGGCCATGGCGGCCGCCGGGTCATCCT
>CAYTLW010000267.1:0-2407 GCA_964438735.1 uncultured Enterobacteriaceae bacterium | reverse complement strand
CACCTGACGCCGCTTCGCGGCTCTTCTCGCGGCTCTTCTCGCGGCCTCGCGCGGCTCTTCTCGCGGCTCTTCTCGCGGCCTCGCGCGGCAAGCAGAGCTTCTCCCGCGTCGCTCGGCACACCTCTTCCCGAGTCTAGGAAGCTGGGGGAGTACCTACGGTCCGTCGAACTAGTCGTCGTCGCTCTGCTGCAAACGATTGACGTCCTTGACCAGCCTATCCTGCATGTTGCCGGGCACGGCCTGGTGCTGGTGGTAGACCATCGAGTACGAGCCCTTGCCGCCGGTGATGGACTTGAGGCTCGGCGCGTAGTTGAGCATCTCGGCCAGCGGCACGTGGGCCTTGACCACCGAGTTGCGGCCGCGGCCCTCCATGCTGAGGATGCGGGCCCGGCGCTGGTTCATGTCGCCCATGATGTCGCCGACGTTGGCCTCGGGGACCACGACCTCGACCTCGTAGATGGGCTCGAGCAGCGCCATGCCGGCCTCTTCACCGGCTTTCTTCATGGCCTGGCGGCCGGCGATCTGGAAGGCGATGTCCTTGCTGTCGACCGGGTGGTACTTGCCGTCGTAGAGCTCGACCCGCACGTCGACCACCGGGAAGCCGGCCAGGATGCCGCGGTCCATGGTGGCGCGCACGCCCTTCTCCACCGAGGGGATCAGGGTGTTGGGGATCGAGCCGCCCTTGATGGCGTCGACGAAGTCCAGGCCACAGCCGGGCTCGCCGCGCTCGACACGAATCCAGACCTCGCCGAACTGGCCGGCGCCGCCGGTCTGCTTCTTGTGGCGATAGCGCACCTCGGCCTTGCCCTTGAGCGACTCCTGGTAGGGAATCGTCGGCGTACTCAGGTCGACCTCGACGCCGTACTTGCGGTTCATCTTCTCGGTGGCGACGGTGATGTGGTTGACGCCCATGCCCGAGACCACGATCTCCTTGGTGACCGGATCGAAGCTCTGCTTGAGACCGGGATCCTCGGCCAGCACGCGGTCCAGCGCGGTGCGCACCTTGTCCTCGTCGCTGCGGCTGCGCGGCTTGATGACGTACGAGATCATGGGAGTGGGCAGCGAGTTCCAGTTCAGGGTGACCGGCCGCTTGCCAAAGCAGAGGGTGTCGCCCGTGCCGGTATGCTTGAGCTTGGCGACGGCGAAGATGTCGCCGGCGACGACCTTGTCGGCCGGGCTGCTCTTCTTGCCGACCAGGTGAATGAGGCTGCCGAAGCGCTCATCTTTGCCCGCACGGGTGTTCTGCGGAGTGTCGCCAGGAGTCGCGCTGCCGGAGACGACGCGCAGAATGGACAAGTGACCGACAAAGGGATCTATCAGGGTCTTGAAGCAGAGCGCGGCGAAGGGTGCGTCCTCGGACGCCTGCAGCTCGACGGCGTCTTCGGAGTCGGGCTTGTTGCCGCTGAAGCCCATCTTGTCGCCGGGGGCGGGGAAGATGCGCAGGGCCCAGAGCAGACGATCGACGGCGATGTTGCTGCCCGCGGCGCAGAAGAACACCGGCACGAGGCTGCCATCGAGGATGCCGGCGCGCAGGCCGGTCATCAACTGGTCCTGGTCCAGGGAGTCGTTCTCGAGGAAGGTCTCCATCAACTCTTCGTCGGACATGGCCACGGTCTCGGCCAGCTCCATGGCCGCCTCTTCCACCGCGTCGGCCACGTCGCCGGGGATCGGGACCTCTTTGCCCTTGCCGCCGTCGCCGCTGTAGGTCCAGGCCTTGCCGGTGATCAGGTCGACGACGCCCTTGAAGCCCTCGCCGCTGCCGATGGGTACGTGCAGCACGACGGGGTCGATGCCCAGGATCTCCTTCAGCTCGCCCATCACGGCTTCGTGGTTGGCCCGCTCTGCGTTCATCTTGTTGATGATCACCAGGCGCGGCCGGTCCAGCTTGGCGGCGACGGTGTTCATCTTCTCGGTGCCCACCTCGAGACCGTCCACGGCCGAGACCACCAGCGCGGTGGCGTCGGTGGCCTGGATGGCGGGGTGGCCGTCGTGGATGAAGTCCATGTCGCCGGGCGTGTCGGCGATGTGAATCTTGTAGCCGTCGAACTCGCAGCTGAGCAGGGAGGTCGACAGGGAGCCGACGCGGTCCTTCTCCTCGGGGTCGAAGTCCATCAACGAGCTGCCATCGGTCACGGAGCCGAGGCGGTTGTTGAGGCCGGTCAGCCGGGCGACGGCCTCGGCGACGCTGGTCTTGCCGCCCCCACTGTGGCCCGCCAGGGCGATGCTGCGAATGTGACTGCTGGGATAGTGCTTCATGACGCGTCCTGCTGCGGCTCCAGGCCGGCGCGGCCGGAGAACAAGGGCGCGCATGATGCTACCGCGCGCGTTGTAGTGCAACAGGGGGACAGAAATGGGCGCAGATCCAAATGAGTGCGCCCAGAATCGATGAGGCTGCGAAGTAGGGGAA
>CAYTLW010000266.1:0-2514 GCA_964438735.1 uncultured Enterobacteriaceae bacterium | reverse complement strand
GATCTACACCTCGGGCACCACCGGCCGGCCCAAGGGCGTGGAGCTGATCCACGACTGCTGGGTCTACGAAGGCGAGGGCATCGAGGCGCTCGGCATCCTGGGCCTGGACGACCACCAATACCTCTGGCTGCCCCTGGCCCACTCCTTCGGCAAGGTGCTCGAGGCGGCCCAGCTCAAGATCGGCTTCCTGACGACGGTCGACGGCCGCATCCCCAAGCTGGTCGACAACCTGGCGACTGTTCGACCCACATTCATGGCCGCCGCGCCGCGCATCTTCGAGAAGGTCTACAACAAGGTCATCACGGGCGCAGAGGCCGCTGGCGGGCTCAAGATCATCATTCTGCGCTGGGCCATCAAGGTGGGCAATCGGGTCTCCAAGCTGCGCCAGGAGGGCAAGGAGCCGGGCGGTCTGCTGGCCTTGCAGTTCAAGATCGCTGACAAGCTGGTCTTCTCCAAGCTGCGCGCCCGCTTCGGCGGTCGGTTGCGCTTCTTCGTCTCTGGCAGCGCGCCGCTGTCGCGCGACATGGCCGAGTTCTTCCACGCCGCCGGCATCCTGATCCTGGAAGGTTATGGCCTGACCGAGTCCAGCGCCGCCACGTTCGTGAACTCGCCGCAGAAGTGGCGTTTCGGCACGGTCGGACTGCCCCTGACGGGCACCGAACTGAAGATCGATCCCGGCAACGGCGAGATCCTCATCCGCGGCCGCGGCATCATGCGCGGCTACCACAACCTGCCCGAGGTGAGCGCCGAGACCCTGGACGACGACGGCTGGCTGCACACGGGCGATGTGGGCAAGGTCGATGACGACGGCATGTTGCGCATCACCGATCGCATCAAGGACCTCATCAAGACCTCGGGCGGCAAGTACGTGGCGCCGCAGAAGCTCGAGTCGCGCCTCAAGGCCCTGTGCCCCTACCTTGGCCAGGTGCTGGTGCACGGCAACGCGCGCAACTTCTGCAGCGCGTTGGTGACCATCGATCCGGAGTCGATCCCGCAGTGGGCCGAGGACCAGGGCATTCACGGCGCCAGCTACGAGTCCTTGACCAAGCACGACGCCATCCAGTCGATGATTCAGGAGGCCGTGGACAAGCTCAACGGCGAGATCAACCGCTGGGAGACGATCAAGAAGTTCGCCATCCTGCCCAAAGATCTCAGCCTCGAAGAGGGCGACCTGACGCCGTCGATGAAGGTCAAGCGCAAGGCCGTCGAAGCCAAGTACAAGGACCTGCTCGACGGTTTCTACGCCGGCGCCCTCAAGTAGGAATCCGCCGCGCGCAGGAGTTTGTATGGCCGCTGAGCGTACCGGCGCCGAACCTGTTGGCGCCGAGCATCCCGGCGACGGCACCTGGCGACGACTGGACCGGCGACTGATCCACGCCACGCCCTTCCTTCGTCTGCACGAGGACACCGTCATCACGCCGACCGGCGGCACGACGAAATACGGCGTGGTCGAGTGCGGTCACTGCGTCGGCGTGCTGCCCTTCGTCGACGACAACCACGTGTTGATGGTCCGCCAGCATCGCTACCTGGCCGGCCGTTACACCTGGGAGATGCCCACCGGCGGCGTCGACGGCGGCGAGCCCCTCGAGGCCGCAGCGCAGCGCGAAATGGCCGAGGAGGCCGGCTTCCGGGCCCGGGACCTGCGCCACGTGCACAGCATTCACACCTCGAAGAGCTGCATGGACGAGACGGCGCACCTCTATATCGGCCGCGACCTGGTGCCCGACGACGCGCAGCCGGACGAGGTCGAGGACATCGAGCGGCGGGTCATGCCCTTCGAAGATGTGCTGCAGATGGTGTTGAGCGGCGAGATCACCGACAGCATGACCGTCATCACCGTGCTCATCGCAGCACGAGAGCGGGGCGCATGAGGACCGGCCGGGATACGGTCGATGGCAAGGGGGTCAAATGAGCACATCCACCGGGTTCTGGAACCAGCCGAGCAGCGCCCACCGCAACTTTCAGGTGGTCTTCACCATCTTGACCCTGAACTTCGCCATCCCGGCGCTGTCGTACACCTTCACGCCGAGCCAGGCCATCGAGGGCTTCATGCAGGTCAACCGGCTGCTGGGTGGCGGCACCTATCCCTTTGACGAGAGCGCCAGCGAACTCTGGCGTATCCTGGCCGCGGCCAACGTCGCCGCCCTGGCCTTCATGTGCCTGCTGCTGCAGCTGGATCTGCGCCGCTGGTACCCGGTGCTGACCCCGCTCTGCTTCCTCAAGGGCTGGGCCGCGGCGGGGCTGGCTGGCCTGTATGTCCTGCATCCCGAGGTGCCGCTCTTCCTGATCGGCGCGCTGCTCGATGGCGTGACCTGCGCTTCGTTCATCTTCTTCGCCACGCGCGCCCACGCCGACATCGCCGACCGGGCGCCCGAAGACCTGGTGCCGCGACCCCGCTGGACCGGCAGATGAGTTGCCCACCGCCTCCGCAGACACCGCCGAATGAAACGGGCAACTCATCGGCGGCCCGCCGCGGGCCGGCGGCCCCCCCCCCCCGCCGCGGCCCGATTGGGG
>CAYTLW010000265.1:0-2536 GCA_964438735.1 uncultured Enterobacteriaceae bacterium | reverse complement strand
AACGGCGCCAGGTCGCCGGTGACCTTGGCCCGCCCGGCGTCGATCACCGCCTGCAGGTCCTTCATCTGCGCCTCGAGCTGGTCCAACAGTTTGGTCAACTGTTCCGGACGCAGCCCGGTGCCGTCCTCGGAGAACTCGAACTTTCGCACCGCGTGCACCGTGGCCTGCGCGGTCGACCGCTGGACGGCTCGCAGCGCCTTGTAGAACCCAGGCAGCGCCGGACGACCTGCGCGCTTGCCCGCAGTCTCCGCCTCGCGCACCGCCCGCGCCCGGTCGGCCAGCTGACGGCGCGTCAGGTGGCTGTCAGCGGCCACACGGGCCAGCTCCAGCTTGCGCTCCGTGCTGCGAATGGGCAGCAACAGCCGGTGATGCGACACCGGCAGCGACTGCGCGATGTCCCGCGGCAGCAGCTCCAGCTGACGCACGATGGCGACCGCGTTCCACAACGTCGACGCCGACACGTGCAGATCCTCGCGCTCCTCCAGCTTGCGGAATGAGACATGCTTGCGTCCCCGCGTCTGGAAGGCGTCGTAGTCGCCGCCAAAGAACGTGTCCAGCAGGTAGCGCCCCATGTCGCGAACCGCCTCGAGGCCCTTGGCCGTGTGGATCCGGTTGAGCTCGGCGACCGCGGCGTCGAGCCGCGTGCTGTCGACCGTTGCCTCGCCGGGCAGGACGGGATCGTCTGCGGGCGGCGGCACCACAAGGTCGGTCTTGGGTTCCTTCGACATCGGCTCCTCCACCATGCGATGTATTTCACGCAGCCAAATGCTTGCCCCGAGGGGGGGCGCAGAGCGTACACCGCCTGTTTCATAACTCAAGATACACCGGGCCAGCGCCACGGGTGTTTACCCGGGTAAACACACGCGACCCGCCCGGTGTCGGGGTCACGACACCCCACGAGCGCCCCTGCCCATCCTCCGCCAGCGAACGCTTTGCGCGCAGCGCCCGATCACCCGAGGCACGGCATGGTGCGCGCACCCGGGATTGCCCGGGTCGCCGCCCCTCGCCCGGAGGTGACCATGGGCAGTCTCGGACCGCTCGCCGGCATGTTGGCGCCGGTCGACAATTCGTACCAGCAACGAAAGCCCGGCGAGACGGTGCTCTGGCAGACCGTGCAGGCCGAGTGGCTGACCTTCAAGCGCGAAGCCGCAGCACCTGGCTCCGACCGCAACATCCCCGGTTTCGTGGAGAAGGCGGTGGAGCGTTTCCTGGACTGCGGTTTCCACAGCGCTGGATTCGCCCGCGTCCGGTGTACGTCGTGCAAGCACGATTTGTTAGTAGCGTTTTCGTGCAAATCGCGCGGTATCTGTCCGTCTTGCGATGGCAGACGAATGGCTGAGCAGGCCGCGAACCTGGTCGACCATGTCATCCCGAGGGTACACGTCAGGCAGTGGGTGCTGACGTTGCCCTTCTGGCTGCGCTACCGCGTGGCCTGGGACACGAAGCTCTTCAGCGAGGTCATCGGCGTCTGGATCAAGACGGTGACCTCCTGGTACCGGGCCCGGGCCAAGGCGGACTACGGGATCGGGGACGGGCAATGCGCATCGGCCAGCGGTGTGCAACGTTTCGGCGACGGCCTGCGCCTCAACCCCCACGTACACAGCATCTTCGCCGACGGCATCTGGCACCAGCAGGCCGGCGAGGACCGCCCCGTCTTCGTCAAGGTCCGACCGCCCAAACAGGCCGATGTTCAGAAGGTCGCCATGAGCGCCCGCCGTCGCATCATCAGGCGCCTGGCCCGCATGGGCGTGCTCAAGGTCGACCTGACCGATCCCGACTGCGACCCCTTCGCCGAGCAGGACCCCATCCTGGCAAAGTGCCTGGTCGCCTCCATCCTGGACCGCGTTGCCATCGGCGTGCACGAAGGTGAGCTGGTGGCGCGCCTGCGCAAGGAGATGGTCGAGGGCAAGCCCCGGGGCAACAAGTGCGCTACGGCCGACGGTTTCGATGTGCACGCCGCCACCACCGTCGCCGCACGCAACCGGGACCGCCTCGAGCAGCTGGCCCGCTACATCCTCCGGCCCGCCATCTGCAACGCCCGTCTGGAGCGCCTGGACGACGGTCGAATCCGCGCCAACTTCAAGAGCACGTGGCGAGATGGCAGCACAGCGAAGATCTTCGAAGGCCCGGACTTCATCGCCAAGGTCATCGCCCTGATACCGGCGCCCAGGTCAAACCAGCTCAGGTTCCACGGGCAGTGGGCACCGGGTGCCCGATGGAGGGACCAGATCGTCCCAGCGCCACCCAAGGCGCGCAGCAAGAATGCCAGCGCTCTCGACTGCCCTGAGCTCCTCCGCTACCGAATCAACTGGGCCGAGCTCATGAAGCGCACGTTCGCGATCGATGTCCTGAAGTGTGACCGCTGCGGCGGCCGGCGCAAGCTCATTGCCCTCATCAAGGCCGGCGACACAGCCACCAAGATCCTCGACCACCTGGGCATGCCCAGCGAAAGGCCCGGCTTCAAGCGGCCCCCAGTCCCACCCGGCCAACCCGACCCACCCGAGGACGAAGACAACCACGTGGTGCTCGACGAAAT
>CAYTLW010000264.1:0-2539 GCA_964438735.1 uncultured Enterobacteriaceae bacterium | reverse complement strand
CCCCGTCAAATTCTTCGCCGCCGCTGCTCGGCGCTCAATGCTGGATCCACACCCGGCCCGACGGCACAGGTGTCGCCCTGGCAGACGTCGCCCTTGGTGCAGACGTCGCCGTCGTCACAGGCGATGCCCACGGTGAGCGGTGTGCCGGCCGGCTTCAAGGCCCAGCGGCACTTGGTCTCCCCGCCCTGATCGTGGCAGTGTTTGCTCGCCTTGCCGATGGCGGTGGGCGTGCATGCGCCGCTGAGCGGCAGGCAGGTGTTCTTGCTGCATTCCGTATCATTCACCGAAGGGCAGAAGACGATGGACTGGGGGTTGAGTTGACATTGCAGCTTGGCCTTGTCGCAGAACATCAGGCCGTTGCAGTGGTCGCCATCATCCTGCTTGACGCAGTCGGCATCCTTGGTGCAGGCGCAGGTGTCCGTACCGCCCACGCAGGAGCCGCCACTGCAGGCCTCGCCGGTGGTGCAGTCCTCGCCGTCGGAACAGGCGGTCGGCTTGGGCGCCGGTTCCCCTGGCGTGAGCAGCTGGCTGGCGCAGGTGAGCTTGTCCTTGGGGTCGCCGCAGACCACCTTGGTCTTTTCGACCGCGACGGGCTGACAGATGCCGGTCAAGGGAAAGCAGACGTTGCGCAGGCAGGTGGTGTCGCCGACCGAGGGACAATGGACCACCGTGGCCGGGTTGAGCGCGCAGGTCGGTGGGGTCGCGTCGGTGTCGCAGTAGAGCGTGCCGTTGCAGGCATCGCCATCTTCGAGCGTGGCGCAGTCGGCGTTTGAGGCGCAGGAGCAGGTGTCGACCGCACCCGATGTACACTGCCCGGCCACGCAGGCATCGCCCAGGGTGCAGGGGTCGCCGTCGTCGCAGGTGACCGTGGATCCGCCCGGTCCCACCACCGCCTTGACCACGCAGGTCCCGGTGGTCGGTTCGCAGGCGCGCTGCTGGCAGGGGCCGGTCTCGTCCTTGCAATGGACCACGCTGCTCGGAGACACCGCACATACATGGGGCCACTGCTTGTCGTCGCAGTACAGGGTGCCGTTGCACTTGTCCGCGTCATCGAGGGCGGCGCAATCGGCGTCGCCATGGCAGGCGCAGATGTCCTGGCCGCTGCTACAGGAGCCCGCCTTGCAGCGGGCGTTGACGATGCAGGGGTCGGCCACGCCGCAGAGCTTGCCCTCGTCGATGGGCACGACCTTGCACTTGCCATCGAAGGGGTCGCAGCGGTTGGCCTCACACGCGGATTCGGCGGGTTTGCAGGTGATGACCGTGGCGGGGTTCACCCGGCAACCCGGCTTGCTGCCGGTCTTGTCGCAGTACAACGTGCCGTTGCAGGGGTCGTTGTCGCCGAACTGTTCACAGTCGCTGTCGTCGGCGCATGCACAGACGAGCACTTCGGCGCACGTACCGGCGGCGGTACAGACCGCCAGGGCGCAGAGGTCGGGGCCCTGTGGGCAGTCGCCGCGGCTGTGGCAGGCGGTGGAGGTATCCAGGCCCACGCCGTCGACCGGTGCGCCGTCGCCGGACGCTCCGACGTCCAGCGCGGCATCTGCCGCGTCGCCTCCGGTGTCGTTGGAATCGCTACAACCAGGCGCCAGGAGCGAAGCCAGCAGCAGCCAGGGCAGCGCTGGCGCATAACGACCCGTCGGGAAGGTCATTCGCCACCTCATGTATTGGGGGGACACCCCCATGGTGTGGCGTAATGATAGCCCGGCAGGGCGCGCTGTCTGCGGACGCTACTCCGTGCAGAGGCCCCACTTCACCGGCACGCAGGCCAGCGCGGAGTTGGCCGAGGCGTTGGTGGCCTTGATTTTCATGCACTTCCAGGAGCCGCTCTTGGTGCAGTTGTCGCCCTTCTTGATGTTCGAGAAGGCCGAGCAGTTGACGATGCAGATGCACTCGCCGGTGTCCTTGAAGTTGATGAACAGGCCGTCGGGGCAGTTCTTGGGCGCGCCCTTGGGGTTGCAGGGCTGGCCGAGCTGCTTGGTGTCCTGGCTCTTGTAGAAGGTCGAACCCAGGGTCCAGTTGCCCTCGCAGTCCTTGCAGTCCGCCGGGCAGCTCTCTTCGGTCTCGCCCTCTTCGCACTTGCCGTTGGGGCAGACGGTGCTGGTGCTGCCGGCCTTGCAGACGAAGTTCTTGCAGACCTTGCCGCCGGTGCAGCTGCCGCACGAGCCGCCGCAGCCATCATCACCGCACTGCTTGTCGGCGCAGTTCTTGGTGCAGGTGCTGCCGCAGACCTCTTTGATGTCGGCGCAGCAGTCATTGTACTTGGCGCACTGGTCGTCGCAGTTGCACTTGGCGCCTTCCTTGAACTTGCCGCACTTGCCGACGCAGGAGTCGTCGGCCGGCTTCTTGCAGTCCTTGGCGCAAGAGGAGGCGTTCTCGGGCTCTTCGCACTTGCCATCGCCGCAGACGGGACCGGCGGCCTTGCAGTCGGCGGCGCAGGTGGCGGTCGTCTCGGGGGCCTCGCACTTGCCGTCGCCGCAGACGGGGCCGGCGGCCTTGCAGTCGGCGGCGCAGGTGGCGGTCGTCTCGGGGGCCTCGCACT
>CAYTLW010000263.1:0-2609 GCA_964438735.1 uncultured Enterobacteriaceae bacterium | reverse complement strand
GATCTGGTCGAGGGCGTGCAACTGGCGAGGGGAGATGCGATCAATCCTTAGCCCCCCGTGGGCCCCACAGCGGGCTGCAGGCCCTCGACGACGGGCGCGGGACCCATCTGCGGCCCGCTGTCCTCCTCGAGCCCGCCGAGGTCGTCGCCCAGGTTGCCCAGGTCGTTGCTGG
Organism: uncultured Enterobacteriaceae bacterium; assembly: GCA_964438735.1. Taxonomy (GTDB): domain Bacteria; phylum Myxococcota_A; class UBA9042; order UBA9042; family UBA9042; genus CAYTLW01. Next base: position 2,437 of record CAYTLW010000263.1, on the reverse strand, counting down.
CATCGGCCTCCAATCCGGCCACCGGCTCGGTGCCATCATCGGTGCCGCAGGCGGCCACCGCCGCGATGCTCAGGGGCAGGACCAGGAGGAAGAGTGGGCGAAGGTGGCGATGCATGATTGCGCTCCATTTGGGGCAGTTCATTGGCAGACAACGGCGACCATCAGACAGACCGGCGCCGCCGCAGCAGGCCGCGGCGTGCTCCAGTCGCGCGCCTGCGTCCGTGTGGGGGAACGCGGGTGCAGAGCAGGTTCGCGAGGTCAGTGTACGTCTTTCCGCACGTGGCGTGTCAATGCTGCCAGTCGCTCAGCAAGGTCGCGATCTCGGCGGCGCGGGTCTTCTGAATGTTATGACCACCGGTAGGAAATCGCAGTCGGGGACCGTCCGGTACGGCGACGGCTACCTCGGCGGGAATCTCGGGCTCCACCAGGTGGTCATCGTCGGCCCAGACGACCGCGGTTGGCTGAGACAATCTGGCCAGCCGATCCCGTTGCCGGGCAAAGTCCAGGTGGCCGGCAAACTGAAACGCCTGGTAGATCGCCCCTCGAGGCGTCGACCGCGGAAAGCCCGAAGCGGTGAAGGCGCGATGGGCCGCCGGCATCAGGGCCCGGCCCACGAGTGGCTGGCGAAGAATCCACGCAGACGGACGGGGTAGCGCCCGCCGCCACGCCCGATGGGGCCGCATCCCGGGCGCCGCTATCATGGCCAGCGCGCGCACACGAGCCGGGTGCTCGACGGCCAGAGCCAGCGCGATCGCGCCGCCAACCGAATGACCCACCGCCAGGACCGACTCGATATTCATCGCGTCCAGCCCATGGACCAACATCTGCGCGTAGTCGGCGGGGTTGTGCCCGGTGCCGCTGGCGGCGGGCGTGTCGCCAAAACCGGCCAGGTCCATACGCAGGCAGCGAAACCGCTCGCTCAGCAGCGGGCTCAGCCAGCGGAAGTCGCGCACGCTGCCCGGCATGCCGTGGACCAGCAGCAACACGGGCCCCTCGCCCTCATCGATGACTGCGACCGGCCCGGCGTCGGTGTCCAGCAACCGGGGCGTGGCGTCAGAAGGCTGATTCATGAGCGCCGGTGCAATCCGGCCAAAGTCCTACTCGGGCTTGGCGCCGGGCGGCGGCGGGGGTGGCGGAAAACCGGCGCGCGTGCCGGCTTGCGTGCGACGGGCCAGCTGCCGATAGGCCAGGTTGCGCGGATCCAGGTTCATCGCCGCCTTGGCGTATTGAAAGGCCTGCGCGGGCTCGGTCGCCTGCTCCGCCATGCGAGCGAGCACTTTGGCCTGGGCCCGCGGATCGGCGGAACCGGAGCCCATATGCCTGTGGCTCTCGGCCCGGGCGCGCGGTTTGGCGTGCATACGCTCCAACGCCTTGGTCATATCCGCCGCGCTCTGTGGGCGGTCGTCGGGGTCCTTGGCCAGGCAGGAGTTGACGAGCTCGACGAAGCCCCCACTGAGCCTCGCAGACGTCATCTTGCGAAGATCCGGCGGTGGCTCCATCACGTGCTTCTGAAGAATGCGCAGCGGCTCACGGTCTTCAAAGGGCGGTCGACAGGCGATGCATGTAAACATCAGGCAACCGAGCGAGTAGAGATCGCTGCGCCCGTCCACGTCACGACCACGACACTGCTCCGGGCTCATGTATTTGGGCGCGCCCGGCATCTGGCCGCCGCTGGTGAGCATGGAGCCGGCGGTGCGCGCGACGCCGAAGTCCAGCACCTTGATGACCTCGTCGCCCTGGGGCGACAGGCTCACCATGATGTTGGCAGGCTTGAGGTCGCGATGTACCAGGCCGCGCTCATGGGCCGCCTCCAGCGCGCTGAGTACCGGGAGCACGATCTCGACCACCTCGGCCTGGGTCATGGACTCGTCGTCCAACAGCTTGCGCTGCAGCACCGTGTCCAACGTCTCGCCCGTCAGCCGCTCCATGGCGAGAAAGAGCGCGCCCGCCTCATCCTGGCCGGCGTCGTAGACCAATACCGTGTTCGGGTGCTGCAGGCTGGCCGTCACCCGCGCCTCGCGCAGGAAGCGCTGTACAGAGATCATGCCCTCTTCGGAGGTCGGATCGACGGGCAGCAGCTTGACGGCGATGGGTACCCCCGTGCCGATATGCTCCGTGGCGAAGACAATGGCTGCAGCGCCCTTGCCCAGCGGTTCGATTATCCGATATCGATCGCCAATCAGGTCGCCAGTGCGGTACTCGCGCAGTGTTTTGCGGGGTGGCGCCACGTGGATGGTCGGTGTGCGATCGGACTCGCAGTAACGCGAATCGGTCACGACGCCACAGGTCGGGCAGGTTCGTTGGGACTCAGGATGATTCATTGGCGGTCTCCGCCGGCGATCCTGGCGCTCGAACCCCTCGCCGTCAACCGTCAGCGCAGCCCGGGCGCAGATCCAAATGAGTGCGCCCAGAATCGATGAGGCTGCGAAGTAGGGGA
>CAYTLW010000262.1:0-2628 GCA_964438735.1 uncultured Enterobacteriaceae bacterium | reverse complement strand
GAACGCGGAAGCCGGCCAGGACGCGTGCCCTGGAGAAACCGTGGCTTCGACCTCCCCCATGCAACGCTTCGTATTCGCCGCTGTCCTCGTGGTTGCCGCCGCCGCTGTGGTGTTGCTCGCCTGCGCCCGACCTTCCGAGGCCGGGCCGCCGGACGACCCCGAACGCCTGGCCATGGTCGGCCCGCCGGCGCCGGCGACATTGCCGGCCGGTCCAGGCGCGGTCGCCCTCCCGGCTGCCAACCCCTACATCTACTCTGAGATCGCCGAGCGCGCCGTGCAAAGCGTGGTCAACATCTCCACCACGCGCAGCTACAAGATCTCGCGACGGGGCTCCGGCCCCTTCTTCCACGACCCCTTCTTCCGCCAGTTCGACGAGTACTTCAAGCGCGGCCAGCGGCGACAACATCCTCGACGGCACCGGCAGAACAGCCTGGGCTCGGGCGTCATCGTCGCCGCCAACGGCATCGTATTGACCAACAACCACGTGGTCGCCAAGGCCGACCGCATCCAGGTCAAGACCCACGACGGACGCGAATTCGACGTCGAGGTCATCGGCACCGATCCCAAGACCGACCTGGCCGTGCTGCGCCTCAAGGGCAAGGTCGACAAGCTCAAGGCCCTGCCCCTGGCCGACTCGGACAAAGTCCGCCTGGGCGAGGTCGTGCTCGCTGTGGGCAATCCTTTCGGTCTGTCCAAGACCGTGACCATGGGCATCGTCTCGGCCAAGGGCCGCGCCGACATGGGCATCGTCGACTACGAGGACTTCATCCAGACCGACGCGGCCATCAACCCGGGCAACAGCGGCGGCGCGCTGGTCAACCTCAAGGGCCAGTTGCTGGGCATCAACACGGCCATCTTCTCGCGTTCGGGCGGCTACCAGGGCATCGGATTCGCGATCCCGGCCAACCTGGCGCGCCAGGTGATGGGCTCTCTGCTCGCCGACGGCAAGGTGGACCGCGGCTGGCTCGGCGTGGTCATCCAGAACATGGACGCCGATCTGCAGAAGGCGTTCAAGACCGGCGGCAAGAAGGGCGTGCTCATCGGCGACGTGGCTGGCAAGTCTCCGGCAGCCAAGGCCGGCATTCAGCGCGGCGATGTGATCCTGCGTTTTGACGGCAAGGTGGTCCAGAGCACCTCGCGCCTGCGCAACCTGGTGGCCATGCGCGGCTCCCGCGCCAAGGTGAAGATCGACCTGCTGCGCAAGGGCAAGGGCCTGACCGTGAGCGCCACATTGGCCGCTGTACCCGGCCAGTCCCGCAAGCGAATCGCTCGCTCAGGGGACGACACACCGCGTCGCCTCGGCCTGGCCGTGGACGACCTGGATCGCCATCATCGGCGGCAGTTTCGGCTGGACTCGTCGGTGAAGTCGGGCGCGGTCATCGTGCAGGTGGACCGGGATAGCCCGGCGGCAAGCGCCGGATTGCGGCCTGGCGATGTCATCGTCGAGGTCAACGGCAGGGCGGTCGCTGGGGGCCAGGCCTTCATCGATGCGGTGCGCAAGAAGAACAAGGTGTTGCTGCGGATTCGACGGGGCAAGACTTCGCAGTTCGCGATGCTTCGGCGGTAGTTGTCTGCAAGAACACCATGCGTGTTTTTGCGGTGGAGACTTGGGTTGGGTTGTGTAGCATCGCGACCTGGCGGCACGCCATGCTCTCATTGAAGGGCCGCGTCCAACTCACAATGTGATGGATTATCACGCTGCTCGTCTCGCTCCGCTCGCCCCGTGACTTTGCCCGAGACCACAGGCGGTCCAACGTGCATCAGCGACAAGCCTGTCTCATCGTCGACATAAACCTCGATAAACCTGTCTTGACATGGCTGGCAGGAAGAGCTCGATGCCCGCCTTCCTGCACCCCTGATACCGCGCCGGCTACCGGCTCGGGACCTCGACGACGTCCGCCGCGCCAAGCTCATCGTCGGCCCCCGGCAGGCGGGCAAATCCACCTTCACCCTGGCCCACATCAAGGACCGGGATCCGCACGCTGTGCTCTTTCTGCTGGCCGAGGAGGAGCGCATCGCCGCCTGGTGCGCGTCGGCGACCGCTTTCCTGGCCGACCTCACCACCGAGTTCCCGTCGATCCGCACGATCTTCCTCGACGAAGCACAGCAACTCGAAGAGGCAGGTCTCTTTATCAAGGGGCTTGTCGACGCCCGCAGGGGGCTCGACCTGCTGGTCACCGGGTCCGGCGCATTCCACCTCGAGTCGGCCACCCGCGAGAGCCTGGCCGGGCGCGCGATCCGGCGGCGCCTGCTGCCGCTCTCCATCGACGAGATCGTCGCGCACGAGGCCCATGAGATCCCGGCGGTTCGGCTCAAGCGTCGCCGCGATGTCGCCAGGCGGCAGTTGGTCTTCGGTGGCTATCCCGCGGTCTGGCTGAGCGAGGAGCCCGCGGCTGAGCTGCGGGAGATCGTCGAGGCGTTTGTGCTTCGCGATGCCTCCGACCGGTTCAGGATCGAGAGGCCAGACGCGCTACGCCGCATCCTCCAACTCGCCGCTGGCCAGGTGGGTCAGATGGTCAACCTCGCGGAGTGGGCGGCCCTGAGCGGGGTCGCCGCGAGCACGGTCGCTGACTTGTCCATGGTCACAACCGGATCCGGCAGCCTTCAGCGGCTGCCAGGGACCGTTGA
>CAYTLW010000261.1:0-2766 GCA_964438735.1 uncultured Enterobacteriaceae bacterium | reverse complement strand
TCTCGCGGCTCTTCTCGCGGCTCTTCTCGCGGCTCTTCTCGCGGCTCTTCTCGCGTTGCATGGGCAGGCGCGTGTGACAGGGAAGACGCTGCCTGTCGTTGATGGCTTGCTGGTCGCCACGGCGCAATGCGCCGGCCTGACAGTGGTGACTCGGAATACACGTCACTTCGACAGCCTGGTCAAAGTCGTCAACCCGTGGACCGGCGATTGACAGAGGCAGGGCCCCGTACTCGGCCTCTGGCTTCAACCAACAAGCTGGAAGCCAAGGACCTGGCCTCCAATGGACCCGCCGCGCAACCGCGTCCCGGCCCCCTCCGTGACTCGGCAGGGATCGACGCCACTGCGCCGGCCATCAGATCCCCGGCCCTCTGCGTTTCCCTTTTCTCTCCGCGCCTACTTGCACACCCCCGGGATCATGCCCACCACGCCGCCGCCATAGGAGTCTCCGGTGACCACATCCATTCGTCCGTCGTCGTTGAAGTCGAATAACGCCAGGGCCGATGGCGCCCCCCGGGACGCGTAGCTGGTCGACTGGAAGACGCCCGCGCCCTTGTTCAGGAAGACGGTGACATAGCCCAGCCGCAAGGTGGTAACGGCAAAATCGAGCAAGCCGTCGCCGTTGAGGTCTGCCACGCGCAGCGCGTCCGTATAGATCTCTCCGCTGCCGTAGAGTTTGACCGGATTGTAGTAGTAGCCATACGGGTACTTGTGGCTGAGCATCACACCGACACCGAAGGTCTCGCTCTGATTGGACACGATGCCACTGACCACGATATCTGCGGCGCCATCGCCGTTGAAGTCGCCCACCCCGAGCTGCCCGATGCTGCCGACGCCAGTCGAGACGGGCTTGGCGGCGCCGAACTTGCCGCCGCCCGTTCCGGGTAGGATCTGCACACCGCTCTCTTTCGTCCGGTAGATGATGTCGACCTTGCCGTCCTTGTCCGTGTCGCCCATCTCCACGTCGCGCGCCCAAGGAGCGGAGTAGACGACCTTGGGCGCCAGGACCGCGCCGCCCTTGTTGAGCAGAACATTGACCTTGTCCCAGTTTGCGGTCACCACGTCGGGTTTGCCATCGCCATTGAGGTCGCCCACGGCGATGTCGGTCGGGTTGGAGTCGCAGGCATAGAGCGCTCCCTTGGCCGGGAATGTACCGCCGCCGAGGTTCTGGAAGATGTTCACATAGCTCTTGGCCCCGGTGCTGGCGAGCACGATGTCGGGCTTGCCGTTGCCGTTCATGTCGGCGATCTGGAGCGTTGCCACGGCGCTCGACGCAGGGAGGGCATAGTCCTTCCTGGGCGCGTATTTGCCGCCGCCCTTGGCGAGATAGACGCCCATGATGCCCTTGTTGAGTTTGGGGTCACGCATGGTTGCGGCCAGGTCGATGGCGCCATCGCCATTCAGGTCGGCAGCCGCCATCTGGAAGCCGTAGCCAGGCGAAGCTTTTGCGTCGAACCACGCGCTCTGCGCGAAGCCCGCCTTGCCCGAGCCGAAGCGGATGCCGATGCCGGGTCCGGCGGTGTTGCCCGACGCCATGGAGGTGATGCCCACCAGGTCCAGTTGCTTGTCCTTGTTCAGGTGACCAGTCGCCAGGCCGTAGTTCAACGCGAGCATACCCATGGGGAGCACCGGGTCGAAGCTGCCCGAACCCTTGTTCAGCAGGACTCCCGCGGACATGGTCCAGTTGCGCCCGACGACGATGTCGGCCTTGCCGTCGCCGCTGAAGTCGCCGGCGACGACCCGCAACGGGTCCTTGCCGACGTTGTAGTCGACCTTCTTGGCAAAGGTGCCGTCGCCCTTGTTCAGCAGCACGCTCGCAGTGCCGGACTCCTTGTTGCTGACGACGATGTCGACCTTGCCGTCGCCGTTGAAGTCATGCAGCGCCACGCCCTGCGGCTTCTTGCCGACGGCGTGTACCACCGGCGTCTTGTAGGTGAAGCCCTTGCCGTCGTGCAGCGCGACGCTCGCCGTGTCGTCGCCGCTGTTGGCGGTGACGATGTCGAGCTTTCCGTCGCCGTTCAGGTCGGCGGTGGCCAGGGCCTTCGGCGCCTTGCCGACCTTGATCCAGGCCCCACCTGCCGGGGTGATGTTGCCGCTGCCCGTGTTGCGCGAGATGATCACCGCCCCGGCGCTCCCGGACTTTCCGCAGGCGGCCACGTCCAGCTTGCCATCTCCGTCGAAGTCGCCCAGGACCAGGTCACCGTCTTCGACGTAGGCCTTGGTGACCTTGAAGTAGTAATACTGCTGTTTGCTGGGGAATTTGCCGCCGCCAAGGTTCGGCGCCAGCACGAATGCAGGCTTGTAGTTGTCATTCTTGTTGAGGCCCAGGGCCATGATGTCGGCCTTGCCATCGCCCGTCAGGTCGCCCACGGCTGTGGCCCTCGGATACGTCCAGTCGGGGTATGAGTTGTAGGAGGCCTTGTCGAAATCGCCATCCTTGTTGATGAAGACGCTGTAACCCGAGCTGCCGCCGGACCGCCACCAGACGACCGCCGCGTCGTCCAAACCGTCGCCGCTTACATCCCCCAGCGCCAGACCGTAGGGATGATGGGTGTACGCCGAGCTGATCGCCGCGCTCGCCAACATGCTGCCGAATCCGAGCGTGCAGGTGGCGCACTTACCCTTGTCGCAGAGCGTCGACTTGCAGTCCTTGTTGACCCCGCATGCCTTGTTCAACGCGCACCCGGCCGGGCACCAGCCGCCACAATCCACGTCGGTCTCGGTGGCGTTCTTGACCTTGTCGCTGCAGGTGGGCACGGCGCACTTGTT
>CAYTLW010000260.1:0-2767 GCA_964438735.1 uncultured Enterobacteriaceae bacterium | reverse complement strand
AGCGCGTTTCCCCGCGGCTATTTCGTCCCCTTAGATGCGTTTTTCGTTGGGTCAACGTCGGAGCCTACCGGGCTGGCTTTCTTGTCCGCCTTGTCGGGCTTGTCCGGCTTGTCGGCCTTGTCTGGCTTGTCGGCCTTGTCCGCCTCGCCGTCCTTGGCCGACTTGTCGGGCTCCTTGGACAGGAGCTTCTTTTTGAGCACCTTGACCTTCTGCAGCAGGTAGCCCTTGGCCTCCTTCTTGGCCAGGGCCATGGCGCCCGACATGAAGACGACGAAACGGAACTGCTCTCGATTGGCGCGGATCCAGTTGCGATCGCTGGCCGCCGAATCGACGCCGCTGGCCACCATGTCGGCGCCGCTACCCCATTGAAACTCGACCCCGATGTTGGCCGCGCGTCGACCATCCTTGTAGCCGACGCTCATGGTCGCGCCGTATAGATCCACCTTGGGCGGCAGCGCGATGATCGACGTCTCCGGCAGGGCTGCTGCGGCCGATCGATTGGTGAACACACCAAGGCGAACCGGCCAGCTGGGCGTGACCAGCCATTCCATGCCCACAGCCGCGTTCCAGGTCAGCTGGCGGTCGACCTGGTTGATGATCTGCAGCTCCCCGGCCGCGGCATCGCTCAACTCGGTGCGGTGATAGCTCAAGGGCGTGGACAGCCAGGCCGAGGTGGAGAGCAGGAACGCCGGGTTGAAGCGATGGGCGACACCGGCTGCGGCCGACCAGGCATGCTCGGTGCGGCCTTCGGCGATGCTGTGATTCTCGACGCCCCGCTGCGGCTCCCGCTCCTGGGGATCGACGGCGTCGGGGTCACCAGACTGGCTGTACTTGGCGTAGACGGAGCCGCTGCCTTCGATCTGCACGCTGGTGGTGTCCAGGGTCAGGCCCATGGACCAGGCGTCCGAGGGCCGCCACATCAGGCCCAATCGGGCGAAGACGGCGCCGTCGGTCAGCGTCGTCGTGACGCGATCGTCGAAGAAGATGCTGCGAACCGGCGCGCCGGTCTTCGTCACGGTGTGGTCCTCCTGGTAGTCGCTCCAGGTATCGACGGTCTGGTCCCGCCGGGCGTAGAAGACCGACACGCCGAGCGAGAAGGTGTCGCTGGCTCGGAAGCAGTAGCTGGGACCGATCAGGACCACGCGATCGCGCATCCGGCGACCGCCGTGCAGATCCATGTCCACAGTCTCGCCGGCTTTGCCGTCCCAGATATCGGCGAAGGTGCCGCCGAAGTTCTCGTCTGCGTCGGTCAGCAGGAAGGTGGAGTACGCCAGCCGATGGCGGCCCTTGCCCAGGGAGTGGGTCAGCACCGAGCTCGACGGCAGGGCCAGGAAGGACTCGGAGTTGATGTCCTTGGGCGCGAAGTCATCCGCCCGCAGTCCGCCCGTGACCGTGTGTTTATCGAAGCCGTAGAACTGCACCGCAGCCGAAAACAGCGCGCCCTTGAGCCAGGCCAGACCCGCCGGATTGTAGTAACTGGCGGTCGGTTCATCGACGTTGCCGACCACGGCGCCGCCCATGGCCATGGCCTTCTGGCCGAAGCGGAAGGTGTGGTCGTGCAGCGCCCCGGCGGAGGCTGGCGTGGGCGCCATGGCGAAACACAGGGCGATCAGCGGCGCCAATACACGGAGGGCGACCGACGCCCGGCCGAGCGAAGTTGTCGTGGACATGCGGACCTCGAATGACGCGGCGTGCGATGTCGCCCCTTGGCGATGTTTCAGTGGCGACGTTTCAGCAGCGACGTTTCAGTGGCGACGTTTCAGCGGCGACGGCTCAATTTCGACGGCGCGAGCGCGACCGGGTGGTCCTCTTGCCACGCGGACGCGCCTTGGCCTTGGCAGCGATCCTGGCACAGGTCACCAGGAAGGGCACCTGCCGACTGGTGGCATAGTGGGTGTTCTTCTTGCCGAAGCCCATCTTCACCCGCTTGCAGACGGCGTCCACGTCCAATCGACCGGTGAGCTTGCCGCCCTTGGCGCCCTTGGAACAAAGCGCGATGGCCTTCTTGCGCAGCTTGCTCAGCGGATCGCGCTTGCTGCTGGTCTTGGCCGAAGCCGGCGCAGGCGGGAAGCTGGCGACCACGCTGGCCTTCATCTTCTTGGGGTTATAGCCCTTGACCCGCGAGTGGCCGCGCTTGATGCCAAAATGCAGCGGCGCGAAGCCGTACCGCACCTCGCGCGGCCGGTAGCCGGAGCGATTGCAACGCAGGTCGACCTTGGCCGAGGGAACGGTGAAGTCGACGCGCTTGGCCGTCTTGCCGGCCATGGTGACCTTGATCTGACCCGCTCCCTTGGTGTGGAAGCCGGCGATGCGATTGTTGCCGGCGGTGGCGGGGCTGGCGAGCAGCAGGAGGGCGGCGGCGAGCAGGAGGGGGATTGCGCGGCTGGTGTGCATGGAGCGGCTCCTTGTGGTGGCTGGAGTACGCGTTGGCGGGCTCGGGCATTCGAATGGTTGGTGTTGGCGGCGGGTCGGGCAGGGCGAGCGTAGCGCCCGTGGCCGAATCCGAAAAGGGCGACCCGCGCGGGGCCCCAAGACCGCACCATCTCAGGCCTCCGTCACAACTCCCTTGCCGCGCCCACGCGCCATCGGTACGTTTCCGCCCCCGTCTCGCCAGGGAACCCGTACAACCAGCTCCAGGAGCGCGCCGTGCACGCACAACGCCGCATTAGAAGCGAGGGGGCTTCCGGAAGCCCCCTCTGCCCGAAAAACGTCGTTGGACATAGCCGCTGCGCGGACCCGCCCCACACCCTGATGTAGATCGCCCAAA
>CAYTLW010000259.1:0-2768 GCA_964438735.1 uncultured Enterobacteriaceae bacterium | reverse complement strand
TCGCGAGCCAGCGAGCGAGTCGAGCGCCGGAGGCGGTCGAAGCCGAGGGCGGTAGTAGCCGGCCGCGTCTGGCCCCGGAAGCCCCCTAGTTTCTAGTGAGATCGGCGACCATGCGACAGGCAGGTTGATAGCGGTTGTTGCAGGCGTGGCGGAACCAGTGCAGCCCGCGCTCCTTGCGCTCAGGGCCGCCGCCGCCGACGGTGAACCACACGCCGACCCGATTGCAGGCAACCATGTCGCCCTGATCGCATCGCTCCGCATGGGCGCGTATGGAGGCCGGGTCGCTGTCGCTGAAGTCGGCCAGGGCCGAGGGCCCATTCGCCGCCCTGGCGCCCGAACAGCCGCCGACCGCCCCGGCGCTGAGCGCGAGGGCGGCGAGCAGGGATAGTGCGGATCGCAGAGGCATCGAGTCTCCAGGAGTGCCACGCCGGAGTGCCGCGGAGGCATGCTGCGCCGGGGGGGGCACGAGTCTGCCACGGATCCGTCGCGACCGGTCAAGCTCGGCGCCTGCAGCCATCTCAGCCACCCGGCAAGACCTGCATCAAGACCCGCGCGCCGGGCCGCACGCGGTGATTGACGCCGTAGCGCCCCATCTGCGAGCGTGCCGCCCGCATCGCAAGCCCGACACGTCAACGCCCGAACTCGCTCCAACGGAGGACCCCAATGAAACTCGACCAGACCATCGCCCTCGTCACCGGCGGCGCTTCGGGACTTGGCAAAGGCACCGCCCTTCGATTCGCCCGCCAGGGCGCCAAGGTCGCCATCGTCGACCTGCCCGACAGCCCGGGTGCAGAAGCCGCCGCCGAATGCGGCGACAACGCCATCTTCACGCCCGCCGACGTCACCTCAGAAGAGCAGGTCACGGCCGCTCTGGACGCCCTGCAGGAGCGCTTCGGCCCGGTCAACGCGGTCATCAACTGCGCCGGCATCGCCATCGCCAAGCGCATCGTCTCCAGGCGCGGCCCGCACCCCTTCGAGCTCTTCATGAAGGTGCTGCAGGTCAACGTCGGCGGTTCCTTCAACGTCGCCCGACTGGCCGCTGCGCGCATGATGCAGTCCGAGCCCAACGACAAGGGCGAGCGCGGCGTCATCGTCTGCACCGCCAGCGTCGCCGCCTACGACGGCCAGATCGGCCAGACGGCCTACGCAGCCTCCAAGGGCGGCATCGTCGGCATGACCCTGCCCATGGCCCGCGACCTGAGCAAAAGCGGCATCCGCGTCCTGACCATCGCGCCCGGCATCTTCAAGACGCCCATGCTGGCCGGTTTGCCCGAGGCAGCCCAGGAGTCCCTGGGCCACCAGGTGCCCTTCCCCTCGCGTCTGGGCGATCCTGATGAATACGGCGCTCTGGCGCAGCACATCGTCGAAAATACGATGCTCAACGGCGAGACCATCCGGCTGGATGGGGCTTTGCGAATGGCGCCGAAGTAGCGGCTACAGCCCACCCCATGGCCGTCGCGTCGCGGTTGCGAGCAAATCCAGGCGATAGCGTCCGCCGACACGGGTCAGCAGCCACTCGCGTCGCTGCTCGCCGATATGCACGTCGATCATCACCCCGTCGTCGATAGGCACCACCCGGCCCACCCGGGCTGACTGCTGCGGCTTGCGCGGCTTGAAGGGGTCTTTCAGGGCGTCACTGGCGCCGCCGGTGGCCACCAGGGCGCGGAAGACGGGGCGTGACTCGGCCGTGAGCAGGGGGGCGACCCGTTCGGCGTCGCCGCTGGCCAGGGCGGTCTCGAAGGCGAGAACAAACTCCTGGGGCGACTGTTCGCAGCCAGTCGCGGCCACCAACAGCGCCGCCACCGCTAGCGCGCCGCGAAGTGGGCGGGCGCACGACCACGGGCCGTTCGCCATGAGCGCGTCGGCCGGGTTCCTTTCTGCCATCTCGGGTTCCGGTGCGAGGAGGGGGACTCGAACCCCCATGCCCAAGTTGGGCGCTAGCCCCTCAAGCTAGTGCGTCTACCAATTTCGCCATCCTCGCTTGCTGCCGCCGTGACCCTGGGGCCCCTGGCGCCGGGCGGATTGTGAGGAGTGCCCGGTGCAACGTCAAGCCCCGGAATGGCCGGGTCCGTTTTCGCCGTCTTCGGACCGGCTGGCGGGCCGCCAGTGACTGACCAGGGGCCCGCCATCGGACAGGTGGGCGCAGACCTCGTCCGGCTGGCTGGTGATCAGCGGGCGCAGCCGCTCGCTATGCTCGAGCCAGGAGGCCCGAATGTCTGCCGCCACGCCGTGATCCTCCATGGTCAGTCGCAGTAGTGTCAGGCGGCGGGCGAACTGCCCGCCCATGATCCGATGGCCACCGTGGGCCTGGCCCAGCGGACGTCCTTCGTAGGTCATCTTGGCGCCGAGCGCGCGCGCGGCGAATTGAAACTCCAGCTCTGCCAGGCGTTTCGGGTCCACGTCACGGAAGAAGAAGCCGATCATGTCGTCGTTGACCACGCGATCGATGAAGTCTTCGACGACCGCCCGCAGGCGCTCGGCCCCGATACGTTCAAACGCAGTCACCACGATGCACTCCTTGTTGGCGGGACCTTGATCACTGCACGCCCCGGCTCGCTCAGGATCGGACGCCGCCAGCGGCTGTCAATCGTGACCTGCCTTCTCGCTGCCCGCACGCCATGGTATCACCGCCTTGTCTACCGGATGAGTTGCCCGCCGGCACCGCGGACAGCGCCGAACGAAACGTGCAACTCATCGGCGGCCGGCGAACGCCGGGCGCCCCCCCCCCCCCGCCGCGCCGCCATTTGGGGGGGGCCCCCCCACCCCCA
>CAYTLW010000258.1:0-2787 GCA_964438735.1 uncultured Enterobacteriaceae bacterium | reverse complement strand
GTTCCCTGCCACAAGCGCGACGATGCCGGCCCGGCAGGAGGTCCCGTGCAAGCGCAGCCAGCATCGCCCGATGGGGCGCCGTTGCCGCCCGACGAGCTGCCGGTCTGGCCGTGGTACGTCACGTACTGCATCTTCATGGCCCTGGTCTACCTGGCCTGCATCGGCCTGGGCGGCCTCCTGCTGGTGGTCGACCCGTCGGACATCGACGCCGACCGGGTCGAAGCGATCATCTACGGCGTGATGCTGATCGTCGTCTCCCTGCCGTTGATGGTCGGTTTCGCCGCGGCCCCCTTCCTGCCGCGCAAGGGCTGGGCCTGGATCGCAGGGCTGTTGCTCATCGGCCTGGGCATGACCTCCTGTTGCTGCCTGCCCGCCTGCCTGCCGCTGCTTCTGCAATGGATCAAACCCGAGACAAAGGCCTGGTTCGGGTACACTGGTGGCTGATCCCCGAGCCCATCGGGCTCACCGGCCGCGGAGATAAGATGCTGCAACGCTGCACAATTCAACGAGTGACAGGCACGACCCTGGCCCTGCTCCTATGCCTGGCCGCCTCCGCCTGCGCCGACGACAGCTACGTGATCGGTTTTGGCGAGGATGCCGGCCCGAGCGTGGATCCGGTCACCAGCAAGCTCATCACCACCGGCCAGGGCCACCTGGCCAGCGCCGCCTGCACTCGCGGGCCACCCACCTGCCCGGGCGCCACCTGGCCGACCTTCGCCGCGCCGGACTTCCAGCCCGCCAGCGCACTTCACGGCGAGTCCCATGGCCTGGAGGTCTTCAAGGGCCGGCTCATCATCGTCGCCATGCTGGCGGCGTGGTGAAGCTTCTGTCAGTCCCAGGCTGGGAAGTTGGACCGGATGCAAGGCGAGTTGAGCAAGCAGGGATACGACGTGGCCTTCGCGGCCATCAATCGGCTGGACGCGGCCGACAACCAGGCCGACCTGGTAGAGCGCTGCAAGTTCCCCCTGCTGCAGGACACTGACGAGTTGGGCGTGTTTAACCTCATGGATGCGTCCAAGGACGACATCTACGTCTACGGCGCCGACGGCAAGCTGGCCATCCACCTGCCCATCGACGGCGAGATCAGCACAGACCTGCGCTACGACGAGGGCTACGACAACCTCAAGGGCATCGCCATGGCCCTGTCCACTGCGAAATAGCGAACTCGAAGTGGTTCGACAGGGCCCGGGTCAGCGATCCAGGTACAGGATGTTCCGCTTCGGATCGTCCGGATCGTAGAGCACCGCCACCGGCGCATCCTTGGGCGCATCAGCGAGCCATTCATCCCAGCTGTGGCCGCTGCCCTGATAGCGCCGCCCGCCGACCTCGAAGAGATAGGTGATCTGCAGAGGTGAGCGGCCGTTGACCTTGATGGACCAGTCCCGGTGCACCTCGCGCAGCCGCCCCGCCGCCACCTGGCCATCGCGAAAGACCGCCCTGGCACGCTTGATCTGCTTGACGCCCAGGTAGAAGAAGGTGCCGCCGATGCCGCCGAAGATGAGCGCAAAAAGCGGGCCCACCAGGCCGAAGACGAGCTCGCCGGTGCCGATGGCGACTCCGGTGAAGACAATGCCCAGGCCGCCGCCGACGCCGCCAAATATGCTGCCGAAGAGCACCTTGAAGCTGGCGCTCGGCTCCTGGTCGCGCATGGTGAGCGACGGCGGGTCGCGCGGCGTGGGCGGCGGATCTGCCCACAGGGTGATGTCCCCCGCCCGGTTCGATCCCGTAGGCGCCTGCAGAGGGGCGGCGGCCGGCGCCTGGGGATCGACTCCCGTCTCGACGATGGCGGCCAGGCGGGTGGCGATGGCGCTCGCGTCGCCGGGTCGGGCCCCTGGATCACGGCGAAGGAGCTCGCGCAGCACCCCTTTGAGGCCATCCCCCGCATGCACGGCGGCCTCCCAGTCGAGCTTGTGGTCGTGATCCAGGAACTCCTGCGGCTCGCGACGGGATAGCAGGCCCACGGCGGTGGCACCCACCGCATAGAGGTCGCTGGCCGGCGTCGCCTGGCCGGCGAATTGCTCGGGCGCCATGTACCCGAACGTGCCCGCCACCGTGTCTCCACCAAGTTGCGGATCGACTACGGCGTCTCGCACGGAACCAAAGTCGATCAGCACCAGCGAGTCGTCGCTGTCCCGGCGCATGATGTTGCCCGGCTTGATGTCGCGGTGGATCACCGGCGGCCGAAAGCCGTGCAGGTAGGTCAGGATATCGCAGATCTCGATCAACATCTGGAGAATCTGCGCCTCGGTATAGCGGCGCTCCTGCAGCTCAGCGGCCAGACTGCGGCCCTGGACGAACTCCTGCACCAGGTAGAAACCCGTCTGCTTGCCGGAGCCGGCGCTCATGTGCTCGTGGTAGCGCGGTACACCGCGGTGATCGAGCGTGCGCAGCACCTCGGCTTCGCGACGGAAGCGCTCCTCCACGTCGAAGCTGTCGATGCTCCGCAGCAACAACTCCTTGATGGCCACAACGGTGCCGTCTGCCACCAATTCGGCCCGGTAGGTCGTGCCCGCGGCGCCCTTGCCGACCACCTCCAACAGGCGATAACGGCCGTCCAACAACGTCGCCTGCCCGCACGAGGCGCAGGGATCGACGGCGGCCTCTACTGCGACCCCGCAGTGGGCACAGATCATCGCGCTAGCCCAATCCCAATCGAGCCATCAGGTCGTCTCGAATCGCCTGCAGGCGCGCGTCACCGGCGGCGCTCGCCGGGGCGATGTCCTGTCGCGACGTCGGCCGCACCACGCGGTCGAGGTAGAACTTGATCTTCGGCTCGGTGCCGCTGGG
>CAYTLW010000257.1:0-2930 GCA_964438735.1 uncultured Enterobacteriaceae bacterium | reverse complement strand
TGCCCTCGCCTGCTGACAACGCGTACGCCACCCCGCCGCCGCCAGCGGCCAGCACACCCGCCACCGTCGCCACCCAGCCCCACGTCCGCTGGCTGCTTCCGCCTGCTGACGGCTTCGCCACCTCCGGCGCCTTCACCGCCGCCACGGCCGACCGCCCCAACGTCAGCTTGACCACCGCCGTCTTGCGCTCCTCCAGCTTCAGCGCCTGCGTCACCCGCTTGCCGTCCGCCCGCGCCTCCAGCGTCCGCCCGCACAACGGCACCGTGAAGGTGTCCGGCGACTCGCCGACCTTCTGGCCGTCGACGTAAACCGCTGCCGCCACCGCGTTGCCGGCGGCGTCCTCGACGTCGACCTCGAGCCCGGCGACCCGCTGGCGCGCCTTGACCACCAGCCGCTGACGCTGGCCCGGCTGCAGGTCCACCGCCAGCCGCGTGGGCAGGTAGCAGCGGTCGCTCACCTCGACCTGGTGCCGCCCGGGCGCCAGCTTGCGCTCGGCCACCGGCGTGCGGCCCGCCGGCTCGCCGTCGATGGCCACCTGCACACCGGCCTTTTCTGTCACCACCGACAGCCACGCCTCGTTCTTCGGCAGCGGCCAGTCGACCTTGCTGCCCTTGGCCAGCACCAGCACCGCCTCGCGGCCGACGAAGCCCTCCTTGTGCATGGCCACGGCGTGGCGGCCCGAGCGCAGCGACTTGGCGCAGGGCGTCGACTGGCACAGTAGCTTGCCGTCGACCATCACGACCGCGCCGGGCGGCGTCGAGCTGAACTTGACGATCGCCTTCTTGCCGGTCGCCGCCTTCCACGCCGGCGCCGCCGCGCCGGGCCGGCTCTCGGCCTTCGGCGCCGTCAACCCTGCCGGCATCTCCGGCGCCTGGCGCAGCGCGTCGGTCAGGCCGGCCACCGCCTCGCGCACAGAGGCGGCCGCGCGAGCGGAGTCGTAGCTCGCGTAGGTCGACGCCAGCAGGCACCCCGTCTCCGCCGAGGTCAGCGTCACCGTCAGCTTGGCGCCGCCGCCCTTGCCCAGCAGCCGCGCTTCGAGCACCGAGTTGGCCGACAGCTCCTGGCCGATCTTGCACTTGCTGTCGGCGGCGCGCGAGATGCCGTGGCTCGCCTTGCGGACCGCGGCGAGTTTCTCCTTGTCCGCCGCAGAGGCCACCACCGCCAGCTTGCCCGCCGTGGCCACCTCGGCCCGAACCATCGCCGCCAGCGCGGCGTCGGGCTGGCCCTTGGCGTCGTGCGCCTCGATCAGGAGCCGAGGCGTCTCCTTGAGGTAGCGCGCCACCTCCCCCTCGACCGACTCGATGTGCCCACGTCGGACCAGCAGGTTGCCCTGCCAGGACCAAAGGAAGGCCGAGGGCAGGCTGCCGCCGACCCCGAAGGCGTTGGCGATGCGGCCGTCCATGTCGCAGACGTAGCCGTCGGGGTTCCAGCCGACCGACTTGCACTGCCCACCCGGGTCGAGGGTGTTGACCACGACCAGGCGGAAGCCGGCCTTGCGGTATTTCTCGTGCAGCGCCTTCCAACGCGGCACGGCCTCCATGCAGGGCTTGCACCAGGTGGCGTAGAACTCAACGGCCAGGAGCTTGACGTTGGGGCGGTTGAGCCACTTCTGGACGTTCAGATCGCCGTCTGCGTGGGCCTGGGCGGGCAGCACCAACGCGAGCGCCAAGGCGCCGCCAAGGATGCTCGCCAGCCACCTCCGACGGCTGCCCCGGGCGGCAGGGCGCGGCGGATGTGAGCGGTGTCGACTTGCACGGGGCCAGCGGGCGTGGTTCGCCATCGAGGTCGGCACGGGTCGCCTCCAGTGACCTTCAGCTTCTCAGCAGGCTCGCAGCACACCGGACAAGGTCATGACGAAGGGATGATGACCGGGATCGGAGCGCCTTGGCAACCCGCCCCGTTGCAACGCCACTGCTGCCCAAGGCTGCCCATGCAAGCGCCTGTATTTCCGTCGTTTTGCGCAGCCATACATGGTATCATGGGCGAGGACAGGGCGGAGCCCGTGTCGGCTCTGGATCGGTCGCGGCGGCACGGCGGCGGCGGGACAGGTCGGGTTGGGCAAGCCGCTCGCACGCGCGCGTCACGCGCGCGCAGGAGGCCCAGAGAACATGGCTGCGAGGTTGTCGCGACCACAGCGCGAGAAGATCAAGAACATGCACGAGGCGGGGATGCGCCAGAAGGCCATCGCCGCCGATCTGGGCATCGCCCGCTGCACCGTCGCCCGGTACGTGCAGGGCATCGAGTCGGAGGTGCAGGTGCAGCGGGCGCCGGCCGCGACGTTGACCGAGCGCGAGGTGGCCCGGCTGAGGTTCCTGGCCGGCACCGTCCACGAGCTCAGTTGCCCGTCCTGCTCGGCCGGCTTCATGGCGAAGGTGGAGGTCGTTCAGGGCGAGTGCCCCCACTGCGGGGCAGGCTGGGCCTTGCGGGGCACCGAGCCTGCGGCGCCGCCGCGCTCGCCGGTGTCGAGAGGTCGCCGGCGCGGTTGGTAGCCGGGCCGAAGGTGCGCCCACTGATCAGAACGGCATCTTGTTGACCAGGGTTGATCAGTCGTTGTGGCCAGCCCCTGCGGCGGCAGTTGCCTGCCCACCCTTTTGATCAGCCTCGCTGGCATCGCGCAACCGGCGGCGCAGCGTCCCTCGCGACAGGTTCAGCATCCTGGCGACTTCGACCTCGGAGTGGCCGGCGTCGAGCAGGTCACGGGCGGCGCGGACATCCACGACCTTGCGCCTGCGGCCCAGGGGCCTGCCGGCGGCCTTGGCCCGAGCCATGCCGGCGCAGATGCGCTCGCGATGCAGGTCGCGCTCCAACTCGGCCAGGGCAGCGACCACGGTGAACATGGCCTTGCCGACGGGCGTGGTCGTGTCGATCTGCTCGTGCAGGCTGACGAAGGCCACGCCGAGGGCCTTGAACTCGTCCAGCGCCTCGACCAG
>CAYTLW010000256.1:0-2994 GCA_964438735.1 uncultured Enterobacteriaceae bacterium | reverse complement strand
GATCACCGCTGCGGCCGCCGCCAAGACCGTCATCGCCATCGTTCGCGAGATGGGCGCCAAGGACGCCAAAGTCGTGGAGGCTACCGGTGATGGCGCCCTGTTCCGGGTCACCTGGCAGTCCGGCGGCGAAAAACCCAAAAAACAGACCGCCTGGGTGAGCCGCGACGGCCGCTACCTGACCGCCAACCGCGTCGACATCGGGCAGCGGACGGCACAGCTGAAGGCGGAATCACAATTCGCCGACTGCCTGGCCAGCCGTGGATTGAAGGTCTTCGCCGACCCCGGTGACCGCAACAGCGCGCCGTTGATCAACGCCCTGGGCAGCTCCGGCGGTCGCCTCCTGGTCGACTGCGGGGGGCGACGCACACCGTGGTGCAAGGCGCTGGGCCACGAAAGCCTGCCGGCCCTGCAGTGGGCGAAGGGCGCAGAGATCGGCGTGCGCGATCGCGCCTGGTTGGAGCGCACCTTCGATTGCGCCCTGCCGAAATCCACGACAGTCGCCGCGCCACCGAAGGTAGAGCCACAGGAGTTGGGTCGCCGCATCCGCGATCTGCACGCCGAGGCCAGTTCGGACTCCTTCGATCTGGCAGGTATCTGGCGGGATGGCGATGTCTGGCACGTGGCGCTCATCCGGCGCGGCGACGGGTCGATCAACCTGCGCGCCACAGCCTCCTCCGACGGCCGATGGCTGCTCGAGGACCCCATGCATACCGTTGACGACCGGGACAGGCTGGCTCGACAGCGGGGTTGGCTGGCGTGCCTGGGCAAAGCCAACGCGCGGCTCTACGTCGACTCACGCATTCCGGCGTCCATGCGCTGGCTCACCTCGCTTGGACCGTTGGCGGTGCAACTGACCATTGATTGCGTGGCCGAAAAGGGCCGCCCCCTGTGCCAGCAGGCCGCCATCGAGAAGGTCCCGACCATCATCGTCGGCGAGCAGCGCCTGTCGTGGCCATTCGAGCGTCGCGATGTGGAGGCGTTGACGGGTTGCAAGTAGGCGCTCTGTGCCACGTCGTCGCACGCCGGCCTTGCCCGCTTCGGCGGCGCTGCGCTACAAGGCCACCATGATGTGGCAACTCAGGCTCCGTTTCGCGACCCCGTTGATACTCGCCGCGGCGGTCGCGTGCAACAACACCGACCACAGACCGGTGCCCGGCAAAGGCGCATCGCCGGGAACGCCTCAGCCCGGCGCTGAGTCCGACCCCGCGGCAGGGCCGAGCGCCCGGCCCGCGGCTTTGGCGCCAGGCCATCCGGGTGCCAAAGCACCGCAAGCCCCGCCGCCCTACACGGCGGCGGATGCCGGCGCGGACCTGGTCGAGTTCCTCACATTTGTCGAGGGCAGTGAGGTCAAGTTGACCGAGGCCCGGCTGTTCAAGCGCCTGTACAAGATCCGTTACGAGGTCACCGGCACCAGGGCGCGCGAGGGCACGGCCTGGATGACCCGCGACGGGCGCTGGGTCAGCCACAACCTGGTGGACATCGAGACCCGCACCGATCACATGGTCAGTTACAAGCGCTGGGTGGAATGCCTGCGGCGACTCGACGTGCGGGTTTTCGTCAACCTGGCCGAGAAGGAGTCCAAGAGCCAGGTAGGCGAACTTGGGCCCTTCGCCGAGCGCCTGATCATCGACTGCGCCGGCCGGCGCACCGCGTGGTGCAAGTCACTTGGTCGGACCACGTGGCCGAGTTTTGCCTGGAAGGAACAGATTGAAGTCGGCTTGCGCAAACGCGACTGGATTGAGCGCACCACCGGTTGCAAGCTGCAGCTCTTCCAGGAAGTGGCCGCGCCGGAGACGGTGGATCACCGCGATCTCGGTGCGCGTGTTCTTCGACTGCACCAACTCGCTGATAAGGCGCAGCTGTCCCTGGTCTCGACGCGCCGCGACGGGGAGATCTGGATCGTGACCCTCGCGCGCGGACTGGCCCGACCGGAGTTCATCTCCGCCACCGCGACTGTTGATGGGGTCTACCTGATGGAGACTCCTCTGGAACTGGCCGCCGAGCGCAAGAAGATCGCCAGTCGACGCGCCTTCCTGGCGTGTCTGAAGGCCCGCGGCACGCGCTTCTTCGTGCGCAAATCCCATCGCGATTCGATGCGCTGGCTGGCGGACATTGGCGACGGCGCAGGCGCCTTGGCGGTCGACTGCGATCACCCCAAGGGCAAGGTCCTCTGTGAGCAATCTGCCGTCGACAAGGTGCCGGCGGTGATCGCCGGCAAAGCGCGCAGAGATGGCCCGGCATCGGCCCCCGACGTCGAGGCCATGACGGGCTGCAAGCCGTGACGCGCGATGTGATTGCAAGGGCGCCGTCGGTCCAGCCGCATCAGTCCATGAAGGTGATGACACACTTCTTGCCCTTGTGGCTGGTCGAGGCGTAGCCCGTCCAGTAGAGCAGATAGAGTTGTTTGCTGCCGTCGTTCTGCTGGGTGCCCGAGATGTACTGCATCTCCGTGAAGTAGCAGGCGTCGTAGGCGTTCAGGATGTGCTTCTCAGAGCCGTCTCCGTCATCGCCGTCTCGTCCGCCGGCTGGTCCGCCGTCGGCCACGCGCCAACGCCCGCTGCCGTAATCGTAGTGGAAACGGAAGCTGTAGTGAGCCATCTCGTAGCGATAGTAGCTCGACCACCAGTCGATCATGCCGATGATCACCTGGCAGCCGTCATAGTCGTCGCAGTACTGGCTGATGCGCGACATGTCGAGGGCCTTGGTGTTCTTCCAGTACGAGTTGTACGTCAGCACCACCTGGTAGCGGTCGAGGTAGAACGAATGACTCTGGTTGGAGTTGTTGTAGACCCGCCAGGTGTACGTCCGGGTGCGGTCGTCGTACGAGTTGCCCAGGCGGACATCCTCGTCGAAGTAGCTGTTGCCGTAGTGGTAGATGCTGCCGCTGCCATAGATGCGCATCTTCACGGTGCCGTTGGTGTTGTCGTCCTGGTTGACTGGAGACGTCCAGAACTCAAGCCGGCCGCCCTTGTCGCCGGTGCTGTGGGACTCGTC
>CAYTLW010000255.1:0-3062 GCA_964438735.1 uncultured Enterobacteriaceae bacterium | reverse complement strand
CACCATCAGCCAAGGGTACGGAGGGCGGCGTGACCGGGTTGTGGATCACACCCCCTTGGAGTCGCAGGTATCGGTGGTGCAGGGATCGTCATCATCGCAGGTCACCGGCAGGCTGTCCGAGAGGTGCCACCCGATTCGCAACCGCGCGCTACCACTGCCCTTTCATTGGGTATCGGATCGAGAAGTCGTTGCACCACAGGCTGACCGTCGGCGACTTGACTAGCGATTGCACTTTGCCCGGCTTGTCATACGTGCCATAGAAGCTCGCGCACAAGCCGGTCTTCTTCACGAAGTTGGCCTTGGACGCGCAGCCGCCGCTGGACGTGTACTTGTTGCAATAGCGATCTGCGTTCTTGTAGCCGCCCGGCCAGTACTTCGGGTCATTCCACTTGAGCTTCTTCTGCGAGGCATAGGGCGACCAGACCGTGAAATCCATGCGATCGGCGTCAGGTCGGAAGCGCATCATGCGCAGGTAGCCGCGTCCGCCGTCGAAGCGGCTTTTGCTCTGGAAGTTGGTCAGCACGATGTGCACGTCGCGGTCGGCCAGCCCATTCTGCGACTTGCTCACCCGCGTGCGCCGGTAGGTGGTGCCCTGCCAGATGGATGTGTTGGCGTGTCCGCAGAGCACAAAGTGCACGTTGTGGGGCACCACCAGGGACTTCCACAGTTTGGAGGTGTTGTAGCCGCCGGGGAACTCGAAACAGACGTCCTTGTTGCCGTAGTCCTTCTTGTTGTAGACGACGTGCTTCGTGTCGGCGAACGTGCCGTAGGTATTTATGAACATGTGCGTGACAATGATCGCTCGCCGGCTCTTGTACCAGGTCAGCCGCTGCTTGACCCAGTCGATGACCTTCTTGTTGGGGCAGAACTCCAGGAAGAAGATGACGTAGGGATTGCCGCCAGCGTCGAAGAAATGGTAGCTGTTGCGACCGTAGCGCTGACTCTTGGTCGCCGAGCGGTAGGCGTAGCTGCGGAAGAAGGTCTTCCACCATTCGTGCTTGGTCTTGCCGACCGTGACCGTGTGGGCGGCCTTGTAGCGGCCGACGCCGAAGCCATGGGTCGTACTCTCCGACTTGGAACCGCTGATGTAGTCACCGTGCTTGGGACGGATCTTCTTGGGCCAGCCGGGCTTCAAATCCGAGTAGCTGATGAGGTCGTGGTCGCCCCAGGCGATGTCGTTGGGGATGAAGTGGTGCAGGGTCTTGCCGCCGGCATCCTTGTAGGTGAAGGCATCCAGGGACTTCATGGCCGTGCGGGCCCGCTGCCATTGCTGCGAGGCGATGGGATTGTCGACCAGATCGCCGAGGTGGGCGGCGAATATGAGGTTGTTGTCGGGGTGGTTGTACATCTTGCGCAGGAAGCTCGTCTGGGCGCTGAACTGCGGCAGCTTGTCCACGAAACCCTTCTTGGCCGACCAGTAGGTGTAGATCTGCGTGTCGGGCAATATGGCGAGGGTGAAGGGCTGACCCGCGGGCCGGTAGATGATGTCCTTGCTGACCTTCGGGTCGGGGTCGATGTCTTTGGTCGGGATGGCGCTCACCTCGCTGCCGGCGTAGATCTCCACGTCGTCGATGAACCAGCCGCGACCGCTGTTGGCGTTGCCGTCCACCGAGTCGAACGAAAAGCGCAGCTGAAATGTCTCGCCAGCCAGCGACGAGATGTTCAGGCGCAGCTTCTGCCAGGTCTTCTGCCCCTTGGTGTTGTCCAACTCGAACGCCTTGGCGACGCTGGCGAAGCCGTTGGTGCTCAGCTCGACGCGCCGCCGATCGAGACCCTTCTTCTTCTCCACTTCGGCCCATGAGAACAACCGCAATGTCAGCTTCTGGCCCTTGACCTTGGTGGCGTCGACCAGGAACTTGCCGTAGACGACGCCCCTCGTTCGCTTCGATCCGTCGGCGAAGTCCTTGCCGTCGTTGAAGTTGAGCGAGGCGCCGCCGGAGCGATGCCCGGGCGACGACGGCGTATTGTCGGCCTGCCAGCGCACCTTGTCGGCGGTCGGCCACGCGCTCCAGTGGCTGTCCGACTTGTCGATGGGCAGGGCGACATGCACCGGGATGGCCTTGCAGCCGCCCTTGGCGACGGAATGGCCGCACGCACCGTTGGCCTTGTTGCAGGTGTCCAGGGTGCAGGGGTTGTGGTCGTCGCAGCCCTTTGTCTTGCCCGCAGCGCACTTACCAGCCTTGCAGACGTCGTTGACCGTGCACGGGTTGCCGTCGTCGCAGGGCGTGCCGGGCGGTTTGGGCACGGTCTTGCACTTGGGCTGACCTGACACGCAGATGGCAGACTGACAGGGGCCGGCTGCGACGCCGGGGCACTCGGGGTCGCAGGACCCGGCGCCTGCGTCGAGCGATGCGACCATGTCGGGCTGGCCGCCTGCATCAGGCTGGGCAACGGAATCGGAGAACGAATCCAAGGCCGCGTCTTGCCCGATGACGTCCTGTGACCCGATCACATCGTCCGCATCAGCGAGGGTGGGCGCGTCCGCCGCGGACACGGTTTCGGAGTCTGGCGCAGACGACTCGACGTCGAGCCCGCCGTCCGCTGCTCCCCCAGCGTCGCCGACCGCGACCTGGTCGGCGACCTGCTCGGCGGTATCCGCCCCGCCAACGGCGTCGGCGCTCGCTTGCTCGGCGGGGTCCTCACTCTGCGGGTCGCCGCACCCGGCAAGGAGGACACACAACACGGCGAGCCCGGACATGGCGACCAATCGGCGCGTAGTCGTGCAACCGATTCGGGCCATGCGCACTCCCCCAGGCCGCGCCTGGCGCGGATGACTTGTTCATACCATACCAGCCTGTCTGAAACGATTGGCGAGGGTTGGAGATCGGCGAGTTGCGAATCGCCTGGCACCCCTCAGGCTCGCGACTTGCTAAACGCCTGGCACCCAACAAGCTGCCGACTTGCTAATCGCCTGGCACCCCACAATAGCACCCCACAATACGTTGATATAATGGAGGGAACCCACCTCAAAGCCCCAGACAGACGTCGTTCAACGCCTTGCACTTGTCCAGCCTGCAGGTGGCCACACAGTCCTTATCGGCGGAGCCCTTGCAAGGCTGGCC
>CAYTLW010000254.1:0-3113 GCA_964438735.1 uncultured Enterobacteriaceae bacterium | reverse complement strand
GGGTCTGTGACCGTGTCCGTGACAGCGACCGAGTCCGGGTCTGTGACCGTGTCCGTGACAGCGACCGAGTCCGGGTCTGTGACCGTGTCCGCGACGGTGCCCGTGTCAGCCGGTTGCCCGGCGTCCTTGGCCGCTGCGATGTCTGGCTGGCCCGCGTCGACGACGGTGGTGACGTCATCGGTCGACGCACCGTCCTCCTTGGCCGCGTCCGCCTTGCCACCGCCGTCGACAGTACTCAAGTCCTGGATCTTGTTGGTGTCGTCTTCTTTGTCTGCGCACGTGGTCAGCGCCAGCAACAACGCCAGCCCTGCTACCCCCAACCAGCCAACGGGTCGTCTCATCTCGGCCCCCTGGATTCCGCAGGGTGCGGAACCTGTTGTCCGGGCCAGTTTGGCAGAAGCGGCGTCAGGGCGCCATTTCCGAGTTGTCTCCTACGGGACGCGGTAACTCGACGTCCAGGCCGGCTGCGGCGGCGCCTTGCCTTCCTTGAGCATCTTCTCCCAGTCACTATCCGCGAGACGCTTGATCTCTTTGACGTCCACCGTGTGATAGCGCATCACCGGGCCGACGAAGGCGGCGGCACCCTGGCAGCGATCGGCGGTCATCACCATCAACTCGACGTTGCTGGTGCCCACGTGCAGGACGTTGGGCCCCGGCAGCGGGCCGGTGTTCGGGTTGGTGTGCACATCGGCGATAGTGGGCCGCCACTTGTCCACCCGCGAGGCGCTGAAGTAGAGCTTGGTGTACCAGCCCGAGAAGATCGGCGCGCCGCAGCCGGGGTCGGCCATGATGGTCTTCTTGAGGAAGGCCACCTCGTCCGCGCTCAGGTCCGTACCGGCCAGCTCCTTTTCGGCAATCTTGGCCAGCTTGCCCATCTGGTCATCCCAGTTGGCGAAGAACTTCTCCAGCTGCGCCTTGAGGCCCTTGGATTTGTCGCCGAAGGGGGCGTTGAGCAGCGACTGGCTGGCCACCTGGGCCAGGGTCTGCAGGCGCTTGTAGAACTCCGGCACCGGCTCGACGAAGCCGTCCGGATGCTCACATGCCACGCCGCCCGTGTAGCTCTGCTTGGCGTAGAGCAGGGTGTCGTGGCGTAGCTGCGCCCAGGAGGCGAGCTGGGTGTGGGCCGTCTTGTCGCGCCAGGCGGTGCCGGTCATGGCCTTGGGGTACTTTGCGCCGGTCGTCGGCTTGTTCAGCGCACGCAGCGCGTCCAGCCAGAGGTTGTAGACGTTGCCCTGCCAGAAGTCGGGGCCGTAACTGTCGACCAGGTAACGCAGCGCGTGCAGGTTGCCCTGGTAGGGGTACTTCTTGAGCTCGTCCTCCAGCAGCGGCAGCACCTGGTCGTTGCCCAGCACGAAGAGGGCGTCCAGCGGGTCGGGCAGCACGCGCTTGACCTTCTGGCCCTGGAAGATGACCCGGTCGTAGACCACGTTGGAGAACACGTGCGAATCGACCACGAAGCGCTGGCCCAGGAAGGCGAATGAAGGCGGCAGCGGGGTCGGCTCAGAGCTGTAGGGGTTGGTCGACAGGTAGTGGCTGGCGATCTTCTGGGCGCCGTACTTGCCGCTGATGAGCACCGCGACCAGGGCCTCCTGGTCGGCCTTGGCCAGACCGGCCACGTCCGATGCGTTGGTCCAGCCGTGGTCCTTCTCGAGCTTGGTCAAGCCATTGAAGTCCATGTAGTCCACGGGGCCGACCATCAGGCCGATCAGGTCATCAGCCTGCTGCCAGCCGACCATGCCACCGCCGTCGTGGGTCGCTGCGCGCAGGACCATCGCCGCCATGATCTGGCGTGGGTTGTAGCGCCAGGTGCCGCTGGCCGCCTCGTACTCGACGAAGCGCAGGTCGGCGCGGCCGAGCCACATCATCGAGCGGAAGTAGCGCTCCAGGACCACGTCGCCCTCGTAGTGGCCGCGCGGCTTGAACTGCGAGAAGTCCATCTTGCGGGCCTTGCCGAAGATGGTGACGGTCTTCATTTGCAGGCCTTCGATGTTCTTCAGCATCGCGGCGACGTCCTTGTCCACCTGGCCACCGGCCTGGCTGGCCACGGTCTTGCCGGTGAGCAGGCTGCGGGCTACGGCGATGTAGAAGTCGGCGTCATCCTGCGCCACCTTGCCGGCCGGCGCAGCGCCCACATCGACCGCCTTCAGGGCGCCTGCGGCACCGGCGAGTACGGTGTCGATGGTCTGCACCAGGACCGCGTGCTCCAGGGTCTTGAGGATGTCGTCGTAGCTCTCGTGCAGGGCCTGCAGGATCATGTCGGTCGTGATCAGGATCGGCAGGTCCTTCTCGTACACCTTGAGCAGTGCGTGGGCCATGGTGTCGTACTGCAGTCGACCGGTGACCATGAAGCCCTGCTTGCCCAGGGTGGCCTTCTCGGCGGCGGTGAGCTTGAGCGCCTTGTCGACGATGTCCATGTAGTTGGACTTGAGCGGGTCGTAGCCCAGCTGCACCGGCGCCGGCCCGTCCTTGGGCGTGTACTCGGCCTTGAACGCGTCCAGGGTCATGGTGCTGGCTGCCTGCAGCACCTTGGCGTACTTCTCGGCGAAGGCCTTCTGGTCGGGATCCATCACCGGATCGACCGGATCGACCACCGTGCTGCTGTCGTCGCCGCCGTTGCCGGCGATGTCCTGGCCGGGGTCGTTGGTGTCGACGGTGGTGCCGGCGTCTGACTGTCCGGCCGGGTCGTTGCCGCCATGACCCGCCGGGTCGCTGCTGTCGGTGCAGGCGGCGAGGGTGGCGATGGCCACCATGGCCGCCAATTTGCTCCAGGTCCCGAGTCGATTTCGCTTGCTCATGTTGTCCTCCGCGTCGCGTTGGGGGCGAGGTGGCGCCCTGAGACCGACCCCCGGCTATGTTGGATCGAGCGCGGGGCGCACCTCGTCGTCGGGAGATAGTTGCAAGGGGTGTGCCTGGTTGGGGGCGAGAGGTGAGTTTCTTGTAATGAGTTGAGAATACAGGCGCACTTGAATTCTGGCCAGGGATGCGTGGTGCGCCTTGTGGCTGGCAGTGTGGAGATTGTCTACGGGGTGGTGTTGAGAATCGCTACGTTTTGGGTGGAGGGAAGGTAGGGAAGGAGCCGATCTCGAGCAAAGCCGCAAAGCCGCATGAAGGGA
>CAYTLW010000253.1:0-3218 GCA_964438735.1 uncultured Enterobacteriaceae bacterium | reverse complement strand
CACCACACCACCACAACACCAAGTGATCAAAACCCCAAAACCCCCTAACATCCCCCACCCCACCCCACCGGAGGTGCCAATGCCCAAAATCCTCCTGATAGACGACGACGCCACCCTCCTGGACGTCCTCTCCATGGCCGTCGAAGACGCCGGCCACGAGGTGGACACCGCCTCCGACGGCATGCAGGCCCTGACCCGCCTGCGCGTGAATCCGCCCGATATCGTGATCAGCGACGTCAACATGCCCGCTCTCGATGGCTTCGCCCTGCTGCGCCGCGTTCGCGAGGCCGGCAATGAGGTGCCGGTGATCCTGCTCACCTCGCGGGATAGCGAGATCGACGAGGCCCTGGGCCTGGAGCTGGGCGCCGACGACTACGTGGCCAAACCCTTCAGCACCCGGGTGCTGCTGGCGCGGGTGGCGGCGTTGTTGCGTCGCGAGCAACGGCGCAAGGAACCCGCCGAGGAACGGCCGGACCTGCAGACGGGCGACCTGGCGCTCTATCCCGAACGCCTCGAGGTGCGCTTCAGAGAACAGCCCGTGACGGTCACCGTGACCGAGTTCCGTCTGCTGGAGACCCTGGCTCGGCGACCCGGCGTGGTCTTCTCGCGGGACCGCTTGCTGGACCTGATTCGCGGCGATGATTCTGTGGTCGCCCAGCGCATCATCGACACCTACGTGCGCCGATTGCGGCGCAAATTCGAGGCCATCGACCGCGATTTCGATCGTCTGGAGACCGTCATCGGGGCCGGCTACAAGTGGCGTGACGATGGCGGGTGAACCCCGCTATCGCGTCCTGCCCTCGCTGCTCCGACCGGGCAGTGAAGGCGCGCTCGTCGGCCAGCTGCGCCTGCTGCGAGTGCGCGCGGTGCTGCTGGTATCGGCCGTCGTCTTCCTGCCGGTGCTCACGGCGGCCATCGCCACGGGTTTCGAGACCGGGTTGGAGGAGCTGCTCCGCTTGACCCTGGCAGTGTTGCCGGTGGCCATGCTGGTCGCCTGGTGGCTGGGTTGGCGCCTGGTGCGGCCCATCGAGCATCTGCGACGTCAGATCGTCGAGCGCCTGCGTGACCCGGGCCGCGCGGTGGCAGGCGAGCTGCAGGTCCGCAGCAAGGATGAGTTCAGTGAGCTGGTCGATACCTTCAACGACCTGCTCACCCGCCTGGCCGAACGGGACGCGGCCAACGAAGCGTTCGTGGCCGACCTGGCACACGAGTTCAAGAACCCGGTCGCCGCCATCCGCGCCGCCGCCGAGTCCCTGGCCGATAGCGATGGCGTCGATGGGCGCCGCGCTGCGCGTCTGGCCGGGGTGCTGGAGCGCAGCAGCGGTCAACTGGACGCCTTGGTGACCCAGCTGCTGGACCTCGCCCGGGCCGAAGCCGGCATGGTCGGTGAGCAGCGCGAGCCTGTGGATCTGGCGGCCCTGGCGCGCGGCGTGGTCGAGGCGGCCCGCCACGATGATCGCAACGGTGAAGTTCGCTTCGTTTGCGAAGGGCAGGGCGTGCTGGCTTCTGGCGTGTCCGGTCGGCTGGAGTCGGCCATCCGCAACCTGGTGGTGAACGCGGCATCGTTCAACCGCGGGGGCGGCGAGGTCCGCGTCACCATCGCCGAAGAGGGGCCGTGGTTGCGCCTGGATGTCTGCGACTCCGGGCCGGGCATCTCCGTCGACGACCTGCCACGTGTCTTCGACCGCTTCTTCACCACCCGCAGCGGTAGCAGCGGCACAGGCCTGGGGCTGGCCATGGTGCGGGCCATCGCCGAGGCCCATGGCGGGCGCGTCGAGGTGGCCTCGGAGCCCGGCGTGGAGACGCGATTGTCGATTCTGCTGCCCACAGCTTCGTGATCGACTCAGCCTTCGTCTTCATCCCGGCGTGAGCGTTCGAGCTTGCGATAGAGCGTCTTGGTGCCGATGCCCAGCAGGCGCGCGGCCTGGGTTTTGTTGCCGCCGACGGAGTCCAGGGTGCGCTCGATGTAGGCCAGGTCGATCTCTTCCAGCGGCCGGCCCACGGGCAACGAGATCTCGCCGCGCTCGGGCGTCTCGGCGAACCAGGCGTCCACATCCGCCGCTTCGATCAGCGGTCCGGCGGCGCGCACGACCATGGACTCGACGGCGTTGCGCAGCTCGCGAACGTTGCCCGGCCAGTCGTGGCTGGCCAGGTGTCGCCTGGCCTCGTCGCTGAAACCTTCGATGCCGCGGCCGTGTCGAGCGGCGAACTCGGTGAGGAATGCGTGGCCGAGCAGGGGTACATCACTGCGGCGCTCGCGCAGCGAGGGTACGTGCAGCACAACCACGCTGAGGCGGTAGAAGAGCTCCTCGCGGAACTGACCCTCGGCCACCGCGGATCGCAAGTCGCGATTTGTCGCCGCAATGACCCGCACGTCTACGGCGATCGGTTGATTGGAGCCGACCCGCTCGATGGAGCGCTCCTGCAGCGCCCGCAGCAACTTGAGTTGCGACGAGACGCTGAGGTCGCCGATCTCGTCCAGGAAGAGTGTGCCGCCATGGGCAGCTTCGAATCGGCCGCGATGCGCACGAACCGCGCCGGTATACGCCCCCCGTTCGTGGCCGAAGAGCTCGCTCTCGAGCACACCCTCAGCCAGGGCGGCGCAATTCACACGTACCAGCGGCGCCTTGTTGCGCAGGCTGCAGGCGTGGATGTAGTCGGCGACCAGCTCCTTGCCGGTGCCGCTCTCGCCGAGCACCAGCACGGTCGCCGTGGTGGTGGCGATGCGCTCGATATCGGCCAACAGCGTCTTGATGGCCGGCGACTCACCGATCAGTCGAGGCCCGGCCCCTGCCCGCTTGTTCTGGCTCGCCAGCTCCTTGCGCAGGCGCGTATTCTCCAGCATCAATTCGCGATTGCGCACCACGCGCGCGATGACGAGGTCGAGGCGATCCAGGTCCACCGGCTTGGTCAGGAAATCCAGCGCACCCTTGCGCATGGCCTCCACCGCGTCGTTGATGGTGCCGTGACCGGTCAGCACCACCACAGGCACATCTGGCCGCAGTCGACGCGCGGCCTCGAGCACCTCAATGCCGCCGACCCGTCCCATCTGCAGGTCGGTCAACACCAGGTCGATATCGGCGTCGGGCAGGCGGGCGATGGCTTCCTCGCCGCCAGATGCCAGGGTGACGTCGTGGTCGCTTTCGCTCAGTGCCGCAGCGAGCTGTTGGACATAGCCGCTGCGCGGACCCGCCCCACACCCTGATGTAGATCGCCCA
>CAYTLW010000252.1:0-3314 GCA_964438735.1 uncultured Enterobacteriaceae bacterium | reverse complement strand
CCGAAAACGACGCTTTTCGGGCCGAGGGGGATTGCCCGCAATCTCCCTGAAACTAGAAGAACTGTTGCGAGCCGAAGCTTATCCGCCATTGCCGAGTCTCACCGAACGCCATGGCCACGTCGAGGCGGGCCATGAAGCGTGCGATCAGCGGCAGCACCAGGCGAACGCCCGTGCCGATGGACCAGGGTGGCCTGCCGCTCGCATCGGCCAACGCGCTCCAGTCATCGGCCACCGCGCCCACATCGCAGAAGAAGACGTGCTGCAGCGCCGCCAGCCGATGATGCAAGCTGGACACGCGCGCTTCCAGGTTCGCATTCCAGACCCGCAGCCCGCGGTAGCGCCCCTCGACGAAGCCGCGCTTCCAGCCCAATCCGCCGACATAGAACATGCGCTCGGCGACCGCTTCGTCGATGGCCGCCACGGTCAGCCGAGCGCCCAGGTTGCCGGTGGCGAACAGGCGCATGAAGCCGTACGCGCTCACGGTGGCGCGGGCAAACGGTTCTTCGCTGCCGAGCCAGGATGGAGCCAGGTCGACGGTCGCCGCCAGGGCCTTGCCATGGCGAAAGTAGTCGGTGCGATCGACACGGCCCAGGCGCAGATGCAGGCGGGCGTAGACATCGCGACGATCCTGCGGCAGCACGACCTCCTGATCCACGTTGACCTGTCGTTGCGCAGCGGTGAGCGTGCCCTCGTCGTAGTGATCGCCGGTCACCACCAGGCCGCCCCCCACTCGCAGCCAGCGCGGCTCGATATCCACCTGAAGGTCCGTGGCCAGAAACAGCCTGCGCACGCCCCAGACCGCCTCGGCTTTGCCCCGGGTGTCGTACAGGGTGCGCACGCGGTTGCTGACGCCCAGGTCGACACGGCCGATGATGCGCTCGTGCAGCAAGCGCGGATCCACCAGCCACAGCGCGCCCGAGTGGCTGCCGTTGAAGTAGCGGTAATAGGCCCCAGTCTCCAGGAAGCGACCCAGCAGGTGGGTCTCCATGGCGCCCACGGTCAGGTGCACCACCCCGCCGCCGCGACCGGCGATGAAGATGGGCAGCAGGGTCCACTTCTCGTCAAAGCGCAGGATGACCGCCACCTGTCCGTCGCCGGCGGCTTCGAGTCGCGCCGTGACGATGCGGAAGATGCCCAGGTTGTTGAGACGTTGTACCGATTCATGCAGCTCGTCGGCATGCAGCGGCCGCCCGACGGCGATGAGCAGCTCCCGAGTGACCACCCGTGCATGGGTGCGCACCAGGCGTTCGAAACGAATCGCCGCCACGGTGCGGCCGGCTGCCTGGGCGACATCCAGCGTGGCCGGCGCCGGCAAGGGAGCGGCCTTCACCGACTGCGGGGTGGCCGCGACCGGCAGCGATGTTAGCGCCAGGGAGGCTGAGGCGCTCGCCGGGATCGAGGTGGCCAGGGCGAGGCCGACGCACCACCGGACAACCGGGCGCCGGGTGACCGGTGCGTCGGATCTCAAGGAGCTCGCTCCGCGTTGGCGAGCGGTGCCCCGTCCAGACGGTATAACCAGGCGTCCTGCTCGGGATTGATCAGCCATTTATCGCGCACGATGACCCGCATGCCGTGATGTTCTGCGACATAGGTATTGAACAGCTTCATGAAGCGTTGCTTGGCCAGCAGGTAGTGATGTTCACGCTCCAACAGCGTCGGCACTACGGCGTCGATCTTCATCCTGCGTAGCCGCTCCAGGTTCAGTGGGTGGTGGCTGGCCCATCCGCTGCCCAGGAAGGTCACTCCGGTCGCCGGCATGGGGGTCAGGCTCACCGGCCACAGGCGGAAGGGTAGTGACGTCGGCTGGGTCAACAGCACCGCCTTGGGATCCACCTGCTCGACTTTGTGCAGCTGGTCGACCAGCCGCTTGACGCCGGCCTTGTTGCGAGCGCTCAACTGGACCAGGTCACCGACGTCATTGTGGGGGCCGGCGCCCAACAACATGGCGCCTACCAAGGCCAGCGGCAGCAGCCGTCGGGGTACAATCCTGCCATCGGCCACCGCACGATCGAGCTGGTGGAGCATGGCCAGCGAGCCGGTCAGCGCCATGGGCAGCACGATGCGATCGACCACTTTGCGGAAGACGGCCAGGTAGAGCAGCAACGCCGCCGTCCAGCCCAGGAAGGCCAGGGTCCACCAGCGCAATCGCGGCGGACCCAGCCAGAGCAGCAGCGCCGCCAGCACCAGGAACATGCGGAAGACGGGCTGATAGTGCCGGCGCTCCTTGTCGACGCGCTCGATCAGCTCCTTGCGCGAGCGCCCATGCTGCGACAGCTTGGCCGCCGCGATGAGCCGGCGCATGGAATCCAGCGAGTGCACCTCGCGATCGGGAAAGATCCAGTCGCGAAAGATGCGCACATCGTTGTCAGACCAGCCGCCGGCCTCGCGGACCGCCTTGTAAGTGATTCGATGCTTGTCCTCGGTGTCGAGAAGTTGCGAGCTGCTGTGCACGTAGTCGAAATAATCCGGCCAGGGGTCGGCGCCATACCAGCTCTTGTGGCTGACCTGGCCGATGCCGATGATCAGCGCCGCGCAGACGCCGAAGCGCAGCCACTGTCGCCGTGAGATGCGACGCAGGGACCAGACCAACAAGGGCAGCAGCCAGGCGATGGCCAGCCATGCCGCCGAGGCGCGGATCAAGGAGCCGGCGCCCAGCATCAATCCACCGACCAGCGCAGGGCCCATGTCAGGTGGCTCGCCATCGTCGCGATCGCTGCCGCGCACCATGACCAGCAGCCCGGTGGCCGACATCATCACCGCCAACGAGGTGAACTGCAGGCGCAACCACAGTGGCAACAGCAGCCCCGCCAGCAACAGCAGGAAGATGCCGTGATGCAGCAGACGGTCCGGTTTGGGCGGGAACAACCACACCAGCAGCCCGGCCGTGACGCCGTGGCCCGCCGCCAGGTAGAGCACGTACCACTCCACGCCGGGCCAGATCGCGTAGAGCCACAACAGCGGTTGGCTCAGCAGGATGTTCGACCAGACGATGCCCGGCGAGGACAGGCCGCCATTCCAGCCAGACAGGGCGATGAGGAATGCGACGTCGTCGTTCTGATCAAAGCGGGTGGTCACCAGCGAGTGGAAGACCAACGACGCCACCACGCCGAGCACGGCCGCGATCCCCCAGCCGGGCAGCCGTTGCCACAGCCGCCGGCCTCCGCGCCACAGTTGTTCGGCCAGCTGCCCCATGACCCCCCGCTCCAAGCGGCGTCGTCGCGTGTACGGCCCGCGGGCCGAGCATCGTATACCTGGCCCCCTCGCGCCAGTTCGCCCGTTCACTGCCTCCGAGGTATCGCACGCAGCGTGCCATC
>CAYTLW010000251.1:0-3345 GCA_964438735.1 uncultured Enterobacteriaceae bacterium | reverse complement strand
TGGCTCCGCAGGCAAGACTCGAACTTGCGACCCGGTGGTTAACAGCCACCTGCTCTGCCAACTGAGCTACTGCGGAATAGCACCTGGGGTTCCTATCGACCCCAACTTCCCGAAGCGTGCCGTTGCCGCCACACCTCGTCAAGCCGCGCGCACGCTAGGGCAACCCCGACGGCCTGTCAATCCCAAAAACCGCCTCGGTGCCCCGACCAAGCGAAGGCGGGCGGGGACGCCGGCGCTCCTTCACGTTGGTCGGCACCTGGTGGGCGCGGCGTGCACACCAGCGGCCCCCACGTACTCCCGGCATCCCACGCTTCCCGTCCCGCCCACACCCCGCTAAGGTACCCCCCATGGCGACCCGCAACACCGACAAAGGCAAGACCTCCCCCCGCGGAAAGTCGTCGCGCACCACATCCCGCTCCAAACCCCGCACCACCAAGAAGACCCCCACCCCCAAAGCTCGCCTGATCAACGACGGCGCCGATCTCAAGCACCACCTCGACAACGAACCCATCCTGCCCGTCTACCTCGTCACCTCCGCACGGCTGGACGACGGCGGTCGGCGCTCTCGCAACGATCCACCACCGTCGGCCGATCCCCACGCCCTCATCGCCGCAACGCGCGCCATCGAACTGAAAGCGCTCGCAGGCGGCGACCCGGCCATGGATCACGTCAAGGTGGACTACATCGACGGCGACCACCTCGCTGCCGGCATCCACAACGTCATCGTCGGCGAGGCCCGCTCCGTCAGCCTCTTCGGCGGTCGGCGGGTGGTCACCATCACGCACGCGGACACCCTGGAGTACGGCGCCGCGCGCGCCGCCGGACGATCACGGAAGAAGGCTTCGGACACAGCGGTCGACCCGCTCGAGCGGCTCGTCGAGGGGCTGCCTGTCAGCGGTCCAGCGCCCTTTGTGCTGATCTTCGTGGCCGAGCGCCTCAAACGGAACGAGCGGGCCTACAAACACCTCTCAGCTGCCGGCGCGGTGGTGGGCGTGGCGCCGCTGAATCCGGGCAGCCTGCAGCGCTACCTGGAGGACGCTGGTGCGCGTTTCGATATCCAGGTGGACCGCGGGGTAGGGCAGCGCATCTGGGATCGCCTGGGCGGTGCCGACGGCGCGCGCTTGCGCCAGACGGCCGATCGACTGCTGCTGGATGTAGGGCAGGGCGGTCACCTGAACGTGCGCCGGGTCGAGGATGTGGTGCCGATGGATCGCGAGGCCGCGGTGTGGGCCATCACCGACGCGATCACCGAAGGCGACATGTCGCGCTGCCTGGCCGTGCTGCATCTGCTGCTGAACCAGGGCACCGCGTCACTGGCTATGGTCGGCTTCCTGGCCAGCCATTATCGCAGCCTGATGCAAGTGCAGGCGGCGGTGGAGCAGGGCATGGATCGCGGCGGCGTGGCCAAGTCGACCGGCATGCATCCATTCCGGGTCGGCAAGATGATGGCCCAGCTGCGCGGCATGCGGCCCGGTCGCATCGAGATCGCGGTGGCGACTCTGGCCGAGGCTGACACGATTCTGAAGGCCAGTTCCCTGGGTAGCGATGCCCCAGCCCGGTGGATGGAACAGGTCATGCTTGCCCTTACTCGCGGCCGTCCGCTGCGCGATCTCGCTGACCGCCGCGCTCAAGCTACGTTATAGCTGTTTTTCGTCCTTAGATTCAATGCTTGTGCCGTCATCGGCGATGTATGCGCTCGCCTGTCGCAACGCGTTTCACATCGTCTATGAACACTTCACATATACGTTGTTAATTACTTGTAAATGCGTGTCTAAAGGCATGTTGCACGTGTTTTCGGGAATGTCGCCAGACGCGCCGGCGTTCTGGCTCCCGGATGGCTTGTCCACCCGCTTACCTGCGGCTACACTGCGCCGCCCGCGGAAGCCAGGTCATCGCTGAGCGTCCCCGGAATCGGAGTACCCTGCCCTGCTCGGGCAGCCCCTTGAGGTCGAAATGAAGCGAGAATCCGCCTACATCCTCTTCGTCGCAGTCTTCGTGGTCGGTTACATTGCCGGTCGCGCCACGTCGCCCAAGGTGGCCACCGCCCCCGCAGCTGTGCAGGCACCGCCCACCGCGGTCGCCCCTGCAGCCGCCGCCGCGCCCACCGCAGCGCCTGCAGTCGCACAGGCCGCGGAGTCCGCGCCGCCGCCCCCACCCGCGACACCGCCACCGCCCGCCGCGCCCAAAGCTGACCAGATCTGGCGCATACCGATCCACGCCGACGACGCCCGCAAGGGCCCCGAGAAGGCGCCCGTCAAGGTCGTGATCCTGAGCGCCTTTGGCTGCCAGGAGTGCTCGGACTTCGCCCGCGATGCCGACCGGCTCTTCAATGACCCGGCCTACAAGGGCAAGGTGCAGTTCCGCTTCAAGCACAAGATCATCCCGCCCCAGCATCCCGACTCGATCCTGGCCGCCGAGGCCGCCATGTGCGCCAACGATCAGAAGAAGTTCTGGCCGTACCACGACAAGCTGATGAACAACGCCTTCGCCATCGGCCGGCCGCAGCTCGACCAGTACGCCGCCGAGTTGAAGCTGAACAAGCGCAAGTTCAAGAAGTGCCTGGACACGCACAAGCGGCGCGGCCAGCTCACGCGCGACAGCGTGGTCGCCAACGAGACCGGCTCGCACTCCTTCCCCAACATCCTGGCCAACGGCGTGCGGATCAAGAAGCCGAAGAATTACGACAATCTCAAGAAGCTCATCGACAGCCAGATCGAGCGCGTCAAGCAGCTCAAGGCCGAGGGCGCCACCGACGACAACCTCTACGACCGCGCCATCGCGGGCGGCAAGTTCTTCCCGCAGACCGAGGGCTCGCGGGTGAGCTTCAACACCGCCAACGCGGCCACTTACGGCCCCAAGAACGCGCGCATCGAGGTGGTGACCTACGAGGACTTCCAGTGCCCCTTCTGCAGCAAGGTGGCGCCGAGCTTGAAGACCTTCCAGAAGAACAACCCCAAGGACGTCAAGATCGTCTACAAGCACCTGCCCCTGAACAACATCCACGCCGAGGCCCAGCTCGCCGCCGAGGCGTCCGTAGAGGCCCAGAAGCAGGGCAAGTTCTGGGAGTATCACGACGTGCTCTTCGAGAATCAGCACGCCCTCAAGCGACCTGACCTGGAGAACTACGCCAAGCAGATCGGCCTGGACATGGGCAAGTTCCGCGCCGCGCTCGACAATCGCACCCACCAGGCGCAGGTCGACGCGGACGCCTCTGAAGCGCAGCGTGCAGGCATATCCGGGACGCCGAGCGTGTACATCAACGGCATGAAGTACGCCGGTCCTCGCGGATATCCGCCCGACGGCCTCGAGGGCGTCGCGCGCATGTACATGGGCCTGTAGGTGAGT
>CAYTLW010000250.1:0-3366 GCA_964438735.1 uncultured Enterobacteriaceae bacterium | reverse complement strand
AAGGGCGCGCAGGCAAAGGGCGCGCAGGCAAAGGGCGCGCAGGCAAAGGGCGCGCGGGCAAAGGGCGCGCTGGCAAAGGGTGCGCGGACCGAAGACACCGAAGCGACCTCGCCGCTCAACCCCACCATGCATCGTCGAACGTTCATCGTCGCCAGTGGCGGTGGTGTGATCGGCCTGACCCTGTCCAGCGCCCTGCCCGGCTGCATTCGGCAGCCGCCGGAGGAAGGGGTGGCGGACGCGACCTCCGGGGTGGATTCGGGTCCGGACGCGGTCGCAGACACGGGCACGGACACGGGCACGGTTGCATGGCCAAGTGGGATGGCGTGACCAAGAAATACTGGCTCAAAGTCGACAAGAAGGACGTCGCCGCGGTGCTCGACGCCGGCCTGAAGTCCTTGACCGGCGAGACCAGCGCCAAGGCGGCCTGGGCCAAGCTGCTGGTGGGCTACAAGGCTGGCGATGTGGTGGCCATCAAGCCGAACCTGAATAACGGCAAGTCGTCGGACATCAACCTGAACCCGGTGCCTGTGACGGTGATCGCATTGTTGGATTCGCTGGTGGCGTTCGGGGTGCCGGCGAATAAGATCGTCATATACGAGGCGGCGGGCTATCGAGGCTTCTCCGAGACGCTGGCGGAGCCGGTGAAGAAGGCGCATCCGACTGTGGTGCTGCTCAATCCGCCTGGCGAAAAGAACGACAAGCTGGGGGTGGGCCAGACCAAGTTTGGCGTCGGCGATCCGCACGAGAAGATCGTCTACGGCAAGGTCAGCCATGCCGCCAGCCGCGTGGCCGCCTGCGTGATCGACTGCCAGCACCTCATCAACCGTGGGGGCCAATGGGACCTACGGCGAGATTGATTTCGTACCGCTGGTGGTCTGAGGCCGTTCAGGCGCAGGGCTTGTCGTCGTCGTGGGGGTCGGAGTCGTCGCCGGCACCGGCTGCGTCGCCGTCACCGCCGTCGCTCGCGTCGTCGCCGTCCTTGCCGTCGTCGCCCGCGTCTGCGCCGCCCTTGTAACCGTTGCCGTCATCACCCTTGGACGCTTTGCCGCCATCGGACTGGTAGTCGTTGCCCTCGCAAACGCAGGGGCCGTCGCCGTGGTCGTGCTCGTTGCCGGACTGTCCGCCCTTGGAATCGCCGCCCTTGGAGTCGCCGCCGGCGTCGCCGTTGCCGCTGCCGCCCACGTCGCCATTCTTGCCGGCGCCGCTGTTGCCGGCGCCGCCGTTGCCGCCCTTCACGCCGCCGTCGTCACCATTGTCGCCATCGCCATCTTCCTCGGCGTCGTTGCTGCTCTTTGATCCGCTGCCCCAGGTTGGGCACTTCTTGCTGTTGTGATGCACCTCGGCGGCGCCGCTGATGTCCTGCTTCACCGACGCCGGCGTGCCGTAATAGAAGAGGTCCGCCGCACCGGAGATGTCCACATCCAGGGACTCGTCCACGCAGACGCTCACGTCCGCGGTGCCGCTCACCTCGACATCCACCTCATCTGCGCGCAGGTACTTGGCGCGTACGTCAGCCGCGCCCGAGATGTCCACGTCGAGGTAGTTGGCCTTGCCGACCAATACCACGTCCGAGGCGCCGCTGACGTCCACGTCCAGCTTGTTACTGGCGACGTCGTGGGCGCGTATCTCCGTGGCGCCGGAGGCTTCAATGCCACGCAGGTTGCGCATCCGCACGCGCACTTCCAGGGGCAGCTCGGGCATCAACATGCCTTCGGTCTCCACCACCAGGGTGCCGCTGTCGACGCTGGTGACCACCATGTCGAGCAGGTTCTCGTCGCCGCTGACCTCGACCTCGCTGTCCACGTTGGGATCGACGGTGACCACTACGGTGACCGCACCGTTGACTTCGAGCCGGTTGAAGGCGCCGCCGCCGCGATCCTCCTCGGCGTAGATGCCGTTGCCTTCGGCGCCATGACAGGCGGCGAGGGCCAGGGGCAGGAGTATGCAAAGGGTGGCTATGTTGAACTTGCGCATGACGTCGCTCCTCTTCCAGTCGCGGCCGGGGGGATCCCGTGCCGCCCTACATCCCTTGAACACCGGCCGTCGCCGAAGGTGTCACCCGGCGCGGCACAATGGGATGCAGTGGCTGTTTCAGAAGCGGACGCCGGCGAGGAATCCAGGCGTCATGAAGAGGCGGCCGCCGCCGTCGTAACGGTGCAGCTCGCCGCCGCTGAGGAGCAGCGGTACCGGGTCGTTCTCGGCCAGGTGCCAGGAGACGTTGGCTGCGGCGCCGACGAAGACGGCGAGCCAGGACAGGGGGGCCCAGCCGACGACGACCCGCAGCCGGGTCAGGGGGGCGAAGGAGTCGGGCGTCTGGCCGGCGAAGCCCCCGTGCCAGATGACGCCTCCCTGGGCGTCGATATCCAAGTAGAACGACCCCAGGGGGATGTGGCCGCCCCAGCCCAGGGCGAGCCAATCGCCACCGCCGTCGATCTGGTTGGACAGGCCGGCAGACAGGGAGGTGAACATGTGCCGGCCACCGAACTTCAGGCCGAGATTGAGGGCGGCCGCGTCGCTGGTCCACAGCTCGAGGTGGTTGTAGCCACCGCGCACGAAGCTGAACAAGCCGTAGGCATCGCCGCCACCGCCGCCGCTGACGTTGATCACGCCCACCTGGGCGCCGACGACCCCGCCGCTCACGTTGACGACGCCCACCTGGGCGCCTTCGACCCGACCGGCGACGTTGACCGGGGCGACCTGCGCGCCGTCTATCTGGCTGACGATGTTGAACGCGCCGGCCACCTGCGCGCCGACCATGGGCCCGCCGGCGATGTTGGCCGCGCCGCCGACCTGCACGCCGTCCAGACGTTGCGGAGCGATGTTGACCGCGCCGCTGATCTGGGCGCCATAGACGTCGCCGCCAGTGATGTTCACCGCACCAGCGATCTGAACGCCGCTCAGGGCCGCGCCGGCGATGTTCATGGTGCCGGCGATCTGCGCCCCGTCGACCTGCCGGCCAGCCACGTTGATGACGCCGGCGACCTGCAGGCCGCGCATGAAGTGCGTGTCCAGGTTGGCGACCGAGCCCACCTCGAGGCCGTCGACGCTACGTACGAGACCGCCGAGGATGTTGACCGACAGCTCCGACACATGGGTGTCCATGTCCACGCCCCAGAAGCCCCATCCGGGCAGGATCGACATCTGGAAGGGCATGGTCTTGATCGGTTTGCGGCCGGGTCGTCGGAGCTTCGGCGGCGGCGCCTTGCGTCGAATCGCGCCGGCGATCCGGGCCGCGGTGGCGTTGGCTTTGGCGCCGGGCCCCGGGGTGGGCGCTGCCTTTGCTGGGGCTTTGGCGGCGGCTTTGGCGGCGGCTTTGCCGGCGGCTTTGGCTGCGGCTTTGGCTGGGGCC
The DNA here is from genome assembly GCA_964438735.1 of uncultured Enterobacteriaceae bacterium. Classification (GTDB taxonomy): domain Bacteria; phylum Myxococcota_A; class UBA9042; order UBA9042; family UBA9042; genus CAYTLW01. The sequence goes on along the minus strand of CAYTLW010000250.1, from coordinate 17 downwards.
TTGACTGTGGCTTTGGC
>CAYTLW010000249.1:0-3791 GCA_964438735.1 uncultured Enterobacteriaceae bacterium | reverse complement strand
AGGCCGGTCTGGGTGGTGATCAGGGCCTCGGAGATGCCGCTGGCCATGATCTTCGGGTCGCCCGTGCCGTAGTTGGTGATGACCTCGAAGAGGGTGATCATGCCCGTGACCGTGCCCAGCAGGCCCAGCAAGGGCGCCGCTGCGGCGATGACGGCCAGGGTGGTCAGGTGGCGATTGAGCCCCGGCACGTCCTTGAGCAGCACCTCTTTGACGGCGTTTTCGGCCGACTCTCGGCTGCGTTCGGCGTGGTCCAGCACCGTGCGCACCACCCGGGCCACGGCGCCCCACCTTCGGGAGGCCACCTTCCTGGCGCCGGCCAGGTCGTCCTCTTCGAGCAGGCGGATCACCTTGCGGCTGAGCAGGCGGCGAGTGCGGTTGAACAGGCTCAGCTGGATGAACTTGTACAGGAAGATGAGCAGCGCCCAGGCCGGCAGGGCAAGCAGCGGGATCATGGTGAAGCCGCCCTTCTCCAGGTAGGCGCGCACCTGGTCCTCGCGGGTCGGTTTGACGCCGCTGATGAGGTTCTTCGACATGGCGGTCTGGATGATGTCGGCCATGACCAGGCCCGAGATCTCGTTTGCAGCCAGCCAGCCGGGATAGACGCCGGCGAGATGTTGTTTGAGAGGCAGCGCGGCGACCGGGTTGACGCTGAAGCGCCCATCGCCCAGCCGGCCGGTCTGGGTCACCACCCAGGCGTCGCCCTGCTCGTTCATGGCGTAGGCGAAGACCGAGCCGAAGCGGGCCAGCTGCACGTCAACGGGCGAGCCGTTCTCGGGCAGGATGCGATGGCGGCCGATGGTGATGCGGGTGCCCTGGCCGACGAAGTGTTCGAAGTAACGGATGTAGGCGTTCAAACCGCTGAGCTCGCCCTGCTTGTCGAGCACCTCGCGCACCTTCTCCAGCCGCAGGCGGCGCTGCTCCACGTCCATGGGGAACTTGCCGGCGATCTTGTCGCCTTCCTTGTCCAGCTTCTCGCTCAAGGTCAGCTTGACCACCGACCACGCCTCCTTGGCCTCGTGGGCCTTGCGGCGCTCATCCTCGATGGTCTTTTCGCGGGCGAAGACCTCTTCCTTGACCCGCGACTGGTCCATATAGCCGCGCTCCTGGGCCTCGCGCAGCCGGGCCAGGGCCTCCTTATCGGTCTCGCGCTGGCCGGCGTACTTCTGCTTGTTCTCCCACCGGCTGGCGATGAGCTCCTGCAGCTCGTCCCGGGCCGCCTGCAGTTGGCCGTTCAGGGCGGCCAGTTCGGCCTTCTTGGCCGCGTTGGGATCGACCTTGGCGGCCTTCTCGTCCCAGGGCCAGGCGTCGGCGGGCGCCGCCATCAAGCCGGACAGGGCCAGCAGCCCCGTCAAGGCCACCGGCAGCGCGGTGACGGCCGGCAGGCGACGACTCATGGCGCCTCCGCCTCTTCGGCCGCCGCTTCACCGGCCTTGCCCTGGCCTTTGTCGTCGGTCCTGGTGCTGGCACCTGGCAGCAGCACGCCGTCCAGCGGCAGCGTGACCAGCGCCGGCTTCTTCTTGCCGGTGCGCACCTCCACGGCGTCGACCAGCATCCGGGCCTTGACCGGGTCGGCGAGCATTCGCCACTTGCGCTCCTTGAAGTCCCAGACGGCGGCCATGTCGCCCTTGGCCACCGCCTCGAAGACGCCGCCCAGGCGCAGCCGCTGGCTGGTGCCGGTGATGGCGGGCACCGGCGAGCTGCCCTGAACCACCTGGATGTCCATGACCTGCATGTCCATCTTGCGAGCCATGCGCACCAGTCGGTGCAGGGCCTCGATGTTGTCGACGCTGCCGCCGACCAGCTCGCTGCGCAGGAAATCCAGCCCGGCGACGACCTTGGTGGAGATCAGCGGCGGCAGGGCGCGACCCAGGGCGATGAGCACCTCGCATTGCACCACCAGGCTCTTGTTGAAGTTGGCCTGGCGCAGCTCGTAGTCGCGGACCTTGCGCTTGTTGGCGCCGATGATGGCGCCCAGCCGCGCGTGTCGCCTGCGCAGTTGGCCGATGGCGTCCTGGATCTGGCGCGTCTGCTTGCGGATGTTCTCCCGACGCTCCCGGGTTCGCGCCTGGTAGGCGGCAAACTCCGCCTGGTCGGTCTTGATGGCCGCCTGCACCTTGGCCTTCTGACGGGCCACGCGGGCCAGCTCGGCCTTCTTGCGCTTGATCTCGCCGTCGTAGTCGTAGGCGGGCGGCTGCGGGGCGGGTGGCTGCTGGGCGGGCAGCGGCGTGGCCATCAGGACGCCGGCGACCAGCCCGCACAGCGCCAGGAGCGGGGCTGCGAGCCGATGGGTGCCGGCCGGCGGGGAGCCCATCACCACCTACTTGCCCTTGGCCGAGTCGGTCTTGCCCTTGCTGGCGCCGCCGGTCCACTCGCCGTTCTTGCAGGTCCGCCACACGCCCTTGGTGTCCTGGCAATAGTCGCCACCCTTGGTGCCGGCCTTGTCGAGGTAGATCTGCTTGCACTCGATGGTCACCCCACCGCAGGTCATGGTGCCCTCGGCGCCTTCGACCGGCCCCTTGCAGGTGTCGGTCTTGTCACCTGGCGCCGCGCTGACCACCGGCGACAGGGGCGAGACGCGACCTTGTGCGTCCTCCACCTGCAGTCGGAAGTAATACGTGGTGCCCTTGCTCAGCCCGTCCACCGTGGTCGTGACCTGGCCCGCCGCGGGCACCGCCGCCACGTCCGCCAGCTTGTCGGAGGTATGATCCACGCCCGCGGCCGTGCCCTTGTAGAGGTGGTACTTCACGAAGTAGGGCGTGCCATCGAGCGCCTGCGGTGAAGGCGCGAAGCCGATCTTGATGGCGCCATCCAGGCTGGTGATGCAGGGGCTGGGCGGGGCCAGGCCGGCGGTGGCCGAGAAGGAGACCGCGCGGAAGTTGCCCACCGTGCGCTCGCCGGAGAAGTTGGACTTGGGGTTGTAGGGCGTCACCGAACCGACACCGATAAGGCCTCTGACGATCTTCTCGTACATGTTGTAGTAATCGTACGTCGGCTTGTCGATGCGGGCGACGCGGAAGTCCAGGTATTGATTGACGCCCGGATTGATGGTGACGTTGAAGAGCTTGAGCCCTTCGCCGCTGTAGTCGGTGCTGTTGACCACGCGGTTGTCGTCGATGGCCCAGTCCTTGCGCACCAGGTGGGTGCCGTTGACGTAGTACTCGAAGAGGTAGCGGTCACGGGTCGCCCTGGGGTCGAGCACCTTCCACTCTTCGCTGTATTTGGCGCCGTCGGCGGCGTCGGTACCGCTGGTGACCGAGTCGGTGATGAACTTGCCCGCGTTGGTCATGCCATTGATGGCGAACCAGCCGATGCCCGGCTCGACGTTCATCTTCTGCGTCGCGCTGTAGGTCCGAGCCCCGACGACGACGGTCATGGTGTAGGTCTCGCCCTCTTTGCCCTTGATCTTGTTGCCGCCGTAGAGGCCCATGGTCACGAAGGACAGCTCCTCGCTCTGGCCGTCCCCCGTGCTCAACGTCACCTTCGCGCCCTCCTCCCACTTGACCGGGGTGGACGCCAGCGCCTCGATGTCCTCGACGTAGCTCATCTGCAGCCAGGCGGTCTTGCCGCGTTCGATCTCGGCGTTGATGACCAGCACCTCGCTGAAGTCGTCCACCTGCGGGTTCACCTCCACCATCTCGCTGAGGAAGCCCTCGCAGGCCGGCAGCAGGAGGAGCGCCAGCAAAGCACCCAGGGTCATGTTCTTCATCTGCGTCGTACGTGCGTGCATGACGGACCTCCTAGAGCTCGACCGTCAGCGTGGCGCTGGGTCGGAAGCCGTAGTAGCTGATGCC
>CAYTLW010000248.1:0-3934 GCA_964438735.1 uncultured Enterobacteriaceae bacterium | reverse complement strand
TGGAATCGGGATCTGTAGAACATCATGGGCTCCTCATACCGCGCGCATTGCACCGGGGGGTCGGCGCAGGGGGAAGAGCACGGCAGCGGGAGGACCACCAACTCCAGCGTGCAACAATCCCTTTCGGACAGCAAGGTGAATTGCTCCCGATGTCACAGGCTCCTCAGCGGCCGGTAAACACAAGCTATAAATGCGGGCAGTCGTTCGCAGCCTTCATCTGCTCGCAGGAGCGGGCCAGGCACTCGCTGCAGCAGGCCTTGCATGCCGGAGAGCGGTCACAGTTATCCGAAATGCGTTTCAATTCGCCGAAGAACGTCGGATCGCCGTAGCAGCATTGACCCAGGTGGGCGAAGCAGGCCGGGCAGTCATCGTCGTCGCCGCAGTCACAGACCGGCTGGGCCGGGGCCGCATCGACAGCGTCGTTTGCCTGGACGACCTCGTCGCCGCCGGCACCGCCGTCCGCTTCGGTCGCTGTGGGTTCTGGCGACTGGGATGCTTCCTTGCATCCGCCCAGCAGGAGCGCGATCATCAACCCGCACAGCAGCGTCGACCTCATGGTGTGGTTGTACCGCGGCAGGGCAGGGCTGACCAGCGATGTCGGGTCGAGCGTGGGCGTTCAGGACCGTGGTCGTCCTGTCCGTGACTTTGGTTGCAGGAGCCTGCGCACGTGACGCATCGACCAACTCGACCACGCGACAATCACCTCGCTCAGCGCGCGCCGGACCGGTGCAGACCAACAAGATCGACCTGGTGACCAAGCCGCCCCTGGCCCAGCTGGCACAGGTGCCGCTGAGCAGCGCGGGGGTCAAGAAGGCGCCCCTGGGCCAGCAGTTGGCCGATGACGCAGGCTTGCATGGATTGTTCAAGTACCTGGTTCAGTGTGCGCTGCCAGAGGGCGGCTCCGTGACGCTGACCGGCAAGGCCGGTACGCACACCTTCGACGGCTCCATGGGCATCGCCCCGGAGTGGGCCACCGGGCCCTGCGAGGCACCCTGCCAGGAGTGGGTCACCGCCTGCCTGCTGGCCCGCACCAACGCCTACCAGGTGCCCGTGCAAATCTACATGCGTGGACCTCACCCCGCCATCGTCGACGTGGAGCCGGAATACGAGCCCATCTTCGATGTGGAGGAGTCGGCCTTCTATGGCAACTTCTTCGAGGATCCGCCGCGTGAGTACGCTTGTCGTGGCCGTGGCACTGACCCCCTCTATGCGGCGGTTCGGGTCTGTTCACAGCCCGGCAATCGCTGCGGCATCCAGCGGGTCGGGCCCTGCTGGAAGGTCGACGGCGACACCGGCGAGACGGTCGACAAACACGCCTGCGAGGCCATGGAAGGGGGCGCCTTCGTGCGCTGTCACAACCGACTGGATCGCGACGGCAGCGCCAACAAGCCCGACCGGTTGTGGGAACGGGTCATCACCGTGCACACCCGCCGAAGCAGCTTCGCCGGCGGCCAGGACAGCCCGTGTTCCGGCGGACCAGAGTGGCCCAAGGCCAAACCCGCGGCACCCGGTGGCGTCGGACAGCTCTGCGTGCACGACGACGACTGCCTGGGCGCGTGCGTCTTCTGCGATGCCCGCCTCGTCGGCGGCATCTGCACCTGGGGCTGCAACGACATGGCCGACCCCGCCGCCGAGGCCAAACAATGTGGCGGCCCCGGCAGCACCTGCCTGTCCGTGAGCGGGGTCACCGGCAATTGCACCATCGCCTGCACCCCCTTTCAGGCCGGCAACTGCCCGCCGGGACGGGTCTGCACCGGCCACTGGTTGATGCGCAAGCAGCCTGACGCGCCGGGCTGCAACGCCTTCTGCACCAGCGACGCCGATTGCGCCACAGGCAGCCATTGCAACCGCTATGTCGGCGTCTGCGGGCCACCGGAGAACCCGGCCTTTCTCAAGAACGGGGAGCCCTGCGTACTGGAGGCCACCGGCAACGCGCTGCCCGAGGTGCCCTGTCGTGGCGGCTGCTTCCGGGTGACCAATGATCCCACCCAGGGCATCTGCGGCAGCTTCGTGCACCGGGCCATCAGCAAGACCTGCCCCGACGACCCCGAACACATCACGCCCCAGGGGCCGTACGGCGACGAGTTGGGATTGTGCGTGTACAGGGCTTGCAAGGTGAACGCTGACTGTACAGAGCCGCTCATCTGCACCTGGGGCGGCACGGGGGGTAAGTTCTGCCTCTGGCCCAAGTAGACGATTTCAGGGGCCGTTTCTGTCGCCTTGACCGTGGCCGGGCCTATGTCAGTCGCCGCGTCGGTAAGAACTGCGTCGACTTGTCCTTCGCCCCGAACGCCTCAGAGCAGAAAGACAAGGTAGTGCAACAACTTCAACATCACCGCGTCGGCCTGTTCGTCGTTATGGAACGTGGTGTACAGCAACCGCCCCGCACCCGGCGCCGGTTGGCTCGACAACACCGCCGGCCCGGAGTACGGCACCGTGTCCGGGTCGAGGATGCCTTTCTTGTTCAGGTTCTTGATCTGCACCACCGTGTTGACATGCACCGTCGTGCCGGGTCCAGCGCCGCTGACGGCCACCAGCGGACCCGGGCCGTAGTGCGACTTGAACACCGACACGCCGACGTAGGCGGCCAGCGCGGGGTCGATGATGGTCGCGGGCGCTGTCTGGTTGCCCTCGACCTGCTGCGGTCCGTCATTGGACGGCGCCGAGGGCAGGTCGTTTGTGCCGTAGAAGTCGATGGCGTTGGGGAATGCGCCCTCTATCCAGGCCCAACTCAGGTCGGAGGCGTAGAGTGAGCCGCCGCCGAGCACGAAGGCCTTCAGGTTCTTGGCGATGTCCGGGAACATGTGCACATAGCTCTGCGCCGCGCTGCCACAGTTGAAGAAGATGATGTCGAACTGGCTCAGCGCAGCCGGATTGCGCAGCACCTTCACCGCGTCAATGTCCTTGGGGTTGACGTCGTTGAAGTACTCCCACTCGAAGTTGTACCAGGTGTACTTGAAGCCCAACTTGTCGAGCAGTTTGTGTTGGTGATCCCATTGGCCCCAGAAGACGGCGATCTTGGCCGCGTTGGCCTTGAAGCAGAGCTTCTGTCCAACGCCGGTGATGTCGCGCACGGTGCCCGGCTTGACGTTGACGTTGAAGCTGGTCTCGAACGACCCGGCCGTCACCACCGCCTTGTGCTTGCCGCACGGAATCTTGGGGAAGAGATAGGCGCCCTCGCTGTCGGTGTAGGTGCTGATCTGCTTGGTCTTGCCGTCGCAGTCGATGAAGGTCAGCGACACCTTGGCGTTGGCGACGAAGATCTGCTCGCTGGGCGAGCAGACAAGGCCTTTGAGTACGCCATAGCCGCAGGGGGTGCAGGATTGAGTGGCGACCACGTCACTGCTGATGTCCTGGGTGACCAGCACGCCATCGCCGAAGTCGACGGCGTCCGCGGGCGATTCGACGTCCAGACTCGAGGCAGCGTCCATGGCGTTCGCGTCCTGGGGTGACGCGTCGGCCGGGCCTGCGCCGTCCATGCCTGCGCCGTCCAGGTCGACCACATCGGACGCAGCGCCGTCCGGGCAGCCCTGGCACGGGCCCCAAATACCCTCGGGCGTGCAGGTCTGGGTGCTCTCGTTGCCATCACCGCATGGGCAGGCGTCAACCTTGCCGGGCACGCAGCTCTGTGCCGAGGTGCCGCCGGTCGTGGAGTTGCCGCATGCGAGGCTGGAGGTCGTGATGACCAGCAGTGCGATGGAGGCGCGGATCGAGCGGCACATGCTGTGCTCCTGCGGACTTCGCCGGGGGGAAGAGTGAGCATTGTGCGCCGTGGCTGCGTGGGAATCAACGACCATGGGCGCGTACTACACGCCAAAGGGGAGCAGAAATTCAGCGCAGTGAATTTTTTTGCCCGCAGCACACGGTCTGTGCCCATCGCAGGGCGATCGCACTAAGGGCTGAGTAGCTGAGGACGACTCTGGTCGCGCGGCTG
>CAYTLW010000247.1:0-3950 GCA_964438735.1 uncultured Enterobacteriaceae bacterium | reverse complement strand
CGGCACTGGCCGCGCACCCCGCCGAGAAGCAGACCTGGGTTCCGCCGACAAACACAGCGATGCAGAGCAATCCCGAGAGGCGGTTTCGAGGCGCCGTCCTGTCCTGTCTGCCCCGCAGACCCATCGCAACGCACCCCCCGGGCACACGTACACCACCGCGATGCCTGGCCGACAACGGCGTGCTCTTCCAGGGTGTGACCGTCCGACATTGTACCCGATTTCAACATTTTTCGCGCCGTGATTCGCCGCAGGCACTCAACGGCCACGCCGGCATCGTCCGCGGCCACCGAGCAATCGGGTGCGGTCTATTGCTCCTGGCTCAGCACTGGGGGGCGCCATGTCTTCCCCAATGCAGAGCAGTGCACCGGTTCCTGCAATGGGGTGCCGTCTATTACTCGTCTTCTACTCGCTAAGAAATCCCCAACCGCCCCAGCGTCTCCGAGGTCGGCACACCAACCGGATCCCAACCGCGAATCTTGTAGTACTCGAACAACATCTTGCCCAGATCCGGCAACACGCCCGCGGACGCACCGGTCGGCCTTGCCTCCGCGAACAACCTGGGCGGCGTCACGTCGTCTTTGCGGCTGATGCCCAGCTTGACGTTGTACATGCGCTTGAGGTTCACCAGCCTCTCACCGACCTCCAGCACCTCGTCCATGTCCATGTCGAAGCCGCAGTAGCCACGCATCCACTCGGCGATGGTGGACGGTCCGACGCCGCCGACGAAGAGGAACTTGCACATGCCCAGCGGATTGAAGACCGACATGTAGTTCTGCATGTTCACCACGATGGGCGGCTTGTCGCTGGAGTCGTAGGGATCGGGTGGCGTGGTGTAGCCGAAGTCGGGTATTGGCACGCCGCGGTCGAGGAAGAAGGTCAGGCCCTCCAGGTGGCAGGCGCCTCGGGAGGCGGTGGCGTAGTTCAGGGCCATGCTGACGTGGCCTCGGGGGTCGTGGGCGGGGTACTCCAGGCCCTTGGTGTGCACGGCGAACTCCGGCGCGATGCCGCCGATGTCGTCGGCTGCTTTGCGCACGCCCTGGCCGAGTAGCCTGCCGATGCCTTCGGCGCGGCCGATCTTGTGCGCCAGGTGCAGCACGGTCTCGCCATTCCAGCGCAGGTCGACGCCGTCGGTGTCGGCGGCGGTGAGCAGGCCTTTTTCGAAGCATTCCATGGCGAAGGCGATGGCGCCTCCCGTGGAGATGGTGTCCAGCCCGTAGCGATTGCAGAGCTCGTTGGCTTCGATGACGTCGATGGCGTTGTCGACCATGCAGTTGGAGCCGAGCATACCCAGGGTCTCGAACTCGGGGCCGTGGCCGGCCAGCTCGCGTTCTTCGTCCTGGAAGATCTTGCCGCAGCGGATGGGGCAGGCGAAGCACGAGTAGTGCTTGTCGAAATACGTCTTGTGCATCTCCTGGGCCGACAGGGCCTGGGCGCCCTCCTTGAAACTGCCCCACTGCCAGTTGCGGATGGGCAGTTCGCCGTTCTTTTCGACGGTCGGCACCCCGCCCGCGGTGCCGAACTCGCGCAGGCCCAGGGTGCGCTTGCGAAGCAGGTCACCGTCTGCTTTGAGCTTCTTCGCGAGCGCCTTCTTGTCGGCGACCTGCACGCGGGTCTTGGGGTCGCCGTGCACGACGATGGCCTTGAGGTGTTTGCTGCCCATGACGGCGCCCATGCCGCCACGGCCAGCGGCGCGCGAGATGGGGGCGTCGAAGATGACGCCGGCGATGGCCTGCTCCTGCTCGCCCGCCTGGCCGATGGCAGCGATCTTCGGCTTGGGACCGAGATCGGGCCGCATGTGCTCTTCCAGGGCGTAGGTATCGAGCCCCCAGAGGTCGTCGGCGGGTCGCAGCTCGGCTTCGTCCTTGGTCAACCAGAGGTAGACGGGTTTATCGGAGCGACCGACGAAGATGATGCCGTCGTAGCCGGTACGGCGGAACTCTGCCGGCCAGTGGCCGCCTGCCGTGGCCTCGTTCCAGATGCCGGTGGCGGGCGAGCGACCGCAGACGCTGATCTTGGTCGCGGCGGGCAGGAAGGCGCCGGTGAACAGACCCGAGACGAACATCAGCGGTGCGGCGGGATCCAGCGCGTCTACGGTGGGATCGTAATCGTAGTAGAGCAGCTTGGCGGCCAGGCCGGAGCCGAGGAACCAGGTGCGCACGGTCTCGCTGTCGAAGGACAGGTCTTTCATCTGGCCGCTGCTCAGATCGACATGCAGCAGCCGGCCGTAGAAGCCGTAATTCATGGGGCGCTCGCCAGCCCCGTCAGCGAAGAAATGCGGGGCGCCAGGTGGGGTCGAATGGCAACCGGACGGGGTCCGGGCACCCGAGCAGGCTAGGTTCGGACCATGCGATGCGCAACGGGTCAATCGCGAGCGGGGCGACGAGGTGTTCGCACCGATTTCTTGTCCGACTTGCCATTGGTGGCACCGGGCGACGCGTCTGGCGGCGTGCTGGCGACCTGGAAGTCCGGCGTGTCCTTCTTCACCCTGGGCAAGGTGACGGCGCCCTTGCGTACGACGGGCAGGCGGGTGCCGGATACTTGCGCAGGGCCCACCTGGTGGGGCGCCGACTGGTCACCGGAATCTCCCGGTCCTCGCAGCGTTCGCCGCGGTGTGTTCTTCAATTCAGCCGCCTGCATCTCGCGCGTGGGTCGTTCGGCTGCGTCCTCCGCGCTCAAGGCGACGGGCTGGGGCTCCAAAGGCAGCACCGAGGACTGGAAGGCGGCGTCGAGCAGGAAGAGGTCATCCTTGTCGACCGAAGCCAGCAGCGCGCGGCGCATCTCCAGCGCCGACTGCCAGCGCTCGTCGGCCTTCTTTGCCAGGGCGCGATCGACGACGTCGACGATGGCGGCGCCCTCGAGCGCTGGCACGCGTTTGGCGATGGGCGGCGGGTCGTCGGTGACCTGCATGGCGGCGATGCGCATGGGGTTGTCGTGCTCGAAAGGGACCACGCCGCAAAGGCACTCGTAGAGCACGATGCCGAGGCTGTAGATATCCGAGCGGGCGTCCACCTCGCCGGTGGCCACCTGTTCGGGGGGCATGTAGGTCGGCGTGCCCAGGATGGTGCCCTGCATGGTGATGGGGTTCTTGTCGTCGCGGGCGACGCCGAAGTCGAGCACCTTGACCACCAGGTCGTCGGGGCCCGCCTTGTGCAGGAAGATGTTCTCCGGCTTGATGTCGCGATGGGTCAATCCCATGGAGTGCGCTTCGCCAAGGCTGCGCAGCACGCCGGTGCCGATCAAGGTCGCCATGTGCACGCTCATCACGCGGCCGTGACGGCTGTTGCGCCGGATCCTGCGGGCCACGCTGGAACCCTCCAAGAACTCCATGACCAGGAAGAGCTGGCCGTTATCCGCCTGGCCAAAGTCGAAGACGTGCACGGTGTTGGGGTGCTGAAGGCGAGCCGTGGACGCGGCCTCGCGGAAGAACCGTCGCGTGGCGGCCAGCTGGTCGGCGCCCGGCACCGGGTCGAGCATCTTGATGGCAACGCTGTGGCCGGTCTGTCGGTGGCGACCCTGGTAGACGCTGCCGTAGGAGCCCACGCCGATGCGACAGAGGACCTCGTAGCGGTCGCCGACCACCATACCGCGCTCGACCTTGAGGCCGGTGACCGGCGCCTTGACGATGGTTGGCGAACCGTCGGCCGGGCAGTACAACAAGTTGGTCAATTCGGCGCACTTCGGGCAGAGCCGGCGCGTCTGTGCTGAGACGTTCATCGGACCCTCCACAACTCGGGCGACCGGACGCCGACGGCCTCGCGCACACCCGAGATGTTGTCCACCCTCACGCGCAGCATGCGAGCGGACCCGAGGTCCGGCAACCGATGGCGCGACGTTGCCATTGAATTCAGTTGTTTGTCATGTTGCGCAGGATCAAATTCACGTGAGACCCATGTGCACTAAACAGGATCGCATTGACCTCGATCCAGTTGGGGCTTGACCCGTGATCTCGG
>CAYTLW010000246.1:0-4002 GCA_964438735.1 uncultured Enterobacteriaceae bacterium | reverse complement strand
CGGCGGAGCCAAAGTCAAATAGATACGGCGGAGCCAAAGTCAAATAGCCACCCAGGCCCGTGCCCGCTCCCCCTTCCTTCATCCTACGTAACAGGCACCTGCTTGCCCTTCGCCGTCAGCGATTTCAGCATCGGTGACTTGCCATCCTTGCCCGCCTGCATGAAGACCTCGACCTTCATGAACTTGCCTTCGACCTTCTTGGGCAGCTTCGTCAGGTCGATGGGGAAGGTGGCCGGTGGGAAGGGACCCAGGGGTTTGGACCAGTCCGCCTTGTCCAGCAGCGCCAGCGTATCGCCCCACTTGTAGCGCACCTTGATGTACGCCTTGGCGGGCACGATGACCTCGACGTCGATGGTCTCCCAGACGGTTTTGGTCTTGTTCTCCGAGACCGTGCCACCCCAGCCGCTGAAGCCGAAGGTATGCCAGTAGTGGCCCTTGGGCGCGGTGAAGTTGTTCAGCGTGTAGCCGGTCATGTCGCTGTAGGTGTAGGGCGACTTGCCGACGGGGTACTCGCCGACGACCTGCATGGTCTTGGGGTCGATCTTCGACGCCGCGCTCTTCTGCTGGTTGACCGCCCAGACGAAGCCGTCGAAGTCCACCGCGATACCCACGGGGAAGCGGCCCGGTCCCAGTGAGGCGTTGGCCTCTACGGTCAGCGTGGTGGCGTCAATCTTGGCCACCGAGTGGGTGATGTCGTTGGCGATGAAGACCTTGCCATCGGCCGACGTGGCGACGCCGCGCGGGCGGCCGATGGTCTTGACCGACTGCAGCCCCTTGGTCTTGGTGTGGTAGCGGAAGCCGGCGTGGTAGCTGCAGCAGTTGCCGCCCCAGATGTTGCCGAAGACGTCCACGTTGATGCCGTAGGCGTTGTACTGCTTGCCGCCGCCATGCTGGCTGACCTGCTTGGTCTTGGGATCGGCGCGGATGAGCTTGGAGCAGCCGCGACCGGCGATCCAGATGATGCCCTTCTGGTCGATGACCAGGCCGTAGGGGCTGCAGCCCAGGTTGATGTTGTCGACCACGGCGCCGGTCGACGGGTGCAGGCGGTAGAGCTTCTTGTGGTACCAGCCGCCGGCCCAGCCGTGGTTGTCCTTGTCCACGCCCATGGCGCGGATCATCTTGGTATTGTTGGGCTTGACGATGAAGCGTACGCACTCGTCCTGGTTGAAGGCGAGCATCTCGCCGCCGCTGATCTTGTTGTCGCCGTTGGTATCCTTGGACGTCTCGATGGCGCCGTTGCCGTTCTTGTCGGGGCATTTCTTGGTCTGGGTGATGATCTTCATCACCTGGCCGCCGCTGCGGCAGCCGACCCAGACGTCGCCGTTCAGATCAACGGCGGTTCGCGACGGGTTGCCGCAGGCTTTGTAGCGGGCCACTTCCGCGCCGGTTTTGGTGTCCAGCTTGGAGACGGTCTGCTCGCCACTGTTGGCGATCCAGATGTGGTGCAGGTCGATGTTGGCCTTCTTTTCGTTGAGCACCAGGTAGCCGTTCTTGTCCAGGCTCATGCCGTTGGAGTTGTCCTTGCCCGGGTTGAAGCCGCTGCCGTAGTCCGGACCCTTCTTCTGCTGCGTGCAGCTCATGTCGCAGGTGCCGCAGCTCGACAGCACGCCTTCGTCGATGAGTCCGTTGCAGTTATTATCCTTGCCGTCGCAGACCTCGGGCGTGGGCAGGCTCTCGCCGTTGCAGTCGGCCCAGTAGCCGCCCTTGCAGAGCTGCACCCCCGCCTGGCAGACGCCCTTGCCGATCCAGCCCTGCTCGCCCGAGTAGCAATTGGCCGCCACGCCCTTGCAGGCGCAGCCAGGGTGATTGCCGGTGGTGCAGTCGGGGCAAACCACGGCGAAGTTGGGGTTGGAGTCGTCGCAATCGGGGCCCGCCGGGCAGCCCGTGCCGTAGCTGTCGCCATCGCCGTCCTGGCAGGTCACGCCGCCGCCGGTATCCGGTTGGCCGTTGCCCGCGTCGGGTGCGCCGCTGCCCGTGTCGGGTGCGCCGCTGCCCGCATCTGGCGAGCCGCTGCCCGTGTCGGGCGCTCCTGCGCCTGTATCGGCGTTGGCCGACCCTGCATCTGCGTTGCTCGAGCCGGCGTCCTGGCCGCCGGCCGTATCGATGGCGACGCTGCCGCTGTCGGTGCCGCTTGTGCTGGTGCCCGCGTCGTTGTTGGCGGTGCGACTGCCCGTATCCGCGGCCGTGGTGTCGCCGCCACCGGTGACGCCGGTGTCGTAATCTGTCGGTACCCCCGGCCCGCTGCCGTTGCCTGCGGGAGCGGCGTCGGAACAGGCCGCGAGCAGGCAAACAAGGCCGATGATCATCGTCACACGAAACATGGAACCCCCGCATCGCCGCGGCCGATCGCGCCCCTCAGCCACCGATCGGCTCGCATGCGCGATCATGATAGCGAGCCAGTTCTGCGAACCGCAAGGGTTTCCTCTCCTGGCGGCGTTCCCGGTGGCGGTCAGACCCCGGCGCCCGGATGTCGCCCGACTTGAACCGCGCACGAGGTAGCCCTATGCTGCAGGGCCAGTCCTACGTGATCACGGATGATTCCGGAGCATTCACAGCCAGGATCCAGGTCTGCAGACAGGGAGAGGCCATGCGACGACCCTCAACGATCCTCCAGCGAGTGGGTTTGCCCCTGGCGGTTGTGCTGATGGCTACCTGGGGTTGTGGCAATACGGGCTCCGTGGGCGGCGGCCCTGGTTTCTACACCGGCACACCATTGGATGGCGCCGGCGACGGCAACAACTCCGATGTCACCGGCGGCAGTGACGCGGTCACCCCCGTGGCCGATTCCGGGCCTGCCGATAGCGGTCCGGCGGACAGTGGCCCCGTGGTGAACCAGGACGCGGAGACCCCGCCTGATAGCGGCCCCGCCGTCGACACCGCGCCTGTGGTCGACGCCGGCCCCAAGGACACCGCCGAATCCAACAAGCCGTGCGAATTCACCGCCGCACAGGGCGCCACCGGGCTCGAGTGTCAGCCGGGCGAGGTCTGCCTGCCAAACGTCGGCACCTGCCAGGGCAAGGTCGCCGGACTGTGCAAGAAGCCGAAAGTGAAGTGCCCGACCCAGACCAACGCCGTCTGCGGCTGCGACGGCAACACCTATATCAACGTCTGCGAAGCCCAGAAGGTGGGCATGATCATCAAGCATGGCGGCAAGTGCAAAGCGCAGGTGCTGACCCCCTGCGGCGGCAAGACCGGCGGCACGTGTCCCATGGGACAGACCTGCGATATCGAGGGCTGCGACAAGGACAGCAGCGGATTCTGCTACGCCGAACCGCCCGGCAATCTCTGCCCCAACGGCGGCGTGCCGGAGTGCGGATGCGACGACAAGACCTATCCCAACGGCTGCTATCGTCGGCTGGCGGGCGTCGCCAAGCAGCACCTGGGCGAGTGCCCGCAGACGGTCTTCCAGCCCTGCATGATCGGTCCCGCCGGCAAGGAAGTGCAGCCCTGCGCTGCCGGACAGTTCTGCCAGATGGACCCCAAGAATCCCCAGCCATGTGTCGGCAAGGGCGAGTGCGCGCCGGTGCCACCGGTCTGCGACAAGTCGAGCGCGCCGGTGTGCAGCTGCGGCGGCTTCTCCAAGGTGCTCGACAAGTACATGGAGTCGGCGACGTATACCAATCTCTGTGAGCTGGCCAAGGTCGGCATCGGCATGAAGTCGGCCGGCAAGTGCGGCGGCGGTACTGGCGGCTGCACCGAGGGCAAGAGCGAGTGCCCCGCGGGTTCATATTGCGGCGTGCCCAAGGGCAACTGCGGCACCAAGGGTATCTGCATCCCGAAGCCACCGCCGCCCTGCCCCAACACCGTGTCGTTGGTCTGTGGCTGCGACAACAAGACCTACAGCAACGCCGGATGTGCTGCTGAGGCCGGTGTTGTCGTCAAGTCAGATGGACCTTGCTGACACGCAACGTGTCTGCAAGTTGCTTGTCAGGGGGTTCGACGAACCCCCCGCGGGGGCGGGGGGGGCGCGGGGGGGCCCCCCCCCACCCCCCCCCCCCCCCC
>CAYTLW010000245.1:0-4264 GCA_964438735.1 uncultured Enterobacteriaceae bacterium | reverse complement strand
TGAAGATCATGGACTTCGGCATCGCCAAGGCGGCGAGCCGATCCACCAAGACCCGAGTCGGTACGGTCAAGGGCAAGTGCGCCTATATGAGCCCCGAGCAGGCGCGCGGCAAGCCCCTGGACGGGCGGAGCGACCTGTTCGCTTTGGGCGTTTGTCTCTGGGAGATGCTGTCCGGCAAGCGGCTCTTCGTGGGCGAGTCCGATTTCGAGACCCTCAACAACGTACTCCGCGCCGAGGTGCCCTCCCTCTGCGACATGAACCCCGAAGTGCCCAAGGAGCTGGACGAGATCGTGCAGCGCTCCCTCGCGCGCGATCGCGACGATCGTCAGGGCGACGTGAAGGGCTTCTTCACCGATCTGCGACGCTGGTTCTACCAGGCCGTGCCCGACCCCGGCGCCGTCAATCTCCGCGACTATATGCACGATCTGTTCGAGGAGCAGATCACCAAGCTGAAGGCGGAAGTGGCGGCCGAGGCAGAGGCCCTCAATGAGCTGCGAACGAGCTCCGGCCTGCGCCGGCCAGGCGGCACTGGCAGCCAGCCCGCGGCCCCGGCCATGGGCGGCGATGATGAGGCCACGGTCGCCCTGGATACCTCTGCTGCGCTGGGCAACCTGCCCGACGATGAGCGCACCGTCGCGCTGGTCGGCGGCGCGGTGCCAGCAGGCGGCACCCTGGTCACTCCCGCCCACATCACGGGCTCCGCGCATGCCTTGCAGCAGCAGGGCAAGTCGAAGGCGGGCCTCTTTGTCGGCGTGGGCGTATTGCTGGTCGGCATCCTGGCCGCTGGTGCGTTCGTCGGCCTGAAGGGCAGCGAAAAGACCACACCTGCGGCGGCGCCCGAGCCGGCTCAGGCCGTCAAGCGGATCAAGATCACCATCAAGGCCCCGGGCGCCAAGGAGATCAAGATCAACGGCGAGACGGAATCGACCTCGTCGGAGTTCACCTACAGCGCCGAAGAGGGTGAGCAGATCAAGATCCTGGCCATCGCCGCCCGCGACCGCAAGAAGCTCGTCCGCTTCACGCCCTCCAAGGATGGCGAGGTGGTCGAGATCGAGCTGCCCAAGGCGTCCACGAAGAAGGCGCCTCCGCCCGAAAAACCGGCCGCTGCGGCCCCGATCGTGATCGTCGAGGCCAAACCCGAGACGGCGGTTCTGACCGCCAACGGCAAGCTCCTGGCCCTGTCCAAGGGGCGCGCACAGGTCGCCGACCTGAAGCTGGGCGACGTGCTGACCATCGAGGGTAAGGCGCCGGACCACGAGCCCTTCAAGAAGGAGTTCACGGTTCGCAATCAGCTCGAGACCTTCGATGTGAAGATGGCCAAGATCCGCAAGGCTGCGCCGGCCGTCATCAGCAAGGGCAAGGTGACCATCAACGCCAAGCCCTGGGCCAAAGTCAGCTTGAAGGGCAAGTCACTTGGCCTGACCCCGTACTCGAAGAAGCTGATGCCCGGTAAGTACACCTTCGTGCTTACCAAGGGCTCGGTGACCAAGAAGGTAACGGTGACCGTCAAGTCCGGCCGCACGGCGAGCAAGACCGTGCAGATGAACTGACGGACGGCTTCCAGCCATCAGCAGCGGGCTTGACAGCGCCCACCACTGGGAGTACATCACGCCCCCGGTCGCGGTAGCGACCACCAGGAGTCACGCGGGAATAGCTCAGCGGTAGAGCGCGACCTTGCCAAGGTCGATGTCGCGGGTTCAAATCCCGTTTCCCGCTCCAACGAGGGGCCCCACCAGGGGCCCTTCGGTCGTTTTGGCTGCAGCGATCGTCGGCCCGTTCCGACGGCTCGCGCCCCCGTCGACAACCCCGATTTGCCAGGCGCAACGCCCTGATCGCAGCACTGAGCGCCAAGAACGGGCGCGGCGCCGCCAGAGCGAGTTGCCTCTGGTCGGACTGCCGGCGGCGCCCCAAATGCCGACAGGGCAACCATCTGCTTGCACTTGTCCTTACCCTTTGATAGCTTGCTCGATGGGTGTACGACGGCCTCGGGGGCCCCCTCCCAAGTCCGTTTACGACGTCGCGGTGTTCGATTCCGATCCCCCCTGAGCTTGTGCAACCAGACTGCACAGGAGCGCGTGCTGTGCAAAACCCAGCGCTACGCCTCTCGCGGGGAACCCCCCTCGCAATGACGTAGACTTTACGGGCGAGCCGGGCACGCCGCAGGCTGGTTGGGAGGATTGTGATGTTGAACCGGCAGTTTGCAGGCGCTTCTCGTTTTGCCTTGCCAGGTCTCCTTGTTCTCGCGCTGGCGTGCGCGGAAACAGCTCCCGACCCAACGTCGGGACTGTTGACGGACTACGCCACGGGCGTCGACGCGTCCTTTGGCGTGCAGGCGTTTGCGCTGGGACCGACGCTGACGATCGTCAAGCCTCAGAAGGACGAGACCGTCCAGAAGAAGGATCCGAAGACGTCATACACCGTCGAGTTCAAGGTGACCGGCTTCACGCTCGGCATCGATTCCGGCAAGATCGTCTGCTACCTGAACGGCGACCAGGTCTTCAAGACCGCCTATGTCAGCAACAAGACCACCAACACGATCGCGGACCTGGGCAAGTGCGGCAACAAGACCCTCGTCTGTCACCTGGAAAACGGCGACCTGTCGGAAGTCAAAGAGGCGGCCGCCAAGGCCACGGCGCAGTTCAAGGTCATCTGCCCCTGCAACCTGAACAAGGACTGCGACGACGGCATCGCCTGCTCGGATGACTCCTGCGAGTCCGGCAAGTGCAACTTCAAGTGGAAGGAAGGCGCCGGCTGCTGCGAGAACAAGTGGGATTGCGACAACATCATTGGCGGCGAGACCTGCGACCTGAGCGGCCCGCTCGGCAAGTGCACCAGCTGCAAGCTCGACAAGGACTGCGAAGACAACAACCTGTGCACCGCCGACAAGTGCGATCTTACCGGCCCAAAGGGCAAGTGCTCCAACGTCAAGGATCCGACCTGCTGCATCAAGGACCACAGCGAGTGCGACGACGGCAAGCCCTGCACCGTGGACAAGTGCGATCCCGCCAAGAACAAGTGCTCATGGACCAAGGGGCCCGATGCCTGCTGCCAGGACAGCGAGTGCACCTCGCCGGACGTCTGCCACGTGGCCCTCTGCGTCGACTACGAGTGCCGACTGCAGGACGATAACTTCAAGCCCGAGTGTTGCCTGAACGCCGGTGACTGCGACGACAAGCACTACTGCACCATCGACAAGTGCGACAAGTCCATGGACAGCGGCGGCGTCAAGTGGACCCAGTGCACGCACCCGATCGACCCGACCAAGTCTGGCCCCAAGGGCGAGAAGTGCTGCGATCCAGCCTTCTCCACGGACTGCGACGACGGCAATACGTGCACCTGGGACATCTGCCAGACCACGTATCTGTGTGAGAACAAGCCCATCGCCGAGTGCTGCGTCTCGGTCGAGAAGGGGCCCGCCGACTGCGACGATAACAACCCGTGCACCGCCGACTCCTGCGACCTCAGCGGTCCCTACGGCAAGTGCGTCAACGCCAAGATCCCCGAATGCTGCCTGGATAATCCGGACTGCAACGACGGCAAGTTCTGCACCCTGGACGCCTGCAACATCGCCACCCAGACCTGCAAGCACACCAAGAGCGACCCGCTGTGCTGCGACGAGGTCAAGGAGTGCGACGACAACAAGTTCTGCACCGCCAAGTACTGCGTGAACCACTCCTGCCTGTTCGGGCCCGACAAGTTCAAGCCCGACTGCTGCGAGCAGACGGTCGAGTGCAACGACGGCAACCCCTGCACGATCGACACCTGCAACACCGACAAGAAGCTCTGCAGCTACGTTGACAGCGGCGACAAGGACTGCTGCAACAGCCCGGCCGATTGCGATGACGGCAACTGCGCCACCCTGGACTTCTGCGACGCGGCCAACAAGTGCGCCTTCAAGAAGGACGTGACCAAGTGCGCCGCCAACATCGATTGCGACGATGGCGACCCGTGCACCAAGGACTCCTGCGACACCTCAGGACCGTGCGGATTGTGCAAGCACGAGATCGACCCGAAGTGCTGCGTCGACCCGCTGCAGTGCAACGACTCCAAGGCGTGCACCACCGACAAGTGCGTCAACAACCTGTGCGAGTACAGCGCGGTGACCAACTGCTGCGAGTCCGACGAGGACGCGCTGAAGTCCTGCGACGACAAGAACGGCTGCACCATCGACTACTGCCTGAACAACCAGTGCCGTCACACCGTGCCGAAGAACGGCTGCTGCGCCTCCAAGGACGACTGCTTCGACGGCGACCACTGCACGATC
>CAYTLW010000244.1:0-4359 GCA_964438735.1 uncultured Enterobacteriaceae bacterium | reverse complement strand
GACAGGAAGGTCGGCGGGCTACAGATGAGCAGTTCCCCAATCGCGACACCATGCCGTCTCGAGCGCCCCTGACCGTCACGCCAGGCGCTTCGGATCCGCCGGCCGTCGACCGCGCCCCGACGCTCCACTGGACAACGCGATCCACCTGCGATCTGCTCCCCCTGGACGGCAGGGAGGCAGCTCATGGCAGCGCGCGATCCACAGACAGACCACGGCAGGAACATTCGAGCGCAGGTGAGCGAGGCCCGCTGGGCGCGGGTCGTTGCCGAGGCGGATGAGCGTGCCTCGTTCGTCGAGGCGGTGATTGCGCGGCAGGCGGAGACTTCGGCGTCGTGGCGGAGCACGGCGGCTGCGGTGGCGCCGCAGTTGCCGTGGCCCACGTTCGTGAAGTGGAAGCGGCACTACGACGAGCGGACAGGGCCGGCGTGGGAGCGGCTTCTCGACGGCCGTGTGCCGCCAGACACAAGCGTGGGCGACGACATCGAGATGGCGGCGCGCCTGCTGCGGCAGCTCGACCCGCAGATCAGCGTGCAAGACGCACGAGCCCAACTGACCAGGATGTTTGACGACCGCGGCAAGGTCAGCGGCAGTTGGCTCAAGCGGGTCTGGGCTGAAGCCGGGCTGAACCGCGTAGGCGGGCCGGTCGGCCCCCGCCAGTCCAACGAGACGCCCGAGTCGTTCCACGGCGGCGCCGGCCTGGCGCTGCTCGCTGCGGCGGAGGCAGAGACCGGCTCGACCCTGAGGCTCGCCCGGAGCGTGTTGCAGGCAGGCGGGCAGGCCGCCGGCCGGCAATCGCTCGACGAGGTGGTCGACGACCACGCCGACCGCGACGACCGCGGGCGCTTCACAGCCGACTACAACGCCCGGCGGCGGGCCGATGTCGACGACGGCCACACCGACGACCGTTGGACACCCGACGCGGCCAAGGCGCAGCGCCGTGACCTCAGCACCTTGGCGACGTTGAGCAGTCGGCCGCACGTACTCGTGTCCAAGCTGTTGGCGATGGGCGCCACGCCGCTGCTGACCGAGAGGCGCGGCTTCGACGGCTTGGACGGCCCTGCCGGCGAGTGGCTGGGGGTCATGGGTGGCACCGCGTACATGCCAGCGACGTTGGACAAGGCGCTCGCCGAGCTGGCCCTGCTCGGCGTCGATGACGCCATGTGGCGAACGCACGCTCGCGGCTGGAGCAGGCAGAGCGCCAAGTGGCGGGAGCCAGACATCAGGTGGCAACGCTCGGTCGTCTACATCGACGGCACCGCCGACCCGTACTGGACGCGCGCTTTCGCCGCCAGCGGCAAGGTGTCCAGGGTCGGCCGCGTGATGCCCTGCCTGACGCGCGTGGCCATCCACTCCGGTGAGGGCGTGCCACTGCTGGTCGAGACCCACGCCGGCGCGGTGTCGCTGAAGAAACGCCTGCTGCCGATGCTGCAGGAGCTTGACCGCGCTGTCGGACGGCGGGCCGACATCGGCCGCCTGACCGTCGTCGATTCCGAGGCTGGGACCGCCGGCACCATCTGGGCCATGCACGACCAGACCGAGATGCTGTTCGTGACGGTACTCAAAGGCGCGGTGCTCTCCGGGGCGCTGATGGTCGACCCGGGACCGTGGCAGCCCTTCCGCGAACGCGACCAGGTGCGCGACCTTCAGGTCCACCTGCGGGGCAAGGACGCGCCTGAGGAAGGGATCTGGATTCGCGGCGTAGAGATGCATCGCGACGATGGTCGCCGGCCGCAGTCGACGGTGTTTGCCACGAACGCGGTCAGCGAGGACCTGGGGCCGGTGGAGGTGGCTTCGTGGTACCTGGGCCGGTGGCCAAAGCAGGAGCAACTGTTCGCCACCGGTCGCAACGGCGGCGGCCTGAATCGGTCACACGGCTACGGTGGCGAGTACGTCACGCACGTCGCCTTGGCGGGCAAGCTGGAGCGGGCCGAGCGCTCGGTGCAACGCGCCCGAAGCCGCCAGGCAAAGGCTGAGCAGACGCGTGACGAGCTGGCCGATGCGCTGGCGGACGCCTCCGCGCGCACCCGCAAGCAGGCGTTGACCCTGGCCGACCGCGCAGTCCGGGACCGACAACGCGAGCAGGCCACCCGAGAAAAGGCCAAGGCGCGCGCGGACACGCTGCCGCAGACCATCTACGCCCGCGACACGACGCGCGACGGCGTGATGACCTGCCTCAAGCTCAACGTCCTGTCGCTGCTCGAGTTCGTGCTGCACGAGTACTTCGGCGGGCTGGGGATGCATTGGCGGACGTTCATCGAGCAGTTCGTCGCTCTGCCCGTGCAGGTGCGCAGCAGCACGACCCGCTGCGTCTACTCGATCCAGGCCAACGGTCGCCAGCCCGAGCGCATGGACCAGCTGCGCGGCGCACTCGACGAGGTCAACCGGCGCAGGCTCAAACGTGGCAAGCAGTTGCTGGTGTTCGAACTGGTCGCGCCGGACAGTGGTTGAGATCCGCGGATCGCGTTCACTGCAGCCCGCCGATGTTGCTGTCAGACAGGGCCAGACGAACTGGTCGACGAGGGTGACGACAGAACCGGGGCCAGTGGCCGTCAACGTAACCGAGCGCCGGCTCGGCGTGTGCTGATGTGTGCGCTGGTCCTGGCTGCGAGCGTCAACGGTGTTGCAGAGCCGGGCGCTCAGCCTTGCTGTCGGGGAACACCGACCGATACTGCCCTGATGGGCTGACGGGCTGCCATCGGCGACGAAGTAAGGCATGATCCGCTACTCAGCAGCAAGTCCTGCGGGACGGAGAGACAAGCAGTTTCAGCCCAGACTTTGAGGCCCAAATGACCGACGGCAAGCGATTTTCACAGTGCCTGAGTGGCTACTGCGCTCAGTGCGACGACGAGCGCACCCTGATTCGCGCGACAACGTGCGCCTGCATGTTGGCGGCACTACTGACCGTCGTGGTGATCTGCACCCCGGCGCCAGCGTCGGCCGACCCGCCGACCATTGCGGTGTCATACTTCGACAACACGGCCAAGCGAGCGGACATTGAGGCGTTGAGTAAGGGACTGGCCGATATGTTGATCGTAGACCTCGCAGGGCTACGGTCCATTCGAATCGTTGAGCGTGCCAAGCTCCAGACACTTCTCGACGAAATTGAGTTGGGCAAGAGCGCGTACATCGACAAGAAGACAGCCCAGAAGCTAGGTCGAGGGCTCGGCGCGAGCTTCATCCTCACCGGCGACTACCTCGTCGTGGCCAAAGCGATCCGTGTAAACGCTCGCCTCGTAGACGTAGCAAGCGGCGAAGTGGTCATGACCGCCGCAGAGAAGGGCTCTGCTGATGATATCTTCGCGATAGAGGCAGCTCTCGTTGGCAAGCTCATCAAGTCGCTTTCACTCGCGCTGACCCGCCGTGAGCGCTTCAACCTTGAGAAGCGTCGCGAATCGCCTACACTGAGTTCCTTTCTTCTGTACTCCAGAGGGCTGGACAAACTCGACCGCGGTGACATGGAGGCGGCAAAGAGGCTGATCGAAGCGTCGCTAAAGAGGTCTCCTCGCTTTGAGCGGGCGGGCGGTCAGTTGGAGTCGGTCGAGGCTCTACTGAAGACGACGTTCTCGACGCGTTCCAGAATCACTGACGACGCAACGAATGGCGCCGTGGTGCGGCTCTCTCGTGGCGACCGGTCGGGTTGCACAGCTGCGGTTGCGGCGGCCAGCTCGTATATGAGCCTGACGATCGGACTCGTGCGCTTGAATCAAAGACGAATGATGGCTGGCGTGGGCAAGCGCCGCGCCGAACAGATGATCCTCAGCGGATGGACGGCTATGGGGCTGCCCAAGCGGCCCGCCAGCATTGAGTCCATGCAGAGGATGCTTGGTCAGCGCTTGTTCCAATTGTACGGATTCAGCAAGTACCTGTACGGCGCCAAGGTGCGCAAGCTATGCGGCGATACCATCAACGACGGGCTGGCGGTCCTTCCGCTGGTTCTCGGTTTTGCGGTCCTAGACCAGAACAGGTCCGGCATGATTCCAAGCATGTACGATCGAAGCGGAGGTGTAGCGGTGCGGTACGAGGCCTACGACAAGTTGCTCACAACGTACGGTGCCGAGTTCATCAAGCGGGCTCCTTCGCATGGCTGGGTGCCCCAGATTGCTCCTGTATTGAAGGCGGCGACCGAGCGTTTGAAGTTGGCTTCGATGGCCCCGGCTCGACGCGAAGCCGAAGTCGCGAGACTCAAGCGAGACGCAGCATTGAAGCGCGCGAAGGACCAGTTGGAAGGGCCCTTGGCCGCGGTGGTGCATGGGTCTTCGTGCAACAACTTCCCATATGTTCAATCACTACGGATGAGCGAGCAGATCTTCAAACACCTCTACCCAGACGTCGTCGAGAGCCTCCGCTCCAACTCGCTAT
>CAYTLW010000243.1:0-4372 GCA_964438735.1 uncultured Enterobacteriaceae bacterium | reverse complement strand
TAGAACGCCGATCGGCTTCGTCTTCTTGACATTCCACTGGCCGTCGTCGGCGTTCCAGCTGTCATCTTCTGGGGGGCCGGGGCTCGGCCCCCAGCAGGAAGAAGTGTCATTCTTCCTGCTCCCCCACTGCATAGGGGCAGCGTACCGCTGCCCCGGGGTCGTGGTAAGCCGATTGCCCTTCCAGGGGCCGCCAGGCCGAACGATCAATCCGGCGTCGAACCCACGTGGCACTGCCGACACACCGTGCGCTCGGGGTGGGTCGTCTTCACCGCGCGCGGCGCCGGGCCGGCGTGGCAGGCCACGCACTTGACGCGCAGGGGGCCGACTACGTGCGGGATGGTCGGCGGCGCGGTGGCGAAGAGGCGGTCGCCCTTGTAGCCCTGCCGACGGGCCTGGAACTTCAGCGCCACCAGGTCGCTCTTGCCAACCTGCGGGACGTGGCATTGGCGGCAGTTGACCAGCTGGGGATGGGCGACCATGGGCGCGATCTCGTCGTCGCCCGCCGCGCCGCCATCCTCGTGACAATCCATGCACTCGCCGTCGCTATCCGTATCGTCGATGTCGTGCGGGATCACCGGCGGCGCCCCGGCGAAGAGGCGATGCGGGCGCAACTTCACCAGCGGTGCAGGGGTGACTTTGGCCACCTTGTTCCTGGCGGGAGCGTCGGCCTTGGGGGCCGCTCCACCACAAGACAAGAGCAGGACAGCGCTGGCGAACAGCGCGCCGCGGGTCGCCCCTGGCCGCTGCCCCAGCATCATTGCGAGACGCTCGAACATGGTCAGGCCCCCTTCTTGATCTTGTCGACGCGGATGGCGCACTTCTTGTAGTCGGGCTCCTTGCTGATGGGGCAGTAGCTGTCCAGGGTCAGGTCGTTGATCAGCTTGCCTTCATCGAAGAAGGGCACGAACACGCCGCCCTTGGCCGGCACCCGCCGACCGCCGACCCGCGCCGGCAGGTCGATCTGGCCCCGTCGGCTGACCAGGCGCACGGTCTCGCCATCGACCACCCCGGCCGCACGCGCGTCGTCCGGGTGCAGCTCCACGTAGGCCACGGGCGCGGCGCGATGCAGCTGGGGCACCCGCTGGGTCATGGTGCCCGTATGCCAGTGCTCCAGGATCCGGCCGGTGCACAGCCAGAGCGGGTAGTCCTTGTCCGGCACCTCGGCCGGCGCTTCGTACGGTCGCTGCCAGATGATGGCCTTGTTGCCCAGCTTCTTCTTGCCGTAGAAGCTGAAGCCGGCGCCCTTGGGCACGTAGGGATCCTCCCCTTCGATGTAGCGCCAGCGGGTCTCGCGGCCTTTGACGTAGGGCCAGCGCACGCCGCCCGGGGTGTCGACATAGACATTCCACGGCGCCAGGTCCTTCTTGCCGAGGGTGAACTTTCGATACTCCTCGAAGAGCTTGCGCTCGAGCTCCGGATCCTCTGACTTCGGGAACAGGCCGCCATGGCCCACCTTGTTGGCCAGGTCCACGATCTGGCGCGTATCGTCGCGGCATTGCCCCGGCGGATCGATCATCTTGGCGAAGTGCTGACCCCGCCGCTCGGAGTTGCCGTACATGCCCTGACGCTCCACCCAGAGCGAGGAGGGCAGGACCACGTCGGCGATCTTCGTGGTCTCGGTCGGGTACACATCGCTGACGACGATGAAGGTGTCGTCGCGTTTGGGGCCTTTGGCGAAGCGATTGAGGTTGGGCATGGTGACCATCGGGTTGGTCACCTGCACCCAGAGCCAGTTCAGTTCGCCCGTCTCCAGGGCGCGGAACATGCGCACGGCGTGGAAGCCCGGCTTGGCCGGGATGGTGCCCGGCTTGACGCCCCAGATCTTCTCGGCGAAGGCGCGGTGGGCGGGCTTCATCACCACGCGGCCACCGGGCAGGGCGTGGGCCAACGTGCCGACCTCGCGCGCCGTGCCACAGGCCGAAGGCTGGCCGGTGAGGCTGAAGGGGCCGTTGCCCGGCTGGGAGATCTTCCCGGTCAGCAGGTGGATGTTGTAGATGATGTTGTTCATCCACGTGCCGCGGGTGTGCTGGTTGACGCCCATACACCACAGGCTGACGACCTTCTTGTTCGGATCGGCGAAGGCGTCGGCCAGGGCGATGATGTCGGCGGCGGGCACGCCGGAGATCTTTTCGACCTTCTCGGGCGTGTAGTCGCGCAGGAACTTCGTGAACGCCTTCAGATCGATGGCCTTGGGCTTGTCCTTGAAGCCGCTGTTATCCAGCCCGTGGCCGATGTTCGTCGTGCCGGAGCGGAACACCGTGTGCTTGTCGACGAAGGCCTTGTTGACCTTGCCCTTGGCGATGATCTGCTGGCAGATGGCGTTGCCGATAGCCAGGTCGGTCTGCGGGTTGAACATCAACGTCTTGTCGCAGAAGGGCGTGGTCGGTGTGCTGCGCGTGGCCAGCTCGATCAGCTGCACGCCATTGCCCGAGCGTTTGCGGTTGACCACCCGACCGAAGAGCACCGGGTGCATCTCGGCCATGTTGTTGCCCCAGAGCACGAAGACGTCGGCCAGGTCGAGGTCGTCGTAGCAGCCCATGGGCTCGTCGGAGCCGAAGCTGGTGATGAAGCCGGTCACCGCAGACGCCATGCACAGGCGCGCGTTGGGGTCGATGTTATTGGAGCCAAGACCGCCCTTCATGAACTTGATGGCGGCGTAGCCATCCCAGATGGTCCACTGGCCGGAGCCATAGAAACCGACGGAGTTGGGCCCCTTTTTGGCCAGGCTCTCCTTGAGCTTGCTGGCCATCAGGTCCAGCGCCTCGTCCCAGGTGGCGTCGACGAGCTTGCCGTCCTTGCGGATCTGCGGCTTCGTCAGCCGATCGGCGCCGTAGAGCACAGCTGGCAGGTGATAGCCCTTGGCGCAGAGCAGGCCCTTGTTCACGGGCGAGCGGCGATCGCCGCGAATGGCCACGGCGCGGCCACCCTTGACACCCACCTCGACACTGCAGCCCACGCCGCAGAATCGGCACGGGGCCTTGTTCCAGGTCAGCCCGGCGTCTGCCGGATCGGGGCCGGCGGACGCGGTCGAGGTCCGCCCGCTCAGGGCGGCGACCGCGGCGGTGCCGGCGCAGACCTTCAAGAAATCGCGTCGTGATGCTGTCATGACAGGGCTCCTTCGTCGCCATACCAGGCGCCGTCGATCCACTTCACGCCCGCCAGGGCGCGACATCGTTGCCAGAGGGTGTCGATGCCGTCGCGCGCATCCGCCTCGAGCACCAGGACGACCGCGTCCTGCTCAAGGCGGATGTCGAATACCTCGACATCATTCAGTTGTTCTGCGCGGGAGGCCACATCTGCCGCTGTTCCACGGTCGCACCAGGCGATGACGCTGGCCACGGGCATGGTTTCCTCGCCTTGCAGTCCAGGCCACGCCGGGCGGTCCATGGACTAATAACTCGCTTGATATCACGTTCGGCACGACCGCCAAAGGCCTGGATTGACCTTGCTCAAGTGGCTCTGGCAGTCGAATCGCCCGGTGTCTACGGAGAGGTAGATGCGCTGTTTATGACTTTGAAGCGAACGCGGGCTTTGAGGCGATCTCCGTCGTCATCGCGCACGGCGACGATGCCCTCGTAGCCCGACATGGCGCCGGTCTGCACGTCGATGAAGAAGCGCATCTCGCCGGCGAAGGCGCGCACCACCAGGCTGTCGGGCTCGATCTCGACCTTGAGCAGCTCGCGGCCACCGCGGGTGACCTTGCCGAGGCTGCGGGCGCGGAAGCGATACCACTCCAGCCGACTCGGCGCGGCCATGGAAAAGCGCACCACGCGATTGGCCTGCAGCTCACCCCGGCGGGCGGCGAGCAGCAGGGGCAGGCCGCCGCCGTTGACGGCCGGCTCTGGGATCTGCAGCACCTTGCGCTGCCAGGCCTCGTCGCGGCCCTCCTTGCGGCGCAATTCGAAACCGCCTTTGACCCGCCGGGCGGAGATCTCGCGACCCAGGTGCGGATGCTGCACCCGCAGGACAGGAAACCACTTCTCGGCGCCCGACCAGCGGGCCTGGCGACGCATCAGGTGGCTGCCACGGGGCGCCTTCATCACGGCATCGGAACGCACGAGGCGGCCACCCCGCCAGCGTTGCTTGCTGGAGATCTTGTAGAGCAGACCCTTGCCGTCCATGGGCCGGGCGACGCCACGCACATGGCGGGCCGCCTCGGCGGCAGGCGGAGTCTTCGTCGGCGGGGAACCCGGGCCGGGTGAGTTGCCCACCGGCTCCGCCGACACCGCCGAATGAAACGGGCGACTCACTCGCGGCCGGCGAGAGCCGGACGCGCGCCCCCCAGGGGGGGGCACCGTGGGGGGGTGGCCCCCAAACGACGGTTTTTGGGGCCCCGGGGGGGGGGGGAGCCCCCCCGAGGGGAGGGCGGGGC
>CAYTLW010000242.1:0-4456 GCA_964438735.1 uncultured Enterobacteriaceae bacterium | reverse complement strand
CCGCTTGGAGACCCATGTCGCGCACGTGAACAACATCGTGACCTGTCTCGTGCAAGCCGTTGGACAGCCAAAGGACAGCCAAAAAGTGATACGTCACTCTTTGAGCTGAACAACGAGGCGACTGCGCCGATTATTGTGTGCGCGAGCTACCCACTCCCCGCCACCGGACAAACTACCCCAACAACAGCCGAACCCGAAGCCACCACCGCCCGGCCCCCTGTCGCCAACGTCTCCGCGGCCCGCGGCGCCACCTCCGCCAACCCACTCCCCGCCACGACCGGCACCCCCGACACCCCACCGCCCCACCCCCCCCACGCCGCCCCCTCTACCTCACGCTCAGCCAGTCCGCTGCCCAGCGACTCCGGCGCCAGTCGCCCAACCGCCGCCGCCACCTGCGCCTTCACCACCGCCGCAGGCACCGCCTCCGCCGACAGCCCACGAGCCAGACCATCCACGCCCCCGCCATCCGCCAGCCACCGCCGAGTCAGCGTCCTGTCCGGCAATTCCCTGCTCAACGCCGCCCGCGCCTCCGGGTCCAGCAGCTCCGGCCGAACGACAATCTCAGTCGAGCCCACCGCCAACCCGAAAGCCCGCAACTGCGCTCCATAGGCCGCCGCCAGCGAAGCCCCCGCCGGGTCCCAGTCCACCAGGCCCACCAGGTGCACCGGCCCGTCATACCCGGCGGTCTCCAAGGCCTCCCGAACATGCCGCGCCGTGTACTCGCTCGACAGCGCGCTCGGCTGCCCGCCCAGGGCCTGCACGGTTACATCCCAGTCCACGTGAACCCGCCGCAGAAATCGAATCCAGCCCGTCTTCTCGGCAAACACGATGACATGCGGTCGGCCGGCGCCGATGCGGCGGTTCTCCCAGTTCTCATCCACAAACCCCATGTCTGCATAGTCGAACAGGCGCCGGTCGACCACCATCTGGGACAGCTCGCGGACCATCACGCGGTAGGGATCCAGGCGGGCTTCCGTGGCCTCGGGCAGCTTCGCGACCACCGGCTTGATGAAGCGGTACCAGAGGGTGCGGATGTTGCCGTCGACGGGCGGCTCGTGACCCTGGACGATGGCGCTGCGGGCATGCCAGATGAGGCTGCGGACCAGGCGAGCGACCACGAGGCGGCCTCTTTGCGATTGGAAGGCGGCGCGGAGATTGGCCGCGGGCAGCCTGCGTGGGTCGGTGAGGAAAGGGGTGATGTCGTCCGGTGGCGTGGGGGCGGGCATGGAGCTCCTTGGCAGCAGGGGATTCACGGTCGCGCGCGCCGCCGGTCGGTGCCGCAGATCAGACCTGATCGGCGTCGAAGTCTACACGCATGGACGTCAACCCCTCGACGCGCACCTGGTAGCGCCCACGGAGCCGCTCGCCTTCGTACTCGAAGACCGGCTCGACACCATCGGACTCGAAGCAGTTGACCACCGCCTGATCGTTGGCCGCTTCGACCGCGTCCAGCCAGGCCTCCATGGGCTCAGGCGCGGTGTCTGCGCCGTAGATGACGTCGAAGTGCTCGTCGTCCATCTGCGGGCTGCCCGACGCGATCAGGATCCAGCCTTGACCGCCGACCAGTCGGGCGAAGCCCAGCGCCTCCGCCTCCCGCAGCACAGGCATCAACTCGGACACGCCGGTGGCCGTGGAGGCGATGGAGATCATCGGGAGCTGCTCCATCTCACCGGACCCGGGCAGGGCCTTCGGCATCGGTTCCCCGAGACTCAGACGCATGAAGCCCACAGCCACCGGCTCATCGCTGACCGGGTGCAGGTTCTGGGTCGACAGCAGCCGCTCGTCCCGTTCATCCAGCGGCAATTCCGTGATGAACGCCGACGGGCTCTGCAGGAAGCAACGGATGCGGCCGCCGTCGATGTCGACGCCCTCTCGTCCAGCGATGAGCGCCTCCGCATCACCGCGGTCATAGGCCTCCACCCACTCCGTCACCCCCGCCAACGCCGCCTGCACCACCGCCGCCTGCTCCACCCTGTGCAGGTCGATGGGATCCCGGCCGGGCCGGACGCGCGCGAAGATCGGGTGCCAGTCGCCAGCGATGGGGAGATCTCGACGGTTCACGTGGCGCCGCTGCTGGGGATCGACGTCGTTGCCGCGCTCGAACCAGACCGCCATGGAGTCCGTCACGCCCCGAGCACGCCGGCCGCCGTTGGCGATGGCGGCGTGTACGGCCGACAGCATGTCACGATCGCGGTAGATGGCTAGGCCGAAGGTCTCGCCCGCGCCGCCCATCACCACCGCCACGGGGCGCGGCCAGACAAGGCCGTCCAGCTCGAGCAGGAAGGTCGGCTCGGCCAGGAATCGCTCCCAAGGCTCGAGGCGGATGTAGCGGGCGGCCGCAGCGTGCAGATCTCGCTCGTGCTTCGAGACGATTACCCGTGACCGCGTGGCCGCGTGGCTGGCCAGGGCGGCGCCGGCCTCGCGCAGCTCCGACAGCTCTTCGACCTGCGCAGCTTCGATCCCAAGCGGCGCCGCCAGTCGCCGCAGGTGCGCCTCAATCGCGACCGTCTCGGCCAGCACACGCACCGGCCGGCCCGGCTTCATGCCCGGCATCGGTTTGAGCATGGCGCCCTTGAGCAGCTTCAGCCAGTCCACCGGCTCGGGCCGGCGCTGGACGGTGTGGACCGAGCGCACGCGGCCGTCGCCCTGAACCGTCAGCAGGGTGACCGCCGGCTGGCCGCGCTCGATCGGTATCTCTACCTCGGTGGTACCGATCTGCCAGGTGTCGTCGCAGGTCTCCAACTCGAGGAGCTTCTTGAGCAGGCGGGGGGACCAGGACATGGGGTTCTCCTTGACAAGGCAGCGGTGATGGCGCTGCGGGCTCCGCTACTCGCCCTTGCCCGGTCGTTCGCCAGAACCTGATCACCAGTGAGATCAGTTGTCTTGGCGCAGCACCATGATCCGCGAAGGCTGGGCCTGCCTCCCGCGTACCGCAGACGCCACCGGGGGGCTACCCTGCGGCCGCAATCGACGGTAGCATATCAGCCTGATCCGGCAGGGGGTGGGATCTGGTCCACCCACGAGAACAATCCGCCGGGCAGGAGCGTGCCATTGGGGCTACGCAACACGTAACGCGGGGACGTAGCAGTGAGAGTCCGCACCTGCACGCTCAGCAAGGTCGCCTGCTTCGACCACGTGCGCATGGAGTTCCCGCCCGGCGGTGACCCGAACCGAGCTGACGTTCACCTGCTCGTCGGCAACAATGGCACTGGCAAGACCACGGTGCTGGCGGCCATGGCGCAGTTCTTCACGCCGCAGGATGTGGGGCTTGCTGCGCGCATGCGCGGTCTTGAGTCCCGAATTGCGCTGGATTGCGGTGGTGGGGGACCCGAGGTTCTCGCGTTGCACAGAGTCGAAGACGAGAGCGGCGGGCTGCAGTTCGATGGCGTTCCCCTCCAGTTGATCAATCAGCACGGAGTGCTGGCGTGGCACGCAGTGGCTCGTGGCAAGCCAGCCCCCCCGTTTGCAGGAGTATCGGAACTCGACTCACGGCTACCAGCCTTTCTCGCCCGCACATCGGGAGCGACGTTTTGACTTCCTCGCGCTGGCCTACTCCGGCCATCGCTCGGTAGCCGGCTACTCGCTCGACGCAATCAAGGAGCTCCGAGATAACCCCTTCGGCAACGCGCTGTCGTTCTCGAGCGCGACAGATCCGCAGAGGCTGGTCCAATGGATCGCCAACACCAAGGCCAAGGAGGGATTCGCGTCACTGCGCGCTGATGATCGACAGGTTGCCGTTCGACGGCAGGCCGTCGGGCGCATCGAGGAGACCATCGCCAGCATCACCGGCCGCTCCTTCGAGTTCACGATCTGCGAGGAGCCGCTGGGCATCGGCGTCCGCTATGACGGCGACGATGTGAGCTTCGATGTCCTGCCGGACGGCTTGAAGTCCATCTTGAGTTGGGTCGCAGACCTGCTGATGCGCATGGACCGCATCCCCTGGCGGGATGACATGCCCGTGTTCGAGCGGCCTTTCGTGCTCTTCCTGGACGAGGTGGAGGTCCACCTGCACCCCGCCTGGCAGCGTAAGGTGCTGCCGGCTGTGCAGACGCTGTTCCCCAATGCCCAACTCTTCGTTTCGACCCACTCGCCGTTCGTTGTCGCCTCGGCCAGGGACGCGTGGATCCACCCGCTGCGCCAGGTGGGCGGAAGGACGGTCGTGGGCGAGCCGATCTCGAGCCAGTTCGGAGCCAGCTACGCGAGGATCCTCCGAGAGGTGCTGGAGGTGGACCAGGAGTTCGCCGACGAGGTGGAGGAGCTGTTTGACGAGTTCTACAAGCTCAAACGGGGCGTGCTGGGCGGGGATCTGGCGATTCGAGCCGACCTCGAGACCGCCGCCGACCGGCTGATGGGCTATGGCACGGAGACGGCCGCTATCGTTGGCCGTGAGCGCCGACAAATTGGGCGAGCGGGCTCCGGCAGGGTAGAGTAGGGCTCAGGAGGAGCTGGACGGGTG
>CAYTLW010000241.1:0-4701 GCA_964438735.1 uncultured Enterobacteriaceae bacterium | reverse complement strand
CCACTACCGCCTTCGGCTTCGACCGCCTACGGCGTTCGACTCGCTCGCCGGCTCGTGAGCCGCCTTCAGTTGCTCCCCCTCGGCCCGAAAAACGTCGTCTTCGGGCCTCACCCCACAGCTTCGCCGGCCGCCGATGAGTTGCCCGTTTCATTCGGCGCTGTCGGCGGAGCCGCCTGGCACCTCATCCTGGCCGCCGCGATGCTGGGCCTGGCCATGGCGGCCAAGAACACGGCGGCTTGGGTGGTCCTGTCGATGTTGCTCACGGGCTGGTGGCTGGACGTCCTGCCCACATGTCGCCGTCGAACCTGGCTGCTCGCAGCCGCGGTCGCGGCCGTACCGCTATTGCCCCAGGCGGTATTCGTCGTCAGCGGCGCCGATCCAGAGGCATTCTGGCGTCGGCTGGCCACGCTGCCGGGGCCCGACAGCTGGATCGAGCTCGATCGACTGGCCTTCTTCGCGCAGCATTTCGCGACCTCATTCGGTGCACTCGGCGACTACGTATCCAGCTTGACGAGCGGCGGAGAGAAGTCCCTGTCCAGCTGGTCCCTGGCTGCTGGCGTGCTGGCCTTGCTGGCCACGTTGGCCCTGTGCCTGGTTTCGATTCGCCGCACTACGCAATTGCCGACGCGCCTGCTCGGTTGTGGCATCGGACTGGTCGGCTTGCAGTACCTGGCCTTCTACTACGAGGGCATGTCTCTGTTCGGCTTGCTGGGCCCCTGGATCCCGCTGGTGATCGCCACTGCGACCATCGCCGCCATGAACTGGTTGTCAGAGCGCCTGCCTCGAGTTGGCGCGCTGCGGTGGTTGCCAGCGCTGCTGGCCTTGGTGTTCGCCTGCAGCCAGGGGGTCCAGCAGATCCAGCTGCAGACCGCCTTCGACGCGCCCCGACACGGCATCTTCGACCTCGACGCCCAGCGCCGCCTGGTCCATGAGAGCCTGTCGCGTAGCGACACATTGTGGACCACCACCTACGACCTCGCTGGCGTGCCCGAGCTGCTCTCCGGTGGCGCGCTCGCTGGACGCCATCTCTTTCCCATCTTCTGGGACGTGGTGTCCTCCACTGAAGAGACACCCGCGCTGTACGACGAGGCGTGGCGCCAGGCCCTGGACCTGTTGCCCGCGGGCGACCACCTGGTCGTGCTGGTGCCGCGGCCGGCGGCCATCGAGGTGAGCCCATGTCGCAACGGCGCCTGGATCGCCGAGCGCCTGCCCGTGGTCGCCACCGAGCGCGGGATCACACTGGAACGGGTCGCCGATATCACCACCGACGCCGGCGCCGCGACCTATCGGCTGGTCAGGCTGCGACAGCGGTAGCGCGCGTCGTCGGCCTTGCACTCCCGGCCGTACCGGACCATCGTTTGGCCGCGTCGTCGCGCCCCGCGTGCCGGGCGCCGCCCTCTGGAGTTCGTATGCGCCTCGTCCACCTGATCGCCGCCGCCGGCCTGGTCGCCTGCATGGTGGCCTGTAGCAAGTCCAAACCAGCCTCCGAGGCGCCGCCGACACCGCCACCGGCCGCCGAGCCCGCTCCCCCGCCAGCCCCACCTCCAGCAGCCGCCACGGTCACGCAACGCACCAAGGCGCCCGTGCCCGCCATCGCCGAGGCCGGGCTGCGCGCCCTGCTCGACGCCTGGTTGGCA
Organism: uncultured Enterobacteriaceae bacterium; assembly: GCA_964438735.1. Taxonomy (GTDB): domain Bacteria; phylum Myxococcota_A; class UBA9042; order UBA9042; family UBA9042; genus CAYTLW01. The sequence continues at coordinate 3,064 of CAYTLW010000241.1, read as the reverse complement.
GCCCAGAACGGTGGCGACTTCGAGGCCTACTCCGCGCTCTATGCCGATCGCTTCTTCGGCACCAAGCGCTCCGGTGACCGCACGCGCTCCTTCGAGCGCAAAGCGTGGTTGCGCGACCGCAAGCGCATGTTCGGCAAGGCCATGAACGTGACCGCGGCGGACGTGGTGTTCAACCGAACCGCCGGCAGCGCAGTGTTGACGTTCCAGCAGACCTGGGCCTCGGGCACCTACAAGGATGTGGGCCCCAAGCAGCTGGTGGTCGTGCCCGTCGGCACCGAACTCCGCATTGCCAGAGAAGAGATGCTCTCCTCGGTGGTGGAGAAGGGAGGCCACCCCATCAAGCCGCTGGCAAGACAGCACTTTGCGTTCGTCATCCACCAGAACAATGCCCCGTATGTGGTCCTGCACCTGAAACCGAAGAATGGCTGGTCGGAAGGCAAGCTGGAACTCCTCTCGTCGGGTGCCAGCGCCAGTGTGCGCCAGCCGGCCATCGTCAGCGCTTTGCCGGAGGACTTGCGCGGTTGGGCGGGCGCGGAGGTGGATGTGCACGGCAGCGCTGGACGTGTCTGTGGTGGCAAGGTCAATTCGCTCTACCTGTTGTCGCGAGTCGAGCCCCATTTCGGCACCGTTCAGTATTGGGATGGTCACGCAGGCGACCCGCCGGCACCGCAGGACAAGATCGCCAGCGAGGCCTGGGATCTGGGCCGCGGCGGTCGGCTGCTGGTGGGCCACGTCGAGGTCTCCGGAACTGGGGATTGCGCCGCCGGCTTCTGGGCTCGCGCCGCCGGTCAGCCGGAGCCGCTCATCGCCCGATCGACGAGCGCCGACCCGCTCCTGGTTCGCGCCGCACTGCAGCGATTTCGCAAGCTCCGGGGCCACGCGGCGGTGCAGAAGGCCTACATGGAGGAGGTGCCGACCCCGCGCAAGCAATGGTGGGATGGATTCCAGGACGCCGCCCCTGAGGTGACCGTATTCCAGGACGCAGCCGGCGCCCCCGGCTGGATCGCCATCGGCGCGCGCGCCGGTGATGGCTGCGGCGAGTTCATGGGCGAATACTGGGCGCTCTGGCGAGTGCGGCCGGCGCGCGATCCGAAGAAACCGCCGGCGCTGGCCCTGCTGACGGACGAGGCCGATCCGGGGCGCTACTTCCAGCCCCGCCTGGCCGTGGATCTGGACCGCGATGGCAAGATGGAGTTCATCGGCGTCAACGGTTTGCTGCAATCCGCGGGACCGATTCTGCGCGAGTCCGAGTCCGTCGAAGTGCCAAACCTGGATTGTCCATGCTGAACTCCGAAGACCTGTAACGCCCGCGGTTTTGCTGCGTCATGCCCATAGCTGCGGGAGGTCATGATGCGGCGGCGTGCGGTTGTTATCGGTCTGGGGGCGCTGGTCTGTTCACTCGCGGGGCTGACCTGGTTGGCGGTGTCCGCGCCGACTGCGGTCGAATCGCTCGCCGTGGACCTGTATCAGCGCAGTCAGGCGCAGACTGCAGCGCAAGCCGCCGAGCGGATCGCCAGCCGGCTGCGGGCCGTCGAACGTCGGCTCACGGACCCGCTGATCAGGCAGGCATCCGGCATCGTCAACGGGCACGATGAGCCCAGCTATGGTGCCGCCCTCGGGGCCATGGCCAGACCGTCGGATCCCGATCAGGGCGTCGTGCTGCTGGTCCACGATCGGCAAGGCAAGGTCCTGGGGGTCGATCCCCGCATGGCCGATGGCATGCAATCGAAGTTCCTCGCCCACAAACATCACGACCATGACCACGGCTGGCACGACGGCGCCGGCGTCTGCGCCACTTGCCTGAGCAAACTCAAGGCGCTCTCGTTGGCCACCTCCCTGGGCCAGGGTCGATTCCTGTCGGCCAATGTCGACGTGCGCAAGCTGGCCAGGTCCGCACTGTCCGGCCTGGTCGGCGTCGAAGGCGCCTCTGCTGCGCTCATCGGACCCGCTGGCGGCGTGCTCTTCACCGTCTCCACAGATGGCATCACGCCCGGTCCCGACGCGGTCACAGGTCGTTCATCCGTCGATGTACCCGGCGTACCGTGGGCCATCGAGGTGCGCGTGCCGAGGAGCGAGATCGCGCCCAAGGTGGCCGCCGCGACCCGCAAGGCGTTGCTGGTGGCCATCGCGATCGCGTTGCTGTTGCTCCTGGGCGCCGGTGTACTGGCCGCCAGCGAACGCCTGCGTGCAGCCGAGGAGGCGCGCCGCGAGGCCATGCTCGCCCACCAGGACAAGCTGGCCACCATCGGCACGCTCACGGCGAGCGTGAATCACGAGATCCGCAACGCGCTGATGGCCGCCCGCTCCTACGTGGAGCTGGCCAGCGAAGAGGCCGACGGCCAGCAACGCGAAGATCTCGACGCCGCCACCGTCGCCCTGGCGCGCCTGGGCGAAGTGGCCCACGGCCTGTCTCGTTTCGGCCGCCAGGATGGCGATGATGCGCAGCCGATCGAGGTCTCCTCCCTGGTCGACGACGCCCTCGCGGTGACGCGCCCGCGCTTGAAGCACGGGCCGCCCATTGATCTCCAGGTGGCCGACGATGCGGTGGTCAATGTCGCCGCGGGCCCCCTCGTCCAGGTGCTGGTCAACCTGCTGCTGAACGCCGCCCAGGCCATGGGCAAGGGCGCCCAGGGCGAGATCAGCCTGCTGATCGACGTCGTCGACGACCGGGCCCGGCTGGCGGTGCAGGATTGCGGTCCGGGTCTGCCGAAGGGGTCTGAGAAGCACCTCTTCGACGCCTTCTTCACCACCAAGCCGGCCGGCGAGGGGACGGGCCTGGGGCTGTGGATCAGCCGCAAGATCGTCGAGCAGAACGGCGGCCGATTGAGCGCCCGCAACGTCTCGCAGGGCACCGGCGCTCGTTTCGAGATCACCCTGCCGCGCTTCGACGTCTCGTCAGAAGCGAGGGGGCTTCCGGGCTAGACCTGGTCTGGCCCCACTACCGCCTTCGGCTTCGATCGCCTACGGCGCTCGACTCGCTCGCCGGCTCGCGAGCCGCCTTCAGTTGCTCCCCCTCGGCCCGAAAAACGTCGTTTTCGGGCCTCACCCCATAGCTTCGCCGCCG
>CAYTLW010000240.1:0-4707 GCA_964438735.1 uncultured Enterobacteriaceae bacterium | reverse complement strand
CGGCCGAACACCCCGTGGGTATCAAACAGCATCCGCGTGCGACCGCTCATGGTGAGCAGCCCGCGGCCGATGTTCGAGATGGCCCGCTCGCGCAGCCTGGCGCCCGCGCGCATGGCCGCGCTCGTCACCGCCGGCAGGGCCTTGCGATAGACCCTCCCGCCGAGGTGCCAGGCGATTCACAAGTAGCACAAAGCGAAGGGCCCGGCGAAGAGCGCGTCTGGGTGGGCGGGGAGGTGGGCATCTTCCAACTCGCCACTCAAGACAGCGCCAACGTTGCCCCTGCGGAGGTCGAGGCGCCGAAGACCCGCGTGCGCGCCATGCACGGCACGGACAAGGACCACGTCTGGGCGGTCGCCGAACTTCACCCGCGTGCTCATCGAAACCGCCGGCAAGCCGCCGGGCAAGCAGGTGTGGCACATCCTGCTCGCCAGTGGACTGAACGAGCTCAAGCTGCCTGACCTGGGCAAGGTCAAAGGAGTCGAAGGGCTGCCCAAGGGCGTGCCGCTGCGGATGACCGTAGTTCGCGCGGCTTCTCGCGCTGAGGGCCGTCGCGGGCCACCGACCCATTGTTCACGAGAGGCGCAACTGTTCCGCGACGAGATCTGCTTGTCGCGGCAACTCCTCGGCTCCGTAGCCGAACGACCGGTACACCTGCCGCGCCAGACGCAGGCCGAGTCCGTCGGGGTTTGCCAGGAAGCGGCCGACCTCCTCTTCGACGGGCGCTCGGAAGAAGATATCGTCGCGGCCTTCGAGAACGTTCGGCGAGCCGAAGCGGTGGCCTGCGGCATCGGGTGAATATGCTCGCAGCCCCCACCCCTCGATGCCTTTCAGGGCCAGATCGGCGACGACTGTACGCCGTCCCTGGCCGCCATGGTCCTCCAGCAGCTTGCGCATCAGGCGGCAGAGCGCCACCGGGTGCTCGAGAAGGACATACCCGTACAGTTCGCCGTCACGTTGCCATTGCAGGTTGTCCCTTGCGACGAAAAGGTCGAGCATGCCGGCGTCGTCGATCCGACAGCGGAAATCCCCATCCAACTCAGAAGAGACGCCACCAGCATCGAGCCGCGGTGTGAGGTAGGGATTGGCGAAATTCCACCCGGCATCGCGATTGCCGGTGAGCTCGGGGTTCCGCAGCAGGGCGCGAACAGCGGGCGTGTCGGTCGGCACGTTGATTGGTGGGGACATGGCCATGCCGATCCACATCCCCGCCGGCTCTCGTTGGAGGAAGTGGTTGCGGCGGTGGCCCAGTTCCGCGTTTGCCTCTGCGAGCGCGACATCGTAGTGCGTCTTGCTCGACTCCCGAGCCGATGCGGCCTTGGCGAACAGCTTGCGAACTTCATCCCTGCCCATGTCACGGAGTTTGTCACCCACCCGCACGTGGAAGCGCCAGCGGTGGTCGAGCACATGGGCGAATGGTCGCCTCTCCGGGCTGCCGGCAGCCACATCGATTCGCACGACCGTCTTGCGGTCCGCGCTCACAGGGACAAGGGTGACGTCCGTGCCGCGCGGCGGCGGCTCGATGCAATCCAGGAAGTGATCGCGTAACGCGCCGATTCGCCGAAGGTGTTCCGGCACATCTTCGATGGCGGTCGCGATGCCGTTGTATTCCAACACGCCGATCCAGACGGTTCCGCCACCGCCGTTCAACATACCCACCACCTCCCTGGCGATGCGCTGCGGGCGCTCGGTCGCTGCCGCGGCCTTGAACTCGAGATAAAGGTCCTCGCGTTCGCCGAGTACGGCGGTCGGATTCAGTTTTCTCTCGTCGCCCATCATGCCCCCAACACAATCGTGGGATCCAGCAGGAAGCGGTGCAGTGGGACCAGCCTCACGCCTCCAATCTCTGCTTGGTGAACGCCGGTGTGGATGACATTGGCCTCCACTGCGTGGACGGCCTGCGCGACGGCGGACACGTCCTTGAGCTTGCCCTGGGCAGACGCAGCAGACGTCACTTCGACAAGCACCAGCCCCGTGGGTCCGACGAAGGCGAAGTCGATCTCTTTGCCAGCTGCGCGCACGTAGCCCAGGTTGCGCGCGCCTGCAGGAGATTGGTGAGCCAGCCGGCCCAGCAGTCCTCGGAGCTGGCGGAATACGAGCGTCTCCACAATGCGCCCCAGCGTGGTGGCATCCGTCACCGGATCGGTCAAAGGCGCGAAGGCGCCGACGAGGGCATGGTCGACAGGATAGAGCTTGTCCTTCGACCGCAAACTCGCACCCGGACTGGTCGTGTGCCTCGGCAGCGGCACAAACAACTGCGTTGCTTCCAGCGCAGCGCGCCACTCATTGATTGTCCGGTAGTCGTATGGACGACCAGCATGGCCGATGGATACTCCGACCTTGCTCGGCGAGAATTCGGCGCCTGCGTTCCATGCGAGGTACGCCAGCAAGCGCCGTGCGCCGATCAGATCGATGGCGGTGCCGATCAGATCCCTGGCCACGGTGCGTTCGGACACGGCCTCGCGCAGCAATCTTCGAGCCTCCGGCGGTGAGGCCGACATCCAACCGGGGAATCCGCCATATAGCAGGTACCTGGGCAGCAACTGTGGATTGCGAAGCAGTGTGTCCTCGCCGACCACCGGACTCCCTGTCTGAAGCAACACGAATTCTGAGAAATCCAGGCCCTCAATGCCCAACTCAGTCCAGCGTCCTGGCCCGCTCTCGACGTAGCCCGAGTGCAATGCCGTCGCCGCGCTTCCGGTCGCGATGATGCGATCATCGGGTCGCACCGGCCCGCCCTCGCTGGCGTGATCAATGGTTGCCTTGAGTGTCTGGCTCCATCCACGTGCGACCTGAAGTTCGTCGATCAGCAGCACCCGACGTGACCGCGCAGGTATGGCTTGCAGACACTCCCGAAGCCCGCCTTCGACTGGGAGCCGGTCGTCCGACAGATCGACGTAGGCGACGTTGGTCGCAGGCCAGCCAGAAGCGATCAGCGAGTCTACGACCTGCCGCAACAAGGTCGTCTTCCCGACTTGTCGCGGCCCGATCATGACGGCAGCCATCGGTGCGCCGCGGGCCTTGGCGTGAGCAACGAGACGTCGATGCGGCTCAGGTCGCACGTGCGGCCATCTGCTGGCCCGCGCTTCTCCGCCGGACCACCATGGATTCTGATCTGCAAGAGCCGAGTGAACAGACATCACGATGTAAGTATGACGAGTCGACACCTACAACGCAATGTCAGTAACTGTCCTTGTCCGGCGCATTCTCGGAGGGCACCTGAGTCGCGACGTCGCTGCAGTCTCCGGTGGTCACCGGGCAGCAGATGCCGGATTCCTCGGCGTTCCAGCCCTTGGGCAGGCAGGTGGAGGGGAACACCGCGCGCACCGACGACTCCAGGTGGCTGGCGCAGGTGATGGCGCCACCACAACCGGCCGCGGCCGACATGCAGCCCCGAAAGGTCGGGTCGGTGGCCTTGCCGGCGCAATAGCCCTCGACCTCGGGAACCCACGCCATGAGCGCCGTGCAGGCGGCGTCGGCTGAGCAGGCGGCCTCCTTCAGCTTGGCGCAGTGGGCACCACTGGAGCCGGCGTCCAAGGGAGCGCCCGCGTCCTTGAGCGGGCCGCTGTCCGTGGGCGTGCCGCTGTCCGTGGGCGTGCCGCTGTCCGTGGGCGTGCCGTCGTCTGGGGCCACGCCAGCGTCATTGGCCCCGGACATGTCCGCAGTTGTGACGGTGTCGAGCGCGTCCTGGGTATCGCCCTGGTCGCCGGTCTGTTTGCCGGCGTCTTCACCAGCCGATCCGTCGTTGTCATCGCTGCAACCCGGCACGCAGGCCGCGGCCGCGGCAAGGGTCAACGCGACGGCGAACGGGGCCGCTCGCCCAATCTGGAAGCGCATGATGCTGCTCCGATGCTCCTCTGTCCCGCAAGAGACTCTATCAAACCCATGTCCGCGTAGCGACGCCATTCATCACGACGCCAAGGCGGTGTTTCGAGGCCGGCGGGCGACCAGGCCTGGGTGGAGGGTGCCAGGAGATTTCCGACTGACCAACCGGCGCTCGGCATGTCGCTCCCTCCGTTACCTGTTCGGCACTCTACCCCTCGGGCGCGATGCCGTAGAGCGCGTTGAGTTCGATGGCCAGGGCCTTGGCCACGGTCTCGCTGTAGGGAATGTAGATGGACGGACAGCCGCCGAGCAGCGACGGGTTGAGCACGCTTCGAACCATGCATTGTGTGCACGCCGGAGCCAGCGTCTTCTGGGCCAGCTTGGGGTTGCGGCGGCAGACCTCGGCGACGTCGCCGGGCAGGTCGATGGGGGTGACGTCCCAGCCGGAATCGCCCCCCGCGGCCTCGAAACGCAACTTGGCGTGCAGGCAGGTAGACGCGTCCAAAGCCTCCGCCACGCTGAGTTCGTTCACCCCCGGCATACCCGACTTGCCCGACGGCAGACAGTCGGAGCCGCCGGCAAAGTTGTCAGGGCGCGGCAGCATGTAGGTCAACGCTTCGTCGTCATCGTGCACGAAGATGTGCCAGAGTTCGCGCTCCAGGGTCACATCGCAGTTGCGCAGGTAGGCGCAGGGTGTGGTGCTAGTTCGACGGTCCCGAAGCACTTCCCCAGTTTGGCGTCCAAGCCATGTGCCGCTTTGAGACGGTTCGTCCAAGGTGGTCGAGGGCGCAAGCCCGACGAGCCGCGAAGCGGCGGTATTCGTTAGCCTGGGGGCGCAAGCCCGACGAGCCGCGAAGCGGCGGTATTCGTTAGCCTGGGGGCGTA
>CAYTLW010000239.1:0-4750 GCA_964438735.1 uncultured Enterobacteriaceae bacterium | reverse complement strand
CAAAGCGGCACATGGCTTGGACGCCAAACTGGGGAAATACTTCGGGACCGTCGAAGTAGTTGCCCCCCGCCCCACCTATCCCAACATCCCAACCGTGCTCCGAACCCGCCGCCGAATGGTCCTTTCAACCTGCGCTCGCCGCGGGAATCGACCGGCGCTGGCCTCGACCGCCGCCACTTGGGCCGCCAACACGTCTGGGATCCGCGCAGCCATCTGCCTCACGGTCCGCAGCACCAGCGACTTGCCGATGCCGATGTCGCGGGCAAACTGCTCCCAGGCGTTCCTGCCGACCGCGCCAGGATTGAACTGGCCGCCAACCGCCATCGCCATGGTGTGGTCGAGGTCGTAGGCGCCGGTACACACCAGATCGTAGAAGGGGGCGAGCTGCTGACGGCCGTCGAGCGAGCGCACAATCGGCACCGAAGATGCGCAGGAAATCGAAGTCGTTGTCCGCCGAGAGTCCGGCGCTGCGGGCGATGCGCTCTCTGGCCCCCGCTTCTGGCAGCAGATTGGCGAAGAACGCCGTCTCAGAATCCCCCGGCCGCAACGGTAGACCGGTCGCCAACGCGAACGCGCCATCTCTGTCCAGCCAGCTCTCCGCATAGGCGAAGACCAGCCGGCCACGGTCGCTCCGGGTGATGAAGCCGACGTCGTCGCCGAAGTGGCGGACGACCAGCGTGTCGTGCCTGGCGTCCCGACTCACGGGTGCCTCGCAGAGACCGGCGTTCCATCACGCTGCGCGATGACCACCTTCAGACCGAAGCGGTCCAGCACCCGCAGCACCAGACCGATCTCGGCCGTGGCCTTGCCGCGCTCGAGCTCGGAGAGGAAGCGGGGGCCGACGCCAGCGAGGGCGGCGGCGTCGACTTGAGACAAGCCGCGCGACTTGCGATGGCGGCGCAGGAGGTCGCCGAGTCCCGCCGACGTGCGAATCTGGCCTTCGGTGGTGTTCATGGTCTTCCCGTACGGGTGGATTCCGTGCTTGCGCGACCTGGAGGACGCAGATGTGTCCCGTACGGGATGATACGATCGAGATCCGCCAGGTGTCGAGGAAGTCTTCCCGTACGGGACGACGTCGGGTCACCGCGTGAGAAGAACAGTCGGCACCCGATTATTGAAACCGTGACACTGCGGGACATTTGGGGCTATGGGCAGGCGCCGGGATCCTTGATGTGTTTGCAGCCCTGGCCCGCCTGGCAGTAGTCCAGCGTGCAGCTGTTGCCGTCGCTGCAGGACTTCTCGTTCTTCGTCAGGCAGCTGCCGGCCGCGCCGCAGCCGCGGTGGAACCACCGATCGGTGCGGGTGAGGATGGCCTTCTTGCCCCAGCCCTGGTCGATGCCGATGAGCAGGTCATCGCTGCCGGCGATGGACTCGACCGTCTTGGCCATTCCATGGGTATCCCACCAGATTCGACTCCACAGCCCGGTGTAGGGCTGCGCGCTCCAGCGGACCATGGCCGTGGTGTACTTGCCGTTCTTGAAATAGGTCGAGGCGAAGAGGAATGCGCCGCCGGGCAGTCCGACCGCAGAGTGGGCGAAGCCGCTGAATGGTGCGCTGCTGAAGATCTGCTGGCCGCCGCTGTTCAAGACGACGATGAGGACCTTGCAGTTGGCGAAGTCGCCACTGTGGCAGATTCGGCCAACCGCCAGCGTGCGGCTCTGGGGCAACCCCGCGCCGCCTTCGATGAGCTGAGTGACGTCGTCGACGTTGGTCCAGACCCTGAACATGGTCTTGCCGGAGGCGTTGAGCCGTCCGACCCAGCCGAGCCAGTGGCCCTGGATGGAGGATTTCGTGCTGGCGAAGAGCAGCGAGTCGCCGTTTGCCGCGACCGCGCCGCCAGGCCCCCAGATCGTGCCGTCGGCGCCGCCGTCGCCGACCATGCCGAAGGGATAGGCCAGACCCTTGGCGCCGGCGCTGAGGTGCTGCGAGTCCCAGACGATCTTGTTGGGCCACCAGCGGCTCACCCAGAGGTAACGTTCCTTGGCGTTCCCGTTGTGTGGCGAGGTCTCGAAGATGATGCCCTGGCTGCCGTCGGCATAGTTCAGGTAGCGATGTGGCCGCTGGGTCTTGAAGTAGCTGCCGGTGTCCAGCTTCAGGATCTTGCAGCCGCTGTCGACGCTGGCGCGGGTGCCGTAGCGGTGATTGCCGCCGCCGGCCGGCACCTTGGCGCGAGCGAGGACTTCGGCCTGGCCGCTCGGGCGTGGCGAGACGTCGACGCCGAAGGTGTTCACGCCCGATGACGCCTGGAAGGTGGCCTTGCAGATCGGCGCTCCCGAGGCGCTGAGCCGGCGGATGAAGGCGTGACGCTTGCCGCCAATGGTCGTCTGACCGGTCATCAGGAAGGTGCCGTCGGTCATCCGGGCGGCGCCGCCGTAGATCGTCTTGCCGAGCTGGTTTTCGTCGTAGCGGAAGAGCCGGCCGTTGGCGACCGTCTTGCAACTACCCGACTGGCATCCGGACATGGGTGAACAGCCGTCGCCAGGATCGCAGGTCAGGTTGTCGACCGTGCTGTGCTTGCAGCCGCTCTTGGCGTCGCACCAGTCCACCGTGCAGGGCTTGCCATCGTCGCAGTGCTCGGGCTTCTTGCCCATGCAACCGCCCGCGGCCGCGCAGCTGGCGTGGCCCCAGGGATCGGTGCGTACGACCAGTCCCTTGCGGCTGTTGCCCGACCCCTCGGTGCCGGCCAGGGCGACCCCGTCATTGCCCATGCCGGCGATGCCATGGACCTGTCGGGCGGCCGAGGCGTCGAACGCGCGGCTCCACTGCTGGTTGCCGTAGCGGTCCACGCCTTGCAAGCGCACGCCGCTCTTCTTGCCGGGGGGCGTCTGGTCGCCGGCCACGATGAACCGATCCTTGGCCACCGCCAGCACGCGGGCGAGGCCGGCGTTATGGATGTCCTTGGCGGTCCACAGGGGTGTGCCGGCGCTGTTCATGCCGACCAGCCAGCGGCACCAGGCGCCGCCGCATTTGCGAGTGCCGCCGGCGACGATGCGCCCGGCGGTCACGGCGACGCTGCGCAAGATGCCCCCGCTGCTGGGGATCACGGGCGCGCTCGGCGCGCCGGAGGCGCTAACCCGCAGCCAGAGCGGCTTGGACATCGCTGAAGAGGATTGGACCCGCCGTTCGCCGACAAAGACGATGTCGCCATCGGGCAGCCAGGCGGCGTCGTAGAAGAACTGGTGATGGCCCCCTGCGGTGGAGAGCAGGGGTTTGGGCCAGTTGGGCTGCAGGTTGCTGGCCACGTGGTGGGCCCAGGCGGACAGGGTGCCGCCCTTGGAGTGGCTGCCGAATATCAACAGGTTACCGGACTTGCCAGGGGTCAGGCCGGCGACCCGCTCGCTGGCGCTCTTGTCGCCGAAGGTCTTGCTCAGCTGTGTCGTGCCGTCGGCGTCGACTCGCAACACGATGGCGTCATCATCGCCGCCACTGGAGGCGCTGGTGCCGGCGATCCAGGCGCTGCCGTCGGGTTGGGGCAGGACGTCGGCGCCCATGTTGTCACTATCTGCCTTGGCGCTCTTGACCTGCTTGCTCCATTTCACCGCCCCGCCGCCGTCCAGACCCAGCAGCCAGATGGCATGGCCGGTGCCGGACTTGGTCCACGTCTGGCCGGCGGCCACCATGGATCCGTCGGAGAAGGCACCGACCCCGTGCAGGTAGCCGGCCCCCGCGGGCCCGGCGTAGCTCTTGACGAAGAAGCGGTCGTGGCCGGCGCCGCTGCACTTGCCCGACTTGCAGCCAGCGCCCACGGTGCAGGGCAGGCCATCGTCGCATGGGGTGCCGTCCGGGGCCTGGTTGAGGATGCACTTGTAGGTCTTGCTGCTCAGCGGCAGGCAGATCGCCTGCTCGCAGGTCTTGGTCGGCAGCTTGCAGACCAGGGGGATGCCCATCTTGCATTTGCCCCAGGCGCAGGCGTCGTTGAGGGTGCAGCCGTTGTCGTCGGCGTTGCAGAGTTTGCCGTTGAAGGCGGCCGGATCGAACACGCATTTGCCGGTGTCGGGGTTGCAGCCGTCCTGCGTACAGGGCTCGTCGTCTTGGCACACCTTGGCCACGTGGCTGCAGCCCTTGGACGGCGAGCAGGTGTCGTTGGTGCAGGCGTTGTCGTCGTCGCAGTTGACCGCCTTGCCGACGCAGACACCGGCGACGCAGGCGTCCTTGTGGGTGCACAGGGTGCCGTCGTTGCAGGGCCCGCCATCGGGGGCCGGCCCGGGCGCGCACTTGGCGGTCTCGGGGTTGCACAGGGACTTCAGGCAGGGGGAGCCCGTCTGCTTGTTGCAGGAGACCACCGAGGCCGGGTTGAGCTTGCAGGCGGGTTTGTCGCCGCTCTTGTCGCAATACAGGGTGCCGTTGCAGAGGTTGCCGTCCTCCTTGCTGGCGCAGTCGGCGTGGCTCTCACACTCGCAGGTGCTCGGGCCGGATTTGCACAGACCGTCGAGGCAGAAGTCGCCTGCGGTGCAGACGTTGCCGTCGCTGCAACTTTTGCCGTCGGGCTGCACGGTCATCTTGCACAGGCCCGTCTTGGGCTGGCAGGTATCGACCAGGCAGTCGGTGTTGTTCACTGTCGGGCAGTTGACCTTGCTGCTTGGATTGGGCTGGCATTTATGGGTCGCCAGGTCGCAGTAGTGCACGCCGTTGCACAAGTCGCCGTCGTCGAATTGCACGCAGTCCGCGTTGGACTTGCAGGCGCAGGCATAGGTGGGCCCGACGGCACAGGTGTCGCCCTGGCAGACGTCGCCCTTGGTGCAGACGTCGC
>CAYTLW010000238.1:0-5057 GCA_964438735.1 uncultured Enterobacteriaceae bacterium | reverse complement strand
CTATATTCGCGTCTGGCGTCAGTTGGTGGCGGGATTGCGCAGCGCCAAGGTGGACCACAGCTTCATCGCGGGTGACATCTTCGACGAGCACACCGAGACCGAAGGCGTCGGCGCCATGCTGCCGGTGCGTTGCTCACTGCACTCGGCGCGCACCATGCTGCGCTATTTCTATGGCGACTTCGAAGGCGCCGTGGAGAGCGCCAACCAGGCCGACGAGCTCATCGCGGCCGTGGCGGGATTCGTCACGCCGGTGCTGATCAAGTTCTACCAGGCATTGTCCCTGCTGGGGGCAGGAGGTGACCTGGCCAAGGTGGACGAGAACATCGAGCAGCTGCGCATCTGGGCCGGGGCCCAGCCGGAGAACAACCAGCACAAGTTGGACCTGGTGCTGGCCGAGCGGGCGCGGGTCACGGGTGACCACCTGGCCGCCATGGGAATGTACCAGCAGGCCATCGCGGGTGCGCGACAGCACGGCTTCCTGCACGAGGAGGGCCTGGCCTACGAGCGCGCCGCACAGCTGTACGAGGAGATGAACAACGAGGAGATCGCGCGCCACCACCGGACCTTGGCGTTCGCGACCTATGAGCGTTGGGGCGCCGCTGGCAAGTGCGCTGACATGGTCGAGAAGTACCCAGCCCTGGCGCTGGGCAGGACGACCCGCCGGGCACGCAGCGGCACCCTGTCGACGGTCAGCGGCACCACGACGGGCGGCGCAGACCTGGACCTGGTGTCCGTGGTCAAGGCGTCGCAGGCGCTCGCCGGCGAGATCGTGCACGACCGACTGGTCGAAAAGCTCATGCGAATCGTGATCGAGAACGTCGGCGCGGAGGTGGGGTACCTGATCCTGCACCGTGACGAGGGGCTGTTCGTCGAAGCGCGCGGCCAGGCCGCCACCGAGGAGGTGCAGATCGACCCGGCGCCGCTGGCCGACTCCAAACAGTTGGGGACCAGCATCGTTCATTATGTGGAGCGAACGGCCAAGAGCGTGGTCCTGGAGGATGCGGTCGACGATCCGCGATTCTCGGTCGATCCCTACGTGCAGGCCAACAAGCCAAAATCGGTGCTATGCGCGCCCATCATCAACAAGGGCAGGGTGATCGGCCTGTTCTACTTCGAAAACAACCTGACCCACGGCGTCTTCACCGCCGACCGGCTCGAGATCCTCGGTCTGCTGTCTTCGCAGGTGTCGATCTCCATCGAGAACGCCAAACTCTACGAGCAGCTCGAAGAGCATAGTCGCACGCTGGAGACCAAGGTCGTCGAGCGCACCCAGGAGCTGCAACAGACCAATGTGGAGCTGCGCGACAGCCTGGACCAGATCCAGACCATGCAGAAGCAGATCATCGTGCAGGAGAAGCTGGCTTCGCTGGGCACACTGACCGCAGGCATCGCGCACGAGCTGCGCAACCCGCTGAACTTTGTCAACAACTTCTCCAACGTGCAGATCGACCTTGCCAAGGAGTTGCGCGAGGTCCTCGACGAAGGTGACTTGGAGGAGGCGCGCGAGCTGGTTGGCGATTTCGAGGATACCAGCGGCAAGATCCACGGCCACGGCCAGCGCGCCGCCAGCATCATCGACAACATGTTGCGCCACGCCAACAGCAGCAGCGCTGAGCGCGAAGTCTGTGACCTGAACGATGTGGTGCAGTCGGCGGTAGAGCTGGCCTACCACGGCGTCAAGGCCAAGGACGACGACGTGACGCTGGACATCGCGGCCGAGTACGATGATGCCATCGGGCAGGTGAGCATCTCGCGAGCGGAGATCTCCAGGGTGATCATCAACGTGGTCAACAACGCTTGCTACGCGACCAGCAAGAAGCGGGCCGCCAGGGGCGACGACTACACGCCGCAGCTGTCGGTACGCACGACGCGGGCCAACGGCAACGCCGAGATTCGACTGCGGGATAACGGCGTCGGCATCCCGCCGGGCGTGCTGGAGAAGGTCTTCAACCCCTTCTTCACCACCAAGCCGCCGGGTGAGGGCACGGGGCTGGGTCTGTCGCTGAGTCACGACATCGTCGTCGGCGGTCACCAGGGCGAGTTGCGGGTCGACACCAAGGACGGAGAGTTCGCCGAGTTCGTGATCGTCCTGCCTGCTTGAGTCCCGTGCCTTGATCGCAGTCATGAAGCCCGGAGGGCGACCCGGTGACGCGGCTGACCGCCGCCGCCGTGGAGGGCATCTTCACCGGCCGGATACGCAGCTGGCGGCAAGTGGGTGGCCCCGACAAACCCATCGTCTGCATCACCGAAATCCTGGGCGACAAGCGCGCCACGATGCTGGCGTTTCAAGACCTGGCCATGGGTGGACGGCCCTATGTGAAGGAACGCGTCGAGGTGGACCTGCCGCGCCAGCAGATCGACCGCCTGGTCGGCAATCGATGGGGCATCGCGACGGTGAGCATGGCCTTCGACCGGGCGGGCATCCACGCCGTGCAGATCGGCCGATCGATGCCTTCACCGCGGGCGATCCGTTCGGGCGCCTACCCGTACTCGCGGCCGTTGCTGCTGGTCGCGCGCACCTTGCCGCGTGATTCCCTGGAGAAGTTCTTTCGCTTCATGCTGTCCGCGGACGGTCAGCGCATCGTCGGCCGAACCTTCGTGCCGATCGTGGCCGACGTGGTAGTCAAGAGCCCCTCGGCGAGGCGCCCATGATCGGGCTGGGAGCGGGCTCGATCAGCCGGCGAATCAGCACGCTGCTGATCCTGATCGCCGCGGTCTACGTCGTCGGCAACGTGATCATGCACCAGGTCCATGCCGAGCACGAGATCGGCGGAGAGGCCTATGAACGCCTGTCCGCCGGCCGCGGAACCTTGTCCGACCTTGCGGTGTTGAAGAGTGATCTTAACGAGTTGCGGCTCAAGACCGCGCTGATCGCGGGCGCTCGCAACCTGCAGGTCGGCCACCTGCGCAAGCGCTCGCTGGCCCTCGAAATGCGTGTCGAGCGTCGTTTCCAGGAGCTGCGCAAGCGCGACCTGACCTTCGACGCCCGCATTCCACTGGAGGCTGCCTACGCGACCTGGCGTGATTTTGCCGCCAGCGCCAGGCAGGACGCCCAGGTCCGCAGCGCGGAACAGGCGCAGGCCGATGCGTCACGGCAGGCATGGGCCGCCCTGGAGCGGCGCCAGCGGCGCTTCGTCGAGCAGATCGACGTGGTCATGAACACAGTGCGCCTGCGCGTCACCGCGCTGGAGATGAACACGATCGACCAGGTCGAGAAGAAGGAACATGTGGTCCTGCTGATGTCGGCTGCGCTCATGGCGCTGGTCATGCTGGGCGCGTTTCTGCTGGCGCGCCGCCTGCGCCGCATCGTCCGCCGAATGGTCACGACCTGCGAGCGCATCGCGGGCGGCGACCTGGAGGTCAGGGTGCCGGTCAGCGAGGACCAGGAGTTCGGCGCCCTGGCCCGGGCCTTCAACGCCATGACCGAGAACCTGCGTGGGACGACCGTCAAGCGCTCCTACGTGGCCGACGTCCTGGACTCCATGACCACGGCGGTCCTGGTCACCGACAAGGCGGGCACCATTCGCACGGCCAACGTCGCGGCCTCCGCGTTGCTCGCCCGCAGGGAGTCGGACCTGGTCGGGCAGCAGGTGGAGTCGCTCTTCGCCGACCCCATCGAGGCCGCGCGATGGAGGCGCGAGAGCGGCCCTCGCGCTGCCCGCGAAGTGCGCTGGCGCACCGCAGATGGCAGCGAGCGCCCGGTATTGCTCTCCGTGGCGGGCCTGGTTGGCGACGAGTCCGACGGCGGCGGCCGCATCTACGCGGCGGAGGACATCGCTCAACTGGTGCAGACGCGGGAACAGCTGGCCGACAGCCAGGTGCAGTTGAATCACGCCCAGAAGATGGACGCCATCGGTCATCTGGCAGGCGGTGTCGCCCATGATTTCAACAATATCCTGACGTCGATCATCGGCACCAGCGAGATGATGCTCGCCGACCTGCCCAGCGGGTCTTCAGACCGGGAAGATATCGAGGAGATCCTGCAGGCGGGGCGACGGGCCGCTCGACTGACGCGTCAGCTGTTGCTTTTTGCCCGCAAGGACGCGCCGGAGCTGCGCCCGCTGGAGTTCAACGAGGCGGTCTCCGAGCTGGAGAAGATGTTGCGTCGCGTGATCGGCGAGGACATCACGCTGGAGACCCGGTTGGGCGAAGCTGTTGGCACGGTGCTGGGCGACCGCAGCCAGATCCAGCAGGTGATGATGAACCTGGCCGTCAACGCCCGGGACGCCATGCCGGGTGGCGGCACGTTGACCATCTCCACGTCCGTCCTTGATGTCGCCAAGGACAATCCTGTGGCCGGGACGCGCCTGCAATCAGGCAAATACGTCATGCTCGCCGTCGGCGACACGGGATGTGGCATGTCGGCCGAGGTGCAAGGGCGCATCTTCGAGCCGTTGTACACCACCAAGGCGCAGGGCCGCGGCACGGGATTGGGTTTGTCGACCGTGTACGGCATCGCCGAGCAGTCCGGCGGTGCGGTGACGGTCGACAGCAAGGTAGGTGAGGGCTCGACATTTCGCCTCTACCTGCCGGTGAGCGCGCGCACGGGCGTGCGCAGCGGCGTCTACGAGACGCCGCCACCGGAAGGCGCCATCGCTGGCTTGACGATTCTGTTGGCTGAGGACGACGCCATGGTCCGCCGCATGACGCGCCGGATGTTGCGGGGCCACGACGCGGTCGTGCTGGAGGCTGTGTCCGGAGAAGAGGCCGTGCGCCTGGGTCGGGAACATGCGGGCAACATCGATGTGCTGCTGACCGACGTCATCATGCCCGGCCTGCATGGCCCCGACGTCGCTGAGCAGCTGCTCGCTCTACGGCCCGACATGGCCGTGGTCTTCATGTCCGGCTACACCGGCGAGTCTTCAGGTGCAGTCGAGAGGTTGCGCAACAATGCCATCCTGCTGCCGAAGCCCTTCACCGCCCAGCAATTGCTGACCCACTTGATGAAGGCGCTGGACGCGTCCGAGATGGCCCGGGCGGCGGGCTCGAGGAGCTAGTTCGGCGGACCGTAGGTACTTCCCCAGTTTCCTAGACTCGGGAAGAGGTGTGCCGAGCGA
>CAYTLW010000237.1:0-5202 GCA_964438735.1 uncultured Enterobacteriaceae bacterium | reverse complement strand
TCAGTATGGTCACCTGTGGCATCTATGCCCTGTACTGGTACTTCGCCACCGCCAAAGAGATGGCGGAGATGGGCAAACTCGAGACGTCCCCTGGCCTGATCCTGGGCCTGTTCTTCTGTGGGCCTGCTGCCCTCTTCTCCATCTGGAAGCACTCCGAGGGCATCTCGGCCGTCTCCAATGGAGAGCAGAGCCAGGGACTGCTGTTCGTGATCGCCCTGGTCTTCGCGCCCGCGTACCAGTTCATGGCGCAGACCGAGCTCAACAAGCACGCCCAGCCCAGCGCCTGAGCCCCCCCGGCCGCGGCCGGTTGCGCGACGCACCGCGACTGCCGGTCGCGGCTTCGGACTGTTATGCTCGGCGGCGTGTTGAGCCGCCCCCGCCGACGTCCTCCAGCCGCGACTGCCCTGCTCATCCTGGCCGCTACGGTGACGTGTTGTGTGGCGACATGCCGCGTGGCGTCGGCGCAGCACATCGTCTGGCCGCTGGATGTGGAGATCGAGTCGACCTCCGATCGCGTTGCCGTGCGCTGGCACGGGCTCGCCACATTGCAGACTCGACGACAGCTGCAAATCGACGGCCCGGCACGCGTGCACATCAACGGGCTGAAGCTGCACAAACCGGTCTATGACCGCACGCCCATCCGCTGGCGCGGCCGCCTGCTGGTGACGCTGCGCCACGACGCCCCAGCGGTCGAGTTGGACCAGGGCACCGTCGGCAAGACCCGCCTGCGCATCCGATCAGGCGGCATCAAACTGCTGGATATCCGTCGAGGGTCACCCGCCGGGCCGCGCAAGTTCGCCCTGGACGCGTCCTTGTTGCGCACCGCCAAACCGGCTCCGAGGCGGGCCCACGAGCGGCTGGTATTGGCTTTCTACTACGGCTGGTGGGGCCGCAAACAGGGGCCCTCCAAGGCCTGGCTGCACTGGCGGCCCTGGCGCAAGCGCATGGGCGTGCCCCACGTGCCGACCCTGGGCTACTACGACAGCCTGGACCCGAAGATCATCGCCGCACACATCCAGCAGGCGAAGCGGGCGGGCATCGATGGTTTCGTGCTGTCGTGGTGGTCTGAACGCGGCAACGATCCCAAGGTGCTGGCCCTGCTCCTCCAGGAGGCAGCTCGGCAGGACTTCCGCATCAGCATCTACCTGGAGCGGGCGCGCGACCGCGAGCGATTGCGCCAGCGACTGGCCTGGATCCTGAAGCGCTTCGGCGACCATGGCGCCTTCCTGCGCGCCGACGGACGGCCGGTGCTCTTCTTCTATGACCCGGTCCATCGCGCGGTGGATCGACTGGATATGCGACATGCGCTGCAGGGATTGGATGCCTTCTTCGTCGCCGGGCAGAGCGATGGTCGGCACCTGGCGCGCCTGGACGCCATGCACGTGTACTACATCGCCCGCAACCCGGAGGGACACGCACGAGCCCAGCGCTCGACCTCCGCGGTGGCCATGCTACGCGATGCACCCATGCTGGCGACGGCGACACCAGGCTACGACGACCGCCTCGAACGCAGACCCGGCTTTCATCGGCCGCGCGCCGCCGGACAGACCTACGATCGCCTGTGGCGCGCCGCCTGGCAGTCCGACTGGGTCCTGCTGGTGAGCTGGAATGAGTGGCACGAGGGCTCGCAACTGGAACCGTCCAAGGAATACGGGGGGCGCTACCTGGACCTGACCCGACGACATCGGGCGCGCTGGCTGGGTCAGGAGATCGGCCTGCCCCTGGCGGTCACGATGGACAAACCCGATGGCGACTGCACGCCGGTCCTGGCCGACGACGAGTGCCCACCGCCCTGGCGACTGCCGGCAGGGGTCCGCGCACCGAAGCTGGTGCGCACGATCGGAAAGCTGCTGGCGAAGGTCACCCGGAAGGCCACTGTGGGCGGCCAGGAGCCGTTCAAGGTGTTGCAGATTCGGCCCATGCAGACGCGGCCCACAGACTGGCTGGACGCCAGGGGCCGCAAGGTGCGCAAGACGCAGGGCGCCATGGTCATCATCCGCCAGGCTGGGCAAACGCGCTGCCTGGCGCTGCCGCTGGTCCTGGAAGCGCCGAGGGGCCGGGCGAAGTCGCGTTTACGGGTCAGCGGGTTGGCGCGCGAGATCTCCTGCAGCGTGCGGTAGGCGGCTCCCATCCCAGGGGCCTTCAGGCACCGCGAAGCTCCGTGTGTACGGCCTTGCCGGCGTCATCAACCGCGACCAGGGTGGCCTGCAAGGTGGTCTTGCCGCGGAAGGTGTTGCGCTCGAGGCGGAAGACCACGTCGACGTGGTCGCCATCACGGCGGCCCTCCACGTGCCGGGCGGCACCAAATGCCGCGACGCCGGTTCGGGACCACAGGGGTCGGTCGGAGACCTCGACCAGGCGCATACGAGCCCAATCCAGGGTCTTGCCGACGCGCTGCAGGCGAGCGATCACCACCTCCCGCAACAGGAATGTGGGCCGCGAATTGTCCTTGCCGAAGGGCTCCAGGCGATCGATCTGCTCGACCAGTCCGCGATCCAGGTCGGCCAGCTTCAACTCCGCGTCGATGCGAACCTCGTTGACGCGCTGTTCCGGTGGCAGGGTGGTGGCCACGTGCTGCACCAGGGCCGCGCGGAAGTCGTCGATCCGGCTGGCGTCGAGCGTCACCCCGGCGGCGTAGTAGTGCCCGCCGTAGCGTTGTAGCAGGCCGTCCGGAGCGGGCGTGCCGGCGATGGCGGCCAGACCGGCGGCCAGATCGTAGCCCTTGATGGAGCGACCCGACCCCTTGGCCACGCCATCCTTTACCGAGAGCACGAATGCGGGCACGGCGAAGTGTTCTCTGACGCGCGAGGCGACGATGCCGACCACGCCGGGATGCCAGCCGGGATCGGCGACCACCACCGCGTGCTCACGGCCGACCTGTTCTTCGCCAGCGGCCAGGGCGGCGGGGGTCACCGACGCCTGGTAGCCCTTTCGCCGGTTGTTCTCCACCTCGACCCGAGCGGCCAGCTCGACGGCCTCTTCACGGCTCTCGGTGGTCAACAGGTTGAACGCTGCGGTGGCGCTGGCGACCCGTCCGGCGGCGTTGATGCGCGGGCCGAGCACGAAACCCACGTGGTCGGCGCTGGCGATCTCTGACAGGTGGGCGCGCTCCTTCATGGCGATTACGCCGGGCAGAGTCGAACGACCCAGCCTGCGCAACCCATGGGCGGCGACGACGCGATTGAAACCGCGCAACGACATCATGTCGGCGATGGTGCCCAGGGCGGCATATTGCAGCAGGTCGGCCAGGCGCGGAGTTGGCCGACCGTCGTCAAACCAGCCGCGCAGGCTCAGCACGCGCCTGGTGGCCTGGACCAACACCAGCGCCACACCGACGGCCGAGGGGTTGGAATCGGGCCAGGTGCTGCCTTCCAGGTGGGGGTTCATCAGCGCCGTCGCCGGCGGCAGCTTCGGCCCTGGGGCGTGGTGGTCGCAGACGATGACGTCGACGTTCCGCGCTCGCACGCTGGCGACCGCATCCACCGCCCTGGTGCCGCAATCCACCGCGATGAGCAGCCGCGCGCCGTCATCGCAGAGCTCCATCAAGCGCTCGATGTTGAGGCCATAGCCGTCTCGAAATCTGTCGGGCAGAAAGACCTTGGCGTGCACCTTCAACTGGCGCAGGAAGCGAAATAACAGCGCCGACGAGGTCACGCCATCGACGTCGTAGTCGCCATAGATGCAGATGGGCTCGCCGGAGATGATCGCGTCTGCGAGGCGATTGGCGGCCCTCTCGGCGTCGGCCATGGCGAAGGGATCGGGCAACGCGGACAGCTGCGGGTCGATGAAGGCGCGCGCGGGGTCGATCTGGTCGAGCCCGCGGTTGACCAGCAAGCCGGCCAGAACGGAGTCGATGCCCAGACTTGTGGCGATGCGCTCGACGTCTTCCGAATCTGGTGGGACCAGCCGCCAGACAGGTTCGGCGTTGGCGCTCACGGGCGAGTCGTCAACTGCGGGCGTAGGCCGGCGTGTCGTCGACGCCATCGGCCATGGCTTTGCGCTTCTCGAAGAAGTTGTGCAGCGTCAGGAACATCGGGCTGGCGACGAAGATGGACGAGTAGGTTCCGACCACGACGCCGATGCACATGGCGAAAGCGAAGTCGCGAATCAAGCCGCCGCCGAGGAAGAAGATCGACAGCACGGCCAGGAGCGTGGTCACCGATGTCAGGATCGTGCGCGACAGGGTGTGATTGATGGCGTGGTTGATCACGTTGGTGATGGGCGCCTTCGGATACTGATCGATGGTCTCGCGGATGCGATCGAACACCACGATGGTATCGTTGATCGAGTAGCCGGCGATGGTCAGCACAGCGGCGATGATCGGCATCGTGAATTTGATCTGGGCGACCGAGAAGCAGCCGACCACGATGAGCACATCGTGGGTCAGCGCGACGATGGCGCCCGGTGCGTAGCGCACGTCGAATCGGATGGTGATGTAGATGACGATGCCCAGCAGCGCGTAGATGATGGCCACGATGCCCTGGTTGAGCATGCCGCCGGCCACCGAGGGGCTGATGGCGGTGGAGGACTGCACGCCGATGAAGCTCTCGCCGTACTTATCCTTCATGATGGTCTGCAGCTTGGTCTTGAACT
Source organism: uncultured Enterobacteriaceae bacterium (assembly GCA_964438735.1). Lineage (GTDB taxonomy): Bacteria > Myxococcota_A > UBA9042 > UBA9042 > UBA9042 > CAYTLW01. The sequence goes on along the minus strand of CAYTLW010000237.1, from coordinate 609 downwards.
CCTCGATGGTCACCGAGTAGCGGTCGTCCTTGCGCTTGGCGAGCTCCTTGTCCATGGCCGCCTTGTTGTTGGCCTCGCGCTGGGCGATCTCCTCATCGGAGACGTCGCCCTCTTCGTCGACGAACATCTGGAGCTGGCGGAAGTAGTTGACCTCGATCTGACGCTGCACGTCTGAGGAGACGATGAACTTCGGGTAGCCGGCGGCGGTGAACATCTCCGAGAGCTTCTTGTAGGTCTCGGGCACGCTCTGCGCTTCGGGCAGGGTCAGGAAGAAGCGATCCTCGCCCTCCTTGACGATGTCCACGATGGCGTCTTCGCCAAATGCGGCCTTGATCTGTTCTGCCAGGGACTTCTTCTTGGCGTCGTCGATCAACGACGTCAGCTCGGTCAACAGCAGGTAGTTCTTGCGGTCGCCGCTGCCGCCCGATCCGGTGTCGAAGTCCTGGACCTCGATCTGGCCGGCGTCCGCCTTGCCCGTCTCCTTGACCACGAAATCATTGAGCATGATTCGCAGGTCGGAGCGGGCCACCTGGGCGTCGGGCGCAAAGGCGACGACGATCTTGGTGCCGCCCTTGAAGTCGATGCCCTTGTTGAAGCCGAGCACGGCCA
>CAYTLW010000236.1:0-5359 GCA_964438735.1 uncultured Enterobacteriaceae bacterium | reverse complement strand
TAGTTGAGCTTGACCATCACCGCCGTCTTGACGCTCACGTAGCTGCCATGTCCCAACTGGCCGCCGCTGCCCTGGCCCCAGCAACGGATCGAGCCATCAACGATGAGCGCGCAGCTGTGGCTGCCGCCGACGGCGATGGCCTTGGCGCCGACCACGCCGGCGACCTGCTTGGGGGCCGGTGAATGCAATTTGTCGCCCGTGCCGAGCTGACCGCTGTCATTGCGACCCCAGCACCAGACATTACCGCCGGAGATGAGGGCGCAGGTATGGGCGCCGCCGCCGTAGTTGCCGCCGCCGAATGAGGAGATGGCCTTTGCGTCCTTGAGGTCCTTCACCAGGGTTGGCAGCGGCTTCATGGACGCGCTGCACAGCTTGCCACCCTGGTTGGGCGGCGCCAGGCAGCCGGCGGTGCCGTCGCCGGGCTCGCCGTAGAAGTTGCGACCCCAGCAGGAGATCTTGCCGTCGATGCGCAGGGCGCAGGAGTGGTCTGAGCCCAACGCCAGTCCGGTGGCCTTGATGTCGATGACCTGTTTGGGGGGCTGCGCGGTGGGTTTGCTGTTGCCCGAGCTGCCGACGCCGGTCTGGCCCCAGTACTTGGCGCCGAAGCAGTAGGTCGTGCCGCTGTTGTAGGACATGCAGCCATGGGAGTTGCCGGCGGCGCTGACCGGCACGTTGGTATAGCCGGTCGGTTTGTGGGGCTTGAGCACGGTGCTGGTCTTGGCGCCGGGACATTGGCCGTTGGAGCTGGCGCCCCAGCAGGCGATCGTGTTCGGCTGGCCATAATTGACGAGCACTGTGGAGCGGCCGGCGCTGATGGCGAACACGCCTGAAATGCCTGCGACCTCGGCCGGCTTGGCGAAGACCCCGCCTTCCTTGCCGTTGGCCAGCTGACCGGACTTGTTGCTGCCCCAGCAGGTGACCTTGCCGCCGCCGATGACCGCGCAGGTATAGCCGTCGCCGGCGGCGATGGCGGTGGCGCCGGTCACGCCCGGGACCGCGACGGGCAGGGCGCTCTTGAACGTCGTGGCCGGGCCCAACTGGCCGGTCTTGTTGGCGCCCCAGCACAGCACGGCGCCATCGCTGCGAATGGCGCAGGTGTGGTCGGCGCCGGCGGCGATGGCCTTGGCCCAACCCTCCTTGGGCAGGCAGTCGCCAGCTTTGCAGACGCCGCCATTGCTGCAGGGCGTCTTGTCGGCGAGGGGCTTGTATTGGCACTTGCCTGTGGCGGGATCGCAGGTATCGGCGGTGCAGGACTTGCCGTCCGTGCACAACTTCTCGGCGATGGCGATGCGTCGGATCCGGTGGCCGCCGGCGTCGCTGACGACGACCTTGTCGTCGCCCAGCCAGGCGGCGGCGTGCGGCTTGACGAAACCCGCCGTAGCCACCGGACCGTCGGCGTGGGCGGCCTGCCCGCTGCCGGCCAGGGTCAGGATGGAGCCGCCACCCAACAAGACGCGGATCACGCGATTGCCCTGGTCGGCGATGAGCAGATGTCCCACGGCGTTCAATTGCACGCCTACGGGCGCGTTCAGCAAGGAGGTCTCGGCGACCCCATCGACCAGGCCGGGAACGCCCAGGCCAGCGACCACCGTGGACTCGCCTTCGGGCGACAACCAGCGGATGGCGTGGTTGCCGGTGTCGGCCACCCAGGCGTAGCCATCCACGTCTACCGAGATGCCCGACGGCGTGTTGAAGCGCACTGCGGCGCCCTTGCCGTCGACGAGCCCCGGCTCGGCGCTGCCCGCGACCGTGAGTACGGCGCCCTTCTGCGTCATCCGGCGGACGCGATGTTTGTCGGCGATCCAGACGTCGCCATCCGGCGCCACCTCGATGGCCACGGGCGTGTCGAACTTGGCCGCGACCCCCTGGCCGTCTGTGCCGCCCTTGGTCGTTCCGGCCACCGTCTTCACCACACCCTGAGCGTCGATCATGCGGATGCGATGATTGCCGGTATCGGCCACCCAGACCCGGCCGATGGCGTCCAGCGAGACGTCGCGCGGCGCATTCAGGCCGGCGCCGGCGCCCTTGCCATCGTTGCTCTTGGGTGAGCCACTACCGGCCACCGTGGTGACCTGGCCGTCGACGCCGACGCGCCGCACCCGATGACTGCCGGGCTCGGCGAGATAGATCACGCCCGAAGGCGCCACCGCGATGCCCGCCGGCGTGCTGAACTTCGCCTTGTCCGCGGCGCCGTCCAGCCACCCTGGGGCGCCAATGCCGGCGACCGTCGTGACGACCGACTTGTCATGCGGTTGGCATACCCCATTGTTGCAGGTGTCACCCAGCGTGCAGGCCTTGCCATCACTGCAGTTGGAGGCGTTGGGTTTGCCGACGCAACCCTGGGTGCACAGGCCTTTGGCGCAGCTGCCGGCGAGACCGCCACCGGTGCAGGCGAGCCCGTCGACCGCTGGCGTATGCCCGCACTTGCCCGACTTGGAATCGCAACTGTCCATGGTGCAGAGGGTGTCGTCCACGCACAGCTTGTTGGTCAGCAGGACCGTGCGCAGGGTCGAGTGCCCGCCTACCAGGAGGGCGCCGTTGCCCGCCAGGGCGAGCGACTGCGGCCAGTCAAAGGCGGCCTTGAGGAGCGGTCCGTCCACAGGCCCCTGGCCCCCGGTGCCCGCCACGGTGACCAGTGTGCCCCCAACCGTGAGGGCGCGGGTCCGACGCCCCGAACCGTCGCTGATGAAGATCAGCCCATCGCTGCGCACAGCCACCGCGTTGGGGTATTGCAGGCTCGCCTTCAGCGCCGGCCCGTCGATGTTGCCGTGTTTGCCGTTGCCAGCGATGGTGACGACCGTGCCGTCGGTGTCGACACGGCGCACGCGGCGGTTGTTGCGATCGGCGACGAGCAGGCGGCCCTTGGCGTCCATGGCCAGGCCGCCCGGTGAATCGAATCGCGACGAGGTGCCCTTGGCGTCGACGAAGCCGTTTGTGGTCGCGCCGACCCAGCCGCTGGCCACGCCGGCGTAGGTCACCTTGCGGATGCGGTGGTTCTCGCTGACGTAGAGCGTATCCGCTGTGGCGAGCAGGGCGCGTGGTGAGTTGAACGAGGCGTTGATTCCGGTGCCATCCTTGGTGCCGGATTTGCCGAAGCCCGCCAGGGTCTGCACCTGGCCGTTGGGCAGCAGGCGGCGAACGCGGTGGTTGAAGGTGTCGGCGATGTAGAGAACGCCGCCCGGCCCCAAGGCGATGCCGCCGGGCGCGCTGAACTTCGCGGACTTGGCGGCGCCTTCAGCGTATCCCTTGCCGGATCCGGCGATGGTGCTGACGTCCCCATTGGGGGCCAGTTTGCGGATGCGATGGTTGTCCTCATCGGCCATCAGGATGGCGCCGTCGCCCTGGATCGCGATTCCGCCCACCTCGCCGAAGAGAGCGAACTTGGCCGGCCCGTCCTGGTATCCCTTGGTGGTGCCGCCGGCCAGCGTCTTCACCAGTGGCTCGCCCGCCGCCGTGCACTTGCCGGCGATGCAGCTCTCCATGGTGGTGCAGGGGTCACCGTCGGTGCAGGCGGTGCCGTTGGGCTGGCCGGCGCAGGGATCCTGGCAGACGCCGGCCTTGCATTGCCCGCCGGAGCACGGGGTCTGGTCCGCCTCGTTGTCGTGTTGGCACCCCTTCGTCGTGTGGCAGGTGTCCTTGGTGCAAGGCTTTTTGTCGTCGCAATCGATCGCCTTGCCGGCGACGCACTTGCCCTGCTTGCAGGTGTCGGGGCCGTGGCATTTGTCGCCGTCGTCACAGGCCCCGGTGGCCGGCTTGTTGTCGCAGCCGGTCGCCGGTGCGCAGGAGTCGGTCGTGCACGTGTTGCCGTCATCGCAACCGACCGCCAGGCCGCCGGTACATTTACCGTTCAGGCAAGCGTCGTCGCTGTTGCACTTGTCGCCATCGTCGCAGGATGGGTTGCCGGGCACCGGGGTGGCGGCGCACTTGCCGGTCTTGGGATCGCACTTGTTCTTGGCACAGATTGTGTCGCCGTCGCTCGGACACACGACCACGGTAGTCTCGTCCAGCTTGCAGGCGGCCACACCGCCGACCAGGCCGCAGATCCAGATGCCGTTGCATGGGTCACCGTCATCCTTGGCCAGGCAGTCATCGTCCTTGGTGCACGCCGGCTTGGGGCCGGCGTCGATGAGCACGGTCGCGGCATCGGCGGCGTCTGCGGCATCGTCCGTGTCGCCGTTTGCATCATCATCTGCGTCCCCGGTCGCATCCGCTGCGCCCGCGTCCCCGTCCGCCACGTCATCAGCGGTGTCCTTCATCGTGTCGCTCACGACGTCCGGAGCCACGTCTTCGTGTCCAGAGTCCGCCGTGTCGGGCACATCAGCCGGCGGCTTCACATCGACCGGTACATCGGCGGCGATGTCATCCGATCCGCCGTCCACAGGGCCGACATCCTTCGTTCCGGTATCGACGACACCGCTGTCCACGCCCACATCCGCGACGGGCACATCGGCCGCGATGTCGTGCTGCCCGCCGTCGTCCAGCCCGTCGGGCTCGGCGGCGACGTCTTTGGCCACTTCCGAGGCGAACTCGGCCTTGGGCAGCAGCTCAGTGGTGCAGCCGACCGCCGCCAAGGCCGCAACGATGCCTGCGATCAGATTCAGGGCCCGCATACGGTGCATCAGAACCGCCACCTCAACGCGAATCCATTGCGTCGTAGCTGCAGGCTCGTCGACGTGGACGATCCGGCGTCGTCGAGCAGCCACCAGCCACCTGCAGCCAGGGCCACGCCGGCGCCGGCGGCCACCCAGGCGATGGTATTGCGCCGATCGATGTCGCCTTGTCGCTCGCCGTATTCGTCGTAGTTCAAGATCTTGAGGCCAGCGGAGTCTTCCTTGTCCAGGTCCTCGTCCAAGCGGGACTGGTCGAGCGCCGCGACCACGAAGAGCGCGCCGCCGACCACAAATCCGGTCGCGCCGATACCCACAGCCAGCCAGCCGGCCGTGCCTCGCCAGCCCGCATCCGGAGTCGGCTTTGTCACCACGGGAGATGGCGTGACCGGGGCCTTGGGCACAGGTTTGACCGCCTTCATCTGGCTGAAGCGGGCGCGCGTTTCGACGACTTCGGCCAGGTGAATTCGCGCTCGCTTGCGAGCGGCGGGATCGGTGCCCTCGAGCTTCAGGAAGGCGCGATAGTCGCGCTCGGCCAGGTCGAATTGGAAACCTCGCTGTTCGGCCCGGGCGGCGTTGAAGAGGAATTCCGCCAGCGGGTGGATTTTGTAGGCCTTGTGGAAGAGGGCCGCGGCCTCCTTGTACTCCTTGTTGGCGTAGTGATGGCGGGCCAACTCCAGGGCGCCCATGGCGGCCTTTTCGTACATGCTCGCCGCGCCCCGTCGTGACATCGACAAGTTCAGCCGCGACAA
>CAYTLW010000235.1:0-5371 GCA_964438735.1 uncultured Enterobacteriaceae bacterium | reverse complement strand
GCTAAAGTCGAGCCTAGTGAAGACGCATCCTTTGACACGCACCTCTGGCGAGCCTAGCCTTAAACCCGTGCGAAGGCTCTCCGCCATGGTTGTCGTGCTGCTCTTCGTCGCCCAGGCGGCGGTGGGCCATGGTGTCTGTCTCTGTGCGCCGGCGGATGCCAGCGAGCTGGCCATCGCAGCGGGCGCCCACGCCTGCTGTCTCGCCGCCCAGCGCGAAGCCGGTCGCCAGGATGCCGACCACAGCGGATTGAGCGATGCCGTGGCCGGCAGCTGCGAATGCGGCGGCCAGGCCATCGTGCAGGACCAGCAACTCGAAGTGGTCACCGACCGCGTCGAAGTTCACCAACTCCCCGTGCCTTTCCTCGCCGATTCCGCGCCCCTGCCCGGCAGCCCCTCTGCCGGTGCAGCGCTGGCGCGAGGGCCGCCAGGCGCGCTTCCCGGCGCCGATGCGGCGCGTCGTTCGTTGCTCCAGACCTGGCACTGCTAGCTCCCGATTCGTGCTGATCGGACCGCCCCTGAGGGCGGCCGCCACGTCATGAATCGGGAGCGATGGCATGTTCACAATCTCGTTTGCACGGTGCTTCGGCGCCGGCCTCCTGCTGGTCCTGTGCGTGGGCCTGCCGACCACAGCCAGCCCGGTCCCGGCAGCCAAGGCGCTGGACCTGACCGCTGTCTTGCGCCTGGCCGCTGAACGCAGCCCTGAGCTGCAGGCGGCGCGATCGGCCGTGCGCGCCGCCAGCGCCCGGACCGGGTTCGTCGACCGCTGGCCAGATCCGGTGGTCGCCGCAGGCGCGTTCATCCTGCCGGTGGAGACCCGGGTCGGTCCTCAGCGTCTCAAGGTGGGCGTCAGCCAGGCCATGCCATGGCCCGGCCGGCTGGACAGCCAGGCGGCGGTAGAGACGGCCCGGGCGGCGCTGGCGCGGCAACGGCTGGCGGCTGTCGCCTTGCGTATCGCGCGCGATGTGCGGGTGCCGTGGGCGAGGTTGGCGCTGATTCGCAAGGTGGCCGCTGTGGTCGCAGGCCAGCGCAAACTGCTCGAGGACCTGGAGCCCACCGTGCGGGCCCGCTTCTCCATCGGCAAGGCGAGCTACGAAGACCTGCAACGATTGCGACTGAACATCAGCGAGCTCTCCGAACGCCAACGCAGCGTGCTCGACCGCGCGACCATGCTTGAGGCCGCGGTGCGTGCCGCCGCCGGCCTGCCCGCCACCGCGACCCTGGCCAGGGCGGATTTCGAACCCGGATTCGACAGCGCACCGGCCCTGCCTTCGGTCAAATCCATGCGCGCTGCGCTGCGCAATCATCCCCAGGTGCGGGTCGCGGACGCGCGGATTGCTACAGCCCGCGCGGAGACCGACCGCACGCGCACCCTGGATCAGCCCGATGTGGTCTTCGGCCTGGACTGGGTCATGGTTGGCCAGGCCCGCATGGCCGGTGTGCAGGACAGCGGCGCGGACGCCTTGTTGGCGCGCGTGGGGATGCGGCTACCGGTCTGGCGGAGTGCCTACGCCGCTGCCCAGCAGGCCGCCAGTGAACGTGTGCACGTCGAGCGTGGCGCGCGGCAGGCCTCGTTGCGCCGCGCTGAGGCGCGACTCGAGCGCCTGCGTTACGTCATGCGTGACGCCCGGCACAAACGTCGTCTGTACGCCCTGGACCTGATCCCCAGGGCCCGTTCGGCACTGGACACGGCCCTGGCCTCGTTCGCCGCCAATCGCGCCCGATTCAGCGACCTGATCGAGTTCGAACAGAGCCTGCTCGACTACCGGATTCGCCTGGCCCGCGCGGAAGCGGACTGGGTTCAGGCCCGCGCCGAGCTGCAGCTTCTGCTCGGCCAACCCGTCGCAACCAGCGGAGGGACACCATGAAACGCCTCACCTCTTCCATCTCCGTCGCGCTGGCCCTGGTTGTGGGCGCTGGCTTTGGCGCCTGGTTCGCCGGCGCACCCCAACCGGATGCCGCCCCTGCGTCATCGCTGGCGGAAGACGCTCACACCGGCCATGAGCACGGCCCCGACAAGGCCGCTGATGCCAGCACATGGACCTGCTCCATGCATCCGCAAATCCGCCTGCAAGAGGCCGGCATCTGCCCCATCTGCAACATGGACCTGATCCCCACCAGCGGCGGCGTCGGAGGTCAGGTGGAGTTGAGCGAAGCGGCCCGCGCGCTGGCCCGCATCCAGACCACCAAGGTGGCCCAGAGGTCGGTGCACGTGAACCTGCGCCTGGTCGGCAAGGTGGCCTATGACGAGACCCGCGTGGCCCGCATCACGGCCTGGTTCGGCGGCCGCATCGAGCGCATGTTCGTCGATTTCACGGGCACGTTCGTCAAGAAGGGCGACCACCTGTTCTCACTCTACAGCCCTGAGCTCTTTGTCGCCCAGCAGGAGCTGATCCAGGCCGAGCGCGATCGAGGGCGCCTGGCCGGCAGTCCGGAGATGGTCCGCGCCGCCGCCAAGGCCACCTCTCGCGCCGCCCGCGAGAAGCTGCGCCTGTGGGGGCTGCAGGACTGGCAGATCCGCAACATGATCCGGCGCGGCCGGCCCGTCGAGCAGGTCACCGTCTTTGCGCCCTTGGGTGGCATCGTGACCCACAAGGCGGGCCTGGAAGGCTCCTGGGTCAAGACTGGCACGCCCATCTACACCATCGCCGACCTGAGCCAGGTCTGGGTCGAGCTGGACGCCTACGAGAGCGACATTCGCTGGCTGCGCTACGGCCAGCGGGTTCGCTTCGAGGTGGACGCATTCCGAGGCCGCGAGTTCAGCGGCACCATCGCCTTCGTCAGCCCCGCCATGGATCCGAAGAGCCGCACCGTTCGCGTACGGGTCAACGTACCCAACGGCGACCTGCGCCTGAAGCCGGGCATGTTCGTCCGGGCGACTGTGAGTGTGCCGGTGGCCGGTAGCCGGTCCGGCGGCATGGCCGATATGGCGGGCAAGCACATCTGTCCCATGCATCCCGAAGTGGTCGCGGATAAGCCGGCCCGGTGCACCGTCTGCGGCATGAAGCTGGTGCCGGCCGAAAAGCACTGGCTTGTCGGCCCCGCGCTCTCGGTCAAGCCCTCAGCCGATCCGCTGGTCATCCCCCATACAGCGCCGCTGCTCACCGGCAAACGCTCTGTAGTCTTCGTCGAAAAGGAGGGCGCAGAGACGCCCACCTACCTCGTTCGGGAGATCCGACTCGGGCCGCGGGCAGGCGACTGGTACGTGGTCTCCGACGGCCTGATGGCGGGCGAACGCGTGGTCAGTCACGGCGCCTTCCGCCTCGATTCGGCCATGCAGATCGGCGGCCAGGACTCGGTGATGAGCCACGGAGACGGCGCCGACGGTCAACAGGCCGATGACGAGACCCTCGGACAGCTGAAGCAGCTGGACAAGGCGCTGCACGAGGACGACCTGAAGCAGGCCCGCCGGGCGGTCGAATCTCTGGCAGAACAGGTCGCCGAGCTGCAGCAGGGCAGGGCACTGCGGGCATCGATCGACTGGCTGAAGAGTGGCTCCGATGTGGCCGCCATGAAGGCCGCCTGGCCCGACGTGGTGCAGTTGGCCGGCCTGCTGCTACCGGCGACTCGAAAACTCAGCGCGCCGATGCCGCCGCCAGGCGAGGGCGTGCAGGCCGCGCTCCGGACCACCGTGACCGCGGCCATCGCCGTCTCGGCCGGCCTGGCCGCAGATGATGCGACAAAGGCAAAGACCGAAGCCGCCGCCCTGGTGGCCGGCTTGAAGCGGCTGAATGCGGCCGGACGTGCCTTTGATCCTCGCGGTTTCGAAGGCGCCAAGCGCTTGGTCAAAGGCGCAGATATCGACCTCATGCGAGCGGCCTTCGAACCGGTGAACCTGGCGCTCCTGCCCCTTGTGACATTGCATGGCGACCTGCTCGAACAGAAGGTGGAACTGGTCTTCTGTCCCATGGCCATGGACAACAAGGGCGCCGCCTGGCTACAGGCGCCGGGCGAGGTAGCCAATCCCTACTTCGGCGAAAGCATGCTGCGCTGCGGCGCCAAGGAAGGTGAGCTGGGCGGCGTCGCGACCGATGCGCACGCCGGCCATGGCCATGGCGGGGGTACGCCATGAGTCGCCTGGTCGGAGTCCTGCTGGCCAACCGCCTGGTCGTCGTGGTGGTCACCGGCCTGCTGCTGGGCTGGGGCCTGGCGGTGGCGCCCTTTGACTGGGATACCGGTCTGCCCCGTGATCCCGTACCGGTCGACGCCATACCGGACATCGGCGACAACCAGCAGATCGTGTTCACGCGCTGGCCCGGTCGCAGCCCACAGGACGTGGACGACCAGGTCACCTATCCGCTGACCGTGGCCCTGCTCGGCATCCCAGGGGTGCGCACCATCCGCTCGGCGTCGGCGCTGGGCTTCTCCAGCGTCAACGTCATCTTCGAGGATTCGGTGGCCTTCTACTGGAGCCGCAGTCGCCTGCTGGAGAAGCTGTCCAGCCTGCCGACGGGCAGCCTGCCACCGGGGGTCAAGCCGACCCTGGGCCCGGACGCCACGGCCCTGGGGCAGGTCTACTGGTACACTCTCGAGGGCCGCACGCCAGCGGGCGCGCCTGCAGCCGGCTGGTCGCTCGAAGAGCTGCGATCGATCCAGGACTTCTACATCCGCCCGGCCCTCAATGGCGTCGACGGCATCAGCGAGGTGGCCAGCGTCGGCGGCTTCGTGCGCGAGTACCAGATCGACGTCGACCCCGACGCCATGCGCGCCTACGGGGTGCGCTTGCACGAGGTCGCTCGGGCGGTGCAGCAGAGCAATCGCGATGTCGGCGCGCGCACCGTGGAGATCAACCAGGTGGAGTACGTGGTCCGCGGGATCGGCTTTCTGCGCAACCTGGACGACATCGGCAAGACCACGATTCGTGCCCATGATGGTGTGCCCATTCGCATCCGCGACATCGGCCACGTGCACACCGGCCCAGCCTTGCGTCGCGGCGTGCTCGACAAGGGCGGCGCCGAGGTCGTGGGCGGCGTGGCCGTGGTCCGCTACGGCGCCAATCCCCTGGCTGCGATCGAAGCGCTCAAGGCCCAGATCGAGGAGTTGAGCCAGGGATTGCCGGAGCGCAAGCTCGCCGACGGCACCGTCTCCAAGGTCACCGTCGTGCCCTTCTACGACCGCACCGGGCTGATCGAAGAGACCATCGGTACCCTCGAAGACGCCCTCACCGACGAGATCCTGATCACCATCCTGGTGGTGCTGATCCTGCTGGTCCACCTGCGCGCATCGGCCCTGATCGCCGCCGTACTGCCCATCGCCGTGCTGTTCGCCTTCGTGGCCATGAAGCTCAGCGGCGTCGACGCCAACGTGGTCGCCTTGAGTGGCATCGCCATCGCCATCGGCACCATGGTCGACATGGGCATCGTGGTGACCGAGA
>CAYTLW010000234.1:0-5381 GCA_964438735.1 uncultured Enterobacteriaceae bacterium | reverse complement strand
GATTCACCGACGACGAACTCAACCGGCGGATGCCTTGGGCCGGCCCGCTCCTGTTCAGGCGAATCGGCTGTCCGGCCAGTGGATTGCAAGCGACGTTCGCACTCGGTCACATCGATGACGCCCTGGAACGCTACCCCGGGGCGAGGATCAGGGAGGTGTTGGATACGGTGTACATCGCGAGCCGTCTGTGGCTGGCTGGCGACACGGTCAGCGGGCTGTACGGCACTCGAACGATCGTGGTCAAAGCCGGTGTCAGCCAGGAGGTCGAGGGCACCGTCCACCATGAAGTGTCCAGCCTGCTCATGCACAGGTGGCCCTTTCCGTGGACCAGGTGGCGCGCCTCGCGGGCCACCATCGACGAAGACCTGTGCGGCCCGATTCGCCGAGCTCCCCTCAAGCCCCACCGCAGGCCGCCCAGGGAGCGACTGGCTCGCAACGGCCTCGTTCGCGCCTACGGTTGCACGAACGCAGAGAACGACTTCAACACCTATGCGGAGGTCATGTTCACGAAGCCTGAAGAGGTCCTGAAGTTGGCCGCCAGGCATCGCCGGGTTTCGCAGAAGCTGCGCCTGGCCTGTGGGTTCTATCGCTCGATCGGGGTTGGGGTGGAGGTGGCTTGTGGGGGGTGATGGTGTCTACTGGAGGCGGGCAATGCGATGCGCCGCGCTTCGCCTGAGCTGCCGGCGGCGGTTCGACCGGGAGATTCATAGCCCGCAGACCATTGATCCACCGACGCATGGGCGGCGCGATGCCGTCGAGGACGTTCTGTGCACGCGTTGCCCTCCGCCCGTCAGACATCGCGCTCCGCAGGGGGTCACATGGCCAGGCACAGCCGCGTCACATCGCCCGCTCATGCTCGGAATCATGAGGATCTGTATGTGGGTCGAATTCCGGACGACCGTGTGCGGTTGCAGTCATGGCCGCAGTACCAGTGACCGGACGAGGAGGCAACTGTGAAACCGCATCTCAGACCTGGCTTCTACGCGCTGGCCATGGCCGCCTGCTCCGCTGTGTTGGCGCTGTCCCTCTGCCCGGCAACGACGGCGGCCCGCAGCCCGTACGCCAATAGTAGAATCGAGTGCGTGCGGCTCTATATAAAGTACGGACTCGTGGCCCGTGCCGACGTGAACGATCGTTCGTTCTCAACGAGGTTCTGGTCCATGCGGTACCGCGTCGAGCCTCTGAGAAGAGACGAACTTCCCAAGGTCTGCGATGCGATCGAGAGCTTCTACCTGAAGTACCCGGCACTGGTTCACGGCAACCTGGTTTCGATCAACGTGGTCGGCGGCATCAGCTACGGGGAGCGATTCGCGATCGGCGGCACGTACTACAACGGCATGCTGTATCTCGCGTCCCGCAGCGTGAACCACACCGAAGGGCTCTTGGAAAGGGTTCTTCATCATGAGTTCTCGAGCATCCTGATGAAGAACCACCCACTGCCGACCAAGCGCGACTGGCTCGCGGCCACCAGCGCACCCTACCGCCACGACTCCGCCAACTACTTCCGTCGCGAAAGCCGGCGGGCGAGGCACGAGGTCCCGTCCCTGCTGAGACAAGGGTTCATCAACGTCTACGCCACGACGAATTTCGAGAATGATTTCAATTCTTGTGCGGAGTACATGTGGACGATGCCCGACCGCTTCAAGGCCTTGGGCAGCAAGTACCCGAGAATCGAGACCAAGCGACGGCTGATGGCCTCCTACTATGACCGATTGATGGCCCGGGCGCGGTCGCAGCCATGAGGATTGACTCACGCACACGGTGCGTTCGCGTCCACGGGCCCGAAAGAGCGGAGATTCGCCGATGCCATCGCCCTGCTCGCTACCGTTCACAGCCTTCCCTGTCGCGCGCTCTGCCCATGGATGCCCGGACAGCAGCCGGTTCTGCACAGGAGATGGCAGGATGACTCGGCGGCAAGCCAGACGACGGTTGGGGCATGCAGCCTCGCTGCTGGCCGGCCTGGCCATCCTGCTGACCGCGGCCGCTAGTCACGCGAGGCAGCGCAGCGCCAACAGTCCCAATGAGTGCGATGACTTGTGGCGCAAGCACAGGACAATCGTGCGCTCCGACGCGCGCGCGCCCACGTTCGCAACGAAGGTCTGGTCCTCTGCCTACGTCATCGAACCGATTGGCAGACGACGAGTGCCCGGTGCGTGCATCGCCATCCGCCACTTCCGCGACAAGTACCCGAGCCTGGTCGACCAGGACCTGGTGTCGGTCAACCTCGTGGGCGAACTGTCCTATGAGCGCCGATACTTCATGTCCGGCACCTATACCAATGGCGTCATCTTCCTGAAGGCCCAACACAGCGGCCACACGCCACGATACCTCGAGAGGGTGCTGCACCACGAGTTCTCCAGCATCCTGATGAGCTATCACGGCTTCCCGTCCCGGAGCGCCTGGGAGAGGGCCAGCGCCAAACCGTATGGCCATGACTACTCGATGCTCGAGCGCGGCCGTTCCTATGGGGCCAGGGCCGAGCGGATTGCGCTGCTGCGCGACGGCTTCATCGTGGCCTACGCGACTACGGACTTCGAGAACGACGTCAACAGTTGCGCAGAGTACCTCTGGACCATGCCCAAACGCTTCGCGAATCTCGGCAGGAAGTACCCGAAGATCGGTACAAAGCGCAGGTTGATGATCACCTGGTACGACAAGTTGAAAGCCGCGGCGCGTCGGGGGCGGTGAGCGGGCGGGCCGGGTTCACTGCGGCAGAGCAATCGTCAACTGGCGTCAACACCTGAGACACCCTGGCGTCGATCAAACAACGCGCCGCGCCGCCGCCGCCACCAACCCGACTCAACCCGAGCCGTCACCAACCCCTCGATCCCTTCAACCGCCACCACCAGCCCCAACTCCTCCAACTTCTCCGCCCAACCGTCCAACGCCGCCCGCTTCTCCCGCCCGTACCCGTAGCGCTCATACACCGCCGTCACGCTCCCATCCTTGTGATTCAACAACTTCCCAATCACCAGCCGCTGCACCCCCAGCTCAGCCATCTGAGAAGCCGCGGTCCGCCTCAAGTCGTAGGGAATCCACTTCGGCACCCCAAACAGATCCTGATTCCGCAACACCCCCCGCGACAACGCCGTCTCGACCATCGCCCTGTCCGCGCGAACCGACGGGAACACAAACTCCTCCCCACCCAGCCGCCGAGCTACCTCCAGCACCCGCACCGCTGCCGCTGACAACGGCACCGGGTGAGACTCATTGTTCTTTGCCCGCTCCCCGGCGATCGTCCAAAGCGCCTGCTCCAGGTCCACCTCCGCCCAGGGGCACTCCACTACCTCGGTCGGCCGCTGCGCCGTCAACAACATCAGGCACAACGCCAGCTTCGGCGCCAGCTCCATCTCCGCCTCGGGCAGCTTCTCGAGCACCTGCCTGATCTCGCCATACGACAACACCCGAGCCCGAGACTTGTCCTTCGCCGGCTTCTTCACCCGAGCACAAGGGCTGTGCTCCAGAATCTCCTCGTCCACCGCCCAGTTGAACATCTTGCGCACCACCTCGAAGGTGCGGTTCGCGATCGTCTCGCCGTCGGCGAGGATCAACCGGTTCAACTCCAACACATCCCGCCGCGCAATCGACGCCGCCTTCCGACTGCCCCACCGAGGCGTCACCTTGCCTTCGAGCAGCGCCTTGTCCTTGCGCCACGTCTTCTTCTTCACCTTCGCCCAGCCCTCCAGGTACAGCTCCACCAGCTGCTCCACCGTCGGCGCCCGCCTGGCCTCCACGTTCGCGATGACATGCGGCACGGCCGGGTCGAAGCCCCGCTCCCGCTCCGCATTGGCCTTGCCAAACGCCTCGTGCGCCTGCGCCACCGTCATCGCCGGGTACTTGCCCAGCGTCATGAACCGCGTCCGCCCGCCGTGCTTGTAGACGTAGACGAACGACCGCGTGCCCGACGGCGTCACCCGCACCGCCAACGTCCCCTGCCCATGGGCGTTCGTCTCGCTGACCATGTACCGCTTGTCACGCGGCTTGAGGTTCTTCACGAATCGGTCGGTGAATCGCTGTCCCATCTCGCCCTCCGAGCCCGACCTGCGACCAGGTGGTTTCGCCACACCGGGTCGCCCGTCCGATTTCCGGGCAACCCTTGGGCTAACTTTGGGCTAACCAATTCGATGTGGCAAGGGCTGATTTCAGTTGACGACGGCTGACGGCAACCCCTGCATCATCATAAATGATTACAGGATACTCTAACTGTCGCTTCGACTGTCATTGACCCCGGCTGAATCCGGTTTCCAAGTGGCTGTTAACCACCGGGTCGCAAGTTCGAGTCTTGCCTGCGGAGCCAGAACCAAGGGGCGCGGTACTTGAGTGTACCGCGCCCCTTCTGCGTTCCTGGGCCCCCACAGCCCTCGCGCTCCTCTGCGTTCACAACCTGCCACACCGCGACCGCAATCTCGGCCTCGACGTCCAGGCGCACGCCTTGACCAGCGCCCCGCCGCCGACCGGTCGTAGTGACGACCACCCTCGCCGCGCGAGAACATTCCGGAACACGGCCGCTTCCAAAGTTCAACTTGCTGGCAGTTGGCCATCAGCCGACCTTCACACTCGAATCTGCATACAGCATCCGGCGCCGCGAAGCTCAGCGCGGGCGGCACAGGGGAGGGCGGAGATGGTCACGAACCATGAACATGGGTGCCGTTGGGGTCAGGTTTGCTGGCTGGCGGCGTTGCTGACGATGAGCGCGTCGGCGTGCAACAAGAGCGAGCCAACGCCTGCACAGTCAACACCTGCGGCGTCGAGCGGGAAGGTCGCGGGAGAGGGGTTGTTCAGGCTGGACGACTTTGTGGTAGTCGAGAAGCCGGCCGTGGGAAGGGAGCCCGCTCAGATCGTGGGCTGGGCCATGGAGACCGGGACAGCCGATCGCCGACTACAGCGCTGGCATTTGAATACGAAGTTGCCGAACCCGGTTACGCTCCGCGCCCGGCAGGCGGGCGACTTGACCGAGGCCGAGCTCTGGGAGCGTTTTCCCGCCTCCTTGCACGGCGGTTGTATCGGCATCTACTCGTGCGACGGAACGGCAGCAGCGACCCGGGCCGCGGCATTGGTCGCCAGTTGCGCGACCTACCCATCGAACTCGCCTCTTGGAAACCCAAGCCTGTTCAACCGAGGCGGAAACAAGCAGATCGATCCGGGAATGCTGCCGGTGCTCAACGTCGCCGGCCAGACCGTCGGCAAAGCGGAGATACGGGAGTACGAGTTTCAGCGAAGCGGAGTGGCCGTTCATCACCAGGTTGAGTATTGGTACATGAAATCCACCTACGCCGAGCCGACAGCTGCGCCGGCAAAGCTTGGCGGCCATACTCCCTGCGGTCACAAAAAGAACATTCCTTGCGGGGCACTGCCTGTCCCGAACTCAAGTGAGTGTCAGA
>CAYTLW010000233.1:0-5402 GCA_964438735.1 uncultured Enterobacteriaceae bacterium | reverse complement strand
GTCTGATCTACGTCGACGACATGGATTGGAAGCCCAACGGGTGGAACAACTAGGCCAACCTTCTTGTCACGGTCGGCGGGGGTTCGCTCCGCCGGCCGTTTCCTTTTTTGGCGCCACCGTTTCGCCATTCAGTGTCCGACCTGAGCGCAGTCGTGGGGCCCGTGATTGTGAAGATGTCGGTCTGAGCGTCGACTGAAACTTCCATTCGCAGGCGAATATCGGCATGATGTCCGCGCCACGCTGCCGGCGCCCGATGCCGACGCGTCAAGCAACCGTCATTACTGGTGAACGCTCAGGGCAAGGAGCGTCATCGCCGACCGGGAAACCGATCAAAAGGAACATGGAGAGCCTGATGCTTCACGTCAAACCCCTCACAAGCCGACGTTTCGTGCTTGGAGCCGCCGCCGTCTGCGCGGCCCTGGCGCTGACCACCACGACCGCGACCGCCGCGGTACCCTCTTCCATGGTCTTGGAGGGATTCCTGAATTCGACCGGCGGCGGCGCCGCTGCTGACGGCCTCTACGACGTCAGCTTCGCCATCTACAACGTGCAGTCCGGCGGCACGGCGGCGTGGAGCGAGGGCCCCATCAAGGTTGCCGTGAAGGGCGGGCAGTTCAGTCACGCCCTGGGCTCGAGCAAGCCGCTGTCGGCCGCGGCCCTGGACAAGCTCAGCAAGGGCTGGCTCGGTCTGAAGATCGGCGGCGACCCGGAGCTGCCTCGCCAGATGTTGCGTTCTGTGGCCTACGCCCTGCTCGCCGACACCGCCAAGAAGGTGGCCTGCTCGGGTTGCATCAACAGCGGCGCGCTCGCCAGCGGCTCCGTGGGCGCGGACAAGGTGGGCTTCACCTTCGCCGGCGCCAAGACCAAGGGCGGCCCGGCAAATGTGGCCCTGGACCTGCAGTGCACCGGTTGCGTGACGGTCGCCGAACTGAAGATCGACAAGGACCTGGACCTGGGCGGCAACGCGCTCAAGGCCAAAGCTGTCGCCGCGGCGACCATTTCGGCCACCACCTTCCAAGGTGACGGCAGCAAGCTGACCGGCATCAAGACGCCCGCGGGCGAGTGCAAGGTCGCCGGCGAAGTGGTCAAGGGCATCAACCCCGACGGCTCCCTGAAGTGCATCAAGGCGATGGACCCCAAGGCGCTGCCGGCCGACGGCATCGACGAGATCTCCAACTTCCTGATCCACAACCAGTTCCAGAACAGCGATTGCATCCCCAAGGCGGTCCCGATCAAGGACAACAACCCCATCGGCGTCTCCTCAGAGCTGACCTTCGGTGACTACGGCCTGTCCCAGAAGCTGGACGTGCTGATCGATCTCAAGAACAGCGACCTGAAGTCGGTGGTCATCAAGCTGTGGGATCCGGCCAATACCGAGTACCTGCTCTGGGATAAGACCAGCGCTGGCAACAGCCTGTCGGGTGTGTGGCCGTCCAAGACCAAGGTGCTCAAGGGCGACCTGACCAAGTGGGTTGGCAAGAACCCCAAGGGCAAGTGGCGCATCCAGGTGATCGACAACAAGTTCCTCAACAACGGCAACGACGGCGCGATCAACAAGTTCTGCGTCAACATCCAGACTTTGAGCAACAAGAAGATCAAGGTGCAGGGCAACCTGCTGGTCAAGGACCAGATCAAGGGTGTCGACAGCGACAATGTCTCCTTCGCCGGCGGCGTTCAGATCGGCGTCGACGCCGGGGCGTGCAACAAGGCCAAGAAGGGCACGCTGCGCTACACCAGCGCCAATCGCCTCGAGGTCTGCAACGGCACTACCTGGACGTGGGCGATGAACCGCAACGCCATCTATCGTTGGCAGGTGTGGAGCACATACGGCCAGGCCCATGGCACGTGGTACGCCGACAATCGAGCCGAACTCCACGGCGGCGTGCACCCGTCCAATTGGGGCAATGGCAACCAGTCCGCGCACCACATGTCGTCCAACGCGGATTACCTGCGCACATTCTTCACCCGCCGCGGTCCGACGATCGGCACGTTGAAGAACGCCATCGTGTACTCGGAAGAGTGGTACTCCTACAGCTCGACCAACAGCCGTCACGCTGCGGCGTTGTTCCGCATCCGCAACACGACCAAGAGCAACATCAAGTGGACCGCCTACTGGTACGGCACAGGCTACGGCGGCTGGAATGAGTACCGCGGCGCAGCCATGAACGGCTCCAATCACTACTACAGCAGCGGCAACTTCGGTCCGTCGCACGAGTTGTCCACGACGTTCAACGTGCCCGCCAACCGGACGAGCACGATCATCTTCGTGTCGGCGTCCTCGTCGCAGAGCGGCACACGCTCCTGCTTCCTGGCGTTCTACAACAACTGCTTGTCGCTGCCGAACGGGCTGGAGTTCGTCGACGATCTCGACACCAAGCCCAACGGCTGGAACAACTAGGCCAACCATCCAGTCACGGCCGGCGGGGTTCGCACCCCCGGCCGGTTGTAAACTTATAGGCGCGCGGAAGTGCCCTCGCGCGTTGGGGCCCCCCCCCCACCCCCCCCCCCCCGCCGCCACCCCCCCGCCCGCCCCCCCCGCCCCGGCCGGGGGGGGCCCCCCCCCCGCCCGTTTCTACTCTTATCGGCGCTCGATCGTCCGCTCGCTCTTCGGCGACCGCCCTTGCGCTGCCGTGGTGTCGGATGTTGTGAAGCCCCGGACCTGAGCATCACAAGACCTTTTATTCACATGCGAATATCGGCATGGTCCCCGGCGTCCGTTTCTGCAATGTCAAGCGTTTGTTATTACAGACGAACGCTCAGTGCGGAGAGCGCCATCCCTGGCCTGGCAATCGACCATAAGGAACATGGAGAGCCCGATGATTCACGTCAAACCCCTCACAAGCCGACGTTTCGTGCTTGGAGCCGCCGCGGTCTGCGCGGCCCTGGCGCTGACCACCACGACCGCGACCGCTGCGGTGCCCTCCTCCATGGTCGTGGAAGGCTTCCTGAATTCGACCGGCGGCGGCGCGGCTGCTGATGGCGTCTATGACGTCACATTCGCCATCTACAACGTGCAATCCGGCGGCACAGCTGCGTGGATCGAGGGGCCCATCAAAGTCGCCGTCAAGGGCGGGCAGTTCACCCACGTACTGGGCGCGGTCAAACCCCTCACCGCCGCCATATTGGACAAGCTCAGCAAGTCCTGGCTCGGAATGAAGGTGGCCAGCGATCCCGAGCTGCCACGGCAGATGCTGCGCGCCGTCTCATATGCGTTGCTGGCTGATACCGCCAAGAAGGTGGCCTGCTCGGGCTGCATCACCGGTGGAGCGCTCGCCAGTGGCGCGGTCGGTGCGGACAAGGTGGGCTTCACCTTCGCCGGCGCCAAGACCAAGGGCGGCCCGGCCAACGTGGCCTTGGACCTGCAGTGCACCGCTTGTGTGACGGTCGCCGAGTTGAAGATCGACAAGGACCTGGATCTGGGCGGCAACGCCCTGAAGGCCAAGACCGTCGCCGCCGCGACCGTATCAGCCACCACGTTCCAGGGGGATGGCAGCAAGCTCACCGGCATCAAGACACCCGCGGGCGAGTGCAAGGTCGCCGGCGAGGTGGTCAAGGGCATCAACCCAGACGGCTCGCTGAAGTGCATCAAGGCGATGGACCCCAAGGCGCTGCCCGCCGACGGCATCGACGAGATTTCCAACTTCCTGATCCACAACCAGTTCCAGAATAGCGACTGCATCCCCAAGGCGGTCCCGATCAAGGACAACAACCCCATCGGCGTGTCCTCGACGGTCACCTTCGGCGACTACGGTCTCGCGCAGAAGCTGGACGTGCTGATCGATCTCAAGAACAGCGACCTGAAGTCGGTGGTCATCAAGCTGTGGGATCCGGCCAATACCGAGTACCTGCTCTGGGATAAGACCAGCGCTGGCAACAGCCTGTCGGGTGTGTGGCCGTCCAAGACCAAGGTGCTCAAGGGCGACCTGACCAAGTGGGTTGGCAAGAACCCCAAGGGCAAGTGGCGCATCCAGGTGATCGACACCAAGTTTCTGAACAACGCCAGCGACGGTGCCGTCAACAAGTTCTGCATCAACATCCAGACGTTGAGCAACAAGAAGATCAAGATCCAGGGCGATCTGCTGGTCAAAGATCAGCTCAAGGGCGTCGACAGCGACAACGTCAACTTCGCCGGTGGCGTCAAGCTCGGCGACGACACCGGGCCCTGCAACGAGGCCAAGAAGGGCACGCTCCGTTACAACAGCGGCAGGATCCACATCTGCAACGGCCACACGTGGAGCACCGCCATCAACCCGGCCACCTATCGCTGGGCCATCTTCGATACCTACCAGAACGGCCAGGAGGGCTGGATCTGGGGCAACGACGCGAACATGTTTGCCGGAGTTCATCCCTCGCAGTGGACCGACGGCAACTACAGCGCCGGCCATATGAGCTCGGACAAGGAGAAGCTGCGCACACTCTTCAACAAAAAGGGCTACGCCAACTGGAACGCCAACGTGTGGGCGGACGTCTTCTTCCAGTACTCGTCCACCACCGGCAAGGTCGTCATGGCCCTGTTCCGGGTCCGCAACAGCACCAAGAGCAACATCACCTGGAAGGCGACCTGGCGCTACACGGCCTACTCGGGCTGGAATGAGTACGCCAGCGTCGCCGTCAACGGCTCCAACAAGTTCCATGGAAACTGCGGCGGCAGTTCATGCGGCCGAACCGACTCCCTGGTCATCCCGGCCAATCGGGTCAGCACGGTCATCTTCGTGTCTACCAGTTCACAGAACTACAGCTGGGGCTACAGCATCCAGATCCGTAAGGTTCTTCTGGGCTTCTATAACAACTCCCTCAAGCTGCCCGCGGGCTTGGAGTTTGTTGACGATCTCGACACCGCCGCCAACGGTTGGAACAACTGATCGAGACCGAATGAGATTCCTGCGTGGACCAATCTGCCACCCGGAGGTGCGCCTGAGTTGATCGCTTCACACGCTATTTGAGCGCGCTTATTCGTTGATTTTATTAGATAGACTGGGTGGAATCACGGCTCCCATGAACAGGGCCTTTCCATTCACTGTCGAAATCTGCATGATGTGCCGGCCAGGACGCATCAAATGGAGACGCGCGTCCGATATAAGTGTTCCCACGGACTGACCAAAGTTAGCCCCAGCAGCAGCCGAGCCGGCGTTGTGTACAGGGCAGGAGGAATCCCGGATGCTGTCGACTCGGAATCACTTCGATCGCCATCTCACCAAGCTCTGCGCAGCCTTTGCTGGTCTGGCGCTTCTTTTCGTCGCCACCGGCTCGCAGGCCGCCGTTCCCACCTCGATGGTGGTGGAAGGCTTCCTGAACTCGACCGGGGGCGGTGCTGCGGCTGATGGTGTCTATGACATCACATTCGCGGTCTACAACGTGCAGTCCGGCGGCTCCGCAGCGTGGAGCGAAGGACCGATCAAGGT
>CAYTLW010000232.1:0-5511 GCA_964438735.1 uncultured Enterobacteriaceae bacterium | reverse complement strand
ACTAGCCCCTTGCATACAGCGCCATCGCAGCGATCAGGGGCAGTCGACGGCGATCTTCAGCTTATCCAGGTAGATGCCCACGCCTTCATTGTAGAGGTGGTCGCGGGTGTCGAAGCTGAAGCGCACGCTGATCGCCTGACCACCCCAGGCGCTCAGGTCGAAACTCATGGGGTTCCACTTCTTGAGTTCGAATCCTGGCCCCTTCTGCCACAGAAGTTGCGCGCCGACCTTGGTGATCACCTCGACCTTGAAGACGTCGAATTTCAGCGCGCCTTCGGTGTCCATCCACAACCAGTAGTCCAGGCTCGCCTTCAGGCCAGGCGGGAGCACGACCGGCGGCAGGGTCACAGTGCCCTGGCTGGGACCGCCCATGTGGAAGTTCCCGGTCTTCGGGTCGCCATAGTAGAGCGCGTTGAGCGGTGGCTTGGCGCCCGCCACATTCATCCAGAGCTGCCAGCCCTTCTTGGGGCCGAGGCTGTTCAAAATGGAGATGTTGTTCAGCGACCCGCCCTCGAAATCGTTGGACCACGGCACCGCCTTGCAGCAACCGTCGGCGCCGGTGGGCTTCCAGGTGCAATGGCTGTCCACGCAGCTGTCGATGGTGCAGAGATCGTCGCCATCATCACAGGTGCTGTCCTTGGTGCAGAAGTCCGGCTTGCCGACGCAGACGCCGTACAGGCAGACGTCTTCGGTCTCCGGGTCGCCGTCGTTGCAGACCTTGGGCGTGCCCTGGCAGCCGCCCTTGTCGCAATGGTCGTCGGTGGTGCAAGCGGAGTCGTCATCGCAAGGCGCGGTATTGGCGATGTGGGTACATGCCGCGGTGGCTGAGTCGCAGGCATCGTCTGTGCACGGGTCGTTGTCGTCGCATTCCAGGGGCTGGCCACCCTGACAGAGCAGGTCCTGGCAGGTCTGGTTGCTGACGCAGGGATCGTCCGAGCAGGGAGAACCTGCCGGCGGCGCATCGCCTTCGCATTTTCCCGTCTTGGCGTTGCAGCTCACCGAGTTGCAGGGGTTGCTGACGGGGCAGATTACCCGCGGCGTCTGTATGAATCGAATGCGTGAGTTGCCCTGGTCGGCGACGATGAGGCGGCCCAGGTGGTCCAGGGCGATGCCAATCGGGTTGTCAAACTTCGCCACCGAGCCGTAACCGTCGAGGTGGCCCTTCCCGCTGCTGCCGGCCAGGGTCAGGGCGCTGCCATCCACCAGGCCGATTCGGATCCGGCGATTCTTGGTGTCGGATGCGTAGGCCGAACCGTCGGGCTGCACCACCAGGGACGCCAGGCCGTTGAAGAGCGCAAGCTTCTTGGGGCCATTGCCGAAGCCCGGCTCGTTGCCTACCAGGGTGGTCAACTGCCCCTCATGCAACACCCGAATGCGATAGGGCTCGGCGATGTACAGGCGCCCGCCGGGGCCCATGGCGACATCCACTGGCAGCGCCACCCGACCGGCCAGGGCGGGTCCGTCGACGCTACCCAGCAGCCCGTTACCGGCGATGGTGAGCACGCCGCTGTCATCGATCTTGCGCACCAGATAGTTCTCCCGATCGGCGACGTAGATGGTCTTGGCCCCGCTGTCATCGACCACCGATATCAAGCCGCAGGGCTGGTTGAATTGCGCCTTGTGGGGCAAGCCATCCAGCGGCCCGTACTGGGCCTGGCCCGCGACCGTGGAGACCACGCCCTTGGCGTCGATGCGGCGGATCCGGTGGTGGTCGTGGTCGGCCACCAGCAAGCCGCCATCGGACTCCGCGTGCAGGTAGAGCGAGGTGCCGAATCGCGCCTCGCCAATCGGTCCGTCGACATAACCAGGCCCCGCCGCCCCGGCCCATGTCTGTACGTTGCCGTCCTTGGATATTTTGCGGATCAGGTGCTGGTCGCTGACATAGATGGTGCCGTCGGCCGCCACCGTCACATCCAACATGTCCGCGAAGCCGGCCTGGGCGCCGATTCCGTCGATGGACTTTGTGGCGTCGCTGCCGGCCAGCGTGCCCACGAAGGGGATGTCGGCCACGCAATCGCCGTTGAAGCAGCGATCGGAGAGCGTGCAGGCGTCGTCATCGGCGCAGGGGCCGGTGTTTGGCGCGTGCAGGCAGGTGCCGGTCTTGATGTTGCACGAGTCGTTGGTGCACGGATTGTTGTCGTCGCAGGCGCCTGGTCCCGTGCCGCCTTTGCAGGTCATGGCTTTGACGCCGCAGCCCTTCTTGGGTCCGGTGTCGAAGGCTTTGCGCAACGAGTCGAGGAAGGCGTCCTCGTCGATGCCATCGGAGGACAGCAGCCGGCCGCCACCGAGCCGGGCGATGTTGCCCGAGTGCTTCTTGGGGCCGTTGGGCGCGCCGCTGATGTCGACGACGTGGATGGTGACGCCAAATGGCTTGCCGTCCGGGCGACGCAAGACGTTCTGTTCGGGATCGGTGGCTGCGGCCGTGATGGTCGCGACCGGATCGGCCTGGCAGGCGTAGAAGCCGCCGCCCGGGGAGCACCAGGCGTCATCGCCGGGGTCGGCCTCGGGCAGGCAGGTCTTCATGGAGCTCTCGCAGTAGTAGCCGGTCCCCGTCTCGGTAGGCAGGCACATGCGTTGGGCCGGCTTGCAGTCCGGCAGCGAAGGGGGGCACGAGCAGAGCGCGCCGCCCACGCAGTCGCTGCTGTCACCGCAACGCAGCCCATACGCCAACCGCTTGGCCTGCACCCAGGGCGCGAAGAAGTCGGTCGGCTTGTTGATCTCGCCACCATCGGTGAAGAGCACCACCGTGGTCTTGCGACAGGAGCTCATGGGATCGTGGCACTTGTCGTTGACGCAGGTGTAGTTGGCGTTGGCGCAATCGCCATCGACCTTGCAGGCCTTGCCTTCGATGACCACGCGGTGGCGCAGGTATTCGCCGACATAGAAGAAGGTCCGTCCGATGGGTGTCCAGCCGATGGGTCGAAGTTCCGGATTGTCGTGTTCGGGCCACTGACCATCCTTGGTCGGGGCGAGGGTCTCGACACCATCCATCCACGACAGGATCGCCTCCTTGGGGTCTTCTCCTTCCACAGCGGGGAAAGGCACGCACATGATCTGGTCCAGGTGATTCCAGTACCAGGCGGAGTTTGGTTTGACCGCCTCGGCGACGGTGTGAGAGGTCATCGCCTGGTAGCCCATGTAGTAGCCGTGCACGCAATCGGGGTAGGGCGGTGGCGTCCAGGGGCCAGAGCCCTCGGGCAGCTTGGCGTCTTCTGACCAGGTGATCTGGGGGAAGCGGAACATGGTCAGGCGGGTCTTCTTGGTGTCCACGTGCGCCAGGGCCTTGATGAACACGCTCTTGCTGACGCCGATGCGATTGCAGGCCTTGTGGGCTTCGATGCACACCGGCCAGTGGGCGGTCTTGCAGCTTTTTCCGGGCACCTTCTGGTTCATGGAGCCCGAGGTGTCGAAGATCACCACCAGGTTGTTGACCACGCTGGTGCACTGGCCCTGGAAGCACCACTTATCCTGGGCGCACGACATACCGTCGGCTTTGGGGGTATTGCTGCAGCCGGTGCCGGGCGTGCAGGCGTCGGTGGTGCAGGCGTCCTTGTCCTTGCACTCCTGCACCTCGTAGCCCTTCTTGGGATCTTTGCAGATCAACGCCGTGGTCGGGCCGCCGCAGATGATGTCGCCCTTTTTGCAGCCCTTGGGCACGCACTTGGCGTTCTTGCAGACCATGTCCTTGGCGGCGCAATCCTCGGCCAGCACCCAGTCGATGCCGTGTTTGTCACAGCGCACCACCTGGGCACCGTCGCACTGCAGCGCGCCAGGCTCGCAGTTCAGCGGCACGCACTTACCTTCGTGGCAGAAGGTGCCGTCAGAACAGGGGGATTCGAACCATCCGCTGCCATTGGCCTTGCAGACCGCCACCACCGTGGGCGCATCGCAGCGGGTATCGCCCGGCAAACACACATCGGGCACACAGACGTGCTCGAGGCAGAATTCGGGCAGCGGGCAATCCTGGTCGGTGTTGCACTCGACGCATTCGCGGGTCTTCTTGTCGCAGACCATGCCCTGCAATTCGCAATGCACGTCCGAGCTGCAGCCGGGCAGCACCGGGGCCAGTTCCGGCTTGGCGGAGATGTCCAGGTAGCCATCGAACGACTGGCCGGCGTCGGCCTCGCCGGGATTCTCTCCTGCGTCGGGCGGGTCGTCGCAGGCCGAAGACGCCAACAGCGAGGCCATCAGCAGACTCAGCAGCGGCGCGAGCGTGGGTCGGGGGGGCAGGCAAGCCATCGAATCTCCAGGCCACGCCCGGGGGGCATAGCGCCTGGATGATAGCGCCGGGCGCCGAAGAGCCAAGGGTCGTCATCGCCCGAGGCGCTTGCACGTCTGCAACGCGTGGCCGCGGTCGCCGACCGTCCGACACTGTCATGGCAGGCGCACGCTCGCGTTCAGTCCGGTGGTCGGACCATAGGCGTCAACTCCGAGACGCCATGTCTGCGCGCATAGTCCTCGCCCACGCCCGGGCAGCGTTCCAGCGCCGCACACTCCCTGCAGAACTCGGCCCAGGTGCTCAACTGCGCCTCGATGAAGCGGATCGGATAGAGGTGATCGCCGCTGAGATCGTCCAGATAATGACTCTCTCCGAAACCCGAACGACTCAGGTCGCGTGCGTCTACGTCGCCCAGGATGCAGTTGGGCACCGACTCGAAGATCACCTCGACGCCACGCGCCAATCCTCGCTGACGCAGCGCCGCCACCGGTTGACGTACATCATCATAGCGCAGGTGGATGCCCTCCCATTCGCCACCGCGGCCGGTGGTCGTGGGGAAAGCGAACTTCATCTTCACCTCGTCGCCCCATCGGTCGATACAGAAGTCCAGGTACTCGACCAGGTGGCCCAGGTTCGGCTGGCAGAAGACGCAATTCACCATCACGTCGGCGCCGCCTTCGACCAGGTGATCGATGCCCTCCAAGGTCTCGTCGTGGTGGCGGGGTTGGAAGCCGGAGATCTCGCAGCTGACGGCGGACACATGCGAATGCAGCGAGACGATGACCCGCTCCAACCCCTGTGCCAGCGCGCGCTCGGCGAACTCCAGGTCAGCGAAGGTGCGACCATGGGTGTTGATATCCCAGGCGATGCCGGCATCAACCAGGCGCTCGACGACCGGCCAGAAGCCGCTGTGGATCGTCGGTTCGCCGCCGGTGACAATCACGCGCTTGATGCCCTGGTCCCGCAGGAACTCGACGCGGCGCAGCAGCTCGTCGGGATCGGTGTACCAGCCCTCAGGGCGCCCCGAGTTGGAGCACATGGGGCAGTTGTTGTTGCAGACCTCGCCCAGGCGGAACAGGGCCAGGCTGCGCGCGGTGACCGGCTGCCGATTCGGGCGGCGCTTGCGCATCAAGCGCGCAGCGGGCGGCGGTGGATCAACCAGTGGGCACCTCTTGAGCGACCGCCAGGCACGAGCGGGCCGCGGCCCACAGTGTAGACGAGGCCGCCACCTCCGCCCAGCGTGCGACGGTCTTGTTGGCCGATGTGGGAGGTTTTTTGCACGGAACGATACG
>CAYTLW010000231.1:0-5666 GCA_964438735.1 uncultured Enterobacteriaceae bacterium | reverse complement strand
CACTGCGCCCCCGTCAAGTTGCCACCGCGGCGTGCCTCGTCTATAACGCGGTGCCCTCGCGCCCGGGCCTGCCGCGCGGTGTGTATTGCATCGCCGAATAGCGGGACCCAAAGGTGCGGTCGCGAGCCCGGCGATTCAACCGCCACGGAGTTCGTCATGAAGAAGGAAAACGCAATCATCGCCATCGTCGCAGTGGCTGTCGTCGCATTTGTCGCCGGTCGGCTGGCGTTCAAGGACAGCGGCGACAAGGCGCCCACCACCGCCAAGCCCGAAGCGGTCAAGGCCGCGCCGAAAGCGGCTCCCGCCGCGCCGGCGGTAGAGCGTTTCGCCAGTGCGGGCAAGGCCGACGCGAAGGTCACGGTGATCGAGATCAGCGACTTCCAATGCCCCTTCTGCTCGCGCGGCGCCAAGACCGTCACCCAGGTCAAGGAAGCCTACAAGGACACCGTGCGCGTGGTCTTCATCAACCTGCCCCTGTCCTTCCACAAGGACGCCAGGCCGGCCGCCATCGCCGCCTACGCCGCCCACCGCCAGGGCAAGTTCTGGCCGATGCACGACAAGCTCTTCGCCAACGCACGCGCGCTCAAGCCCGATAACTTCAAGAAGTGGGCCACCGAACTCGGCCTGGATATGGTCCGATTCGAAGCCGACATGCGCGATCCTGCCCTGGCCAAGATGGTCGACCAGGACACCGCCATCGCCAACGGCCTCGGCGTGCGCGGCACCCCGGGCTTCTTTGTCAACGGCGTCAACATCTCCGGCGCGCAGCCCTTCGAGAACTTCAAGAAGGTCATCGACGAGCAACTCACCAAGGCCAATGACCAGCTGGGCAAGGGCGTCGCCGCCGCCAACCTGCACGAGACCATGTGGCGCGTGAACAACGCCTCGCTGGCCGACAACGCGGTCAAGTGGCTGATCAAGGGCCAGATGCCCAGCGCCGCCGCGCCGCCGCCGCCGCCGAAGGAGGCCGCCGCTCCCCAGAAGAAGCCTGAGGACAAGACGGTGTGGAAGGTCGAGTTGCACGGCAAGGAGCCGGTCAAGGGCCCCGCCAACGCGCCCATCACGCTGGTCGAATTCACCGATTTCGAGTGCCCCTTCTGCTCCAAGGTCCGCCCGGCCCTCAAGGAGATCGAGAAGTCCTACGGCGACAAGGTCCGACTGGTCTTCAAAAACCAGCCGCTGCCCTTCCACAAGAACGCCGTGGCCGCCGCCGAAGCCGCGCTCTGCGCTGGCAAGCAGGGCAAATTCTGGGAGATGGAAGAGCAACTGTTCACCAACAACCGGAACCTCACCCGCGCCGAACTCGACGGCCACGCCAAGAGCGTCGGTCTGGATGCCGGCAAGTTCAGCAAGTGCATGAGCGCGCGCACCTTCAAGCAGCACGTATTGGACGACCAGGAGATGGCCGACCGCGTTACGGCGACCGGCACGCCGGCGTTCTTCGTCAACGGCCGCAAGATCAGCGGCGCCCAGCCCTTCAGCGCCTTCAAGCGCCTGATCGACGAGGAGTTGAAGAAGGCCAACGCCCTGCTGGCCGCCGGCACCAGCCCCAACGAGGTCTACGCCAAGACCATCGCCAACGGAAAGCAGAACATCCCGCCGCCCCTGTTGGACAAGAAGGTCAACATGTTCGACTACAACGGCTCGCCGATGACCGGCTCCAAGGGCGCCAAGGTCAAGATCGCCGTGTTCAAGGACTTCCAGTGCCCCTTCTGCGGCCGCGTCTCTGCGCCCCTGAAGCAGCTTGAGAAGGAGAACAAGGGCAAGGTCGCCATCGTCTTCAAGCACTTCCCGCTGTCGAACCAGTGCAACCCCGGCATGGGCAGCGATATGCACCCCGCCGCCTGCCTGGCCGCCTACTGGTCCATGGCCGCGCTGGACCAGGGCAAGTTCGACCAGTTCGAGGAGCTGGTGTTCAACAACATGCAGACGATGATGCCCCGCCAGGGCGACATGGCCAGCCGCCTGGCCGCCCAGAAAGAGAATATGAAGAAGTACGCCGGCCAGATCGGCATGAACGTGGCCAAGGCCGATGCCTACGTCACCGCGCGCAAGTACGAGGCGCGCATCAAGAAGGACATCGGCGAGGCCGCGCGCGCCAACGTCCGCGGCACACCGGCCATCTACATGAACGGGCGCGCCTACAACGGTCCGATGAATCCGGCCAAGATGGCCAAGACCGTCGAGCAGCTCCTCGCCGGCAAGATCTGAGCCGAGCGCGGCGCTCAGAGGCGCCAGCGAACCCGATATCGAATCGACGCCAGCAACCCCAGCGCCAGTGCCAGCATTATGGCGGTTGGCAGGTTGCCGCCACGTCGTGGCGACGCGACGCAGCCCTCGTCTACAACAGGCTCGTCGGCCGACTTCGGCGGCCCGGGCGCTCGCCACGGCTCGACGCCTGGCAGGTTGAGCGCCGTCGCCGCGAAGTTGCCGTCGCCATCTTTGTCCGGCGTCGGCGCCAGGTGCTTGAGCGGGCCGGCGGCGGTGGAACAGGCGCCACGACGCGGCTTGACCGTACCCGTGCTGTCCAGAAGCACGCACTGCTCGCCTGCGCCGCAAGCGCCGTGGCCGCCGTCGTTGGCATCCGGATCGCAGTCAGCCAGGCATGTGGCGCCCGAGCCGGCATCGGCACAGACCAGGTCGACACGACAGGGGGCCCCGGCCGAACAGCCGCTGCCAGGTGATTGTCCGCCGCCCGAATCCCGGCACGCGCCGTTCAGCGCAGACGGCGCGCCGACCCACACGCAACGTTGGCCTGCAGGGCACTCGGCGCCATCGCCGAAGGGATCGCAAGCCGCCTGGCAGGCGCCGAGCCCCGGCACGAGGCCCACGTCGCAGAGCGCGCCCGGGCCACAGGCGCCCGGGGTCGAGCAGGGGGCGCCGTAGACCGGCGGGCCATAAGGCAGGCACCACGAGCCGGTCGGCAGCGGCGTACAGCCCGTACCGGCGGGACAATCGGCGGCGACCTCGCAGGGGGCAGCGCAGGCCCGGTCATATGGGCCGCCTGGATGCACGACGCACTTGCCTGTCTGGCAGTCGAAGCCGCTGGCACATGGCCAGCCGACGGGCAGCTGCCCCTTCGTCGTGCAGAAGCCCCCTCCGTCGCACTGCACACCGGCGCCCTTGCAGTGGCTGTCGACCAGGCATCGCGACGAGCAGGTGCCCCCGCCGGCGATGTTGGGGGCACAGACGGGACGATTGTTGGCGCAGTCGCTGGTCACCATGCAGCGGGATCCGGCCGAGGTGCCGCCCGGGACGAGGCAGATGAAGCGGTACTGGTTGCCAAGGAAGACCTCCCTGCACTGGCCGAACACGCCACAATCCGTCACACAGAGCGCCGTACACATGCCGACCACCTCGGCGGGCAGGCAGCCCAGGGGTTCGGGGCAGGGCAGATCGCTGGCGCACGCGCCGCCCGCCTTGCTCGCAGCCAGCTCCGGCGCACAATGCCGCTCGTTGGGCAGGCAGACCTTGCCGGCACCTCCCCAGCCGCCACAGCTGTAGCCGATGGGGCAGTCTTCATGGTTGTCGCAGGCGTCGACGCAGTAGCTGTCCTTGGATGGCCACGTGGCGCAGATGCCGGATGCGCACTGGTCGTCGCCGCTGCAGGTATCACAGAGCCCGCCGTCGGTCGGCGGCTTGTCGGCGTAGAGCCATCGGATCCCGCGCTCATCGTCGGGGTGCAGCGTGCGGCTCGTGGCGTCCGCGGCGGCGAAATACAGGCTGGAAGAGAGCGCGCGACTGTGACCCAGGCCGATGGCGTGCCCCAGATGATGGACCAGCGCGCCCTCCAGGTCCGCTATGGGCTGCATGACGGGCAGCGACCCCAGGGCAAAACGCCATGTATGCGCGTCCAGCAAGACTTCTACGCGCTGCAGACCGCCCCACTTGTCGTAGTCCATGAAGAGGCGGCCGGTCCGCTCACTCGCAGCAGCGACCGGCGTGCCAAACGAGACGTAGATGTCGAAGCCCGGCGGCTGGTCGACAAGCCCGCCATCGACCAGCTCCAGGCGGTGCCCGGGCACCTTGTTCCAGCGCCCAATGGCCCGTTGCAACGCCTGGTGCAGGTCGTCCACGGACAGGTCATGGTGGACCTTGGCCTGCAAGAACACGGCGACCGGTCGATCGGGCCAGCGCACAGCTCTTCCCTCGGGCTCGCGCAGCACGTCGAACGCCGCCGATCCCGCCGGCACACAGACCGTGGCGACGAAGACAGCAACGAGCATTCGGCGAAAGTGGTGCGGGCGCGGCTTGCGCATGTCGCCAGGGTAGGGGCCTCGCAGCGGCGCGTAAAGCGGGCCCTGCACCCCGCCCTCACCGGCCACGCTGGCCGGCCAGAGTGAGGCTAATTCGGGCCGCAATGTCCGCTTCGGCCCGCGGTGGCCTCGGCGTGCGCTCTGACGGTAGACCGGTAATCTGGATTGACCTCGGGGATATCAATGGTGAAATCACGAAACCCTTGACCCGCTGTACAGCAAGGGTAGAGTCCGATTCCGCTTCGCCAAAACGGTGAGCCCTCGCGTGCCTACCACGCCAGCGCACCGCTTTTTGCGACCGATTCCCCCAGCGAAGCATCGAGGGATGTCGATGAATGGAAGTAGCCCCGCTGTTGTCCGCGACGAGTGCCCAAAGCCTCGCCGTCTGGCCGATGTCTTCGTCTGCGGTTTCCGCACCAAGAAGATGTACCTGGCGACCTGTTTGGACGACTACATGAACGCCAACGCCCTGCGCGTTCGCTCCATGGTCTGCCACGAGTGTCCCCAGGGTGCCGACAATCGGCTGACCTTCGCCGCCGACGCCGACAGCGAAGGCTTGCTCGACGCGGAGATCTGGGGCCGTCTCATCGCCGATCTCGGCGACCCCGAATAGCCAACTTCGTTCGCTGTCGACCGTGTCCACCGCATCAGCGCGGCGATGCATCGATGGGTCCAACTACCCCTGTCCAGGTGCGTGCACGCCCACGATGCCCGCCCTGGCGCGGTCCGCCGGTCAGGTTGATTTCCGGCCCCCGGCGTTGTACACGCTAGGCTGCGCCCGAACCGGGTCCATTGCCCGTGTTTCTGGCCGGCCAACGAGGCGGCGCCCGAACCGGGGCGGCGCGCGAGAGAGACGATGGCGACGGGACTTCACCAGGACTATCCGCAAGAGTTCGGCCGATACTACCTGTTGCAGAAGATCGCCATGGGCGGCATGGCCGAGATCTTCCGGGCCAAGGCGATCGGCGCCGAAGGCTTCGAGAAGGTCATCGTCATCAAGCGGATCCTTCCGCACTTCTGCGAAGACGAAGCATTCCTGACGATGTTCAAGGACGAGGCCCGAGTCGCCTCGCACCTGAATCACGCCAATGTGGTGCAGATCTTCGACTTCGATGAGGTCGGCGGCCTGTACTACATCGCCATGGAGTACGTCGAGGGCCAGGACCTCAAGCGCGTGCTCGATGTCGGCGCCAAGCTGGGCAAGCCCATGAGCATTGCCCAGGCCGTCTTCGTCATGATCGAAGCCGGCCAGGGCCTGGACTACGCGCATAAACGAGAGGTGGACGCCAAGCCGCTGAACATCATCCACCGCGACATCTCGCCGCATAACATCATGGTGTCGTACAACGGTGAGGTGAAGATCATGGACTTCGGCATCGCCAAGGCGGCGAGCCGATCCACCAAGACCCG
>CAYTLW010000230.1:0-5676 GCA_964438735.1 uncultured Enterobacteriaceae bacterium | reverse complement strand
GGGGAGGTTGGGAGGGGGGGGGCGGGGTTGGCGGAGCGATTGGGTTTGGGGGGAGGACTCGTGGTGGCCGGCGCCTGCGTGCCCGGTTAGGCTGTGGGGGAGTTTGGGGAGTGTGTCTTGGCTGGATGGACTGCCGGTATGTGTGAGTGGCCGCGGAGGCCGGGACGGGGGTGCGCCGGCCTGCTTGGGTTGGTGACGGCGTGCCTTGTCGCGAATGCTGCGGTTGCCCAGGCGCCCTCGACGGGGGCTGGGCTTCCTGTTTTGGCTACGGCTGTGGATGCTCGGCTGGTGGTTGATTCGCCCGATGCGGTCTGCCCCGCGGAGTCGGTGCTGCGTGCGCAGGTGGCGCAGTGTTTGAGTCCCATGGCGGCTCGTGGGGGGCGGCGGCTGGTTGGTGAGGTTCGTATTACGCAGGTGGCGCGAACGCTGGAGGGGCGGCTTCGCATGGTGTCAGGCGGCGCTTCGATTGGGGAGCGGCGGCTGATTGGGGCGAAGGATTGTCGGGAGCTGGTCGAGGCGGCGGCGTTGGCGATGTGTATTGCGCTGGATGCCATGGTGGCGGCGGCGGCGGTGGCTCAACCGGTCGCGGTGACGCGGACAGTGACACCGGCGTCGATGGCGGGGGGGGCGAAGGGCCCGACTGCTGGCGCCAAGGGCGCTGGTGAGGCGGAGTCGGTGCGGGCGGCGCAGGATGCGAGAGCCTCCGGCGCGTGGCAGTTGAGTTTCACCGGTTTGACGACTGTGCGGGTTCAGCCGGGGGTGGCCTGGGGTGGGGCGCTGGGGTTGGCGCGACGCGGCCCTTCCTATGTGGTCGGTGCCGAGTTCCGCCATGAGCAGTTGCTGCAGGATGCGGACGTGGCGGGCGGCCTGCTGAGGACGTCCATTGTGGCCGCCAGCCTGGTGGGCTGCTATCGCGTCGACGCGGTGCACCTGTGCGCGGTGGGCACCTACGGCGCTCGCAATCTGCAGGGCGTCGACTTCATGTTCGATGGTGGCGGCGCGTCGGACCTGTATGGAATCGGTCCCCGGGTAGCCATCGAGACGATATTCGGCCGGCGCATCGCCTTGTCGTTCCGAGTCGAAGCGATGCGCGAGTTGGGCGGCACCGATGCCCAGGTGGATGGCCAGACCGTGTGGCGCAGCCCATCGATCGGTCTGCTCTTTGGCCTGTCTGGCGCTGTGCTGACGGCCCCGGACAACGAGCGGCGCTGAGTCCAGCGCGGCGCCCCGTGTCCGCACGACCCTTGCGCCCACCTCCCGTGACGGAAACAATCTGCCCGCGCCAATGCATGGGTGCGATGAGGTCGACTGCCGTGCAGATCGAGGTCGAAGACATGGGCCACGAGGCCTTCGGCGAGGTGTATCGCAAGCATTTCGTCCATGTCTGGCACACTCTACGCCGCTTTGGCGTGCGTGAGCGCGACCTGGAGGATGTGGCGCACGACACCTTCATTGTCGCTCACCAGCGGCTGCATACGTTCGATACCACTCGTTCGATGCGTCCCTGGCTGAGCGGGATCGCCTGGCGACTGGCCAGCGACTACCGGCGGCGCGCCCGCTACCGCCTCGAGGTGGTCGGCCACGCCCAGGAACCGGTCAGCGGGCGAGGCAGTCCGGAAGCTGCGGCGGTGCAGAGTCAGGCGCGACAGGCGGTCGCCAAGGCCCTGGAGGACCTGCCGGAGGAGCAACGGGTGGTGTTCATCATGAAGGAGATCGACGGCTTTTCGGTGCCCGAGATCGCCGAGGCGTTGGAGCTGCCGCTGAACACCCTGTACTCCCGGCTGCGCCTGGGCAGGGCGCGCTTTCGACAGGCGGTGCTGCGCCAACGAGACGACGGAGAGAAGACATGAATCCCATGGAAGACACCCCATTCGAGCCGGAGCTGGACGCCCTGCTGGAGGCCGAGCGCCAGGCGCCGGAACCCTCGGCGGACGTACAGGCGCGGGTATGGGGCCGCGTACAGAGTTCCATCGCCGCTGGTGCCGCCGGTACCGCCGGGATCGCAGCTGTCAGCGGGGGCTCATCGAGCGCCGCCGCCCCTGCCGCCCAAGGCGCCGCGCCCGCCGTCGCCACCACCCTGCCCTGGCTGAAGCTGCCCCTGGTGGCCGGTGCGCTGGTCGCCACCTCGGCCCTGGTCTGGTGGCAGGTGGACAGCGGGGACGCGGTCGAAGACGGCGCCGCCATTTCGGGTGCTGTGGAGCAGGCGCCGGCAAACACGCCGGCCACGAAGCCGGACCCTGCAACTGAGGAAGCTGGACAGAAAGTCGCGGCCCCGCCGCCGTTGGCTCCGGCGAAGGAAGCGAAGGCGCAGCATGGCGCAGCCGACCCGACCCACCCAGGCAAGCAGGCCACCGCGCCGACCGCGCAGGGCGCCCAGGCCATCGCTCCGGCCGGCGTCAAGCCGTCTGCAAGTCCCGACGAGTCGGCCCCCAACCGGCGTCGCCAGCGCGCCCGTGCGGCACGCCGGGCAGCGCCGCCCCCCGCCGCGGCACCATCGGAAGCGGAGACGCCCGACGACAAGCCGGCTGCCGTCGCCGAGGTCCAGGCGGTGGTGGAACAGGCGCAGGGCTCCCTCGGTCTGGAGTTGAGACTCCTGCGTGCAGCGCGCGCTGCGCTCACCCGGGGCGATCTGAAAGCCGCGCTGGCCAGCGTGCAGGCCCACGCCAGCCAGCACCCCAACGGTCACCTGGTGGAGGAGCGCGAAGCCCTCGCGGTGCAAGCCCTGGCCCGCCTGGGCCGCAAAGAGGCCGCGTGGGATCGTGCACGTCGCTTCGAGGACCGCTATCCTCGCAGCATGATGCTGCCTGCGGTTCGGGCGGCGGTAGGCCAGTCAGCGCCCTGATCGGTCCCGTCCAAGCCGCCGGCCAATCCCGGGGGCAGATATGGGTCACGACGGCATCGAGCTGAGCTTCATCCCCACCCACGGATTGCTCTACGACGGCGAACACGAGCTGCGCTACCTCGTGCTGCGACAGCCCCTGGGTATGCCGCGCAGCAGCGTGCGCTTCGAGTTCGAGGACGAGAGTCTGCACCTGGTCGCCCATCGCGGCGACACCGTACTCGGCTGCGTGCTCTTCTATCCCGACGGTTCCGGAGGCGGACGCCTCTTCCAGATGGCCGTCGACCCCAGCCTGCAGGGCCAGGGCATGGGCCGCCGCCTGGTCGACCACCTCGAGGCCCACCTGCGCGGCGAGGGCATCGAGCACATCGTATTGCACGCGCGGGACCACGCCATCGGCTTCTACGCCCGCCTGGGATACGTCGGCTTCGGCGAGCCCTACGAGGAGGTGGGCATCCCCCATCTGAACATGCGCAAGGTCATCAGCGGCGCTTGATCGGCAGGCGATGACTACGCCGCGATGGCCGCCCGGCGAGGACCGCCCGGAAGGTCGGCAGGTGGGATCCTGGCGTGTGGGGCCGGGTCGCACTATCATCCCTCCATGGCTGGAATGCTCTCCAAACCCAAAGCAGAAGCGAGAAAGCGCGGTCTCATGGCCGCGGCTGGATGGGGTGCTACGGGCCTGTTTGGCCTGCTGGCCCTGTTCTCCACCTGGTCCTGGTTCTGGCCCTTTGCCGGCGCCGGGGCGTCGTGCTGGCTCACCTGGCGGTGGTTCCGTCACCGGGCCGAGTGGGGCATGCGCTTCTGAACCGCCGAATGGCGGCCACTCCAATGCTCAGCGGAAGGTGCACAGGCATGCGCGACCGACACGCATGGTATCGCATTGGCTTCGGCGCCATGCTCGCGGCCATGGCAAGCCTGGCCATGCTCGCCAGCGGCTGTGGCTCCTCGGCAATGGGCGACCGTGCCGAAGAGGTGGAACGACAACGGCGACGGATCCGCAAACGCGCCCTGGTGGTCCGCGGCCCGGGCACCATGACGCCGGCGGCCGGCACCGCCCTGGCAATTCCCATCGATCTGGCCATCGGCGCGGGCTTCTACGTGCCGTCGCACTCAGCCGGTCAACGCAGCCTGATGCCAGCGTGGCTGGAGCTGCCTGACAACCGTTTCGCCGCCGTGCAGGGCATCGACTACCCACGCGGCAAGCTGGTCCGCCTGCCCGGCTACGACGACCCGGTCGAGGTCTACGACGGCGACCAGCGCTGGCTGCTGAAGTTGAAGCTGCATCCCAGTCTGCAAAGCGGAGAGCGAGCCATGTCGGCCAAGGTGCACTTCCAGTTGTGCACCGTGCGAGGCTGCGAAATGCCCGAGGTGCGCGTGGTGCGGCTGGTACTGGATGTGCGACCGGTGGAAGCGACGCCATAACACGCGAACGCGCACCCGAACGCCCACTCAAACTCACCAACCGTCCAAGAGCTTGATTCGCTACGGAGGTTCTGCCGATGGTCGTCGAGGTGCAAGGCAGGTGTGTTCTGCAAGCCGCAGGACTGGCCGTAGTCAATTCAAGGTCTTGCAGGGCCCGCATGCCGCCGCCAGATCGGCGGCCAACGGCGGGACCGTAGTGTGAATCAAGCTCCTAACGACCGGTCCACAAATACATCAGCTTCGGCGCCTCGCGACCCAGCCGATGCGCGGTCTGCAGCAGATTGTCACTGCCGCCAACACCACCACGAAGCTCAGCGAAGATGTCACCCAGGGACGGGATGCGCTTCAGACTGACCACGCGAGCCTTCGGGCTCTTCGCCAGCTCCCGCACCTTGTCGATCGCGGCATCTCGATAGCCGACCGAATCCACCAGCTTGAGCGCCAGCGCCTGCTTGCCGGTAAACACGCGACCATCGGCCAGCGCACGCACCTGGTCGAGCTCCAGGCGGCCCTTTCGTCCCTCGCCCACCACCGTGACAAAACGCTGCCACATCTCGGTCACCAGCCCCTGCAGCAGGGCCCGCTCGGCTTCGGTCATCTTGCGAAAACCACTGCCGATATCCTTGAGCGACTCGCCACCGCCGGCTTTGGGCGACTTGATGGTCTCCACCTCGACGCCGATCTTGCGCATCAGCTCCATCCAGATGACGAAACGCGAGATGACCCCAATCGAGCCGGTGATCGTCGTTTGCCGCGCCACCACGTGGTCGGCGGCCATGGCCACGTAGTAGCCCCCAGACGCCGCCACATCGCCGAACAGGGCCACGATGGGCTTGTCCGTCTCGCTGCGGAAAGTCTTGAGCTCGTGATAGATGATGTCGCTCGCCGTCACCCCACCGCCCGGGCTGTCGATGTCCAGCAGCAGCGCCTTGATGCGCTTGTCTTTGCGCGCCTTGCGCAACAGCTGTCGGACGCGCTCGACCATGTCCGGCTGGCCGGCCACATCGCTGCCACCGCTGCCCAGGATCACGCCCTTGATGGGCACGACCAGGATGCGCTCCTTGACCGAACGTTCGCCGGCGACATGCACCTCGCGGAAGCGGGTGGACTCCTCGTCCAGCGCCAGATCGAAGTCCGCGCTACCGGCTGCGGCCATGCCCATGCCGACGATGATGAAGAAGCCCACCAGGACAACGCCGAAGCCGACGATGATGCCGAGTACGATCCAGGCCAGGCGAGAGCCGCCGCGGCGCTTGGCTTTCGCGGGGGGTGGGGGTGGCGGAGGTGCCGGCACATCGACTGGAGTCGTCGGCGCAGGTGACGATGCACCTGGCAGCGGTGGCGGACCGTTTTCGGTACTCACCTACAGGCCCATGTACATGCGCGCGACGCCCTCGAGGCCGTCGGGCGGA
>CAYTLW010000229.1:0-5769 GCA_964438735.1 uncultured Enterobacteriaceae bacterium | reverse complement strand
CAAAGCGGCACATGGCTTGGACGCCAAACTGGGGAAGTACTTCGGGACCGTCGAAGTAGGTGAGCAGCGAACCCATGTCGTGTTAGCCTCCTGCCTACGGGCGCAACGAGCGTCGGCCGGTTGAGGTCGTCCAAGGAGTCGAGCATGTCCACGATCCGCCACATCTTGATCCCCGTCCTGGCCGCCATGTTGATGGTCTCTGCCTGCAGCAAGAAGGAGGCGCCCACCGGTCCAGCCGGTCCGGCAGAGCTGCGCTCGGGGGACAAGGCTGCCGACAAGGCCGCAGATGACAGGGCCGCCGCTGATAAGGCCGCCGCCGACAAAGCCGCAGCGGAACAGGCCGCAAAGATCGCCGCTTCGGCCACCGCAATCGCCGCCGCCGCCGCCGCCACACCCGCAGAAGGAGCCGCAGCGCCGCCCACGGCCAAGGCGCTGCTGCTGACCAAGGGTCAACATTTCATGTTCTCGCTGGAGGGATCGGCACAGCGGCTGGCCGCCGTGACCGCAAAATGCGGCGCCGAGCAGGGCTCCGATTCGGACAAGATGCAGGGCTGCATCGACAAGGTGAAAGCCGCGGCCGCCAACGAAGGCTTCCGTTTCGAGGCCCGAGACGACGACAAGTGGACCTGGATCTCCCACGGTCGGGCCGCGGACGGCAGCGAAGAGGTCTTTATCAAGGCCGTCGTCGCCCTGCAGGAATCGCCTGCCGATCGCCTCGTGGTGAAGGTCGCGGGCGAGGTCAGCGGCAAGCAGTGGGATGCCATGCCCGACAAAGCCAAGGCGGCCATGAAGGACGTCTCCATCTCCATCATCGTGGTCGACGCCACGACCGTGGCCATGGACAGTCCGAAGAAGGGCCGACTGGTCTACAACCTGCGCAAATGATGTTGGGAGCGCACATGAATCGCCCATCTGCCCGCGGCGCGCTCGTCGCGGGAGCCCTCTGCCTGTCCCTCTGCCTGGCGTGCAGCGACGAACCTGTGGACGACAAACCCGCTGAGGTCGAGGGCATCGCATTCGACAGGCTCTATCCCAACGGTTGCGGCGGCAGCAGCAGCGGCGGCGCACCGGCCAAAGCCACGCACACCTTCGACGAGGGGTTCTTGTGGGGCACAGCAGTGGCCGGCTTCCAGGTCGATATGGGCTGCCCGACCATGCCCGCAGAGGAGTGCGAGGATCGCGCCAGCGACTGGTACCAGTGGGTGAGCGACCCGGTCTTCCTGGAGAAGAAGGACGTCATGCACCTGTCGGGCGATCCCGTCTCCATCGGACCGGGTTTCTGGGAGACCTGGCGGCACGACCTGCGCTGCGCCAGCGAGGGGCTGGGCAACAACGCCTTCCGCTTCTCCCTGGAGTGGAGTCGGCTGTTCCCGGACGCCGGCGCCGAGAAAGCGACCACCGTCGATGAGCTGGACGCGCACGTGAACGAGGCCGCGGCCAAACGTTATGCCGCCATCTTCGCCGAGGCCCGCAAGCGCGGCCTGGAACCCCTGGTCACGCTCAACCACTACACCCTGCCGCTCTGGATCCACGACGGTAAGGATTGCAACCTCAACAAGGTGAGCAAGTGCAAGAACAAGGGGTGGGTCGACAAGGAGCGCATGCTGAAGGCCATCGCCTTGTATTCGGGCTGGTGCGGCAAACGCTTCGGCGACAAGGTCGACCTCTGGGCGACGCTGAACGAGCCCTTCGCCGTGGTGCTCGCCGGCTACATCCTGCCCGGGCCCGACCGGACCAACCCGCCAGGCGTGTACGCCCAGGTCGATACCGCCATGAAGGTGGCCTTCAACATGATGGAGGGGCACGCCCGCATGTACGACGCGGTCAAAGCCAACGACAAAAGCGACGCCGACGGCGACGGCAAGAACTCGGAGGTCGGCCTGGTGCACAATCTGGCGCCCATCGATCCATCCGACCCGACCAAACCCGAGCACAAGGTGGCCGCCGAGCACCTGGACCACGTCTACAATCGCGTATTCCTCGAGGCCACCATCCACGGCAAGCTGGATCGTGACCTGGACGGCGTCTACGAAGAGGATCGGCCCGACATGGCCGGACGCATGGATTACCTGGGCATCAACTACTACACGCGCATCTTCGCCACGCCGCAGACCATCTCCAAGAAGTACAAGTACCTGGACGCCATGCCGGATATGAGCAAGGGCCTGTGGAATGACTACCCCGAGGGCCTCGCCCGCGTGGTCCGCCTGGCCGCCACCGAATACAAAGTGCCCATCATCGTGACCGAGAATGGCACCGCAAGCGACAAGAAGACCGCCTGGGCGGGCTTCGTGAAGCCGCACCTGGAGCAGCTTTGGAAGGTCGACCAGGAGCCGGGCGTGACGGTGCGGGGCTACTTCTACTGGTCGTTCATCGACAACTACGAGTGGAATCACGGCATGGGCATGCGCTTCGGCATGTACGCCCTGGATGTGGACTCGCCGAACAAGGTCCGAACCCCGACGCCGATGGTGTCCGCCTATCGAGCGCTCGTGCAAGCAAACGGCTACTAGCCCCCACTCCCGCTCCTGCTCCCGCTCCCGCTCCCGCTCCCCTTCCCCCCGGCATCCCACACCACGTGTAAGATCACGGCAGGGTCCGGAACACGACCAGGACATCTACCATCGCTCCGCAGGCGAGGACACCGATCCGCCGCCTCGGAGGTCCAGATGCTCGTCTCCTTCATCCACAGACGTCCCGAGTCTCGCCACGCGCTCGCCTTGCGTGTCAGACTGCTCGCGGCCTGCCTCTGCCTCGCTCTGCCAGGATGCGGCACCGATCCGGTCGATCCGCCCGCAACCGGCGGCGATGGCGGTACGGCCGATGGCGCCGCCGATGGCAGCAGCGGCGACTCCGGGCCCATTGACCAGGGCGACGTGACGACGGAAGACACGGCCCCGAAGCCGGACTCCCAGCCCGTCATCGACGCCGGCGGGGGCGTGGATGCGACGGCGGATGCCGTTGTCGCCCCCGATACGGCGCCCGCTGAGGATGGCGGACAGGTCGAAGATGTCGGCGGCAACGCAGACGCAGGCATCGTGGATGCGGGCAGCCCGGACGGTGGCGTCGCGGACGCGGGCACGG
Source organism: uncultured Enterobacteriaceae bacterium (assembly GCA_964438735.1). Taxonomy (GTDB): domain Bacteria; phylum Myxococcota_A; class UBA9042; order UBA9042; family UBA9042; genus CAYTLW01. The sequence goes on along the minus strand of CAYTLW010000229.1, from coordinate 2,685 downwards.
TGGATGCCGGCAGCCCGGATGCAGGCGCCACCGACGCAGGCCCGACCGACGCAGGCCCGACCGACGCGGGCAGTCCAGACGCCGGGAGCAAAGACGCCGGCACCCCCGACGCCGGCAGCAAAGACGCCGGCACCCCCGACGCCGGCACCCCCGACGCCGGCACCCCCGACGCTGGCACCCCAGACGCCGGCCCCTCGTCGAACTTCTCCTGCCTCGGGGCGAAGTCGTGTGCAATCTACGGCAGCAATACCAGCGCCTGTACCAAGGATCCGGGCTGCACGCCCGCCGCCTACAGCTGCCAGATCTCGCCGACCGCCTACGGCAAGACCTACTGCCCCAAACTCAAGACGCCAAATGGCTGCACAGCCAAGGCTGGCCTCTATGGCTGCAAGTGGATCAACAACAGCAATACCTGCATCTTCGACAGCCTCTTCTGCTTCAAGCGCAAGGACGCCAAGTCCTGCGGGTCAACCGTCGCCAAACAATGTCTGTGGCAGTCCAAGCAGTGCGCGGGTAAGGCGAAATCAGGCGCACAATGTGGCGACAAGAAGGACGCCGCGACCTGCAAGACGCTGAAGGGATGCTTCTGGAGCGACTGCAAGCCGACCGCCGATCCCAAGGAGATCTGCGATGGCCTCGACAACGATTGCGACGGCGTCACGGACGCTGGCAGCAAACCTGTACCCGAGCTCTGCGGCGACGGCGACGCATGCAACGGCGTCGAGGTCTGCACCGGCGGCAAGTGCGCCGCCGGCAAGGCGCTCGTCTGCGCCAAGAAGACCTGCCACACGGTCAGCTGTGACAAGACAGCCGGATGCGTCAGCAAGCCCGCAGGCGGGGTTCCATGCGACGACGGCAACAAGTGCACCGACAAGGACGCCTGCGCGACCGGAGTCTGCAAGGCTGGCAAGGCGCTCAACTGCGACGACGGCAACAAGTGTACGAGCGACGTCTGCGACAAGACCAAGGGCTGCACTCACAAAGACACGCCCGCATGGGCTTGTGATGACGGCAATAAGTGCACACTGAACGGCAAATGCAAGGCCCAGAAATGCGCCGCCGGCGCGCCCCTGACCTGTCCAGCCAAGACCTGCCAGACGGCGGCATGCGACAAGGCCAAAGGCTGCGTCTACACCCCCCTGTCCAGCGGCACCTGCAAAGACAACCTGGTCTGCACCGTCAAGGAGAGCTGCAAGGCGGGCAAGTGCGAAGGACAGCCGCTCAACTGCGACGATGGCAACAGCTGCACCACCAATACCTGCAACAACTCAGGCGGTGTCGGCTGCCAGAAGAAGCACAAGTCGGGCGTCTGCGACGACGGCAACCCCTGCACCTCGAACGATGCGTGCAGCGTCATGCAGTGCAAGGGCACGCAGAAATCCTGCGATGATAAGAAGCCCTGCACCTCGGATAGTTGCGACGGCAAAACCGGCAAGTGCGCGTCCAAACCGACGCCCGGCTGCGGCTGGAAGGGCGCCCTGTGGTTCCTCGGCCACGGCAAGGTGGGGCAGCGAACCATGGTCGATATCGATCTCGCCCCCGATGGCGGCGTCTTCATCGCGGCCGGCGACTTCATGAAGAGCACCAAGATCTTCGCCCGCTTGCTGCGGACCACACCCAATGGCAAGGGCTACGTCTTCTCGAAGGCCTACTACGTGCAGAAGGCGGTCATTCCGCGGGCGATGCAGCTGATCGACGGCCATGCCTACATGACGACCCAGTCCAAGCCCATGTACTACAAGGGCAACCAGGCGTCCCACATGCACAAATTCGACGACAAGGGCGCGGTGAAGTGGGCCGCCATCGAGTGGTTGAACGGCTTCCAGGGCACCATCTTCATGGCGCCCTATGGCATCGCGCCGGCGCCCGGCGGGGTCTTTGAGGCCGGATACGCGCAACATCACACCAAGAACTACTCCGGGTACGTGATGCGCCGGGACGCGGCCGGCAAGAAGCTCTGGCGCAGCAACTTCACCGTCACGGCGAGCTGGTTGTTCAACGTCACGGGGCTGACCGCAGACGCCAAGGGCAACAACTACGTGGTCGGCACCACGCCGCACGATGTTGACGGCGGCGGCCCGGGCAAGGCACTCGGCGGCACCGACGCGTTCCTGCAGGCGCGCGATGGCACCGGCAAGATGCTGTGGTCGCGCCAATTCGGCACCAACAAGAACGACTGGGGACGCAAGGTGCAGTTGGCCCCGGACGGCACGATGTGGGTCGTGGGCGCTACCGATTCGGTGCTGCCCGGCCAGAAGAGCGCCGGCGCTCGAGATATCGCGGTGTACCACTACGACGCCGCCGGCAAGCAGCTGCCCCAGACGGCGCAGTTTGGCACCAAGTGGGCCGACTTCGCCTTCAACCTGGACATCGACGCCGCTGGCGCGGTCTATGTGGTCGGCAACTACGCATCGGCGGGCGTGCAGCTCGCCAAGGTCGACAAGACGGGCACGTTGAGCTGGCACAAGACGTGGACAGCTGTCGGTGGCGTCGCCTCGGGGGGCACGGTCAAGGTGGCGGATTCAGGCGACATCCTGTTCGGTGGACACGCCTCGAAGGGTTTCGGTGGGCTGGCGCATCCCGGCGGTTACCAGCTCTTTGTGGTCCGCACCAACAAGGACGGCGTCTTCTACTAGACTCGACTTTAGCCCCTCGTCACCCTTTCGCGACGACTCGAGCCAGATA
>CAYTLW010000228.1:0-5838 GCA_964438735.1 uncultured Enterobacteriaceae bacterium | reverse complement strand
GTCGCCCCTCCCGCCGCCGCGGGGCCCCCCCGCGCCGCGGGGGGCGCCGGGCGATCGGCCCTTGTCTGTTGGCAAGTCCCTGCGCGGAGCCCCCGGGACGCAGTTTTCCCCCGGACCCCCATCCTTGTCCCCGCCCCCTCGGTGGTTTTGGGTCTTGGAGAGTTGGACGGCACTCGCACGCGCCTCGACTCGCCTCGGGTTGGTTCGCGTCTGCCGCTGGTTGGGGCGCCGTCTCCCCTCGGCTCAGACAAGTCGGCGCGGATTGGGGGGGCAGAGGGTAGCCGGCAGCCGGGTCTTGAACCGTGGGGTTGGGGTTGGATTGGAGCGCCGGCGTCCCCGCCGGCGGCTCGCGGGCGTCCTCGCCCGCGGGTTTCGTGCGGGCTGCGTGTCTGCCCCGCAAAGCACGGGCAGCCGTGGGCCGGGGGGCGCGAGCCCCGGGGCTTCTCGCCAATGCCCTCGCCCTGGCGGGGGACATCGCCTGGATCGGCGTTTGGGTCGCTTGTTCTTCCCTGGGTGGCTCGATACATTGGCGCTGCGTGTCGAGAACCAGTCTCTTGCGGCGGTGTGCATGATGCGCTGACCGGATGCCCTCCATGATCACCAGATGCCTGCTGCTCGCTCTCTGGTCGATCTGTTCGTGCGCCATGCCCGAGGAGGCACAGTCGGACGCGAACGTCATGCAGTCGGACGCCCTGCACGAGGGCATCGTCGACGATGCCCCTTCCAGCGCTGATACAGGCAGGCTGGCCCCTTCCGGCATGGTCGCGTTGGACGCTGCCAGCATCCGAACCTGTGGACTTGATTCCAGCGGAGAGGTCACGTGCTGGCGCGAAGGTTACTGGAACGAGGGCAAGGTGCTGTGCTGGGGGCACGATCAGTACGGCCAATCGTCGCCGCCGCCCGAACCGACATTCGTCGCCATCGACGCGGGTTACCTGCACACTTGTGGCGTCCAGTCCTCCGGCGAGGTGCTCTGTTGGGGGACCGACAAGTCGGGCCAGTCCACGCCGCCCGGCGGGCACAAGTTCACTGCTGTAAGCGCCGGGATGGGTCACTCCTGCGCTCTGCGGGACGACGGCAAGGCAGTTTGTTGGGGAAGCAATCTCGACCTCTACGGCAATCCCGCGGGCCAGGCCACCGCGCCTGCAGATGAGACGTTCACCGCTGTTGCCGCGGCAAGCCTCTATACATGCGGTCTGAAGAGTTCCGGCGCGGTTCTCTGCTGGGGGTTGGGTTTCTGATTACAGATCAGAGAGTTAGTTGCCGTCTTCATTCGGAGATGTGGTTGGCACGTCGATGCCCGGCAGATTGCGCCGGGCGGGAGCCGCCAATCGAACATAGGGAAGGTTTATTGACGGAGCTGTCAAACATAGGCAAGGTTGATGTAGGCCGCAACGCCGGGTTGGGGGAGGTACGTTCGCATGCCCATGAACGCGCAACTTCGCTCCTTGATCGAGTCGACGAATCCGTGGCTCGGCGACCTGCAGGCGCAATCCAGGCACGTCATCGGCAGGTTGCCCGATCCCTACATCACGCGAACGGCTGAGCATGGGTTGGCCCAGGCGCTGGAAGATACGCGGCGGGCCCACCTGGTCATCGGACCTCGCCAGGCGGGCAAGAGCACGCTGGTGTGGTCGGTGTTGTCGCGAATGTCTGGGCCGCTGCTGTTGCTGAACTGTGAAGAGCCTCTGATTCGGCAGTGGTGCGACTCTCCTGGACTGTTTGCCGCGGAGTTGGGGCAGTGGTTGCCGCCGGGTGGGACGGTGTTCTTCGAGGAGGCCCAGTGGTTGCGAGAGGCCGGGCTGTTCATCAAGGGGTTGGTCGACGCCCACAAGGGCCGGCGGATCGTTGTCACGGGCAGCGCTTCTTTTCACCTGGCAGCGCGGACGCGGGAGTCGCTGGCAGGGCGCGCGACGCGTCACCAGTTGTGGCCGCTGTCGCTCGCCGAGGCGATCGGCGACCAGGGGGGCGTGGCCGACGCCGTCGCTCGACGAGCTGCGCGCGAGGTGCTCGAGCGCCATCTCGTCCGAGGCGGCTATCCGGCGGCGTGGACCGCTGCGGACCCGGTGCCCGTGCTGCAGGATCTGGTCACCTCGTTTGTGCTGCGGGACGCTTCGGACCGATTCCGGATCGAACGCCCGGATGCTTTCCGACGCCTCCTTCAGCTCGCTGCGGGACAGATTGGCGATGTGGTCAACTACTCCGAGTGGGCGCGCATCACCGGCATCGCCACTTCCACGGTCATCGAATACGCATCACTGTTGGAGGAGACCCACATTTTGCGCCTCCTCCGACCATTCATTGGCGGCAAGCGGGCCGAACTCACCCAGGCGCCCAAGGTCTTCTACATCGACGTTGGGCTGCGCAACGCGGTGGGCGGCGGGTTCGCGTCGGTGAATGAGCGGGTCGACATCGGCAAGCTGCTGGAGGGGGTTGTCTTCGGCGAATTGCACAAGCGCTGGCCAGAGCCGGGAGCCGTGCGCTACTGGCGGACACGAGGCGGCGCCGAGGTCGATTTCGTGCTCGAGCCGGAGCCCGGCAGGATCGTGGGTTTGGAGGTCAAGGCCAGCGCTCGAGCAGGCGCCCGGCTGTCGCGTTCGGCACGCAGCTTCATCGCCGCCTATGGGCCGGCATTGTTCCTGTTGGTGCACCGAGGCGAGCCGGCGGAGGAGTTGGTCGATGGCGTCACCGTGCGGTGGGTGCCGGCGGAGTTGTTGCCGGAGACGCTTGATTCGCTTTGAGTTGCCCACCGGCTCCACGGACAGCGCCGACGTTCTTCTGACCCTCCCGACGGCGTGTCGGCCCGCCGTCGCTGGCCACTGCCCGCCCGAGGAGGTTGCCACGACCCCGGGACGTTGTTATGGCAGGTGCATGCCGCGCCGAATCCCGCTTCTCGTCGTCCTTGCCATGTCGGTCTCGCTGCTGGCCTGCGGCACCGATTCGGACGACGGCGCAGATGCGGTCCGCTGGCATATCGTGCACGAGGAGTTGGAGGGCGCGCTGTTTTCGGTCTCTGGCACGGCCGAAGACGATGTCTGGGTGGCTGGCTCGGACCAGGGCGATGGCCTGGGACCCACCGCGCTGCACTGGAACGGCACGGCCTGGACGCGCCACGACACGGGGCTGGACGCCGGCGACCTGCTCTGGGTTCACGCGTTCGATGACGGGCCGGTCTTTTTTGCCGGCACGGGGGGGCGGATCCTGCGCTGGACGGGCAGCGCATTTCAGGTCCTGGCGACGCCGGAGCCCCGCTTCGTCTGGGGCGTGTGGGGCACCTCGCCCGAGGATATGTGGGCCGTGGGCGGTCAGGCCCATAGCGGCAAGGGGTTCATCTGGCGCAACGTCAGCGGCCAGTGGAAGGCCGTGCAGCCCGGCGGCGGCATGCCCTCGCCGCCCGCCTGGTTCAAGGTGTGGGGGAGCGCCGCCGACGACGTCTGGTTCTGCGGCGTAGGCGGCGCCATGATGCACTGGAATGGCAAGGTCTTCGAGGCTGTCTCCTCCGGCACCAAGCGCAACCTGCTGACGATCAATGGACGCAGCGACGGCTCGCTCATCACCGCTGTGGGGGGCGCGTTTACGGCTACCCTGGTCGCTTCCAAAGATGGCGGTCCGTGGTTGGACGTGACGCCGGCGGGCGACCCACCGCTGCAGACTTTCGGCGTCTCCCACCGCGGCGACGTCGGTTGGGCCGTGGGGATGCAGGCGGTGGTGCTGCGACACGACGGCGCGACGTGGCAGGCGCAGGAGCACGGTCTGGAGGTCTACGAGGACCTGCACGGTGTCTGGATCGACCCCTCGGGGGGCGTCTGGGCGGCCGGTGGCCAGGTCGTCGCGCCGCCGTTTCGCTCGGGCACGCTCATCTACCGGGGGCGCAGCCCGCCGGCCACGTCCATCGGGCCTTGAAGGGGCCGTCTCCGCGCCACGGGGCGCCTCAGGGATCCGTGCAGGCGTAATCGTGCGCGGCACAGGGTTTGTGGCATCCCGCGCACGACTTGGCGGGCATCTTGTCGAGTACCTGGCCGGCGGCGTCGGTGCGCTGCCACTGCCAGTCGCCCAGCGCTGGCGCGGCGCCCTTGGCCAGCTTGCGCATGGCCGACACCCGCTTCAACGTGGCGCATGCTTCTTCGTCGTACTCTCCCTTGACCAGCAGCGTGCCCTCGGCGAAGGGGTAGAACCCCTTGACATAGGCGTCCGCGGCCTCGGGGTTGGCGAAGACGCGGATGTAGAACCCGTCGTGCTCCGCCGGGCTGAGGCGGCAGTCGCGCACCTCTGGCCAGGCCGTCTCGAAATCCGACGGCCAGATGGGCTCGACCTTCACCGGGGGATCGTCGGTCGCGCAGGCTGCGAGCCCGCCCAGGCAGACCAGCGCCGCCAGGACCAGCGCGACGCCGGGCCCGTGCCTCATGATCCCTCGTCGAGGTCGACCACCCGGATGCGGTGGTTGTAGGTGTCGGCCACGTACAGCTTGCCGTCGGCGTCCAGGGCGATGCCATAGGGCCGATTGAACGTCGCCTCCACGGCCGGTCCGCCGTCGCCGGAGTAGCCCCGGTCGCCACAGATGCCAGCAACGGTGGTGATGATCCCCTTGGTGTCGATGCGGCGCACGCAGCTGTTCTGCCGGTCGACGACGTACAAGGTGCCGTCCACGGCGACGGCCACATCGCGGGGGTTGTCGAAGCGGGCCTTCAGGGCCGGCCCGCCGTCGCCATCATAGCCGCCCTTCGGCGCGCCAGTGGCGAGCTGGGTGGCGTCGTACACAGCCGGCGCCACGCCGGCCACCGTGCGCACGCTGCCGTCGGGATGCAGCGCCCGGACGAGATGATTGCCCGTATCGGTGAAGTAGAGCACATCGCCCGGTCCCATCTCCATGCCACCAGAGGGCGGCGCGGATTGGCTGAAGGGCTGGTTCATGTAGGCCTTGGTGCCCGCTTCGCCTTCGCCGGCGAAGCCCTGGGGCCTGGCGGGCGGCCCCTTGCACTCGGGATCCTTGGCCTCTGCTTCGAGGCAGAAGCGGCACTCCGGGGCCTGGAACTTCTCCTTCGGCGGCTCGCAGACCTCGACGTAGCCCGGCGGCAGGTAGGGACCCACGGGGCCCACCAGCGTGTGCAGCTTGTCGTCCGCGGCCACCCGCCGGATGCGCTGGTTGCCCTGGTCCATGATGTACAGGCGCCCCTGGCTGTCGAACGCGGTGCCCACGGGCAGGTCGACCACCGCCTTGTCGGTCGGGCCGCCCTCGCCGCCATAGGCGCGCGCGCCGGTGCCGCAGATGGCCTTGATCTTGCCCGTGCCGAGGTCCATCTGCATGACCTTGGAGTTATGCCAGGCCGAAAGCACCAGGTGCCCATCGGGCGTGAAGGCGACGTGCGTGGGGTGGTTGAGCCGGGTCTTGAGGGCCGGCCCGTCGGGCGCGTCGCCGAGCTCGCCGGTGCCGATCAGGGTCTCCACCACGCCGTCGTCGACGACCCGCACCCGGTGGTTGTTCCAGTCGAGCACGTAGGCGCGCCCGTCCGGGCCCCAGGTGATGTCCTGCGGCAGGTAGAGGCTGACGTCGGTGGGGGCCACGCCGTCGGTGCCCATGGCGGCGCGACCGTCGCCCATGAAGGTGCAGATCACACCCGGGCCACCACAGGGCGGCGCCTCCTCTTCGGTGGCACAGCCGGCGACCCCGATAATCAGAGACAGGCTGATCGCGAGCGCCACCACAGGCCAAGTGAGTCGCCCAACCGCTCCGCCGACAGCGCTGGATGAAACAGGCGACTCACCCGCGGCCGGCGACAGCCGGACGCGCGCCGCCATCGGCGGCGGAGCTTTGGGGTGAGGCCCGAAAACGACCTTTTT
>CAYTLW010000227.1:0-5925 GCA_964438735.1 uncultured Enterobacteriaceae bacterium | reverse complement strand
GCCAGATGGTGCAAGAGAAGGCAGCCGACGAGCGCCCCGTACAGGTCACTCAGGGCGCGTTGACGCCCCGCGCTCGGGTCCGCTACGGTGCCGGCGCATGCCGGATAACGGCGCAGGGAGCAGGTGATGACGACCACGATCGTGAACGTTGGCGGGAGAGAGGTTCTGGACTCGCGGGGCAACCCGACGGTGGAGGTCGAAATCGGCCTCAGCGGCGGCACGCGGGGACGCTTCATGGTGCCTTCGGGCGCCTCCACGGGTGTGCACGAGGCCCTCGAATTGCGCGATGGCGGCGAGCGCTACATGGGCAAGGGCGTGCGCAAGGCGGTCGCGCACGTCAACGACCGCATCGGACCGGCGATCGTTGGTCTGGACGCCTTGGAACAGCGGGCCCTGGACGCCCTGCTTCTGGAGCTGGACGGCACACCGAACAAGAGCGAGCTGGGCGCCAATGCGATCCTCGGCGTCTCCATTGCCGCCGCGCGCGCTGCGGCGGATGCCACGCGCCAGTCGCTCTATCGCTATCTCGGCGGGGCCCGGGCGCATACCCTGCCGGTGCCCATGATGAATCTCATCAACGGTGGCGCCCACGCCGCCGGCGGCATGGACATCCAGGAGTTCATGGTCGTGCCGCACGGCTTCGATCGCTTCAGCGAGGCCCTGCGCGCGGGCGCTGAGGTCTTCGCCCAGCTCAAGAAGCTGCTGGCCAGTCGCGGTCTGCCCACCACCGTGGGCGACGAGGGCGGGTTTGCGCCGCGCCTGCAGCGCAACGCGGATGCCCTCGAGTTGCTGGTGGAGGCCGTCATGGCCGCCGGTTATTCGCCTGGCGACCAGATCTCGCTGGCGCTGGATGTGGCTTCGAGCGAGTTCTTCGACAACAAAGCCGGTGTCTACAACCTCACCAGCGAGGGCCGCCGCCTGGAGCCGGCCGAGTTCGCCGCCTATCTCGACGAGCTGACCCGCAGCTTCCCGATCATCAGCGTCGAAGACGGCATGGACGAGGACGATTGGACCGGCTGGCGGGAACATACCCGGCTGAGCGGCGAGCGGGTGCAGCTGGTTGGCGACGACCTCTTCGTGACCAATACCGAGCGGCTGCAAAGGGGCATCGACGAGGACATCGCCAACGCCATCCTCATCAAGGTCAACCAGATCGGCTCGCTGAGCGAGACCTTCGACGCCATCGACCTGGCCCACGAGAACGGCTACCGCACCGTCATCTCGCACCGTTCGGGCGAGACCGAGGACACCACCATCGCCGACCTGGCCGTGGCGACACGCGCCGGCCAGATCAAGACCGGCTCCCTGTCACGCGGTGAGCGGACAGCGAAGTACAACCAGCTTCTGCGGATTGAGGAGGAGTTGGGCGCGGTGGCCCGCTACCCCGGTCGGAAGGCATTCCGCTGAGCCTCATCTCCTGGTCGAAGCCGATCAGCGGGCGATTCGGCCCGTGGACGGTCCTGGCCGTTGTGGGTACCATCCCGCCCATGCGGATGCCGAGCCCACAGCGCAGCGTCATTTCCTCCAGCTTCGGCGGAGTGGTTCTGTGCGTGCTGGCGGCGCTGCTTGGCGCCATGGCCGGCTGCAGCAAGGCGCCGCGACCGGCACCTGAGCCCGTCGCCAAGGTGGCCGAAGCGGCGCCCGCCCCCGCTGCCGTGACCGAAACCGCGGCGGCTGTGGAGGCGGCGGAACAAGCCAGGCTCTTCGCGGCCTACCACGCCATTCGATGTGTCCTGGTGGGCTCCCGGTTTGCTCCGGACTCCCTGTACAAGGCCAACGGATTCGAGTCGGCCAGCGCATTTTCTCAGGCTTTTCAAAAGGCCGCCTCCGCCAACCCCGCCTGGGCAAGCAGGGCGATCGCCGACTCCTACGCCACCGATTGCAAGGTCAGACCCTGATCCTTCCAGCTCCTCAGAGGTCGCGATGACTCGTCGCTGCACGCCCCTGCTTGCCTGCACCAGCCGCCTGGTTCGTTGGCTGGTTGGTTGCGTGGTCCTGCTGTCCTGCGGTGCCTGTGGGCCGACCATCGGTGACGCCTGCGAGACCAGCAGCGAATGCGGCACTGGAGCGATCTGCGACGAGGCCACCGAGGGCGGTTACTGCACCATGACCCCCTGCCGGCCCGGGGAATGTCCGGCGGAAGCCGTCTGTGTCGACTTCGGCACCGAGCGCACGTGGTGCATGCGGCGTTGCGACGATGGCCAGGGCTGCCGGGAGGGCCTGACATGCCGCGACGACATTGGCGAGGTGCCCTTCTGCGGCATTTCGCCGCCATCGTGACCGCCCGCCGTGCCGCCATCGCGTGGCTGCTGATGGTCACACTGGCCGGCTGCGCCGGGACCACCAGCCAGGCACCCGTACGCAAAGGACCGGCCAACAAAGCCAACCAGGCGGCGATCGCCAAGGCCAGCGGCGCCCGCAAGGTGCGCCTGGACGCGCCCGTTCGGGTACAAGCCCCGGGCCCGCCCACCCTTCAACGCGCCGATCTGGACCGGGTCCTGGCAAAGGGCCCCGGCGCGCTGTTGCAACATGTGCCTCTCAAGCCGGTGTTCAGCTCCGGCCAGCGGCGTCGATTCGTCGGCTTCGCCATCGCCCGGGTGTTCGACAACAGCCCGAAGGTGCTGCGTTATGGAATCAAGCCAGGCGACATGCTGCGCTCGATCAACGGCATCGCCGTGTCCACCCCGGACCAGTTGATGGCGGTCTTCAAACAGCTCGCACACGCGACCGTGGTGCGGGTCTCTGTCGTCCGAAACGGCACACGCATGGACTTCGCGTGGCCTGTGGTCGAACCCAATTCAGCCCCTGAACGCAAGACTGCGGGTTCCCCATGAAAACTTGCTGTCGTTCGGAGAAGCGGCGTACACTTGGCCGGCGCGGGGCGCTACCGCGGGTGGCATGGGGCCGAATTGGCGGTCTTGTCCAACCTGCCCAGGCCCCCCGGTACCGGAGTCGGTCGGGGACCTTCGAGCGGGCAGGGACGGATGACTAGCGCGTCAGATTTCAAGGTCACCTACTGGGGCGTTCGGGGCAGCATCCCCGCTCCCGGGCCTGAGACCGCGCGTTACGGCGGCAACACCACGTGCCTGGAGATCCGCGCGGGCGAGACCATCATCGCCGTCGACGGCGGCACCGGCGTGCGCGGCTTTGGCACTTCCCTTCGCGAGCAGATGCCGGTCGAGGTCGTCTTCCTGATGACCCACCTGCACTGGGATCACGTGCAGGGATTCCCCTTCTTCTCGCCATTCCTGATTCCTGGCAATCGGTTCCGAATCCTGTCGGCCCACCACAAGGGCGGCAACATTCACGGCGTACTCAAACAGCTGATGGCCCAGCCGGCTTTTCCCATCTCGATGGAGGCCTTCCGGGCGGAGATGTCGTTCGAGTTCCTGGATTTTGGCGACGTGCTGCAGTTTGGCGACCTGACCGTGAAGACCATGCTGCTCAACCATCCGGGCGACGTGGTCGGCTACAGATTCGAGTACGACGGCAAGGTCTTCGTGCACGCCTCCGACTGGGAGCATCCGGGCGACGGCACCTTGGACGAGCCATTTGTCGAGTTCATTCGCGGCGCCGACGTGCTCAGCATCGACGCCACGTATACCGAAGAGGAATACGTGGGCAAGCGCGGACCACCCCGACGCGGGTGGGGGCATGCCACCCACGGCGAGTGTGTTCGCCATGGTCGCGCCGCCGGCGTGAAGCACATCGTGCTGACTCACCACGAGCCCGCCCGTCACGACGATGAGTTGGACGCCATCAAGGCGAATGACTTCGGCGATGACGATGGCGTCACCTTCTCTCGCGAAGGTCGGGTCATCGAGATCTAGTCAGCGCTTCACAGCAGCCCATCGACAGCTTCAGCGTCTGGCGTGTGGACGTCTGCTCTATATTCCGCGAACCACGTCGATCGCCATCTCGAACTTGTTGAAGGGCGGCATCAGGTAAGCGCCCGCGCAGTAGGGGCGCATCGTCTCGAGCAGCTCTTGACTGATGGCGACGCCCTCCTTGGGGCCATCTTCGCCGGCTTTGTCCATGCGCGCACGAATGTCATCGGGCACCACCATGCCCGGCACCTCGTGGTGGATGAAGTGGGCGTGGCGACCGTTGCGCAGGGGCAGGATGCCCACCAGCAGCGGGATGGAGGGCTTCACTCGATCGACGAATTCGGCCAGTGTATCGGCGTCATATAGCGGCTGAGTCAGGGCGTAACGTGCCCCTGCCTCGACCTTGGCGTGGAACCGATCGATCTCTCTCTCCAGGTCGGTGGAGGTGGGATTGACCGCGCACGACAGGCGGAAGCCGGTCCGTGTCCGCTTCATCTTGCCGTTCGCGCTGCGCCCGTGATTGAGTCCATCGAGCATGCGGAGCAGCCCGATCGCGTCGACCTCGAAGACTGCGTGAGTTCCTGGATAGTCGCCGACCGATGGTGGATCGCCAGTCACGCAGAGCGTGTGCCGGATGCCCAGCGCGTGGGCGCCCATGGTCTCGCTCAGCAAACCCAGCACGTTTCGGTCGCGGCAGGACACGTGGAGGATGATCTCGATGTCGACCTGCTGTCGGATCAGCACGGCCAGGGCCAGCGGGCTCATGCGCGCGGTGGCCAGCGGGGAGTCGGCGATGTTGATTGCGTCGACCCCGGCCTGCCTCAAGGCCACCGCCCCTTGAACCAGGCGTTGCCCCCGCACACCGCGCGGAGGGTCCAGCTCGACGCTGATGACGAACTCGCCGCTGGAGAGCTTGCGCTCGAAGTCGCTGTCCTCCCAGGCCAGTTCCACCGGCTCGGCGATTTTGGCGGGATCGGCTTCCTGTCGCTCAGCGCGCAGGACCACGGGATCCGACGCGGGCTTCGTGTCCGGCAACGGCACCGGCGCCCGGGTACCCACCAGGGTCACGGCCCGCGCGATGTGAGCCGGCGTCGTGCCGCAGCAACCGCCGATGGCGCGCGCACCGATCTCCGCCATGCGCACGGCCCATTCGGCGAAGTAGTCGGGCGAGTTCATGTAGACGAAGCGCCCGTCCACCAGGCTGGGCGGTCCGGCGTTGGGCACCAGGACAAGGCGCGCGTTGGTCACTCGCGCCATGCGCTCGAAGACCTCCTGCATACCCTGCGGACCGCTGGAACAGTTGGCGCCGACAGCGGCAGCGCCGCGATCGAGCATCGTTCGGACCACCTCTTCCGGCTTGTGGCCCAACAGGGTCTTGCCCTCATCGGTGAACGTCGCGCAGGCGATGAAGGCGGCGTCGGGCGCCAGGCTGCGCAATACGTCGGTGGCGATGCAGAGCTCGGCCAGGTCGCCGAAGGTCTCGAACAGGATCAGATCCGGGTCGGCCTCCACGAGCGCGGTCAGCTGCTCACGGAATGCCTGGCTCGCCTCGTCATGGCCCAGCCGGCCCACCGGCGCCAAGGGCTGGCCCAGCGGACCCACCGAGGCTGCGACCAGGGGGCGATGGTAGGGCGGTCGGTCGGAGGCTGCGTCCCGGGCGATGGCCACGCCAGCCTTGTTGATCTCGGCGCAACGTTCGCTGGCACCCGCCGTGGCCAGACGAATGGGGTTGGCGCCGAAGGTATTGGTCGTCAGCACATGGGCGCCCGCGGCCACGAAGTCGCGATGGACCCGCCGCACCAGCAGCGGTCGGCTCAGGCAGAGCGCGTCGAACGAACTGTCGAAGTCGTGCCCCTGCTCATAGAGCTGCGTGCCCATGGCACCGTCGAGGATCAGCAGGCGTTCATCGAGCAGGGTCTGCAGCTTCTCCCTGGTCCACATCTTCAGCGCCTCCCGGCTCTGCTCGCCGCGCGAGCGATCTTTCTGGAGCTCTTATGTGCGACGCCCGCTGCCGTCCCCTCGGGGGCGCCGCGGGCGCCAGAAAACGGGGGGCGCGGGGTAAATGAACACCGCCCACACCCCCGCCCAGAACCCAAAA
>CAYTLW010000226.1:0-5963 GCA_964438735.1 uncultured Enterobacteriaceae bacterium | reverse complement strand
GCGGCTCCGCGGACTTCCTTCCAGCCGAGGTCCCTGACCCTATCAGCTCATCGCATCCACGCAGGGCCGACGTTGTGGGCGCACTTCTCGCCCGATGGCGAGCAATCGCCTGATTGCCAGGCGCGCACGGGCACCTGCGAGAAGAGCACATATTTGCCTTCCGCAGACACTTGCATGTTGTTGTTCGAATGCCAGCACTTACCGTCAGGGGAGGCGGGGGTTGTGCTGCTGTCGCGCCACTTCATCAGGTAGTTGAAGCCCACGTGCTGGGTCTGGCAAGCCCAACCCTGCCAGACGGCCGCGGAGACCGATTTGAGCGCAGCGATCTGGGCGTCGCTGATGGCGTACTTGTAGTCGTGCCACTTGCCCCCCTCCCCGTACGACGTATAGCTGTACTGGGTGGTCTCGTTCACCTGGGTCCAGCCGCCCTTTTCCATGTCACACAAGGCCTCCCACGCAGGCACGCCATCAGTGCCGTCAGGGTCGATCATGTAGCTGCCATCTTTCGCCTTTGGCTGGACAGCGAGCAGATCCTTGCACGTCCTGGCAGGGTTGCCCTTCTTGCCGCAGGTGGCGGCGAGACTGGCGTTGCCGACAGCGCATGTTGCCGACTTGCAGATCATCCCAGCCTTGCACTTGGCGCACGCGGCGCCGTCATCGAGGGGCTTGTACACGCACCCCTTGGCCTTGTCGCAGGTGTCGGCGGTGCACAACTCATCGTCGGAGCAGATGGCTTTGGTGTGGCTGCAGCCGACTCCCGGGACACACACGTCCACCGTGCAGGCGTCCTTGTCATCACAGGTCACCAGACTGTGGGTGCACCCGGTCTTGGCGTTGCATGCGTCGGCCGTGCAGACCTCGCCATCATCACAGCTCCAATTGACCGTCTCACAGCCTTTCTTGGCGTCGCACAGGTCGGCAGAGCACGGATTGCCATTGGCGCAGTCTTTGGACGACTTGGCAGCGCAGACCCCCGCCGCTTTGCAGCTGTCGAAACCCCACGGGTCGGCTCGCACTACCAGCACCTTGGCTTTGCCCGCCTGGATCACCGAACCCGCGATCAACATGCCAAAATCGGGCAGACGCGTCGCTGGGTTCAGCATCGCGGTGGCAGCCGCCAGGCCAAGGGGCCCCATCGCGCGCTGGCGCAGCACCGAGCCAGTCGGCTCGAGGACGCCGTACAACAACCGCGCCGCGCCCTGGTCGACCGCGTCGGCGACCACCATCAGCGTAGAACCCATCCCGACATGCACGCGACGGAGTCGAGCCTGCGACCCGATCACACCGGTCCGCTGCCAGAGCAAATCGCCCTTGGCAGAGAGCGCAATCATCCAGTCCTTCTGCCCGCCGTCTGTGGTCCGATGGCCCACTCCGACATAGGTGCCGTCATCACGTTGGGTCACGTCGCTGAGCCGATCCTCAGCGGCGGTGGTGATTTCGCGTACCCAGATCTCGGAGTGCAGGGATGACAAACGCGCCACACCGATGGCCGAACCGGCGGAGACCGTCGCGTACTTGACAGTGTTCTTCAGGGACGCCTTGCGAAGTGAGACCGTGCCGAATGCCAGCAGCCCGCCGTCGCTCAGCCCGATGGTCCTGCCGGAGAGCGGGTAGTTGCCATGGCTGGCGCCGTGGCTCCATGGGCCGCCCCCCTTCACGTTGCGCTTGGCCTGCGTGCCGCCGCAAAAGTGACCGCCGCTCGTAACGGGATGGAGTTTGCCGTCCGCGATGTCCAATTGCCGCGACCACAGGCACTGTTTCACGTCGACCCATGCGCTGGTGACCCAGGCAATGCCTCGGTACCCCGACTGCACTCCCCCCACAATCACGCGGCCGCCGCCGGGCGCAGCGCGGAGCTCAGACAGACCGCAAGAAGGCAACCACGCCTTCCACTCCGAAACGTCGTAGCCCCCCGTCTTCTTGTAAAGGGCGTAGGGCGCGCAGACCAGCGTCTTCCAGACCTGGGCGCCAGAGGGTTCAAAGCGCGCCGCGTAGACCCTGCCATCCTTGCTGAGCCAGGCGGTCACGTGGCCGCCATCAAACACGGGCACGGCGCCGACTACAGTCTTCGAATCAGCGATGTTCACAGCCACCTTGCTCTGCAGCGTGCCGTAGCGATCCAGCCGGAGTAGCGACACATTGCCATCGGTGGTGCGGGCCGCGATGAACGCGCCGTCGCCGTCGGCCGAGACCTGGAGCACTTCCTTCAGCGCGCCGGCGTCGATGAGGTTGTGGTACAGCTTGCCTTCGTCGCTCGGACCACACTTGCCGGAGACACAGACGCCGCGCTTGCTGCACTGATCGGTGCTGGCGCAGAATCCCCCGGGCAATATGGCCGCCGTGCAGCCCGCTACGGCGTGGCAGCTGTCGTGGGTACAGGCGTTGCCATCATCGCATGTTGCCAGGGGAATCTCCGCGCACTTGCCAGCGGTTTTGCAGCTCCGTCGGCCCCAGGGATCGGTGCGCACAAGCAGCCCGGCGCGCTGCCCTGGGGCGCCCGCCGCGCCCACTGCCAGGAGACCTCCTCCGCCAGCGCCGGCCAGGCCAAGGGCACGCCCCGAGCCGCCGACCGCAGGGCTCAGGTCCCAGCTCAGGTTGCCGAAAGCGTCCGAGGCCAGCAGCCGGGCGTTGGTCGAGCCCGCACCAGCCTGTGCGGTGCCGCCCATGATGAGGTTGTCGCCGGCGCGGACCACAAGGCTGCGCGGCACGAAGCCGTCGTCGCCCTTCTGCTCCCAGATCACCCCGCCCTTGGCGTCGGTCGCCACGATCCAGCGTCGCCGGATACCTGAGACCAGGCGCCAGCCCGCGGCGACGCCGCCACCGCTGGCCAACCACACCACATCCTCGAAGGCCTGCTGCGACTCGTTGCCATAGACGTGTAGCCACGTCTTGGTGCCTGAGGCCCCCAACCGCAGCAGCATGGCGGACGTCTTGCCAGGCACGAGCGAGCCGTTGCTGCCGGCCACCAGCGTGACGCCAGCTGCGGTGACGCCAACACCCCGGGCCTCTTCGTCGCCCGCGCCACCGACGACCACCTGCCACACGACCTGCCCCCCAGGGCTCAATCGGCGCACCAGCGCGTCGCTCTTGGCCCCAACCCGCCTGACACCGACGACCGCGGCCCCCCCGCCAGGAAACGCAGCGGCCTCTGCCAGGGTCTCGTCCGCGCCGCCGCTCAACACCGTCTTGGCGTCGAGTTTTTTGCCGCCAAGGTCGCGCAGGATGAAATGCATACCCAAGTGGCCATCCTTGGCGGCGTGGTTGCCAATGAAAGCCAGCTTGTCACCGCCCGTGCGCACGACACCGACGCCGCCCGCCTCGCTGGCCTGCCCGGGCAGCGGGGCGAAGTCCTGCCAGACCACCTCACCGACGGTGTCCAGGCGCGCCATCCAGATCCGTGTCGCTGTGCTCTCGCCGGGCGCCGAAAGAGCCGTGCCGATCACGGCAAAGCCACCGTCGTCCAGCTCGGTGGCTGCCCGGAACCACCCCTCCAACCCCTTACCTGGCGCCAAGGTTCGCTCGTACAAGGCCTGCTTGCCTCCCGCCTTACACAACCCGCCGAGACAGGTCTCACCCAGCGTGCACGCCAGGCCGTCGTCGCACGCGTCGCCATTGCCGATGGGCGTCTTGACGCAGGCGAAGCTGGTCGGGCCGGTGGTGGCGCAGATGGCCTTCTCGCAGGGTCCCGTGGGCACGCTGCAGCTCACCGGCACGCCGACCTTGCAGACACCCACGGCGCAGGCGTCGTTGACTGTGCAGCCCGAGTTGTCGCCATTGCAGACGGCGCCGTCCTTGACCGGCGTGCCGAGTTTGCACTGGCCGGTCTTCGGGTCGCATTGGTCGAGCGTGCAGGCGTTGCCATCGTCGCAGTTGGCCTTGCCATGCTGGCAGCCCTTGAGAGGGTCGCAGTTGTCGCTGGTGCACGCGTTGCTGTCGTCGCATGTGACCTTGGCCATGCCCACGCACAGGCCGGCGTTGCAATGGTCGCCCGCACTGCACTTGCTTCCGTCATCGCAACCTTTGCCTTCGAGCGCCGGAACGGGCTGACAGAGCCCGCTCTTGGGCAGGCATTTGTTGGTCTGACAGGGTTTTTCAAACAACGCCGGGCATGTCACCGTGGTCGCCGGATTGTGCTTGCAGATGGCCGGAGACAGCGCCTTGTTGCAGAAGAGTGTGCCGTTGCAGAGGTTGCCGTCCTCCTGTTCGTCGCAGTCTGCGTCGGTCTCACAGCCGCAGACGAAGGCGCCACCACCACAGCTTCCATTGGCGCAGACCTCACCTTCGGTGCACTTGTCGGCGTCATCACAAGGCAGGTTCTTGGCCAGCGGTTCGCCCGCAGGTTTGACCTCATGGCGGCACTTATCGCCAGGCTGGGCATCAACACCGGAGCCGCAGTCGATCGCCTTGACGGATGCCGCGTCGGTCATCGTGCAAGCCCCTGACAAAGGGACGCAGGCGTTCTTTTTACAATCCGTGTCGTCGACGGTCTTGCAAATGACCACTTTGCTTGGATTGACCGTGCACTTGCCGCTGGCCAGATTGCAGAACAGGGTGCCGTTGCATTGGTTGCCATCCTCCTTGCCGTCGCACTCCAGGTCGGAAGCGCACTTGCATGTGAACTCTCCGCCCTTGCACGCCCCCGCCAGGCAGAAGTCACCCTTGGTGCATGTGTCCTTGTCGTCACAGGGCGTCAAGGTGGCTGTTGGGGACATGGCGCACTGCCCGGTCGAGGGGACGCAGGTGTTCTTGATGCAGGCCTTGTCGCTGACCGAAGGGCAGGTGATGAGCGTGGCGGGGTTGATGACGCAAGTCGCGGTAGCTTTGTCGCAATAGGGCAGACCGTTGCACAGGTCTCCGTCATCCGGGCAGTCGCTGTCGACTGCGCATTTGGCTACGTTGACGCCGCCGACGCACACCCCGAGTTGGCAGGCGTCGTTTGCGGTCGTGGCGTCATCGTCATCGCACGGCGTGCCTTCTTCGACGGCTTGCATGTGGCATTTGCCAGTGGCCGACTCGCAGGCGTTCTTCAAGCAGTTTGTGTCCTTGTTTTTTGCGCAATTCACGACGGTGGCCGGGTTGGTCTGGCACGAATACGGGAAGATCGAGAGATCGCAGAACAGTGTGCCGTTGCAGGGGTCGCCGTCATCGGGACAGTCGCTGTCGCTGTCGCACTGGCAGTGGGTGGCCTTACCGGACTGGCACTTGCCGTTCTGGCAGGCGCTCTCGACGGTGCAGGGGTCGCCATCGTTGCATGTGGTGCCGTCGGGTCTAGCAATCGGCCCGCACTCGCCGGTGTTGGGGTCGCATGCGTTATTGGCACATTGAGTGCTGCCGGTCTGGTTGCAATAGACGAAGGACGCGGGATTGACGATGCAGACGTGGGGCACCTGGCTCAGGTCGCAGTACAGCACGCCGTTGCAGAGGTTGCCATCGTTCTTGTTGGCGCAGTCGCCCTGGCCTGCGCACTGGCAGAGATTGCTGCCGGAGTTGCACACACCACCCTGGCATGCGTCGCCCACGGTGCAGGGATTGCCGTCGTCACACGCGCCCTGGTCCAGGTCGAGGGCTATGCACACGCCAGCATCGCAGCGAGCAGCCGCGCACGGCCGCTGCACCGCCAGGCAATCGCTGTCCGCGAGGCACTCGGGCGCCGGCCCACTGTCGGTGACCAAAGGGGTGTCCTGAACGTCTTCGCCGCAGCCCGCAGCGGTGGCGAAGATGGCGCCACCCAGGCACAAGAAGGCGAGCCGCCGGACAAGGGTTTTGAACCCCCACCTGTGTTGCTCTGCACATATCCGAGGAATCTGCCGGCGGCCCCCACAACGACCCACAGTCATTTGGTTCATTTGGTTGGCTTGATGGACGGGATAGCGGGCGGGCCCGAATGCCCTGGCCACGAGCCGTGGCCGACGGGGATAAGACGAATGGCCCCCGATCTGCTCGCGCAACCCCTGAATAAAAGT
>CAYTLW010000225.1:0-6053 GCA_964438735.1 uncultured Enterobacteriaceae bacterium | reverse complement strand
TCGAAATCGCTGCAGCGGCTTAGGTGGCGGCGCACTCAATCAGTCATGCGCCCCGCAGCCCTGCACTCGCACATCCACCGCGGAATCCGTCCTTGACCGCACCGGTCCAACTGCAATGATGCGGCGGTTACACCACCGGCAGTCGAAAAAGGACGACCCCGCACCATGGAAACCCGGCGGTTGAAGGCTGCGGACTCAAGGAGCGGCGCATGACCAACGAGGAGAAGCCACGACGCGCATGGATGGCGCCGCTGGTCTGGCTGGCGGTCGCAGCGGTAGGCACGCTCATCTGCCTGGTGGTCGTCGGCGTGGCCGCGGCCGGTTCCGAGTCAGCCGGTGTCTCGGCCACTTACAGCGTCGCCTTCCCCCTGGGCTTCCTCTGGGCAGGCGCGCTGGCCGCCGTGGCAGGCAACTTCTTCCTCGAGGGCGGCGCACGTATGGCCGCTCCCTTCGGCTGTGGCGTGCTGGGAGGCGGCGCCTTGTTGGGCCTCATCGTCCTGTTCTTTGTCGCGATCTTTCCCGCACTCTGAGGCCGTTCGGCGTGCATCCCGGCGCCGATTCGCCAGATTATGAAGAAGAATGTGCATAAGCGAGATCAGCCGGATCGACGCGGATTCTCCCAAAATTGCCGTTTCTTCCCCGGCGCACAATCTGCCCAAACACCTGGTATTGAACAACTTTCTTGATTAGCACCAGTCCATCCCAAACATGGCCAATTCGCTTTTCTCAATAAGTGATTGACTCTCAGAATTGCACCATGCGGTTCTAAAAGATTTCAACACCCTTGGGTTGACATGTATCAAGTATATATTTGTCACTTCTTGGCGTTGTAACGGCCTGTTTCGACACTTCAGCGACCGCCAGGTTATGACGCTGCCCCACAAGTCCGCTTTATAGATACGGAAAAGTGCGCAAGATTGAGTTGCCCGGTGACGACCTGTGCCGTTGTACGACGCCGTAATGCAGTTCTGTACGCGTCGGGAGGCCTGGCCCCTCGGGCGTGCGCGCGCAAGTCATGGCCGCTCAGTGTTGCGTCTGGCGGCCTCCCGGCCAGTTCGGCGCGCCTGGGGCCCAAAGACCCCTCCGAGGACTAAAGCCCTATAGTTTTGGGTACTTGCAGATAATACCCCCAGGTCCGAGTATCGATCTGTAGCCGGCGAGGACCGGCAGCCAAGCGGAGCAGACGATGACCAGCCAGACCAGCACAACGACCCGACAGACCCCGACCCGGACAGCGGCAACCCTGCTGATGGTCGGCTTCCTGGCCGCTTGCACCGCGACTCCGCCCATCGAGGAGCCGAGCTGCGAGGAGAGCTGCACCAGCGACGATCCCTGCCAGCTGGCTGCCTGTGACGAGGTCGGCGGCTGCGTGCTGACCGCCGCCGTGGACGGCGTCGACAGCTGCAGTGATGGTGACTCGTGCACGACCAAGGACACCTGCACCGGCGGCAAGTGCATCGGCACCGCGCTGGATTGCGACGACGGCAATACCTGCACCGCCGACTCCTGCGCCGCAGGCCAGGGCTGCCAGCACGCGTGGACAGGAGCCCAGTGCGACGACGGCGACCCCTGCACCACCGGCGACAGCTGCAAGGGAAGTGCCTGCAAGGCCAGCACGCCGACCCACTGCGATGACGACAACCCGTGCACGACCGACAGCTGCGCCGCAGACAGCGGTTGCAAGCACGCCGCCAACAACGCCGATTGCGATGACGGCGACCCCTGCACCACCGGCGACAGCTGCGCAGCCAACGCCTGCCAGGCCGGCGCGCCGAATCTCTGCGACGACGGCAGCGCCTGCACCGAGGACGCGTGCATCGCCGGCGAGGGCTGCGAGCACCAGGCCGTTTCAGGAGCCTGCGACGACGATGATGCCTGCACCCTGGACGACAGCTGCGACGGCGGCGAGTGCGTTGGCGTCGAGGCCAGCTGCGATGACGACAACCCGTGCACAACCGAGACCTGCGACGCCAAGGGTGGCTGCCTCTACGACGCCAACAAGGCCGCTTGCGATGATGGCGATGCCTGCACCAGCAGCGATGGCTGCGCGATGGGCGCCTGCAAGGGCATCGCGCTGGAGTGCGCCGACGGCAACCCCTGCACCAGCAAGGCCTGTGACCCCGCCACCGGTTGCACCTTCGGTCCGGCCACGGGCGCCTGCGACGACGGCAACGCCTGCACGCACAACGACAGCTGCACGGGTGGCGCCTGCGCCGGCGTGACCCCGGCATCCTGTGATGATGGCAACGCCTGCACCCAGGACCTCTGCGCCGCCGATTCCGGCTGCACGCACAAGGTCGCCAACCTCACCTGCGATGACGGCGACTCCTGCACTCAGGGCGACGCCTGCAAGGCGGGCAGCTGCGTGGCCGGCCCCGCCACCGGTTGCGACACCTGCGGCAACGGCAAGCTCGAGCTGGCCGGGGCCGACGAGCTGCCGAGTTGCGCCAACAGCAAAGCCGCCAGCCTCATCGCCACGGGCGAAGCGCTTGCCAAGTGGCTGACAAAGCCGACGACGCCGATCCTGATCACCGGTCAGTTCCACTTCAAGGGCGGTTCGCTGAGTGTGGCCACCGACTGCAAGGTGACGCTCGCCAAGCAGGCACGCCTGATGGGGCTGTCGCACCTGCTCATCGAGGCCGCCGACCTGGCCATCGAGGGCCGCATCGACGCCAAGACGGCGGTGACGTTGCGGGCCGCCAACTCGTTCGAATTGGCCAACAGCGCGCGCATCGATGCGCCCATGGCGAAGGTCTCCGTCGAAGCCAAGTCCGCTTCGGTCAACGGTCGCGTCGCCTTTGGCAAGCGCTTGTGTGTGGAAGCGGGCTCGCTCAACGTCAACACCAGCAAGGCGCCGGTGGCCGCCCCGTTGAACGGCAAGGGTGACCTGGTGCTGCGCAGCATCGGCGGTCTGAATCTGGCCACGAATGCGCTCATCGCCGGCAAGTTCCAGGCCCGCGCCAGCGGCGCGCTGAACTTCGCTTCCGGCGCCGAGGTCGACGGCGCGACGGACGCCCTGGTGGACGGCGCGACCGTGGCGATGCACGGCTGCCTCAAGGCGAAGGGCAAGGTCGAGGTGAAGGCGATGGGCAGCCTGCAGTTTGGCAACGCCGCCCGCATCCTGCACAGCAAGTCGACGACCCTGTCTTCCAAGGGTGCCGCCAGCGTAGACGGACGCATCCTCGACGCCACCGCCATCAGCGTGGACGTCACCGGCGCCCTCGACATCGGCCCGAGCGCCTCGCTGATGAGCAGCGGCGCGGTCACCATCGCCTGCGGCGCCAACGCGGCCCTGCACGGCACCCTGAAGAACAAGGGCAAGACCCGCGTGATGGCCAAGTCGGTCACCAGCAGCAAGACGGCCGCCATCGCCGGCGCCAGCGAAGTGGAGCTGCTCGTGGGCGGCGACAAGATGAGCATCTGGGCCGGCCAGCTGCAGAGCGTCGGCGACGTCTTCTTCAAGGGCGCCAAGCTCCGGGTCGCGGGCACCGGCGCGGTGGTCTCCAACAGCAAGGTGACGATGGTGGCGCTGGACTCGTTGCAGCTCAATGGCGCGGTCACCAACAACGGCGACGTCTTCATGAGCGCCAAGACCTTCTCCGTCGGCAACAAGGCCAGCCTCAGCGGCAACGACAGTTGCGTCATCTCTGGCGAGCCGGTGGCCGGTTCCGCGCCCCTGAGCGGTTGCGTGCAGGCCATGTAGTCAGCGGGTCGTCCTCGTCACCCGCCGCATCACCACCCACCGCTCGATTGTCATTGCGAGAACCACAACCGCCAGCCTAGACTCCTCGGCCCCGCCCAAGTCGCGACCTCGGAGGCCCGGCATGAAAGCGACCCCACCCCGCATTGCGCCGCTCGCGCTCCTCCTCGCACTTGCGCTCGCCACGCTCCTCATCGGCTGTGAGCCGGATCCGACGACGCCACCCGGCGGCCAGCAGCCAGCCTGGGATATCGGCGTGGCGACCGACACTGGCGGCGGGGGCCAGGACGCTGGCCCGACGACCGGGCAGGACAGCGGCGCGCCGGTCCAGAACGACGTGGGCAGCGCCCCCGACGCAGGGGATCCCGCGGGCAAGACCACGTGGACGGTCTTCGTCTACGGCCATGCAGACCACAACCTGTCGCCCTCGCTGGTCAAGGACATGGCCGAGATGAACGCGGCCACCTTCGGTCCTCACATCAAGGTCATCGTGCTCGCCGATTGGGACGCCAGCGCGGCCAAAGAGCAGGGCGTGCCCTTCCCGTCGGGCAGCGAGTGGTATCGGGTGCTGGGCGGTGGCCAGCCGCTCAAGCCCTGGACGACGGTCGCTGAACAGAACCTGGACGATCCCAAGGTGCTGACGGCCGCGATTCAATCGGCGTTCGGTTCGAACAAAGCCGACCGCTACGGATTGTTGCTCTGGGATCACGGCGGTGCCTGGAGCGGCGGTTACGGCGGCGACAGCGCCAACGGCACCGGACATGGGCAGGGTATGGACGCAGAGACGCTGGCCGGGGCCATCAAGGCGGGGCTCGACGGTGCGGGCATCACCGGATCGCGACCGCTCGAGTTCCTCTCCTTCGATACCTGCCTCATGGCCGGGGTGGAGATCGCCGCGCCTTTGCAGGACCTGGCCAAGGTGTACATCGCAAACGCGGAGATCGATTACGGCGACGGCTGGGACTACAAGGGCGTGTTGAACTACCTCAACGCCAATCCCGACGCGGACGCGCTGACCTTCGCCAAGCAGGAGGTGGCCATCTGGGATGCTCATCACAAGGCCGCGGGCATCGACGACAAGCTGATCCGCTCCCACGTAGCCCTGGACATGACGGCATGGGCCGACTTCTCCAAGGCGTTTCGAGCGCTCTCGGACGCCATCTATGACAGCCAGACCTTCAGCTTCGAGCTGTTTGGCTTGAGCACCTTCAACGCCCTGCCCGTCTATTCTTCGGTGGTCGGCGATCCGACGCAGACCTCCCTGCTGCGCGATGTGGGGCTGTTCCTGGACGGCATGTGGGGGTTGGCCGACGACGACGCCGTCTCGGACGCGGCCGACGTGGTGCGCAAGACCATGGACAAGCTGATCATCGGCAGCTCCCAGGGCGATATCCGGAAGGCGCAGCGCGGGGTGCACATGCTGCTCGGCCTGGCCAAGCAGACGACCGACAAGGTGCTGAGCGCCTACGGCAGCAAGGCCAAGACCTGGGATCAAGCCGCCGAATGGAGCTCAACCATGAGCGAGATCGTCAAAGCCAACGACGGCAAACCGCCCACGGTGCAGACCCTGATGGATGTGCCATCCAAGCCCACGGCCGCGGACCCGCCCACCCTGACCTTCTCTACGGCCGACAAGGATGTGGCCATGGTCGACATCTCGTTGTTGGCCGCGCACCCGGAAAACCCGACTCAGCTGTTCATCCTGGGCACCATGGCCATGGGCGCCATCGAGCCCGGCACGTTCAACTTCGGCTGGAGCGGCGAGGTGCTGGGCATGGGCAAGAACAGCCAGGACTTCGTGCCCGTGAGCCCGCGTCCCTGGCTGATCGCCGGCACCAAGTCCGGCGACTTTCAGGCGCCCTTGCTGGGCATCCCAGGACTCGTCAAGGCCAGCGACGGCAGCAAATTGGTGGGCACGTTGTTGTTCGGCAGCGACGAGATGAGCGCCTCGAAATTCGCCTTCGGTGAAGGGACCCAGGCCAGCGTGCTGCCCTTGAAGTCTCTGGCAGCGATGGATCCCAAGGTCACTTTCGTGCCCATCCTGGTCGTTGTGGACGCCAACACGGGCGCGACCCAGACCATCGAGGCGGGCGCCGGCGTCGTTGTGCCGAAAGATGGCAAGCTGCCGCTGTTGATCGACAAGGCGCCGGCCGGCAAGTACGTCCTGGCGCTGACCACCACCGACGTATGGGGCAACCAGTCATTCAGCGGCGAAGCGCTGGAATTGACCGGGCCCGTCGCCGACTGAGCATGACTGAGTCGCCCAACGGCTCCGCCGACACCGCCGAACGAAACGGGCGACACACTCGCGGCCCGCCCCCCCCGGCCGCCCCCCCCCCAGGGCCCCGCCGCG
>CAYTLW010000224.1:0-6074 GCA_964438735.1 uncultured Enterobacteriaceae bacterium | reverse complement strand
GTCAGGTTGGCGCCTGCGGCTCAGGCTGCCCATACGTGGTAGGGCGAGCATGTACGCCTTTTCGGCCCCGGGACTCGTCGTCTTCTTTGCCGGGGCCCGATCCACCTTGGCGCCATCTGCCGGCGCGGCGGCCTGCGCGGTCGCCGCCGCCGGAATCAACGACGCCACCGCAATCAACGACGCCGTCAACACAAGGCATAGCGCGCGTTGTGGATTGGCCGCTCTGGTGCGCATCGTCAGCCCGGTCATGGCCTCGCGCCCCCGCCTCATGCGGGAGAGCGCGCGGGTAAACTAACAGACCCCGCCGCTTCGGGCACCTCCGGCTTCCGATCCTGTCGCCCCTGGACTACCTGCCCCAGATCTGCCCGGACGAGACGGTCTGGCCGATGTGGCCCGCGTCGTGGGCGTCGCGGATGCCGAAGCTCTTGATCTTCCATTTGAACGGCCCCCACTCATCATCGCGCAAGCCGAAACCGATCAGGTGCGCGCCGGTGGGCGAGCCGCTGGCGTCGTTGCCGTAGCCGCAATTCCAGGTCTTGGTGGCCCAGCCACCCAGCCGGATCCAGGCCTTGTGGCTGCCCTTGCTGTTGAGCCGCCACGGCGGGTTGCAGGTGCCGACCTTCTGGCCGTTGACCAGCTCCAGTGGCGTGGCCGCGCCGGCGACGTATTGCAGCACCTTGGCCGGGCCCTTGAAGTGGCCCAGCAGCGCCTTGTCCGAAGACGGCAGCTTGAGGACCGTGAACTTGCCGGCCTTGGACTTCAGCAGCACCTCGCCGACCACCAGCTCGTTGAAGGTGGCGAACTTGGCGTCATCCCAGGCCGGCTGCACCTTGCCTGGATTGAGCGTCGTGGCGGTGGTCCAGTGCTTGGATGACCACTCGAAAGTGGTGCCGGTGACGCGCAACAACTGCGTCCAGCCGCCCCCGTGGGTGGTCATGTCGCACCAGACAGGCACGGCCTTGCCGCCGATCTTGAGCCAGTAGGGGCCGTCCTTGGACAGGGGCGACTTCTTCAGGATCTCCAGGCAGCTGGCGGCAGCGTTATCCTGCGTACCCGGCGCTGCCAGGGGGAAGGGGACCCACTGCTTGCCGCTGCAGATGTACAGCGCCTTGTCCTTGTCGTTGGCGTAGCTCAGACCAAAGGTCGCCGCCTCACACGGCAGCGGATGGCTCTGCGCGACGTGGAATTGGAAGGCGCCCTTGGCCGCCACCTGCTTGTCCGACAGGGTCTGCACGGTGACGCTCCAGGCCTTGATGGCGCCGTCGTTCTTGTTGTTGGTGAACGCCGTGTCGATGGCCTGCAGGGTCCACTTGCCCTTTGGGTTGGCGCCCACCCAGCCGGCCAGATCGCCCGATTTGGGTTTGGCCTTGTCTGGATAGCTGGTCTTGATGGAGGTCCCCTTGGGGCCGCCCTGGTGCAAGGTGTACTTGGCGCCCTTGGGGTCGATCAGTCGCAACGTCAGCTTGCTGATGTCGGAGTTGCTCACATCCACCTGCACCGTCAACGCCTGGGCGACGCCACGATCGGCTACGGTGATGGTGTCGCTGCTGCCGATGGGGTTGTTGTCCGCGATGGGCGTTGGCGCGCTGGCGCTGGCGTTGACGTAGACGAATCGGTTGGTCAACAGCCCGTTGGAGACCTGTTCCAGGCCGTCGGGTGGCAAGCCGCCACTGACGCAGATCAAGCTGCCGTCCGCGGCGATGCCCTTGACCACCTCGCCGACCTTCTTGCAGCTGCCTGCGGGCACCTTCAGGCCGGTGAGTTTGCTGCCGTCGCCGACGAAGCTGCTGGCCAGGATCGCGCTGGCGCTGATCTCTGCCGCGGCGATCTTCTTGGCCTTGAGCGCGTTGCCGCCCAGATCCAGGTCGCCGTCGAGCTTCATCTCGGCGACGCTGACGCAGCCGCTGCACTGCAGGTCCAGGGCGCTGGTCGCGGCGCCGCCCTTGGCCGAGCTGCCGGCGAAGGTGAAGCCCACGTTGGCCGCCGATACCACGCCGTTGCCCAGCTGAGCGGTGCCAATGCAGCCCGAGCAGGACAGGGCCTCGGCGGTGCCGGCCCGCAGCGCGATCGGCACGGCGTGTACCGGGCGCCGCGGCAACTCGGGTTCGTTGCCGATGGTTACGCCCAGCCACAGGGCCTTGCCCGCGAAGAGCTTGCCACCGAGCGGCTTGACCTGGCCCAAGGTGATGGCGAATACGCCGTGGCTGACCGCGACGTCGAACGGGCCCTCACTCCACACCGACTGGCCGCCCTTGGCCGCTTGGTACAGCGCGACGCCCACCTGGTAGGCACCGTCGGATACGGGTCCCCCGGCAGGACCGCGAAGGGCCGCCTGAACCGTAGTCGTGGCCGGCACGGCGCCAGCATGGTGGGCCGTGGCCAGGCCGACCAAAGCGACCAGGCCAGCGACTGCATAACGAGACATGTGGAACCTCCGAGGCGTCAACCGCTGCACCAGCCAATGATGCGTTCTTCCGCCCGCTGCATCCGGTCGACCTGCTGGTGGACCATGTGGCGGCGCGGGCGATCGCTGAATACCCGCAATCGCCACCGCGTGCCGGGATTCGCCGATACGATGACGCGGAATCCGATCTCGCGCGACGTGCCGCCGGGCAGCATGTACGAACCGCGCCACGTGGTCCGCTCTCGCTGCAGCGGTCGAACCTGTTCTTCGGCGTCCATCTGGCCGTCGCGGTTGGCGTCGACCCAGATGCGCACCCGCGGGGCCTCGCCGCGATGACCGGTGAGCGTGAACTCGAAGTCCAGCCGGGTGACGTTGGCGTCTGGTTCCGGCGCGGCGGGCGCCGGCCGGGCGAGCGCGCCGCTGAGTTTGACGGACGGCGGCGGAGCGGCCTTCTTCGATCTTTTGGGCCGAGGTGGAGCGGGCGCCTTCTTCGACCGCGGTCGTGCGCTCCCCTGCGCCTTGGGGGCGGGGCGCGGCGCTGAGGCCGGCCGTGGTTTCTTCCGCTTCGTGGCCCGCGCCGGCTTCTCCGGCGGCAGCGGCGGCAGTACGTCGGGCTCCGGCTCCTCGGGCAACGCAGGCGGGGCGTCATCTGCCGACGGAGGCGGGATGGTGGGCATCTCGTCGGGCGCTGGTGGCCGCGCCGCTGGCTTGGGGCGCCGAGAGTTGACCGGTCGGGCCGGCCGCTGGGGCCGGGGCTTGGCGGGCGCCTTGGCCCTGAGCTTCGGTGGAGCGGGTTTGGGCGCCGGAGCGGGTCCTGGCGCCGGAGCCGGTTTGGAAGTTGGGGCCCGCTTGGGCGCTGGGGCGGGTTTGGGCGCCGGGCGAACTGGTGCCGCAGCCGGCGCGAACTCTGACGATGGCGGCGGCTCGACCGCGTCGACAACGCGCGTCGGCGGCGGCTCTGGGTCTTCGTAATCCAGGTCGTCGACCACTGGCGCTGGCGGTGGCGCTGGACGTGCGTTGGCGGCCCGGGCGCCGCCGAACCCCATTCGCGACTTCTTGCGGACTTTGGGCGCCTTCTTCTTTCTCAGGTTGACGGTCTCGGCGTCGAGTGCGCCCATATCGCGCGCCGCGGTGGTCGCGACGCCGCCGCAACGGGGACACAATCGACCGGTCACCTCGACATTGCAGCGGGCACAGTGGCGGGCGTTTGGTCCCGGGTTCATCGCGTGTCCTTGGTCGCGCTCGAGCAACCGAGCGGCTGGCGGAGAACCGGGCCACGGCGCGGTTCGCCGCCAGCAAGGCTAGGCTACGGAGGGGCGGGTCGGCAATGCCCGGCGTGGGAACATGGCCGCATTGGGTGGCCGACCGGCCCCGGCAGGCGCCAGTCGACATGCTGACCAACTGATCGCGAGCCCTCTGCCGCAATCGCCGCGTGTCGCTGGCGTGTCGCGGGGAGGTCTGCCACGATGCGGCCGATCCGCGGTCGCAGAAGACCGCCAAGGAGGCCCCATGACAGCCCGAACGACCCGTGAACTGCTCGGCACGAAGGTACTCAGCCAGGACGGACGCGACATCGGCGAGGTGGCCGGCTTCGAGATCGACGTCGCCGGTTGGTCGGTCGTGGCGCTGCAGGTCAAGCTCAAGCGGGCGTTGTTGGTAGAGATGGGCGTCAAAAAGCCACTGGTAGGCGCGCCGACCGTGTCTGTGGCCGTCGAGGCCGTATCCGGCATGGGCGATTCGGCGATTCTCCGAGCGGCCTTCGCTGACCTCGGGTTCGGCGAGCCGACGCCAGCGTCCGACGGCTGAATCGAGGCAGCGCGATGCCGTGTATCGACCCGGTTGTCGTTGTTGCAGACCTCCAGGTGTGATAAAATCGCGCGCAGTGTCTACTTCTGCGTCCAGTCTACCCGGGGGGCGATTGGCGCGCGACGGATGACCCATGAGCGACACCGCGACTTTCGAGGCGGTTGGTAGGGCAGCGGCGCAGATCCAGCGCGCGGCGAGATCTCGCGCGGCCGTCTTCCAGGCCTTCCAGGAGCAGCTCGAGGCGCTACAGTTATCCGGCAGCATCTCACTGGTGCGCGGTGAAAAAGCGCGCGTCGAGGCGGCTGCTGTCAGTCCGCCCGTGCGTTTCTTCGAGCGCAGGCTGGGGCTTCGCACGGTCGGCCACGAGATTGACCTGCGCAAGGTGCGCGTATACGCCGACGTGATCGAACGTGGTGAGCCCATCTGGCTGGACAACAACTCCGAGACCATCACCCAGATGCTGCCGCCTGTTGCGAGGCCACTGGTGGGGCCGATCTTGAGCCGGATTGGCGGCCGACCCGCGGCCTTCGCGCCGGTGTTTCGGGGGAGCGAAGTCGTCGGCATCTTGAACGCTTCCGGCGCCCGACTGAAGGCCAACGACCTGGTGGCAGTCGCGATCCTCGGATACCACGTGGGCATCGCCCTGGAGAACGCGGAGCTACAGGAGGAGCTGACGGTGGCCCGGGAGATGGTCGCCAGCAACGAACGGCGGCTCTCGACCCTCTTCGAGGCGGTGGGCGCAGGCATCATCGGCGTCGACCGGCAGTGCCGCATCACCTTCGCCAACCAGGCCGCTGAAGACCTCCTGCAACGAGAGCGCAGCGAGCTCATCGGAGCGCATTTTCACGCCATCTTGCACCGAGGCAGGGCCTGCGCCGCCGCCGCGGTCGATGCCGAATCCTGTTGCGGTGAATCGGAGTGCGACCTGTCGCGTGCCTGCGGCGATTGGCAGTTGGACGGCGACCTCGAAGAAGAGTTCACCCGCGCCGACGGCACGATCCGCCAGGTCGCCTTGACCATGCGCGCCTTTGGGAACGACGAGCAGGGAGGTGCGCTGATCATTCGCGACATCAGCGATGCCGTCGACATGCGAAGACGCCTCGTGAAGGCGCAGCGAATGGAGTCGCTCGGTCGTCTGGCTGGTGGCGTGGCGCACGAGTTCAACAACCTGCTGACAGTGATCCTGGGCCTGTCCGAAGAGGTCCGCTATTCCGACCGCTTGACGCAACAGGATGCTGAAGACCTGGACGAGATCATGACGGCCGCGCGCCGGGCCGCGACCCTGACCGGCCAGCTGCTGGCCTACGGCCGTCGCCAGCGGCAAACGGTCTCCGTGGTCGAGTTGGAGCGTTTCGTCGGCCAGATCGCCGACCTCTTCGATACCGCTGCCAGCGAAGGCGTCGAGGTGCACTACGAGCCGTCGACGACGCCCCTGCCAGTGGCCGTGGATCCCACGCAATTGCGCCAGGTGCTCACTCACATCATGTCGAACGCAAACGACGCCATGCCCGAGGGCGGCCAGCTGAAGCTCAAGACCGAGGCGGCATCGGCCGACGGCAACGGCGAGGAGGTCGCTGTGCTGACCATCGAGGACACGGGCGTCGGCATGGACGAGGACACGCAGAGCCACCTCTTCGAGCCCTTCTTCACGACCAAGGGCGTGGGCCGCGGTGTCGGCCTCGGGCTGGCCACCTGCCATGGCATCATCGGCCAGAGCGGCGGCAGCATCGAAGTGAGCAGCGCGCCTGGCGACGGCAGCACGTTCCGGATTCAGCTGCCGCTGGCCACCGCGCTCGAAGGCGAGGAAGCCTCCTAGTTCGACGGTCCCGAAGCACTTCCCCAGTTTGGCGTCCAGGCCATGTGC
>CAYTLW010000223.1:0-6282 GCA_964438735.1 uncultured Enterobacteriaceae bacterium | reverse complement strand
GCGGCACATGGCTTGGACGCCAAACTGGGGAAGTGCTTCGGGACCGTCGAACTAGTCGCTCGTACCCCGGGCCAGCACCAGCATACCCAGCAGGGAGGCGAGGCCGATGGCGCCCAACATGACCCAGACGATCCACGGATCGTGCTGCTCCCAGAGCAGCTTGGTGGCGCTGTAGGAGGTCGCGCCATCGCCCAGCTTTTCGACCAGGGTGGGCAATACCTTGGCCGGCGCCAGCGCTGCCGCGGCGTCGACGGTCAGGTCGAACTTCTCCACCAGCATCTGCCGTGCGAACGTCGTGCGCGAGGCGAAAGCGTCGTAGAGCACGCCCGAGACCAGGTTGCCGCCGGCCCAGCCGATGGCGAAGGGGATGTTGGAGTAGCCCATATAGAGCGCCTTCTTGTCCGGCGGCGCGGTCATGCCGATGTATTCGGAGAACTTCGGGCTGCAGATGATCTCGCCGATGGCGAAGACGAAGATCATGGCCGCGCAGAAGAAGCCGACCTGGCTCATGCCGGCGCCGACGAAGCCCAGCAGGCCGATGCCCATGCCCAGGACCAGGGCGGTCATCATGCGGTAGCGACCGAAGAACCAGCTCAGCGGCAGCACCAGCAGGATGATGGCGAAGGAGTCGATGTTGATCAGGATCTCGGGTTTGGCCGCGCCGTCGGCCTCGATGAAGGAGCCGGCGCCGTCGCCGAAGAGGCTCACCAGCACGCCGCCCACGTCGCGGGTGTCGATCCACTCGTCGATGAAGTTCGGCAGCAGGTCCCACAGCTGCATGAACATGAACCAGAAGCCCGAGATGACCAGCAGGAAGCGGAGCATCTTCTGGTCTTTCCAGAGCACCGTAAGGGTGCCGATGAAGACCTCCATGGGGCTCTTGTCGCGCGCCACGGGGTCGATCTCGGGCTCGCGGAAGAGGAAGATGGCCGGCAGGTAGTTGAAGGCCGTCACGATGGCCGCGCCGTAGAAGACCAGACTCCAGGTGGGCGTGGTCTCGTCGCCGCGCGCCCACGCCGCCGCCATGGGCGCCAGGAAGCCGCCGATGTTGACCACCCAGTAGAAGATGCCGAAGCCGAGTCCGGAGTTGGTCTCATCCAGGGACTTGGCCACCGCGCCCTGCACCGGCGGCTTGAAGATCGCCGTGCCCAGGCCCACCAGGCAGCCGGCCGCCATCATGGACCAGAAGTCGGCGGCGTTGGCCATCAGGGCGTAGCCGCCGATGTTGATGGCGAAGGCCACGAACATGCTTTTGCGATACCCGTATGCGTCCGTGTAGCCGCCCGAGACCATGGGCACCAGGCATTGCAGCAGGGCCCAGACCATGTAGATCAGGCCCTTTTCGGACATGGACAGGCCCAGCGCGCCCGCCGAGGTGCCGGCGATGTACAGCGGCAGCACGGCGCGCACACCGAAGAAGGCCAGCCGTTCGCCCGCCTCGATGATGTTGGCGATCCAGAAGTTCCAGCCCATGGCGCGCACCTGGGCGAGCACCGGGGTGGAGGTGGATGGGCTTTCGGACATGGCGGGTCTCCGGGTTCGGGGCCGCGGCAGGTTGCCACAGGCGGGCCGCGAGGGCACCTCTGGGCCCTGACGGTGCGCGATGGCGGGCAACATTGCTGGATCGACCGGCGTTTGCCATCCTTCTGGCGCTACGGAGGTGCGCGTCTTGGTAGGCATACGAAGAACCCTGGTGACGTTGCTTGTGTTCGGTCTCGTCGGCGTGAATTCTGGCTGCGGCTGGTTCGAGGACAACGACACACCCGCTGACGCAAGCGTGGATGCGGGCGCAGACGTCCCGGTGGCCAAGGTCGCGTGCGAGACCCACGATGACTGCGCCGGCAAGGTCGCTGGCACCGGGCAGGACACCTGTCTCAAGGCCATCTGTGGCAGCAACGGCGAGTGCAAGAAGGCCGCCCAGCCCGATGGCGCCACCTGCGATGACGGTCAGACCTGCACCCAGAAGGACGTCTGCGCCGCGGGCGTCTGCGTGGGCAAGAATACGTCCTGTCCGTCCAGCGATCCCTGCCTGCTGGGCACCTGCGTCGACGGCAAGGGATGTATCGAGAAGGCCATCCCCGACGGCACCAAGTGCGATGACGGCGTCTTCTGCACCGGCGACGACCGCTGCGAGGGCGGCGAGTGCTCGCCCGGACCGGTGCTCAAATGCAACGACGGCAACCCCTGCACCATCGACGCCTGCCTGATGACCGCCGGCTGCAAGAACAGCCCCTCGCAGCCCGGCATCCCTTGCGATGATGGCGACCCCTGCACCACCAAGGACATCTGCTTGGAGGGCGAGTGCGTCGGCGGCAGCGGCGGCGCCGCCGCGTCGAACCCCTGCCTGGTGGTCAAGTGCGATCCGGCCACGGGCAAGACCGAGATCAGCAACAAGGCCGACGGCACGCCCTGCAAGGACGGCGCGCCCTGCACCTGGGGCGATGCCTGCACAGCCGGCAAGTGCGTCGGCACCCCGGTGGATTGCGACGCCGGCAGCGCCTGCATCAAGGGCGTCTGCGACCCGGCTTCGGGCGGCTGCCTGTTCAAGCCAGCGCCCAACAGCACCTCCTGCGATGACGGCGACGCCTGCACCGCGTTCGACATCTGCCTGGGCGGCAACTGCGCCGGCACCGGCAACACCGGCGCGGCCGGCTGCGCCAAAGACATCAAGTGTGGCTTCGGCAAACCCATCGCCGGCTGTGACGACTGCATCGAGGAGTATTTCGAGTTCCCCTATCCGCAACAATGGGCCGGCACGACCGAGGACTCCGGCTGGCTGAAATGGGAGTACGACGCCGCCAAGACGTCGGTCGGCAAGCATGCCCTGAAGATCGCCTGGAATGGCTCGCCCCCCGGCGGTGGCAGCGGCTTCCTGGACGCCGCCTACATCCATCGCAACCTCTACCTCGAGGCCGACGCCCTGGTGCCCGTGCTGCGCTTCAAGCTGGCCATGACCGTCGGCGATGCCGCCTGCGCCGCCGACACCCTGAGTCTGTTCGCCAACGGGCAGCCTGTCTGGCAGCGCTGCACGAGTTCGCAGAAGGCCAAACTGGACAAGAAGGGCTTCGAGACCGTCGAGGTGGACCTGGGCACCTTCCGGGGTGGCCCCCTGGAGTTGATGTTCCGTGCGCGTGCGGGCACGGCCAAGACATCATCCGGCTTGATCCACATCGACGACATCCGCCTGTCGGGCAGCTGCAGCCCCGCGTGCCTGGCCGGACACGTCGAGCGCATGGACCTGACCGTGCGGCCGACCAGCTTCCTGTTCCCGGCCCTGCCGCAACCCTGGCGCACCGAAGCCGGCAAGCCGGATTACGTCGCCTGGAAGCGGGTCAAGGGCGGCGCGCACGGCGGCAAGGCCATGCTGCGCGCCAGCTGGAAGGGCACGCCACCGGGCGGCAAGCAGGTGGCGACGCTGCGCATCCCCGGCATCGAGCCGGCCAAGGGCAGCGAATTGCGCCTGGCGTTGCGCGCACCGGTGCTCGGCGCCAAAGGGTGTACGGGCGACCTGCTGCGCATCCGCGTGGCCGACAAGGTCGTGCACGAGCAGTGTGCCGCGCTGGCGGACTGGAAGGTCCTGAAGGTCGACCTGGCCGCCTGGGTCGGCAAGACCGTGGACGTCACCGCCGAGGTGATCACCGCCGCCGGCAACGACGCCGCCGGCACCGTGGAGATCGACAACGTGGCGGTCACCGGCAAGTGCGACTACACCTGCTTCGAGGCCACCTTCGAACCTGGCGGATTGCACGGCTGGACGGTGGCCAAGAAGTCGCCCCAGATGACCATGACGTGGAGCCTCGCCTCGGACGACGCCATCAGCAAACCCAACGCCGCCTTCGCCAGCCATGACGACAAGGAAAAGGGCGACTCCACCGCTGGCTTGATGGCCACCCCCGGCACCTCGGCCGTGCGCATGCCGGTGCTGGGCGCCATGTATACATTCCAGGCCCGCGTCGAGGTGGGCAAGGCCAAGTGCCCCTTCGATGATGTCTTCGAGATGGCGCTCTTCGGCTGGCCCTTCAAGGAGCTGGTCAACTGGGATGACGCCAAATCGCTCAAGGGATTCTGCGAAGACAGCGAGGATTGGGCGCATGTGGTGGGCGATGTGCCGCCGCCGCTCTACGGCCGCTGGGTGCAGCCGGCGTTTCTGATCCACAAGGGGCTGCTGAACCCATCGTTGAAGGTGTGGGTCGACGACGTGCGCCTACGTTGCAAGTAGGGCTCAAGGACAAGGCAATCGACGAGCCAGCGCCTCGGCGGCGTCCGGTGCCATAGGCAGCGGCTGGCCAGCCGGATGTTCACGCTGCGGCGCGGCGAAGTGCTGGATCTCCTGCCCCGATCGCCGCCAGCGGAAGCGGCCATTGGTAAAGCACAGGGCCTCCGCGAAGACGCCATCGGCGCGCCAGTACAGGGCGATGCCGTCGACGCTGCCGGCGCGCCAGCGCCGCTCCACCACCTGTCGCTTGGACTCATCCCAGCGGCGTTCGATGCCGTGCTCTCGACCGTTGACGTACTCGGCGACGTAGGCGCGCACGCCGTTGCGATGCCAGCCCATGACCACGCCGTGGTAGCGGTCGTTGACGTAGCTGACCTGCATGGAGCGCGTGTCGTTGTCGTGCCAGTAGGTCCACAGACCGGCCTTTCGACCCCCTTCCAGGCGCCCGTAGGCCGCTCGATGGCCGTTTTCGTGCCAGGCGACCATCAAGCCGGTGCCGCGATTGAGCACCACCGTGCCGTTGGGTTTGCCGGCGCGGTTGTAGAAATGCCACACGCCGTGGCGCAGCCCTTCTCGGTAGGCGCCCCGCTCACGCAGCGTTCCGTCGGCGCGCCAGAAGGTCCAAGGTCCGTGACGGACGCCAGCCTCCAGCCGTCCGGCGCCCCGCTTGCGGCCATCATCCCACCACAGCACCACGTCGCCCGACCCCAGAGAGAGGGTGTAGGTCCCCAGCTTCTTGCCGCGCCGATTCCAGAAGCTCCAGACCCCATCCCGCATCCCATACGCGTAGCCACCTGTGGCCGCGATCTGGCCATTGCGGTGGCGTTGCGTATAGGTGCCGGTGCGCAGGCCGTTGACGTAGGAGACGGAGAGCAGGACCACACGCCCATCCTGGCTGGGCACCAGGTAGCGGCCGTTGCGCACGCCATGGTGGAAGCAGGACCAGGCCGGCAGGCCGAGTTCAGGATCTCGTTCGGTGCGCTGTTCGGCGCCTTCTGGGCAGACAATGGCGGCCAGCGCCGCAGGTCCTGATACGACGAAGAGGATCGCGATTACTGAGGCGACCACGCAACGCATCGTTCAGCCTCCGAGCGGGCGAGCACGCTCGACCAGCCAGTGTGTAACAACGGACCCGAACATGTCGAGGATCGCTTGCCGGTGACCGCCGCCGGTGGAATGATGCCGCCCGGCCCGGCCGGCCGAAGGAGAGTGGATGGCCCGCAGGTTGTGCATGACTGTCGCGATGTTGGTCTTGCTGACGAGCTCGCTGCAGGCCGC
This sequence comes from uncultured Enterobacteriaceae bacterium, assembly GCA_964438735.1. Classification (GTDB taxonomy): domain Bacteria; phylum Myxococcota_A; class UBA9042; order UBA9042; family UBA9042; genus CAYTLW01. Next base: position 788 of record CAYTLW010000223.1, on the reverse strand, counting down.
CGACAAGACGGCGATCGACCAACTCCACGAATCGCTCGCCTGCGCCTGCTTCGAAGGCAGCGAGATGAAGATCGACCGCGACCGCTCGCTCTCCGCGAACCAATGTGCGTGTAAATACGCCGAAAGAATCCGCGCCGACCTGTCCGACACCCTGCAGAAGGTGCCGGCGCACATGCGCGGCGATCGGCGCCGGGTCGCCGCCGCCCTGGAGTCCGATTTCGTCACCCGCAGCCCCGAGTACGAGGAGCTGTTCCGCTATGATCGGGTGGCCTATCGATGGTTCCTGGAGAACGTGCGCTGCGTCTGCGACGGGTGCAAGGCGACCGTCTACTTCTCCAACTGCCAGCTCGGCTGCACACCGGCGGTGAAGTACAAGCGGCGGGCCCGGATCTGGCTCGCCCTGGGCTTCTCCAACGACCAGATCGTCGACTACTACCTGGCCGAATACAACGCCAGCGTCTCCTCTCGTGAGCAGGTGGACCGGGAGTGGCTGCTGCCCCGACGCCAGAAGAAGCGTGGCTGGATGGTGCCCGCCGGGGTCATCGGTGGTGCGATCCTGTTGCTGGGTACGTTGCTCTGGCGCGTCGCCCGGCGCCGCCCCGTTCGCCGGGAAGAAGACGATGTGAGCCCGGAGCGCGGGGACGGCGACGAGGACTCCACCTCGGACATCAGCGACGAGGAGCGGGATCGACTGCTGGACGAGCTGGACGAGCTGGAGCAGGACGGCGGCTGGTAGTTCGACGGACCGTAGGTACTTCCCCAGTTTCCTGGACTCGGGAAGAGGTGTG
>CAYTLW010000222.1:0-6313 GCA_964438735.1 uncultured Enterobacteriaceae bacterium | reverse complement strand
TGGAGTCGTGCGACGTGGAGGCGGTGCTGGAGCAGCACGTCGAGCGGCGCGAGCGTGAGGGGTGGGCGACGGAGTGGCCAGGCCGAGGAGATGGCGTGGGTGACTGATGGCGGCCTTGCGTCAGGCAGCCGTTGCGCAAGGCCAGGCCCCGTTTGCCTTCATGGTGGGGTAGTCGCGGCACACCGAGCCAAGGTCCCGGCGCACTGCCGAAATCTGAGTTCTGAGAAAGTAGGGAATGATTACGACGGCCTGAGCCAACATGAGAGGGGCTGTTGGTCATCTGAAAGGGCGGTTGCTACGCCATCAACTCCCCGAGCCATCGCTGCCGCTGTCCGACTGCTTGCCGCCGTGCCGGGCCTGCCACCACCTTGAGGCTTGGCGGCGCTTGATGACGGACTCGATGGCGTTTAGGCAGTCTTGCAGCCCCAATTCGTCCAGTCTTCGACCCCAAGCCTCCAGCGCCTCCCGTTTCTCCGAAGCGTATTCGTACCGATCGTAGACAGATGTCACGCTTCCATCGGAATGGTTGAGGATCTTCTGCAACACGAGTCGCAGCGTCCCCATCTCGCTCATGTGTGTGGTTGCTGTGCGTCGCAGATCATGTGCGGTGAAGTGCGCGATGCCCAGCACTGGCCGAGCCCGAGCCAGGCCGGGTACGAAGACCGAGTGTACCATCAATCCCCCGCCTCGCTTCGACGGGAAGACCGCACCTGTGCCCATGTCTTGCGCTTTCGCCAGCGTAAGAATCTGCATCGCCTGCGGCGACAAGGGAAGGCCGTGGGTCTTCTTCTTCTTGACCTTCACCGCCGGAATAGTCCACCAACGATCTGGCACGTTGATGTCTGCCCACTCCACTCCGACCGCTTCCCCGGGACGCTGCCCGGTCACCAACAAGAACAAGAGCGCCAACTGAGTCGCCGTCCACATCGGACTTTCGGGCAGACCTTCAAGTAGCACCTTGACCTCGGAAGCCGTCAACGCGCGATCACGGCCCGTCTCAGTAGTAGGCACTGGGACGCCGTGGCAAGGATTGAACTCGATCAGGTCCCGAGCGACCCCGAAATTGAACATCATGTTGACCAGCGCGCGTACCCGGTTGGCCTGCACGGGTGAACCCGCAGCGACGATCCCATCAAGCAAGTCAACGATGTCACGGCGGCGGACATCTTCGAGTCGCAGATTTCCAATCGAAGGCAACACGTGATTGTCGATCATGCCCTGGTCCTGTTCCCAACTTCGCTTGCGCGGCTCTCCATTGGGTTGAGGAGCCTTCGCCCACTTCTCCATGTACTCCTCGGCGAGATCGCTGACCTTCCATGCGCGGCGCCGCCGCACATTTTCAGCCACGGCACCGCTCGCCGGGTCGCCGCCCTCGGTAACCGCGCGCGCGGCAACAGCGAATGCCTCATGGGCCTCCGCCACGGTCATCCGAGGGTAGCGACCCAGAGTGGTCATACGCTTGCGCCCGTCGATCTTGTAGAAGTGGATGAACGACTTCGTGCCAGACGGTGTAACCCGCACACCCAACGTACCTTGGCCGTGGGCGTTGTCTTCGAACTCCACATATCGCTTGGCTTTCGGTTTCAAGTTACGCACTTTGAGGTCGGTGAACTTCATGATGGCTACCTTTTCACTGAGATCCTACCCGCAATCGACTGCCTGAAGTCTAGCATCTCGGCTACCTTTCGGCTACCCTTCAAGGTGCTGCTGGCGGTGACACAGGATGAACCGGCATGAACAGGGACACCGATGTTTGTCAGTAATTTCAGAGCGCAAGTTGCCATCTTGGGACGCCCTGAAACAGCCTGAAGCACGAAACCTAACGACTCATAATCGTTAGGTCGAGAGTTCAACTCTCTCCCCAGCCACCTGACATCGTAGATGTCCTCGAGACGCCCTTCGGGGCGTTTCTTGTTTGGGTCGGAATTGGTGTAGGGCTCAAGCCAACGGCCCTTCAGGCCAACCCGGTGGACAGAGTGCAGCGCCCACCGAGGCCCTCACCGCTTGACTCCGACGAGCAATTCCATATTCTAGATTTCAGAATACAGAAGGGCTCCTCGCCATGCGCCATCCAACTCTCAGTCCTCAAGACGTCATCGTCCTGCTCCGGGTCCGCCAATGCTCCTACTCACGCTGGACCTACTCCGAGATTGCCCGAGACGTCGGCCTTTCTTCCTCACAGGTGCACGCCGCCGTGCGCCGCTCGGCCGCTGCAGGCCTGTTCTCCAAGTCGCGGATGGAGGTGCGCCCGAAGGCGATGGTCGAGTTCCTCCTGCATGGCGTTCGCTATGCCTTCCCGGCACAGCTTTTGCCAGCGGCCGTGGGCCACGCCACCGCATCCTCTCACCCCGCCCTGCTCGCCCGCCTCAGGCGCGCCAGCGAGGACAGCGCTGGACGGTGGGTGTGGCCAGACGCCACCGGCGCTACATTCGGCACGGGGCTCCTGCCTTTGCACCCCTGTGCTGCCCGAATCGCCGCCAGCAGCGAACCCGCCATCGAGGAGCTCTACCTGCAACTCGCCCTGCTCGACGAGATCCGTGTCGGAACCGGGCGCGGGCGTAAGATCGCGAGCGATCTGCTGCGCCAGGCCATCGAAGCGCCAGGGACCGCGATGGAGGCCCCGCAATGAGCGAAAGCGCTTTCAAGCCGGGGATGCGCCTGCCCGTGCTGGCTGACATCGCGCATGTCGCCGCACAGGTCGAATCTGCAGACCTTCGCTGCGTCGTTGTCGGCGGCGCCGTCATCCCGCTCTATCTCGGTGAGAGCGGTCGGTCGACCGCGCGAGGTACCGAGGATGTCGACGTGGTGGTCGATTCATGAGGCGAGCGCTTCTTCGACGGCCGCCAACAGCATAAACATCTGTAATCAAACCGCTTCTGCAAAAGGGCACTAGTGCCCTTTTGCGCCAACTCCGCCAATCCAGGCTCACGCGACCCCAGATCGCTCCACCGGCACAAGGACCGCCCGCGCCAGCCCCGATGACGTCACCACGGTCCGCTCACCGTCCGACGCACGCGCCACCGCAGCCACCCCATCCTCACCCAACCGCCCTTCGTCCAAGGTCATCGCATCACCCGCGGCGCCTACGCCGATCTCACCCTGCCAGGCCGCCACGGCCAGCTTCTGCCGCGGCACGACCGCCAACGACGCGCGTGGCGCGATCGCTTCGATCCGTTCCGCCACCAACGCCTCGGCCTGCGTCGCCGGCATCGCCTCGGCCGACAAACCCACCGGTCGGCCAGCGACACCGCCGCCGTCTTCGAGCCAGCTCCGCGCGGCCGCTGTCTGTGCCAGGTCCCGCCCGAGCATCCGCAGCGTCTTGCCATCGAAACGCTGCGGCCGGACCAGCAACTCCATCGCCGCGACCTCGAGCCCGAAAAGCCGCAGTTGATCGGCGAAAGAACGTGCGACGATGGCGCCATCGGGATCCCAATCCACCAGCGCCAGCAATGACACGCCACCGCCGATACCCGCCGCTGTCATCGCCAGGGCCACGTGGCGGGCCGTGTACTCCGAAGTCAGCAGGCTCGGCTTGCCGCCGAGCGCCAACACCGTGACGTCGTGTCGGGCATGAACCCGCCGCAGCAGTCGAATCCAGCCCGTCTTCTCGGCGAACACGATGACCTGCGGCCGCCCGATGCCGATCCGCCGGTTCTCCCAGTTCTCGTCGACGAAGCCGAAGTCTCGGTAGTCGAAGCGGCGCTCGACGCCGACCATTTCGGCGAGCTCGCGAACCATGACCCGGTAGGGATCCTTGCGGCCGACCTCGCCCGGCGACAACCGCCCCACAATCGGCTTCAACCACCGATACCAGAACGTCCGGATGTTGCCGTCCACCGCCGGCTCACGACCCGCACGAATCTCGCCCAACGCCTGCTCAATGGTCGCCCGAACCAGCCGCGTCAGCACCAGCCGGCCGCTGCGCTCGGAAGCAAATCGCCGACGAAGCTCGTCAGCGGAGAGGGTTCTCAGGTCTTTCATGGGCCGATCTTCGGATCGCGTTGTTCAGGTGTCCAGCGGGCGGGCGGGGACGCCCGCAAGCCGCCGGCGGGGACGCCGGCGCTCCCAAGGGGACGCCGTGGCTCCGACGGCGAGGACGCCGTGGCTCCGACGGCGAGGACACCGGCAATCCCCCACTGCCCCCTCACCGCTTCTTCAACCACGCCACCACCCCCGGACTCCCCCGCTCTACTCCGAACAACGGCACCCGACTCCGCCGCCAGCTCCTACCAACCCGCCCATCCAACCGAGGCCCTTTCAACTCCAACGACCGCCCCGCCTGCCCCTTCGGCCAGGGCCACTTCCGGGTCCACTGCGCCACGTCCAGGAGCAGCCCCTTGCGCCGCAGCTCGACCCTTCCCGCCCGATCCGGCAGACGCATCCCTTTCAACGCGACCGCCCCAGCCCGATTACCCAGCGGGCAGACCACCAGCACCCCGCCCGGCGGCAGCTTCCTCTTGCCGGCAGTGGTCAACGACAGCGTCTTGCCCGACGGCAGGACCAGCTGCAGTCCAGCGACAACCACAGTCGTGGCGCCAACATTGGCGATCTCGATGTACTCGCCGGCTTTATCCTCCAGCAAGAGCGGATCGGCCATGACCTCGGTGATGCGCAACTCGACCGGCACCGGCGGTCCCATGGGCGGGGCAGTGGGGGGCGGTTCGCCGGCCCGGGCCATGGCTGGGAGCATGGGCATCAGCAGCCAGATGATGAAGGGAAAGCGGCTGGTCAGGTGCAACTTCAGGCTGCGAGTGACCGCGCCTGCGGGTGTTGTGAACGGCTTCATGTGGGTCCTCCCTGCGCCGGCATGGCGCGCGGGTCGGAATGCACTCAAGAGCCGTGCCAGGGCGGGCGCCAGCGATCCTGCGCACCTGCGCTTACTGCCGGCGAAATGGCACATGCCATGGCATGTGCCAACTGCCGATGATTCGGATGCGAGGCCGCGGACATGGAAGGCGGGGCTCGCTTGACAGGGGGCATCGGCGCCATAGAATCCTGCCACACTTGCGCCCGGGTGCCCGCGACGGGTCCCTCTCCGCTGCACGGGATTCCAAGATGCACGCTTTCAAGCTTACGTTTCGCGCCGGGATTCTGGCCCTGGCGGCGCTGGTCGCCGGCTCGGTGACCGCGCCCGCTGCTTTGGCCGCCGACGCCGAGATCGAGCGCACCATCTCGATCATCGAGCTGCGCCAGGGGCCCGACTCCAGCAGCTTGACGGTGGACTACCTCAAGGCGCTGCGCGCAGCGTTCCAAGAGGAGAACAAGGGCGACTACATCCTGGTCCCGGTCAGGACGGCCGCGGCCAAGCTGGGCACCAAGCGGTCGCAGGTGCCCGGTTCATTGAGCGCTGAGCGACGCACCTCTCTGTCCGAGGCCAAGAAGGCCGGTGTGCAGTACCTGGACAAAGCCGACGCCGTGAACGCGATCAAGGCCCTGAACGCTGCCAAGTCGAAATATCGCTCCGCCCTGGCCGCACCCGGCGCCGACGCCGCGTTGCGCAAGGAGTACCTGGACGTGCTGGCCCAACTGGCCACCGCACACGTGGTCGCCAAGGAGAAGGACAAGGCCGCCGATGTCTTCCGGGAGGTGATCACCACTTTCGGCCTCAAGGCGCCGATCACCGACGACTTCTACCGCCCCGACGTGGTCGAGATCTTCAACGGCGTGGTCAAGGACATCAAGTCGCTGAAGAAGGGCTCCATCGACGTGTCGTCATCTCCGCTTGGTGCGACGATCATCCTCAACGGCGCCGATCGCGGCAAGTCGCCGCGCCAGATCAACGACCTGCTGCCCGGCGACTACAGCCTGCGCCTGCAGCGGGGCTCGGACTCCTCGATGCTGCACCAGGTGCGGGTCGACGGCGGCAAGGTCTCCAAGGTCAACATCGACATCCCCTTCGAGAGCCACCTGGTGCTCGACGACAGCAACGTCGGCCTGGCCTACAAGGACCTGGACGAGGCGCGTAAGCGGGTGCCGCTGGACGCCATGACCCTGGGTCGGTCGGTCGAGCTGAACCTGGTCGCCGTCGCCGGCGTCATCGATGACAAGCTCGCCGTCTACCTGATCGACGTCGGCCAGAGCAAGGTGGTCAGCTCCAACAACTCCATCTCGGTGCCCCAGGTCGGGCTGTCCAAGAAGGCGGTGCGTCGGGCGGTGACCACGCTCGTCGGCACCAAGGACAAGCCGATCCCGACGGGCAACGACTGGTTCACCTCGGTGCCCGGCTGGGCCGCCAGCGGCGTCGGCGCGGTGTCGCTCATCATCGGACTGGTCTATGCGCCGAACCTGGCCTCAGCCGAGTACTACCCCTGCC
>CAYTLW010000221.1:0-6645 GCA_964438735.1 uncultured Enterobacteriaceae bacterium | reverse complement strand
AGGAGGACATGCGGATCCGGCTGGCCAACCCCAAGGTCAAGTTCTACATCGGCAATGTGCGCGAGTACGATAGCCTGCAGCCGGCCATGGAGGGCGCCGACTACGTCTTCCAGGCCGCGGCGCTCAAGCAGGTGCCCTCGTGCGAGTTCTACCCCCTGGAAGCGGTACGCACCAACGTGCTGGGCACCGAGAATGTGCTCAAGGCCGCCATCGCCGCCGGGGTCAGCCGGGTCATCGCGCTGAGCACGGATAAGGCGGTCTATCCCATCAACGCCATGGGCATGTCCAAGGCGCTCATGGAGAAGGTTGTCGTGGCCCGGTCGCGTTTCGTCGATCCGGTCAAGACCACGTTGTGCTGCACACGCTACGGCAACGTGATGGCCTCGCGCGGGTCGGTCATCCCGCTCTTCGTCAAGCAGATCGTCGCCGGCAAGCCGCTGACCATCACCGACCCGAACATGACCCGCTTCCTGATGACCCTGGACGACGCGGTCGACCTGGTGCTCTACGCCTACGAGCACGGCGAGCAGGGCGACACCTTCGTGCAGAAGGCGCCGGCCTCGACCATCGGCGACCTGGCCCGGGCGCTGCTGGAGCTCTTCGAGGCCGACAACCAGATTCAGATCATCGGCACCCGCCACGGCGAGAAGCTCTTCGAGACCCTGCTCAACCGCGAGGAGATGGCCCACGCCGCCGACCTGGGCGGCTATTACCGCATCCCCGCAGACAACCGCGACCTGAACTACAACAAGTACTTCGTCGACGGTGAGCAGCACCTGTCGCAGGCCGAGGACTACAACTCGCACAACACCGAGCGCCTGGATGTGGCCGGGGTCAAGAAGAAGCTGCTGGGCCTGGAGGTGATCCGCCGGGCCCTCGCTGGCGACTCAGGTGGGGACGAGGGCGAGGCCGGCTGATCGAACGAGGTTGGCCAGCCGCCGCCCGACGGGCACACGGCCAGCACACCGGCCACTACATGGCCACGGGAGACCACCTTGAAGACCGTCCTGATCACCGGCGCCGCCGGCTTTCTCGGCAGCAACCTGCGCGCCGCCCTGAGCCGTCGCGAGGGCCTCGACGTCATCGGCGTCGATGTGGGTGACGACCCCGACCTGCTGGCAGATGGGCTCGCCCGCGCCGATGTCATCTACCACCTCGCTGGCGTCAACCGCCCCGAGACCGAGGCCGAGTTCACCACCGGCAATATCGACCTGACGGCGGATCTGTTGAGCCGGCTGGAGGCGGCCGGTCGCACGCCGGTGTTCGTGCTCTCATCGAGCATCCAGGCCGAGCGCGACAACCCTTATGGGCGCAGCAAGCTGGGCGCCGAGCAGGCCGTTCTGGCCTGGCGCGAGCGCACGGGCGGACCGGGCTGCATCTATCGCTTGCCCAACCTCTTCGGCAAGTGGTCGCGGCCCGACTACAACACCGTGGTGGCCACCTTCTGCCACAACATCGCCCGCGGCCTGCCCATCGCCATCAACAACCCCGATCACGAGCTGGAGCTCTGCTACGCCGACGACGTGGTGGCCGCCCTGCTGCGCCATCTCGACACGCCGCCCGCGCCCGAACGCGCCCGCTGGACCGTGGCTCGCTCCTTCCGCGTCACCCTGGCCGACCTGGCCGAGCGCATCCGGTCCATGGCCGCCATGCGCGACTCGCTGGTGGTGCCGGACCTGTCCGACGAGCTCAACCGCTGCCTGCACGCGACCTACATCTCGTTCCTGGCCGAGGATGACTTCGCCTACCCTGTGACCCTGCGCACGGACAATCGCGGCTGGCTCTTCGAGCTCATCAAGTCGCCCCACTTCGGCCAGATCTTCGTCTCGACCACCCACCCGGGCATCACCCGCGGCGACCACTACCACGACACCAAGATCGAGAAGTTCTGCCTCATCCAGGGCCGCGCGGCGATCCGCTTCCGGCACATCTTCTCGGACGAGGTGATCGGCTACGAGGTCGACGACCAGGACATCCGCATCGTCGACATCCCGCCCGGCTACACCCATCACATCGAGAACATCGGCGACACCGAGATGGTGGTGCTCTTCTGGGCCAACGAGCCCTTCGACCCCGACCGGCCCGATACCTGCTACCTGAAGGTGAATCCATGAGCGCGAGTCCCGCCGCCAGCGAGCGGATCAAGGTGATGACGGTGGTGGGCACCAGGCCGGAGATCATCCGCCTGTCGCGCGTGCTGGCCGCCCTGGATCGCTACACTGAGCACGTGCTGGTGCACACCGGCCAGAACTACGACTACGAACTCAACGAGGTCTTCTTCGAGGATCTCGAGCTGCGCAAGCCCGACCACTTCCTGGCCGCAGCGGGCAAGAACGCCGCCGAGACCATCGGCCAGACCATCATCCGCTTCGATCCGATCCTGGAGGCGGAGCAGCCCGACGCGGTGCTTGTGCTGGGCGATACCAACAGCTGCCTGGCGGCGATCCCGGCCAAGCGGCGCAAGATCCCGGTCTTCCACATGGAGGCCGGCAATCGCTGCTTCGACCAGCGGGTACCCGAAGAGATCAACCGCAAGATCGTCGACCACGTCAGCGACATCAACATGACCTACAGCGACATCGCGCGGGAGTACCTGCTGCGCGAGGGGCTGCCGCCCGATCGGGTCATCAAGACCGGCAGCCCCATGTTCGAGGTGCTCAACCACTACGGGCCCAAGATCGCCGCCTCGGACGCCCTGGAGCGCCTGGACCTGGTGCCGCAGGGGTACTTCGTGGTCAGCGCACATCGCGAGGAGAACATCGAATCCGAGGTCCAGTTCAACGGCCTGGTGCAGGTGCTGCAGCGACTCGCCAGCGAGCGCGATATGCCCATCATCGTGTCGACCCATCCGCGCACCCGCAAGCGGATCGAGGCGGCGGGGGTGGAGTTCGACGCCCGGGTCCGGCTGCTCAAGCCGCTCGGATTCAGCGACTATGTGCACCTGCAACAGCATGCGTATGCGGTGCTATCCGACAGCGGCACCATCACCGAAGAGTCGTCGATCCTGAACTTCCCGGCGCTGAACATCCGGCAGGCCCACGAGCGCCCCGAGGGCATGGAAGAGGCGTCGGTGATGATGGTCGGTCTGGACGCCCGCCGCATCATGCAGGGGCTGGCGATCCTGGAGCACCAACCCCGAGGCGACGAGCGCCTGCTGCGCCCGGTGGCCGACTACTCCATGCCCAACGTATCGGAGAAGGTGATCCGCCTGATCATCAGCTACACCGACTACGTCAGTCGCGTGGTCTGGTCCCGCTGAGGGCGATTCGAGGGCAACCGAGTGCGCATTCTCATCGTCACCAACCACTTCCTGCCAGAGAGCTTCCGCATCAACGACCTGGCCTTCGGTCTGCGCGATCGAGGACATCACATCACCGTATTGACCGGGTTGCCCGATTATCCGGGCGGCAAGGCATTCGACGGCTACGGCGTGCTGCGCCGGCGCGACGAGGTGGTCGAGGGCGTGCGGGTGGTGCGCTTCCCGCGGGTCCCGCGAGGCGACGGACGCCCCTGGCGCCAGGTCACCAACTACGTCTCGGGCGCCCTGGGCTCGTCGCTGGTGGCGCCGCTGCTGGCGGGCCAACGATTCGACGTGATCTTCGTCTTCGAGACCTCGCCGGTGACCATCGGCCTGCCGGCCCTGTTGCTGCGACGCCTGCGCGGTGTGCCGGTGATCTTCTGGGTGCTGGATCTCTGGCCGGAGAGCCTGTCTGCCACCGGCGCGGTGCGCTCCGAGCGGCTGCTTCGGCTGGCCAGGCGGGCGGTGCGCTTCATCTACCGCCGCTGCGATCACCTGCTGGTCTCGTCGCGTGGCTTCGTGCAGAGCATTCGCCAGACCGGCGGATATGATGGCGAGATCACCTACTTTCCCAACTGGGTGGAGCCGGAGTATCTCGATCCACCGGCCACGGATGTGGCGCTGCCCGACCTGCCCGAAGGCTTTCGCATCCTCTTCGCCGGCAACATCGGCGCGGCGCAGGACTTCGACACGCTGCTGGACGCCGCCGAGCTCCTCAAGGACGAGGCCGGCATCCAGTGGGTCATCCTGGGCGATGGCCGCCGGGCGGCGTGGGTGCGCGAGCAGGTGCAGGCGCGCGGCCTGTCCCATTGCTTCCACCTGCTCGGTCGCTTCCCGGCCGACACCATGACCGCCTTCTTCAGCCGCGCCGACGCCATGCTGATGAGCCTGCGCCGAGAGCCCATCTTCGCCCTGACCGCGCCGGGCAAGCTGCAGTCCTATATGGCGTCGGCACGGCCGATCCTGGCCTGCCTGGACGGCGAGGGGGCCGACCTGATCAACGAGGCGGGCTGCGGCCTGGCCTGTCCGGCCGGGCGCTCGGACCTGCTGGCCGCCAACATCCGCGCCCTGCGGGCCATGGATCGGAGCGACCGGGACGCCATGGGCGCGCGCGGCAAGGCGTACTGCGACGCGCACTTCGATCGCGACAAGCTGTTCGACCGGCTGGAGTCGCTCATGCTGGAGTTGGGCCAGCGGTCCTAGTCCCGCTGGCGGCGGCCGCAAATCCGGGTTCAATGTGTGTGGGAGGAGAGCATATGGTCATCATCGATCGCGCGGCCATGGCCGAGCTCATCGCCAGCGCTCGGGTCAACCCGCGGCGTCGCATGCACCGCAACCTGCACGCCAGCTACGACGAGCCCTGTCAGCGACTGATGATCGCCATGGAGCCCGACTCCTACATCCGCCCCCATCGCCACCTGGCCGACCCCAAGCCGGAGGCGTTCATCGCCCTGCAAGGGCGGCTGGCGCTGTTCACTTTCGACGACGCGGGCGAAGTTGCCTCCATCACCCACCTGGGCCCGGACGAGGGCGCCGTGGCCGTCGACCTGCCGGCGGGCACCTGGCATGCGGTGGTGTCATTGAAGACGGGCTCGGTCTTCTACGAGACCAAGCCGGGCCCCTTCAACCCCATCCAGGCCAAGGACATGGCGCCCTGGGCGCCCGAGCCAAGCGATCCCGCTGCGGCTGGCTACCTGGCCCGGTTGCGGGCCGCTGCGTCCGATGACATACGCGGCGTCCGATGACGTGAGCGGCGTTTGAAGGCGCACGCGACGAGCCGATGATTGCTTGACCTGCGGCAAGTCCACGGATCGGAACGTTGACCGTCCGACAGCGGTGGAGTATCAACAGACCCGGCAATCCAGTTGTCCCGGGAGACGGGCGCGTAATAACGCGGGATAGCCGCACGAGAACCGCAACTTACAACGAAATGGATCTCACGATGAAACAAGCGACTGAAAGGAAATTCCGGGCCCACTTCCGACACCTCTTCAGCGCCGGCGCGGCCACGCTCTGCCTGCTGCTCGCCGCCAGCGCCTTCGCGCAGGAGCCGCCGGCCACCGGTGACGCGCCCGCCGACGTCGCTGACGGCGGCACCGACAAGGCGGCCGAGGTCAGCCCCTGGGCACCCAAGCCGCCCAAGGCGGATCCGGATCCCTTCGGCGTCAAGGTCAAGGGCCAGGTGCGCGCCCGCGGCATCGCCCACTCCGGCAAGGATTTCGCCAAGACCGACATGCTCGAGACCGAGTACGTCACCCAGCGGGCCCGGCTGACCCTGGCCGCCAAGACCGAGGGCGGGCTGAAGTTCGGCCTGCAGGTGCAGGACTCGCGCATCTGGGGCGAGGAGATGCACACGCTGCACGACAAGACGGCGTTCGGGCTGGACATGCACCAGGCCTGGGCGTCCATCCCGCTGCCCAAGAAGCTCCACTTGAAGGTCGGACGGCAGGAGATCGTGCACGACGACTCCCGGCTGATCGGCAACGTGGGCTGGGTCCAGCGGGCCCAATCCTTCGACGGCGTGCGCCTGATGGGCAAGCGCGGTCTGCATTCCTTCGACGCCTTCTGGGTCATGATTCGCGAGCGTGAGCTGGGCGACAAGGACGGCAGCCCCATCGCCCAGCACCAGGGCAATGTGCAGCTGGCCGCCCTGCATGGCACGTTCATCTTCGGCGCCCTCAAGGTGGCGCCGGCCTACTACCTGCGCCTGAGCGGCGCCACCAACGAGACCCGCCACACCGCGGGCGTGCGCGTGGACGCCAAGAGCCAGGGCTTCGCCGGCGGCGGCGCCTTCTACTACCAGGCGGGCTCCATCGACGGCCTCGACGAGCAGGGCGCCATCGAAGAGAAGAGCATCGGCACCATGCTGGTCGCCGCCGACGTCGGCTACACCATGAAGAAGATGGCCACCGAGCCGGGCTTCAAGGTCTTCGCCGACTACCTGCCGGGCGACGGCAAGGCCAACAGCGTCTTCGACACCCTGTACGCCACCAACCACAAGTTCTACGGCGAGATGGACTTCTTCCTGGCCATCCCCGGCCACACCAAGAATCGCGGCCTGATGGACGTCGGCGCTCAGGTCAAAGCCAAGGTCAGCAAGAAGGTCAAGCTCATGGCCACCGGCCACTACCTCATGACCACCAAGGAAGATGACAAGGGCGAAAAGGCCCTGGGTACCGAGGTCGACATCAAGGCCATCTTCTCGCCGCTGCCGCACGTCTCGGTGCGCGCCCTGGCCGCCGTCTTCCTGCCCGGTGAGGGCATGCGCTCCATCAAGGGCATCGCCGACGAGGCCAAGCTGGACACCGAGGTGTTCGGCTACCTGACCTGCGATGTGAAGTTCTAGA
>CAYTLW010000220.1:0-6838 GCA_964438735.1 uncultured Enterobacteriaceae bacterium | reverse complement strand
GGGTTTGAAGACACTGACCGCAGCGAGAATAAGCTTCGCCGCCGGCCAATGGAAGGCAGAAGTAGACAGGATCGGGCCAGGGCGGTTGACCTGGATCTACCTGGCCTGCGCCGGGCCAGCCTCATTAGAAGCTCCAGCCGCGTCGAGACGTGCCGCCCGATACATCCCCGCTGGCGGCTACACAGGCGTCCGCCGTGCGGCTGTTGCCTTCATCACATGTCTTGGCCAACCATCCTTCAGGGCCGGGTCCTCATGCCGCCTGCTTGCACCAACCACCGCTCCACGGCATCCGCCACAGCGATACCCTCAGCGATGGCCGTGACCACCAGGCTCGCGCCCACACGCGCATCGCCCGCTACGAAGACGCCGTCGGTCGAGGTCATGTGCCCGGTCGCGTCGAGGCCCCCATCCGATGCCAGCGCCAGCCCCAACTGGTCGACCAGCTCCCCGACTGCAGGCCCCAGGAAGCCCATGGCCAGCAGCAGCATGTCGCCGGGCAGTACGCGCTCGATGGGCTGTCGCTCGCCGGCTCCCTTGCGGAAGGGGATGGTGCGAATGGCGGCCACCCGTCCCTCGTCGTCGCCATCGATGGCGACCGTTCGCATCCCAAACAGGCGCTCCCCGCCCTCGGCGTGGCTGCTGGAGGTGCGCAACACACGCGGCCACTGGGGCCAGGGATTGTCCTTGCTGCGTTCCATGGGCGGCGCCGGGGTGAGCTCCACCTGGCGCACGGTGCGCGCTCCCTGGCGATGGGCCGTACCGACACAGTCAGCGCCCGTATCGCCACCGCCGAGCACGATGACGTGCCGGTCCATGGCGTCGATAGTCGGGCGGCCTTCTTCGCCGCCCGTGGCCACGTGGCGGTTGTGTGCCGTGAGGTAGTGCATCGCCAGGTGAACACCCTGCAGGTCGCGCCCTGGAACCGGCAGTTCGCGCGGGCGGCCTGCGCCGATGGCGATGACGGTGGCGTCGTGGCTGCTGTGCAGGTCGCGCCACGTGGGCGCGGTGCCGATGTGGGCGTCGGTCTGGAAGGTGATGCCCTCGGCGGCCAGGAGCGCCAGCCGCCGATCCAGGATCGACCGCTCCATCTTGAAGTCCGGGATGCCGTAGCGCAGCAAGCCGCCGATGGCGTCGTCTCGCTCGAAGACCGTGACCTGGTGGCCGGCGCGATTCAGGCGCGCCGCCGCCGCGAGGCCGGCGGGACCGGAGCCGACCACCGCCACCGTGCGACCGCTGCGCTGCTCTGGAGGCTGCGCCTGCACCCAGCCCTGGGCGAAGGCGTGTTCGGCGATCTCCTTTTCGATCTGCTCGATGGTGACGGCGTCGTCGTTGAAGGCCAGCACACAGGCGGCCTCGCAGGGGGCCGGGCAGAGACGACCGGTGAACTCGGGGAACTCGTTGGTCGCCGCCAGCTGTTGCCAGGCGTCGTGCAGGCGGTCGCGATAGACCGAGTGATTCCACTCCGGGATGTGGTTGCCCAGCGGGCAGCCGCGATGGCAGAAGGGCACGCCACAATCCATGCAGCGACCGGCCTGCTGGGCGATCTCGGCCGGCGGCCGCTCCAGCAGCAGCTCGCGGTTGTCGTGTACGCGCTGCAGCGGCGCACGCAAGGAGGCGTCCATGCGCTGCCAGCGAAGGAATCCGTGTGGCTCACCCATGATCAGCCCGCCCTGGGACGCTCTTGCGCCCGCCGCCGGGCGAGCGCGCGGCGGTAGTCCGTGGGCATGACCTTGACGAAGGACGACGCGGTCAGTTGCCAGTTGTCCAGGATGCGCTGGCCCAGTTCGCTCCGGGTGTGGCGGACGTGGCTCTCGATGAGGCCGCGTACGAGCCAGCGATCGGAGGGGTCGGCCAACGGCTCCAGGTCGACCATGTCCTGGTTGCAGAGCCGGCTGAACTTCCGGTCGCGATCGAAGACGAAGGCCACGCCCCCGCTCATGCCGGCGGCGAAGTTGCGCCCGGTGGGGCCGAGCACCACGACGATGCCGCCCGTCATGTATTCGCAGCCATGGTCGCCGACGCCCTCGACCACAGCGCGGGCGCCGCTGTTGCGCACGGCGAATCGTTCGCCGGCCAGGCCCCGCACGAAGAGCTCGCCCGAGGTGGCGCCGTACAGCGCCGTGTTGCCGATGATGACGTTCTCTTCGGCCGCGAAACGGCTGCCACGAGGTGGGAAGATGGCCACCCGCCCACCGCATAAACCCTTGGCCAGGTAGTCGTTGGTGTCGCCCTCGACGCTGAAGGTGATGCCGTCGAGCAGGAAGGCGGCGAAGCTCTGGCCAGCGGAGCCGGTGAAGCGGACCACGACGCTGTCGTCGAGCAGCTTGCGTTGGCCGCGCAGGCGGGCGAGCTCGCCGGACAGGAGCGTGCCCACGGCGCGGTCGACGTTGCGCACGGGCAACTCCAGGTGAACCGGCGGTGCGCCGCGCAAGACCTCTCGACTCGCCTCGAGGATCTGCTGATCCAGGTGCTCGCGGGCCAGGGCCTCGGGCAGCCGGCCCGGCGCGCTCTCGCCACAGCGCAGGGCAGGGCGGGCGCCGGCCAGGGCCGGATCGTGCCAGGCGGAGGCCAACAACGGCGCCAGGTTCAAGCTCGCCGACTTGCTCTCCGGCGGCAGGGAGCGGGCGCGCAGGCGATCCACCGCGCCGACCATCTCGTCCACGGTGCGGAAGCCCAGCCGGGCCATGATCGCCCGCATACCCTCAGCGAGCATCATGAACAGGCGCACCACGTGCTCCGGCCGGCCGCTGAAGCGCGCCCGCAGGACCGGATCCTGGGTGGCGATGCCCATGGAGCAGGTGTTCAGGTGGCACTTGCGCAGCAGCACGCAGCCCTCGGCGATGAGCGCAGCCGTGGCGACGCCAAACTCCTCGGCGCCCAGCAGGGTCGCCACCACCAGGTCCCGTGGCGTGCGCAGTCCGCCATCGACCTGCAACCGGACCCGCTCGCGCAGGCCATTGCGGACCAGCACCTGCTGCGCCTCGGCCAGGCCCAACTCCCAGGGCAGCCCCGCGTGTTTGATCGACGACAGCGGTGAAGCGCCGGTGCCGCCGCTCCAACCGGAGATGACCACGCAGCCCGCGCCGGCTTTGGCCACGCCCGCCGCGACCGTACCCACGCCCACCTCGCTGACCAGCTTGACGCTCACCCTTGCTGTCGGGTTGACCACCTGCAGATCGTAGATGAGCTGTTTGAGGTCCTCGATGGAGTAGATGTCGTGATGGGGCGGCGGCGAGATCAACGTCACGCCGGGCGTCGAACAGCGCACCGCGGCGATGCGCTCGTCCACTTTGTGGCCGGGCAGCTGGCCGCCCTCGCCGGGTTTGGCGCCCTGGGCCATCTTGATCTGCAGGTCTTCGGCCCTGGCCAGGAAGTGCGTGGTGACCCCGAAACGTCCCGAGGCCACCTGGCGAATCTTGCTGGCCCGGCTGTCACCGTTGTCGTCGAGCTCGGATCGCCGGGCCTCCTCGCCGCCCTCGCCGCTGTTGGAGCGGCCGCCCAGGCGGTTCATGGCGATGGCCAGGGTCTCGTGGGCCTCGGCGCTGATGGAGCCGAAGGACATGGCCCCTGTGACGAAGCGGCGCACGATCTCGCTCGCCGGTTCCACCTCGGCCAGGGGCAGGGCCTCGTCGGCTGGCACCAGCTCCAACAAGCCGCGCAGGGTCTGGGCCTCGGCGCGCTCCTCGTCGAGCAGCTTCGTGTAGCGCTCAAAGGCCACCCGATCGTCATTGCGCGTGGCCTGTTGCAGCGCCGCGATGGCGTCGGGATGCCAGCGATGGGACTCGCCGTCGCGTCGCCAGGCGTAGCGGCCGCCCACGGGCAGCAGGGCCACATTGGTCGGCACCGCAGGGCCGAATCCGCGCCCATGACGGGCCAGCACCTCGGCGCCCAGCCAGCCCAGGTCAACGCCGCTCAGGCGGGCCGGCGTGCCGGTGAAGTGGCGGTCGATCACCTCGCTATGGATGCCCAACGACTCGAAGATCTGGGCGCCGCGATAGCTGGCGATGGTCGAGATGCCCATCTTGGACATGATCTTCAGCAGGCCCGACTCGACGGCCTGGATGTAGCGCGCCTGCGCGCCCTCGAAGGTCACCCCATGCTCTCGTCGGCGGGCCAGGTCGCGCACGCTGTCCAGGGCCAGCCAGGGGTTGACGGCCGCGGCCCCGAAGCCGATCAGGCAGGCGAAGTCGTGGACCTCGAACGCATCGGCCGTCTGCAATACCAGGCCGGTCTGCAGGCGGATGCCGGCGCGTACCAGGTGCTGGTGCACCGCGCTCAAGGCCAGCAGGGCCGGGATGGCGACGTGCTCGGCGTCGACGCCGCGGTCGCTCAGGATCAAGACGTTCAGGCCCTCGTCCAAGGCCTCCACCGCCGCCGCGCAGAGGCGATTCAGCGCCGCTTCGAGACCCTCTGGACCGTCCGCCGCCGGGTAGCAGGTCGACAGCACCATGGGCTCGAAGACCCCCTCGCGGATGGAGGTGATCTTGGCCAGCTGACCGTTGGTCAGGATCGGGCCGGGCAGGGCGAGGCGATGGCATTGTTCGGGCGTCTCTTCGAACGTGTTGCCATCACCGCCTACATGGGTGCGCAGGCTCATGACGAGCTTTTCGCGGATCGGATCCACCGGCGGATTGGTCACCTGGGCGAAGAGCTGGTGGAAGTAGCTGGAAAATCGCGGCGCGTGGTCGCTCAGCACGGCCACCGGCGTGTCGTTGCCCATGGAGCCGGTGGGTTCCTTGCCCTCCTTGGCCATCGAAGCGATGACCAGTCGCAGGTCCTCGTCGGCGTAGCCCATGGCCCGCTGCAGGCGCACCAACCGGGCGCCCTGCACCCGCTCGGGTGCCGCCACCAGCGGGAAGTCATGCATGGAGAGCAGGTTCTTCTTCAGCCAGCGGCCGTAGGGATAGCGGGCGATGATCTCCTGCTTGACCTCGTCATCGTCCAGGATGCAGCCCTCCTCGGTATCAACGATGAACATCTTGCCCGGCTGGAGCCGCCCCTTGGCCACCACGCTGTCGGGCGCGATGTCGATGACCCCCACCTCTGAGGCCAGGATCACCCGGTCATCGTCCGTCACCAGGTAGCGCGCGGGGCGCAGCCCGTTTCGATCCAGGGTCGCGCCGATCACATGCCCGTCGGTGAAACAGATGGCCGAGGGGCCATCCCAGGCCTCCAGCAGCGCCGAGGAGTACTCGTAGAAGGCGCGCCGCGCCGGCGACATGGCGTCGTCTTCTTCCCAGGCCTCCGGGATCATCATCATGGCCGCGTGGGGCAGGCTGCGACCGCCCAGGAAGAGCAGCTCGAGCATGTTGTCGAACTGCGCCGAGTCGCTCTTGCCGGGCGTGATGAAGGGATGCAGCCGATCCAGATCGCCGCCGAACTTGCCCGATTGCAGCAGGCTACGCCGCGCCCTCATCCAGTTGCGATTGCCGCGCAGGGTGTTGATCTCTCCGTTATGGGCGATGTGCCGGAAAGGTTGCGCCAGGTCCCATGTCGGCAGCGTATTGGTGGAGAAGCGCGAGTGCACCAGGGCCAGGGCGCTGACCATCTGCTCGTGGCCCAGGTCGAGATAGAACTTCGCCAGCCGATCCGGCAGCAGCAGGCCCTTGTACACCACCGTCTCGGACGAGCAGCTGGCGATGTGGAAGCGGCGCGACGGGTCCACGCCAGCGGCTTCGATGCGATTCTCGGCCAGCTTGCGGATGACGTAGAGCTTGCGCTCGAAGGCGCTCGGTGCCACCCGTCGTCGGCCGATATAGAGCTGCCGGATCACCGGGCAGACCGCCGCCGCGGTGGGGCCGAGCTGGCTCGGATCCACGGGCACGTCGCGCCAGCCGAGCACGCGCTGCCCTTCCCCGCGCACCGCCTCCTCGAGGGTCTGCTCGCAGGCAAGTCGAGCGTCCTCTTCCGCCGGCAGGAAGACCATAGCCACGCCATAACGACGCCGCCGCGGCAGGTCGAAACCCAGGTCCAGCCCTTCGGCCTTGAAGAAGCGATGGGGCAGCTGCAACAGGATGCCGGCGCCATCCCCCGTCAGCGGGTCGGATCCCACCGCCGCGCGATGGGCGAGGCGGTTGAGGATGTCGAGGGATTGCACCACGATATCGCGGCTCTTCTCGCCCTTGATGTGAGCAACAAAAGCGACACCGCAGGCGTCGTGTTCGGTCTGTGGAAGGTAGAGCCCGTGTCCGGACATCGCGCTCCATGACGTCGACGAGCCCGAGTGTCCCACGATGACGCAGGCCCATGACGCAGTGCAGCAATATAACGCGCTGCGTCAGCGGGGGCAATGAGGGTTGGGTCAGGTGGTTGTTCTTGTGGTGTTTGGTGGGCGGGCTGTGGGGGGCCAGGTCCTTAGCTTTTCGCTTTTGGGAAGTGCTGAAGGCCAAGGACCTGGCACCGCAGACACCGAGATCCAGACGCCAACGACGCCTCTGGCGGGTATAGGTTGAGATCAACTGCTTGATATTACACAATTCACAGTTGATTTCTTGAACAGGTCCAAGAATTCTATCTAAAGTATAGTTATTCCAGCTAGTTGATGCTTCTAGTTCGACGGTCCCGAAGTACTTCCCCAGTTTGGCGTCCAAGCCATGTGCCGCTTTGAGACGGTTCGTCCAAGGTGGTCGAGGGCGCAAGCCCGACGAGCCGCGAAGCGGCGGTATTCGTTAGCCTGGGGCGTAAGCCCCAGGATCTTGGACGTCACCCCATGTGGAGCCGCGAAGCGGCGGCAGGACGTTTCAGCCCAAGAGAAACTCGTCGTAGTCCACGCCATGCCGCTCAAGCAACTCAACGAGTTCCTCGCGGTAGCTTGCTGTGCTGTGGTGCTTCTCCTGCT
>CAYTLW010000219.1:0-6948 GCA_964438735.1 uncultured Enterobacteriaceae bacterium | reverse complement strand
AGCGTGCGACGGTCTTGTTGGCCGATGTGGGAGGTTTTTTGCACGGAACGATACGGGGCGTCGTTGTCGGGATCACCGGCGTGAGCTACCATGAGCGCGGCGTTTGCTGAGGGGACATGGCCAACATCGACGACACGACTGAAGACCTCCCGGTCGTTGACCTGGACAAGCCGCCGGCAAATGTTGAGGGCGCCGCACGTGCCCTGCATCGACGACGACAGGCCTTCGCCGATGAGCCTGGCATCCCAAAGTCCGTCGAGCGCCGCCGTGCCAGTCCGCTGGTGGGTTCGGACTTCATATCCGACTCGGCGCGCCAGGCCTGGGCCCTCGATCTGTTGGCCTGGGGCCGCTATGGCCAGTTGGCGCCAAGGGTTGACCAGCGCGGTCCCAGGGCCGCCATGCCACCGGTGGTCCTGCCCGAGGCGCCTGATGGCGAGCTCGTCTGTCTGGACCTGGCGCGAACCATCGGTCGCCTGCGCAGTCGCCATCGCGCATTCTCGCAAGTCGCGGGTCGTTACTCGCCCATGGTGCTTGCAGCGCGCGAGTCGGGCAGACGCCTGCGAATCGAGGTCTGGGACCTGGACGGCGACGTGGTGCGCACTGGCGACTTCACCGAAGCGGAGACCCTGCCTGACTTTGCTATCGCCGACGCGATCGACAACGCAGAAGGGGGCGGCAGGCGCAAGCCTGACGACAACATGGAGGCCATGTTGCAGCGCGTCGCCACCTACATCGACGCGGACATCTCCCTGGAGTCCCTCACAGAGGCGCGCGCCATCATCAGTGGCCTGTTGGACAAGCCGCTGCCCGAAGAGATCCTCGCCCGCAATCCACTGGCCTGGGTCGTGCACCTGGCCGGCGCTTCGTCTACCAGTATCTGATCCACGAAAGGTCTGTTATCGATGCCCGACGACTGGGCGCATCAATCCATTGGTATTGTGGGCTGCGGCGGGCTGGGCGTGCCGGCGGCGTGGACACTGGCGCTTGCTGGCGCGCGCAAGTTGCGGCTCGTGGACGCCGATCGCGTCGAGTTGAGCAATCTGCATCGCCAGGTGCTCTACAACGAGACCGACTGCGACCAGGCCAAGACCGAGCGTCTCGCCGCCGCGCTCCGCCAGCGATTCCCGGAGCTCGATATCGAGTGCACGGAGAGTCGGCTGCTGCCGGATAACGCCGAGCTGCTGCTACAGGGCTGCAACGCGGTGGTGGAAGGCAGTGACGACGCAGAGGCCAAGTTCGCCGTCAATGACTGGGCCGTCGCGTCATCGGGCGGCAACGGGCGTCAGCGGATCGCCGTCATCGCCGCGGCCATCGGGCGCCGCGGCCAGTGGATGGTGGTCGAACCCGAAGGCGCCTGCTACCGCTGCCTGTTCGAGGAGCCGCCGCCGGCGGAGATGCTGGCCACGTGCGCCATCGCCGGCGTGCTCGGCCCCGTGGTCGGCTCGGTCGGTGCGCTGGCTGCACGCTCGCTGATTCGCACGCTCACCAATCAACCCGATCCGGCGCGCTCGGCGCTGGTGCGCTGGCTGCCCGGCGACGTGCGTCAGACGCGCGTGGAGCGGGCCATGGATTGTCGCTGCAGCGATCCACTGGTGGAGGCTCGGACATGAAATTCAGCGCTGACGACAGGACGCTCGTATTCGGCTCAGATGCGGAGGTGGCGCGCTTTCGAGAGCAGTTGAGCGACCTGCTGCGCACGGCGCTGGGCGCAGCGCAGGCCGACAGTGAGGACGTGGCCGACGCGACCGCGCGCTCCAAAGAGGTCATGAAGCAATACAACGCCATCTTGAAGACCCTCAACGCGCTGCGCCGAGGGGGGCACGGGCCGAGTGTGGACGGATGAGTCGCAATCCCGCCGACATGATGGCCCGCTACGGCCGTCAACTGCTTGTGCAGGGCGCCGGTCTGCCGGGACAGATGCGCCTGGCGGGCGTCACCGTCGGCGTGCACAGCGACGGCAGCGACGTGGCCAGCGCTGCCGCTGAGGTGGCCGCCCGCTATCTCGCCGGCGCTGGTGTCGGCGCCCTTGCCGGTCCCCTCGTGGCCGAGGCGCGCTTGCACGAACTGGATCCGGAGGTGCGGGTGTTGGGCACCCTGGCCGACGCGACTCCGCCGCTGGTGTCCATGTACCTGGCGGTTCGTCCTTACGGCGCGAGCATCGACCTGGTCGCCACCGATCAACCCGCGGGCTGGGACAGCGGCTATTCGCAGCCGGCCCGTGTCTGCACCATGACGCTGGAATTGGGCGCCCCGGCCGGGCCAGGTGATGCCGCCGTACTGGGCACGATGGCCGCAGACCTGCTGCTGGTGGACCTGCTCGGCATCGAGTCGCTGCCTTCGCTGCGTCGTGTCCGCTGGGTCGGCGATGGCGCACCCGAAGTGCTCGATCGCGATGCTCCCCCGGCGATCCGACCGCCCGAAGAGGAGCGGGCCAGCGGCTTCCTGCTGGCAGAGCTGCGCAGCGATCGCGAGGCCTGGCAGGGGCTCACGGCTCACGTCGAGAGCGCCTTTCCCAACGAGGCTTGTGGACTCGTGGTGCGAATGCCGGACGGCCGTTCCAAATTGATCCATTGCCAGAATCTGCAGGATCGCTATCACGCTCTGGACTTGGAGGCTTATCCGCGCACCGGGCGGAGCGCCTTCCGCCTGGACGAGCTGCAGATCGCCCGCGCCGCCGGACGTGGCGAGGCATTGGTCGGTATCTATCACTCCCATTGCGATGCCGGCGCCTACATGTCGGCCCAGGACGCACACGCTGCATCACCCGCCGGGCAACCGCTGTACGGCGGAGTGGGCTGGCTGATTCTGAGCGTGGTGGGTGGCGGTCTTCGGGCGGCGGCCATGTACCATCACGACGCCAGCACAGGCGTCTGGCTGCCCGAAGCGGACGGCGACTCCGGTTGATCCTGCTCGGTCAGGCTATGATACAAACAGCGCCAGGAGATGCGATGAGCAGGCGATGGAAGGGGCAGGATTGATGACGGTCGACGCCGGGGTGGTGCGCGTCTTGCTGGTGGACGATGGCGACGAGGAGCTGTCCTCGCTGGTCACTTCGTTGAGCCTGGACGACCCGGATCTGCAGCGATACCAGATCGACAAAGTCGACAACTGTGAGGCGGCCCTCGACGAGATGATGGCCGGCCCCTTCGACCTGGTGATGGTGGCCCAGCTCATCGGCGGCCAGCCGGGCATCGAGACTTTGCGCGACATCCTCCACTCGGGCTATCGAGCGCCCGTGGTCCTGATCACCGCCGAAGGTGACGTGGATGCGCGCGCAGCTGCCCTGGCTGCGGGGGCTACAGATTGGGTGCAGAGCCGGCGGTACAGCGCGGACCTGGTCGATCGTCTCATTCGTTATGCCCGTGATTTTGGACGCATGTTGGCGCTGTTCGAGCATACCCGGCGGTGCTATCGCGCCGCGGTGAAGCGAGACAGCGGGGGCACCTGGAACTGGAACCTGGAGAATCGGAAGATTCGATTCGGGCCGTTGTTCAAGGCGCAGCTTGGCTATACCGACGACGAGCTGCCCGATGATCCAGACTCCTGGTTCAACCGCATGTTGCCTGCGGACGCCCAGCGCCTTCGCCACGCCATTCGCCGGCTGGTACAGGGGGAGATCCCGATACTCGAGCTGGAGTTGCGCATCCAGCATCGCGATCGCGGCTACCTCTGGGTGCAGGTGCGAGCGACCCTGGAACGCGACCGTGATGGCCATCGTTGCATCAAGGGCACGCAAGACGACATCAATCTGGCCAAGCTGGCCGAACAGCGGATCACCTGGGCCGAGCGCCACGATCCCCTCACTGGTCTGCTGCGACGGACTGCGTTTGTCGAGCGACTCGACGCCCACCTCAAGACCCTGCGCGACGGCGAGGATGGCGGCATCCTCTGCCTCTGTGACGTGGACGGCCTCAAGGCCATCAATACCACCTACGGCCGCACGTCCGGTGACGAGGCGCTGCTCTGGTTGGCCGGGCTGGTCGAGGATCGCGTGGGCGACAAGCGCCCGGTGGCGCGGCTGACCGGCGACAAATTCGCCTTCCTGCTCATGGAACCGGACGTGGAGGCGGCCTGGGAGCTGGTCGAGGAGATGTCCAAACGCCTGGCGCGCGAGTCCTTCATCTCCGAGGACGGAACGGAGTTTGGCGTCAGCGCCAGCTACGTCATCGCGCCCATGCCCGCGGCGGTGGAAGACGCCACACGCTGGCTGGATCTGGCCGATCTCCGGCTGGCGGACGGTCAGCGAGAAGGACGTCCCATCGTCGTGCTGAACCCGGATGCGGTGAATTCGGCCCTGCTCGAAACGCGCAAGATGCAGCGAGTCGACCTGCGCGCCCGCCCGCGCCCACGCAAGAAGAAGTAGCGCCCCTTCAACCGTCGAGATCCGGCTTGCACTGCCTTGATTTCTCGCCTTGGCCCGAGCTCGCCCCTATGCTCTCGGGGCGATGATTGATACCCCGCGACAGCGCTGCCCCGGAACGCCATCGCGCACCCTGATGACGCTCCTTGGCGCCATCATGCTGACCGCGTTTCCGGTCGACGCCTCTGCCGCCTCTGCCGCCTCTGCCGACCTGCCCGCCGCAGCCAGCGGTGCCCACGCCGGCCCCATGACCACGGCCGTGGCCCGGCAGCTGCTGAAACGCCCCCCCGGTTCCTTGAGCCTGGGCGGCACCTCCTCCGGCCGCATCATCAACGCCCGACAGCTGAAGTTGAAGGGGCGCCACTATGGCTTCTTCCCCCACATCCAGGAGCGGGGCACGCAGTGGGGTACCGACGAGATGGCGGCCTTCATCCGCCGGGTCGCCGCCCGCGTGGCCGACGAACATCGGCGGACGCAGCTGCGCCTGGGCAACATCTCCTTGCGACATGGCGGCCGCTCGCCCTGGCACGCCTCCCACCAGGTCGGCCGCGATGTGGACATCGCCTTCTTCGTCAACGACCTCGACGGCAAGCCTGTGGTCCTGAATGACTTCGTGGTCATCGGCCGCAGCGGTCGCAGCCGCGACGGCAGCCTGGTCTTCGACGAACGGCGCAACCTGACCCTGGTGCTCTCCCTGCTGGCCGATGAGCAGGCACCCGTGCAGTGGATCTTCATCGCCCGCTGGCTCGAGAGGCGGCTCATGGAGCGCGCACGCAAGGCCGGTGTCGACGACGAGATGATGCGCCGCATGGCCGAGGTCTTGCGCCAGCCCGGCGACTCTGCACCCCATCACGACCACTATCATGTGCGCATCTTCTGCTCCCTGGAGGATCGCAAATACGGCTGCCTGAATCGCGAGCCCTGGCGCGACTGGGTCGATATGAAGGACGCCGATTGGGAGGCCCATGTGCACCGCGTGGGTGAGGTGCTCGACCTGCCCGATCCTGCGCTGCGGCTGCGCGCGGTCCGGCTCATCGAACGTATGCGCGCGGTGCCCGCCGTGCCCCGCCTGCTGGATACATTGGGCGACAGCGAATCGCGCGTCCGGCAGGCCGCGTTGCGGGCCATAGAGATCATTGGCGATCCTTCGGCCGCCGAAGGCCTGCTCGCCTGGCTTCGCAAGGCCGCCGACCCGCGTTGGGCGTTGAGCCTCTTTGAAGTCTACGAGACCCTCGATGACGTGGGACTGGCCGCCATCGCCCGCCGCCTGATCGATCGCCCGCAGGCCCTGCTGCACCGCACTGTCGCGCGTCGCCATGTGGCTCCGCTGCACATCATCTCGGCGGACATCCTGGCCGAACGCGGCCGCAAGCCGGCGGTGCCACCGCTGCTCAAGCTGCTCTCATCGTCGTCACCGCGGGTGCGCAGGGCCGCCCATAACGCGCTGGGATTTGTGACCAACCAGCGCGTGCGCGGCAATCCCAGCAGCCGCAGCGCCCGTCGCCACAAGCGTGTGGCGAGGTCCTGGCGGCATTTCTGGCGGCACAATCGCAGCCGTTCCTGGCTCTACTGGGCGCGCAAGGGGTTCCGCAGCCATGGCATCCGGCTGCGCGGCAATACCTGGACCCACAGGGATGTGCCGCGGTTGATTCGCACCATTCGACACCGCAACCGGGCGGTATCGCGCAACGCCCGGCGGGTGCTGACGGCTCTGACGGGCCACGACTATTCGCCGCGCTATCGCAATCGGGCGCGCGAGATTCGTCGCCTGCACCGCCATTGGCGCTGGTGGTACAAGCGTCACAAACGTACGTTGCGCTTCCGTCGTCGCTGAGCGCTACTGCACGATCTCGACCGACTGCAGCCAGTCCAGCTTCGGGAACTCGGCCTTGAGGTAGGTGTTGCCCTCGCCCTGCAGCCGACCCTGGTACGGACCCTGGCCGCTGGGCGCGCCCTCGCCATAGCCGCTGTAGATGCTGTCGACGACCTTCATGCCCTCGCCTTCGACCTTGCCGAAGGGCGCGAAGCCCATGCGGTCGAGGTTGGCGTTGTCGCTGAAGTTGATGAACATCTGCGTGGTGCGGGTATTCGGGCCCGCGGTGGCGAAGGTGATGTAGCCGCGCAGATTGCTCTGCTTGACCGGGTCGTCGGCGATGCGGGCGGGACGCCAGGCGGCGCTCACGGTGGGGTCGCCGTGAATG
Organism: uncultured Enterobacteriaceae bacterium; assembly: GCA_964438735.1. Classification (GTDB taxonomy): domain Bacteria; phylum Myxococcota_A; class UBA9042; order UBA9042; family UBA9042; genus CAYTLW01. The sequence goes on along the minus strand of CAYTLW010000219.1, from coordinate 387 downwards.
CCGAACTGCACCATGAAGCCCGAGATGACGCGGAAGAACGCCAGATCCTTGAGGTAGCCGATCTTGACCAGGTTGTAGAAGCGGTCGGCACCCAAGGGCGCCCACTCGCGGGTCACCTGGACGACGAACTCACCCTTGGTGGTGGTGAACTTCGCCTTGTAGGTCGCCGGCGCGGTCAGGGTCGCCTTGCCCGGGTTCTTGAGCGCGCCGGTCAGGTCGACCTTGGCGTTGGCGGCGGCGACTTCGGCGGCCGTTGCGACACCTTTGGCGGCCTCGGCGGTGGCGGCGGCGCCGGCGGCGGCGGCCTCGGCGGTCTTGCGAGCGCCTTCCGCGGCGACGGCGGCGGTTTTGGCGCCTTCGACCTTGGCGACTGCGGCGGCCTTCTTG
>CAYTLW010000218.1:0-7035 GCA_964438735.1 uncultured Enterobacteriaceae bacterium | reverse complement strand
GGAAACTGGGGAAGTACCTACGGTCCGTCGAACTAGTCACCTTCATCCCCCTTCTCCATTGCGGCTTTGCGGCTTGGCGGCTTTGCGCGAGCCTTCTCCCCCTCCGCCCGCCAACAGCCACCGCAACTCATGCAAAGCCGCCGAATAGGGGCCAGCCCGAAACCTGCGAGTCGTCACCAGCCAGCGCTCATCCTCACGCGCCTCATCCAACGTCCGCCGAATCAACTTCCCGCCGTGCCAGGTATTGGTCTCCAGCAACCGGAAGTGCCGCGGAAAATCGTCCAGACGCCAGCCTCGAAACGGCTTCGCCTTCACAAACTTCAAGTGCGCCAACGGCCGGTCGACATAGCCAATCATGACATCAGACGCCATATACACATCCCCGCGACCACCCCACGTCGGCAGGTCCTCGGCCTCCGCCGTCAGCGTCCCCAGCGCCGCCATCTGCACATCCTGGAAGTGCCTGTACTGCATCGAGCGCTCGGCGATGGCGAAGGACTTGCTGTCCGGGTTGTACAGCCGACCGTCCACGTTCAGCAGCAACATCGCCAGGGCGGCCACCCCGCCCGCCAGCGCCACGCGATGGGGCAGGATGCCGGTGGCCAGGTCGACCACGGCCAGGATGCACAAGGGCAGGGCGACCACGGCGTAGCGGGGCAGGAAGGCCAGCCCCTTGCCGCTCAACGGCGCGGCGACAAAGAAGAGCACGAACATGGCGACCGAGCCGTAGAGCAGTGCGCGGGCAAGCTCCGGATCGACCTCGCCGGGGCTCATATTGCCCCTTCGCAGCGCCGCCAGACCCGCCCGCCAGCGCCACAATCCGATCAGCGGCACCCCGGCCAGCAGGGCGCGAATGTCCGGCACCGTGCCCAGTTTGTGCCAGAAGACATCCACCAGGTAGACGCTGTAGCTCATGTCCCAGGGATCACCCGTCGGCCGGCGGAAGAGTCGCCCCAGCACCAGTCGTGTCGCCGGCACCGCCAGCAGCGCGACGCCCATGGCGATGCGATGGCGCCACGGACGAGGCGCCAGCAGCGCAGCCATGCCCAACACCGCCACCACCGGCAGGATGCTGAGCTTGATCCAGGCCCCCACCGCCGCCCAGAGCACCGCCTGGGTCCATCGATGACGCGCCATGGCGGCCACCGCGGCGATGGCGCAGGCCATGGTGGGGATCTCCATGTACATGTAGCCCGCCTGCACGAAGACGGCCGGGAAGAAGAACGTCAACGCGCAGGTCAATGCGGCCGCGACGGGTCCCACCATGGGCCGTGCCAGGCGATACAGGCAGACCCCGGCTGCGGCGGTGATGGCCCAGGTCAGCCCGTGCAGGATGCCCAAGGTCCACTGCGGGTCGTCGGTGAGCCACATCACCGTGGCGATGGTCCAGGTGACCGCGCTCAATACATGCAGGTTCGGACCCGCCTCGAGCCAGCCCGGTTGCTGGGCCAGCGCGGCCAGGTCAAAACCATGCCGGTACAAAAAGACGGCCGGCGGGAACACGCCCATGGCCGTATCCCAGGCCGGTGGTTGCAGCAGGGTCGGCCACTTGCACAACGCCACGGCCAGCAGGGCCAGGAGCCAGCCCGCAGTCCGCCGATGGCGTCCTGCCCACGACATAACAAACGCCAGCGGCGATTCAGCGGCCATGGCCTCAGCGCCGGGCTGGCTCAATAGCCCTTGTCCGGCTTGGCCAGCTGCAGGGTCGCGTCCACAGAGCGGGTGTCGTCACCCAGGAAGATGAGCGAGGCGCTGGCCCAGGGCAGGAAGTGTTTGTCCTCGTCGGTGATGTTCAGCTGCCAGCGGCCCGGCGGCACCTCGAAGACATAGCGGCCTGCGTCATTGGGGTTGAACTCGAAGCTGCGCTGCTTGCCGGTGGCCTCGTCGCCATCCTTGTGCAGGGACTCGTGCATCTCCTTGGCGATGAGTGTGAACTGCTTGGCCATGAACGCCGGTCGGCCCTTGACGGGGCCGTCATCGGTCATCAACACCATGCGCACCTTGGAGCGCCCTTCGGTGGGTGGTTCGTTCCAGGCCTGGTCGTGCTCGTCCTCGTTGCCGGCCGCCTTGGGCACTGGCGCCTTCTTCTCCTTCTTGTTCTTGCGGTCGGTGACCGTGCGCGACGCCCGCTTCTTCTTCGGCTCTTCCTTGCCGCAACCGCCCAGGGTGATGGACGTTCCGACGGCCAAGACGATGATCCAAGACAACCTGCTCACGGGGGCCTCCAGCGGGGTTCGCGCGCCATGTTTGGCCCGGTTGCAGTCGGCGGTCAAGGGGGGCGACAAACGCAACCCTTGCCGGTCAACCGCCAGATCGCTAGCCTGCCCTGCCGACGCGGGGCTCCGGAGGGGGGCGCGTCGAGCCGGGAGGCAACATGGCCACGCGCACAACCAACATCCACATCGCGGCGGTCGCAATGACTGCGGTGGCCGCCTTGATCACGAGCGCGTGCGGCGGCAGCAGCAGCAAGGTCCCCTACGACATGCCAGATGGCGGCGTGTGGCTGGCCGATGGCGTGAGCGACGGCAACGCGGTCACGCCCACGGATGCAGGCACCGGCACGACGAGCGATGGCCAGGCCCTCGACGCGGCTGCGCCCGTGGACGCGCCCGTGGACAGCGGCCTGACCGGCGCCGCCTGCACCAAGCATAGCGTCTGCCTGAAAGATCATCCCGAGACGCCATTCTGCGCCGTCAACCTGAAGATCTGTGTGCAATGCCTCATCGACACGCAGTGCAAGGAGCCGGGTACCACGTGCCAGAATCACACCTGTCAGAAGGTGAGCTGCGTGCCGGGCAATACCAAGTGCCAGGACACCTTCCTGGCCACCTGCAAGGGCACCGGCGACGGCTGGGACGTGACGATCTGCCCCGATGGCAAGCCGGTTTGCGTCAAGGGAAGCTGCCGCCTGTGCATGCCGGGTGAGCTCTTCTGTGCGCCGCCACCGGTGGTCGGCCAGCCCAGCAAGCTGTTGCGCAAGTGCGGCCCTGAAGGCCACTCCGCCGCCGACATCGAACCCTGCAAGGGCGACCAGGTCTGTCTCAACGGGGCCTGTGGCACCTGTCAGCCCGGCCAGAAGCGTTGCAGCGGCCAGGTGGCCGAGGCGTGTGCCCCCGACGGCAGCTCCTGGCAGCTGGCCCAGGACTGTTCGGCCAAGTCGTTGACCTGCCTGGGCGGGCTCTGCGTCAACCCGTGTAGCGGCGACTTCAAGAGCAATACCAATGTCGGCTGCGACTATTGGGCGGTAGACCTGGACAACGCGCTGGAGATCTCCGGCGGCAAGAAATACGACGCCCAGAACGCCCAGTTCTCGGTCATCGTCTCCAACACCTCGACCGCCCCAGCCAAGGTGCACGTCACCCTTGGACCCGACAAGAACGCCCCCAACGCCAAGACGACCTCGTTCACCGTACCCGCAGGCGGACTGCAGGTGATCGACCTGCCGCACAAGTCCTGGGGCATCAAGAACCAGAACCAGGACGGCACCGGCATCAACAAGATGGTCTACCGGGTGCAGAGCGAGCAGCCCATCGTCGCCTACCAGTTCAACCCGCTGCAGAACTACGGCGTCTTCAGCAACGACGCCTCGCTGCTGCTGCCATCCAACGCCCTGGGTAAGGAGTACTGGGTCATGTCGCGGACCCAGTTGGAGAATAAATATCGGAGCTACTTCGCGGTGGTCGCCGCCAAGCCGGGCACCACCAAGGTCACCGTGGTGTCCAGCGGCAAGACCCTGGCCGGCAGCGGCGTGCCGGGCATGAGCGTCGGCAACAAGAAGGTGTTCACCCTCAAGCAGGGCCAGGTGCTCAATGTCGAGTCGGACAAGGCCAACGGCGATCTCAGCGGCACCTGGATCCAGGCCGATCAGCCCGTCGCCGTCTTCGGCGGCCACGAGGCGGCGAACTCGCCTTCGGTGGGCAACTGCGTGGTGTCGGCGCCCAATGCCAAGAACAAAGTCTGCGCCTACTCGGGCATGAATCCGATGCTCACCAAGGCCTGCACCAGCGACAAGAACTGCGAGTCCGAATGCTGCGCCGACCACCTCGAGGAGCAGCTCTTCCCGGTCGAGGCCTGGGGCAAACAATACGTCGGCGCCCGGCTGTACCCCCGCGGCAAGGAGAAGGACGCCTGGCGCGTGCTGGCGGCTGAGAACGGCACCCAGGTGACCCTCAAACCCGCCATCGGCGTCACGTTGCCCAACGGCGGCAAGCTCGAACAGGGCCAGTACCTGGAGTTCGAGACCACCAAGGACTTCGTCATCGAGGCCAACAAGCCCATCCTGGTGACCCAGTACATGGCCAGCTCCTTCGCCACCGTGACCACCGTGCCCATCAAGACCACCTGCAACAGCGACGCCCAGTGCAAGCAGAATTATGGCTACGAGGCCCGCTGCGAGTCGGGCGGATTCCTGCAGCCCAAGTGGTGCCGCCCCATCGGCGATCCCTCCATGATCCTCGACGTGGCCACGAGTCAGTACCTGGACGATTACGTCTTCCTGGTCCCGAACAAGTACAAGCAGAACTACATCACGGTCATCGCCAGCCAGGGCACCTCAGCGCAACTGGACAAGAAGAACCTGACCGGCGGCAACTTCATGCAGATCGCCGGCACCAAGTGGATGGTCGGCCGCCAGGCCATCTCCCCCGGCGTGCACCGGCTGACCGCCACCAAACCCGTCGGCCTCTTTGTCTACGGGTACGACTCCGACGTCAGCTACGGTTATCCGGGCGGCGCCGGTCTGGCCCAGGACGACAGCAAACCCTGATTCAGGCGTCGATTGTTCATTTTTCCGGCACCGTAGCCAGGGGCCACGCCGCGGGCTAGACTGCCGGCATCGCCGGGTTGTGCCCGGTCGGCTGCTGCCCCACGACGCCCCCATGAACGACAACAGCCAACAGCGAATGTGTCCGGTCTGCGGCCAGCAGATGACGGCCATGTTCTGCCCCATGGATGGCGGCCAGACCGTCTTCACCGATGGGCTGCTTCGGATGCCGTGGGACTATGGCGTCGACCATGTGGTCGGTGGGCGCTACCGGATCGTCGAACAGATCGCCCGCGGCGGCTTCTCCACCGTGTTTCGGGCCGAACATGTGGGCACGGGCCAGACCCTCGCCCTGAAGCTGCTCGCCCTGGTCCCCGGCAACGCCGACTGGTTGACCGCTCTGCAGCGCTTCTTCCGAGAGGCGCGGGTCACGGCCGGTCTGCAGCATCCCAATACGGTACGGGTCTTCGACGTCGGCCAGGACGCCGACGGTGCCCTGTACCTGACCATGGAGCACCTGGTCGGCGAGTCCCTGGAGCAGATCCTCATCAAGCGCGTCCGGGAAGGCACCGCGCTCAATGAAACAGAGGCGATGGAGGTGGCGCTCGGTGTGCTCGATTCGCTCGCAGAAGCCCACGAATGTGGCCTGGTGCACCGCGACCTGAAGCCCGGCAACATCATGATGACCGTGGAACGGGATGGCACATCCCGGGTCAAGGTGCTCGACTTCGGCATCGCCCGCACCGCCGGTTCCATGCTGACATCAGCCGGACAGGTGCCCGGTACGCCGCCCTTCATGAGCCCGGAGCTCTGCCTGGGTCGCGAGATCGACAATCGCAGCGACATCTACGCTCTCGGCGCAGTGCTCTACCTCTGCATCACCGGAAGAGCGCCCTTCCAGGACGGCCATGCGCTGCAGATCATGCGCGCGCACATTGACGAGCCGCCACCGGATCCGCGCCCGCTGACGCCCCACCCGATCACCGAGAGCTTCATCCGCGTGATCCTCACGGCCCTGGCCAAGGAGCCGGCCGAGCGACCGGCGACCGCGGCCAATATGGCCAAGATGTTGCGCGCGCTGCAGCCGCGGAAGGCGGAAATCAGCCGACGCCAGTTGACGCCCCGCCACAGCGATTCCGGCCTCAGCGATCCCAAGATCCAGGCCGCCGTGCTGGCCCGCCTGTCCAACCAGGCCAAGGATCCCTGGCGCAAGCTCGACTACGCGCGCCAGGCGGTGGCCCTGGATCCCCGTGACCTGGAGCTTCGCGAGCTCGAGCGCATGGCCCGCGCCCTGCTGGCCCGCGCCCGGCGGGGTTCCCGTTCCCAGCAACCCGCCGCCCAGGTGGCGCCCGAGGAGACCCGATGAGCCAGCGCGCGCTCGGTGCCCTCATCGTCCTGCCGCTCTGTGCGGCCATGATGGCGTGCGGCGGTCTGTCCGCCCAGATGGTGGCCGCCAACGCCGCCCGCGACACGGTCATGGCAGCCCAGCGCGCCGGCGTGGAGCGGCATGACCTGGGCTTCTATATGAACCAGTGGGCCGAAGATGCCGAGATGGTGCTCGGCCGCGGTCACGCGCACGGACGCTACGACCGGGTGTTCACCCAGGGTCAGATCGAGATGCACGCTGAGCAGCGCTTCCACGGCAACGCGCCGCCGGGCCGCAAGCTCACCTTCAGCGATGTCACGACCACGCCCAAGGGCAAGGAAGTCATCGTTGAATGGACGGCCACCCTGACCGACCCAGACGGCTACGAGGTGACGCGCGATGTGTACAAGCTGGCCAAGATCAAGGGCCACTGGAAGGTCAAGCACCATCGCTACTGGCCGCTGAAGACCCGCATCGGCGCCGATGTCTATGAATTCGGCGTGATCGAGTGGCAGCGCCGCGATCGCGAGGTCTTCGACCACCGCCGCAAGGGAGATCGTCGCCTGGAGGTCGTGGCGCTCATCGAGGCTTATCGCTTCCTGGAAGCCCACGATGTAGCCAGCAAGGCGACGGAAGGAAAGCAGGCGCCGGCGCTTCTCTGGGTCATGCGCGGCATCGCAGCGGTACAGGCGGGTGAGGTGCAGGACGCCTACAAGGCATTCCGAGCGGCTGTCGCCCGCAACCCCAAGGTGGGCCTGCCGCCCTTCAAGGCCGCCCACGAAGCTGCGCTGACCGTGCGCAAGGCGCCCGCCACCGCGGTCGACAAGAAGTAGTGATACGTCAACTATATATTAGTTGCATATCAAGTAGACGTTTGCAAACTGCGCGACTGATCGTCTGTCTACTA
>CAYTLW010000217.1:0-7057 GCA_964438735.1 uncultured Enterobacteriaceae bacterium | reverse complement strand
CGTTGGCCGTGGCGTAGAGTCGGAATGTGGTCAGGTAGCTGCCGTCGGCGACCGGTGCACCGTTCGCAGCGCTCAGATGGCCCGTAATCCCAACAGTGTTCGGAGTTGTCGCCGGCCCGCTACGAGGGGCCAGTAGCGCTGCCATGAGCCCGACGACCAGTCCAAGTGCAGGTCGTCGCAGGTTCATGAGCCACCTCCAGCCAAAGGGCGTTCACACAAGCTATCGAGCCCGAACGCGCGAAACAAGCGAGGGTTTGTGCGCAAGCGCCGCCGTCCGATCCCCCGCTGCGCCCGTCAGCAGTCGTCGCAGCGCGCTCACCGGACTGCTGCGTTTGAGCACCATCTGCAACTTCTTGGCGCCGCCGCTGTCGTGTTTATGTTCCTCGTAATAGATCGAGTGCGTATTGGCCGCCACGGCGACCACCGCCCCCGACGCATCCACGACCGGCGCCCCGCTGGATCCCTTTGCGAAATCAGCAGTGATCTCCACAACTGTCGCCTTGCCCAGCTTGCGATGGGCGGCAAATGTGCGCGACACCACGCCGGTGGTGAGAGTGTAGAAGCGGCCGTCCGGATGACTCAGCACGCGCACAGGCGTCCCGGCTCCGGGATCACGCCCCAGCGGAAGTCGGGTAAAACCACTGCCTTCCAGACGAATGATCGCCAGGTCGTGCAATGGATCGGCGGCCAGCACCTCGCGCACCGGGTGGATGCGCCCGTCGGCCGTCATGGCCAGCAGGGTCTCCGTCTCCGGTCTGTCGACCACATGGTGGTTGGTCACGCAGGCGCCCTTGTCGCCGATCATGAATCCAGTCGAAATGCCCAGATGCCAGCGCTCGCAGCGACCGCAGCGATACAACGTACCCAGCACGACCACAGCAGACCTGAAGTTCGCCCGATCCGCGGCCCTGCGAACGGGCATGAGCGCATCTGCAACGTGGGCATGTCGCCTGCCCAGCTGTCGCACAAGCGTCGCGGTCCGGGTCTGCTTGCCTTGCTTTATCAGCGCCTCGCCCGCCGCCATCAGCGCCTTGCGAATGGCGTGGTCATCGATGACGACAGGCTTCCGAACAGTGTTTGAATGCCGGAGTGAGCGTGCGCGCGCTGGCGACGGAGCCGCGGACGAGATGGAGGTCACGGCCATCTTGCCGGGCCCGCCACAAGACAGCAGGCAGGCAAACGCCAGGCACAGCGAGACGCCCGTAGCGGTTGTGCGTCGACTCACACCGCGCCACCGTCGGCGTATCGCCGCGCGATCAGCGGGATCAGGTGCTCCTCGAAGGCGGTGCTCTCGTCATATTGGGGCAACCAGCCCCAGTCTTTGCGAGCGGGCGCGTCGTCCACGCGGGCCGGCCAGCTGTCGACGATGGCAGCCCGCGCCGTATCCGGCTCGAAACGAATCTGCGCGCCGGGGAATGCGGCGCGCATCTTGCCGGCGATCTGTCCCGCATCGAGGCTGAACGAGTCGATGTTGTAGACCCGCTGCGTCAGCGCTTCTGGCGGCGCGTGCGCAAGGTCGACCAGCGCCTGGATGCCATCCACCATGGCCATGAAGGGAATCGCTGCGTCCTCGCGCACGAAGCAGTCGTAGGACTTGCCCTGGGCCGCCGCGTGCACCATCTCGGGCGCGAAATCGCTGGTGCCGCCGCTGGGCACGGTCACCGCGCTGATCAGGCCAGGGAAGCGCAGGGCCCGGAAGTCGACCGAACTCGGCAGCCGGTTGGCGTCCAGTTGTCGATAGTGATCGGCCATGTAGCGGCCGATATGCTCGCAATAGAGCTTGTTGCAGCCGTACATGGTGGTCGGCGTATTCCAGTCGAACTCGCGCACCGTCTGGCTCGCCTTGGTCTCCAGGTCCGGCAAGCCGAAGACGGCGATGGAGCTGGGGAAGAGAAAGCGCACCGGCCGGCCATGTTGGCGCCCTTGCTCGTTGGCCAGTTGAAATAGATTGAGCGTGCCGCCCACGTTCACCTTGTGCGCCGCCAGCGGGGTGTACTCCGCGCGCGTACTCAGCAACGCCGCCAGGTGGAAGATCGTGTCGACCTCGTACTCGCTGGCAAAACGGGCCAGCAACCCCTTGTCCAGGATGTCGCCGACAATGACCGAGCGGCATTTGCGGCGCAGCTCCTCCGGCGGCGGGCGCAGGTCGAGCGCCACGATGTCCGTGTCGCCGCGTTCCGCAAGGGTCTCGATCAGCCCGTGGCCCATTTCGCCGCAGGCGCCCGTGATCAACACGACCGGTTTGCGCATATTGCTTGTTCCAATCCGTCGGCCGCGAGGACCGCTCAGTTGTCGATGACGTTCTCCAGCTTCAGACAGACCTTGGCGTTCACATGGCTGGTGAAGTTGTGAGAGATCTGCCCGTCCTGGTGGTCGGCATGAGCCCAGCTGTTGAGCCCGCCCATATACAACCGCGCCTGCGTTCCCTGGATGTAGCCGTTGCCGTTCCACCCCTTGAGGTTGCTGGCCGAGAACTTCATGAAGCCTGGTGGGCAGTTGTTGGTGTAGTGGGTGGTGCGCAGGTGGAAATAGGGCCGCCCGGTGACGGGCAGGTACTTCCAGCACGTCCACTTGACGTGGCTGTAGTGGTAGTGGACCTGCGAGTAGGTGCGCCCGGTGTACCACCAGTCATGCCGTCCGCCGACGATGGAGGAGGTCTCGGTGAAGACGCTGTACAGGTAGCCGTTGCTGCCGTCGAGGCTCGTAGTCGGCTTGATATTCCAGCCCTTGGGACATTCATTCGGGTCCTTGTGCAGACCGATCATGACCGGGTAGACGCCGTTCTGGTACTTGGGCTCCTCGGTGACGCCGTAGACCTTGAAGCAGACGCCAGAGGCGTGGCTGGTGTAGTTCTGTCGCTGGCAACCGCCACCATCGTAGCTTGTGCAGCCATACGACCAGGTATCGATGTAGCCGAGATACACGCCGGCGTTGCTGGCCATGGTGTACCACCAGCTGTTGTTGCCCTGGATGTGGGCGCGTGGAATCCACGTGTAGCCGGTCGGGCACTGGCTGCCGTTGCCATAGGGTGTCCACATGGCGATGTGACCGCGGCCGCTGGGCGCGTCCCAGGTCTTCCAGCAATGGGCACCCTTGCCGCTGTTGACGTTGTTGTAGTTGAAGCCGGTGTAGTTATGCACCTGGCCGTAACTCGGGCTGTTCATGGCGCCGAACCACACGCCGTAGCGGTTGATGGTCGTGTAGACGTAGGCGTTGGAGCCGCGCAGATCGGAGTGCTTCTCCACGTTGAAGCCCTTGGGGCAGTAGGACGGGTCGCGCACCGCGATGACCATGGAGATCTTGCGATTGCGGGCGTTGATGGCCGGATCCAGGTCCTGGCCGTTGACCTTCAAGGCGCCCTTGGAGGTGATGTTGCCGCCGATCTCCATGTCGCCGCCGACCTTCATCTTCTTCTCGACCTCGCCGTCACCTTTGGTGAGCAGGTTCTTGTTGATGATGGTGTTGCCGTTGACCTGGATCTTCTGGTTCGACAGGGTCTGGATCTTCACACCCCAGCCGTTGATGGCGCCGTCCTTGGCGTTGTTCAGGAACTTGGTATCGGTCACCAGCAGGCGCCACTTGCCCTTGGGGTTCTTGCCCACCCAGGTGAGCAGGTTGCCGGAGACAGGCTTGGCCTGGCTCGGGTAGATGGCGGCCAGCGTTTTGCCGGTCTTGCCCTTGTTGTAGAGCACGTACTTGACATTGTTGGGGTCGAAGAGCGTCACGGTGACCGACTTGATGTCCGAGTTCGAGATGTTCAGCCAGACGTCCAGCTTCTGGGCGATGCCAATGTCGGGGAACTGAATCTCGCTGGCCACGCCGGTCGGGTTGTTATCGGGGATCGGCACCGGCTTGCTGATCTTGGCCTCGTCGATGAACTGATTGGCGATCAGGCCGTTGCTGATCTCGTCGATGCCGTCAGGGGGCAGGTTGGCGGGATCCATCGCCTTGACGCACTTCAACGTGCCGTCGGCGTTGATGCCCTTGACCACCTCGCCCTTCACCTTGCACTCGCCGCTGGGGATCTTGATGCCGGTCAGCTTGCTGCCATTGCCCAGGAAGGTCGTGGCCGAGATCGTGCCGCCGGCGATGGTGGGGGCCGTCAACTTGGTCGCTTTGAGCGCGTTGCCGCCCAGGTCGACGTCCTTGTCGAACTTCATCTCGCCGACGCTGACGCAGGCGGTGCACGCGAGATTGACGGCGGAATTCGCCGGTCCGCCCTTGGTCTTGGAGCCGGCATAGGTGAAGCTCACTTTGGTCGCGCTCACCGAGCCAGTGGCCAGGTGACCGGCCTTGATGCAGCCCGAACAGGCCAGGTTGGCGGCCAGATCGGCCTGCTTGGCAAATAGCACCGAGGCCAGCGGTGTGCGGGGCAGCTCCGGATCGGGCGCCACGGTCAAACCCAGCCAGAGCTTGCCGGTATTGCCCAGGACCGCTGCCGTCAGCGGCTTCTGCGCGCCCAACGTGCGCACGAAGCGACCGCCCGCGATGCCCTGGGAGACGGGCCCCTCCTTCCAGATCGGGCTGCCGCCCTTGGCCGCGGTATACAGCGCGTAGGTGATCACATACTGGCCGTCGGCCACAGGACCGCCACCTGTGGCGTGTAGCGTGCCCTCGAGCAACGCGGTGTCAGGAGTCTTTGCGTGTCCCTGTTGGGGCACAGCAAGCGCCACGAATGCCAGCGCAACCGCTGTCAGAATCCCAAGTCGCAGCACATTGCCGCAGATTGCCTTCACCATGACTCCCCCCCTGTTTCCGCAACCCGATTCTTGGATCGGCAGGCCGGGATCGTATGTCTCTCATGCCCGGCTCGCAAGTCGACCCACCTGATACCGATCTGATCGCGTACCCGGGAGCGCGCGCTCGCGCATGCATGCGCGAGGCCGAACGATTCCCTCCAGCACACCTCAAAAGGCGTCACCAACTGCAGTTGATGCCTTGATGTTTCGGCAATGATGCCTTGATGCGTAGATGGCCCAACCTGGCTATTTTACGCTCTTCGTGCCCTTGGCAGAGACCGTCTTCACGATCGGAGACTGCTTGCCCTGGCTGGCCTGCAGGAAGACCTCGACCTCCAGGTAGGTGCCGACGACCTTCTTGCCACCCTTGGTCAGATCGATGGGGAAGGTCATGGGCGGGAAGGGACCTGCCGGCTTGGACCAGGCGGCCTTTTCCAGCGCGCCGGGCGTGTCGGCCGCGCGGTAGCGGATGTCGATCCAGGCGCCCTTTGGCACGTCGGCGTTGACGTTGATTTCCGTCCACGTCGTCGTGGTGGGGTCGTCCTCAGCCACGGTGCCATCAGCCTCGCACAGGCCGAATACCGCGTAGTAATGACCCTGCGGCGCTGTGAAGTTATGCAGCGTATAGCCGGTCATGTCGCTGTACGTGTAGGGCCCCTTGCCCACCTTGTACTCGCCGACGACCTTCATCGTCTTGGGGTTGATCTTGCTCGCGGACGCCTTCTGCTGATTGACCGCCCAGACCATGCCGTCGTAGTCCAGCGCCATGCCGATGGGGAATCGGCCGTTACCGAGCGAGATGTGGCCTTCGAGCTTCATCGTCTTGGCGTTGATTCGCGCCACCGAGTGGGTCTGGTCGGCAGCCACGTAGACGTAGCCGTCAATGCTGGTCGCCAGGCCGCGCGGTCGATGCTTCATGTTCACGTAGCTGAACTTCATCGTCTTCGTGTCCAACTTGTACGCGGCGTGGTGGCCACAGCAGTTGCCCGTCCAGATGTTGCCGTAGATATCCAGGTTGATGCCGTAGGGATTGAACTTCGAGTTCGCCTTGTAGTGGTTGACCTTCTTGGTCTTGGGATCCAGGCGGACGATGGCTTTGCAGCCGCGGCCGGCGACCCAGACGATGCCCTTGGTGTCGACGACGATGCCGTAGGGGTTGCAGCCGATGGGATAGGTGCCCACCACCTTGCCGTCGCTGGGACGCAGCCGCCACAACAGCTTGCCATGCCAGTCGCCGATCCAGCCGTGGTTCTGCTTGTCCACGCCTACCGCGCGGGCCATCTTCACCCCTGGCGGCTTGACGACGAACTTCAGGCACTCGTCCTTGCCGTAGGGCAGGACCTCGCTGCCGGTGACCTTGCCGTCGTTGTTCTTGTCTTCGCTGGTCTCGATCTTGCCGTTGCCATTCTTGTCGATGCAGTTCTTCTTCTCGTTGATAACCCGGGCCACGGCAGCGCCGCCTCGGCAGCCGATCCACGCGTTGCCTTCCAGGTCCACCGCGGTTCGCGAGGGATCGCCGCACATCTTGTAGCGGCCGATCTCCATGCCGGACTGGGTGTTGAGCTTGCTGACCGTGTTTTCCTGCGAATTGGCGATCCAGATGTAGTTGAGATCGATGGCTTTCTTGCCCTTATCCAGGATCAGATTGCCCTTCTCGTCCGTCTTGACGCCCTTGCAGTTGGTATCGCAGTTGTCGATCGGGTTGCCGCAGTCGGAGCCGAAGCACTGCTCGATGCAGCTCTGATCGCAGGTACCGCAACTCGACAAGACGCCCTCGTCGATCAGGCCGTCGCAGTCATTGTCCTTGCCGTCGCAGACCTCGGGGGTCGGTCCGACCTCGCCCTTGCACTGCTCCCAGAAGCCGTCCTTGCACAACTGGACGCCCGCCTGGCACACGCCCTTGCCGAGCTCGGCCGGGTCGCCGGCGTAGCAGCTGGCCGCGATGCCCTTGCAGGCGCAGCCCGGGAAGTTGCCCTTGGTGCAGTCGGGGCAGACGACCGCGAAATTCGGATTGCTGTCGTCGCAGTCGGGACCAGGCTTGCAGCCGGGGCCGAAGCCGTCTCCGTCGGCGTCCTTGCACTTGCCGCCACAACCGGGAGCGCCCCAGCCGCCACACGGCTTCTGGCACTTCTTCTTGCCCTTGTCTTTGCCTTCGCAGTCCAGTCCGCCGTTATTTCCGCCGCCACCGTCACCGCCGCCGCCGTTATTTCCGCCGCCGCCGTCACCGCCGCCGCCGTTATTTCCGCCGCCGCCGTCACCGCCGCCGCCGTTATTTCCGCCGCCACCGTCACCGCCGCCGCCGTTATTTCCGCCGCCGC
>CAYTLW010000216.1:0-7092 GCA_964438735.1 uncultured Enterobacteriaceae bacterium | reverse complement strand
TAGAAGACATCGGCAAGGCGGCCGCGCCTCAGCGGGCGAAGATGAAGCCGTAGGCCTTGATGTTCTTGTTGCCGTTATCCGGGCTGCAGGCGGCCGTATTGCCGGTCGTGTTGTTGTTGTCCTGGGCGCAGACGGCGCCCCGAGCGCCGAAGCCGAGGCGCGAATCGGGCGTATTGCAGTCGTTCTCCTGGTTGGCGATGATCCCGATGCGGACCCGTGTATAGGCGTGGTAGTTGTTGAATCCCGAACGATTGCAGTTCTTCTGCAGGGACGCATCCGAGCCGATGAGGCTCTTCCAGGTGTTGCGGCTGACGGGGATGGACTTGAAGCCCGCGGTCATGAGCTTGCGCAGCGAGCTGTAGGTGTACTTGAACTGGGTCCAGCGCTTGGTCGAACCGCGCTGCATACCCAGGCGCAGCTCGGTGAAGGGCAGGTTGATGAAGCTGTAGAACTTGGCGTTTCCGGGGGTCATGCTCAGCGAGGTCGGCGCGATGAGCGCCGTGTTGACCCAGTAGGCTGAGTCGTAGTTCAGCGCCGCCAGGTAGCCGTTGGTCTTCATCAGCAGGGTCCACCCGCCGCCGCTGCTGGTCATGTCGCACCACACCCGGTAGGCCGCGGCGCCCTTGCCGGCGCCGTCGGGGTCGATCCAGTAGGCGCCGTTCTTGTTCTTGAGGTCGGTTCGGACCTTGAGCAAGTGCCAGCAGCCTGTGGCGGGGTTGGCCTGGGTGCCCAGGTTGACCACGCATTTGCCCTTGCTGCAGGCGCCGTTGGTGCACTTGATGCCGTCCTTGACCGGAGCAAAGACGCACGACTTGGTCTTGTGGCAGCTGTCGGTCGTGCACACGTTGCCGTCGCTGCAGGTCTTGGTCAGCCCCGGCTTGCAGGTCCCCGCCTTGCAGACGTCGCCCACCGTGCAGACGTTGCCGTCGGCGTCGCAGGGGGCCTTGTTGAGGTCGAAGACGCAGCCCTTGCCCGGATCGCAGCCGTCGTCCGTGCAGACCTTGCCATCGGTGCACTTGAGCAGGGGACCGGGTACGCACTTGCCGGCCTTGCAGCTGTCCTTGTGACTGCACAACGAGCTGTCGGCGTTGCACGGGGCCGTGATGGGAGTGAACGCGCACCCCTTGACGCCGTCGCAGGTGTCCTTGGTGCAGACATTGCCGTCATTGCACACCTTGCCAGGACCGGCCGTGCACTTGCCCGAGACGCACTTGTCGCCAACGGTGCAGGTCGAGCCGTCGGCATCGCAGGCCTTGCCCTGCTGAGGGGTGCCGTCGAACTTGCAGATACCCGTCGCGGCGACGCAGGAGTCCACGGTGCAGACCGAGCCGTCGTCGCATTTCTTGGCCTTGCCGGGCAGGCAACCACCCGACTTGCAGGCATCGCCGACGGTGCACGGTTTGCCGTCGCTGTCGCAGGGTTTGGTGTTGTCCTTGTAGACGCAACCGGTCTTGGCGTTGCAGCTGTCATCGGTGCAGGGATTGTTGTCGTCGCAGGACTTCTTGGCGCCGGGCACACAGCCGCCACCCTTGCAGGCATCTGCCACTGTGCAGACCGAGCCATCGGCATCGCAGGGCGAACCCGTCTGCGCGTCGCCGGCGTGTTTGCAGGCGCCGGTGGCGGGCGCGCAGCTGTCGTCGGTGCAGGGGTTCTTGTCATCGCATTGCACCGCGGGGCCGGCGGTACACGTGCCACCCTTGCAGATGTCGTTCTTGGTGCAGGCCGAGCCGTCGGCATCGCAGGCCACGCCGACAGGTACGTGGCTGCAGCCTTTCGAGGGATCACAGGCGTCGGTGGTACAGCCGTTGCCGTCGTCGCACTTGATCCCGGCGCCTGCAACGCACTTGCCGGACTTGCAGGTATCGCCGGTCGTGCAGACGGTGCCGTCGGCGTCACAGGCGGTGCCGTTCATGGGCAGGGCGGTGAAGAGACAATCGCCCAGGGGCGGCTCGCACGCATCCTCCGTGCAGGGATTGCCGTCATCGCAGACCATGGGAGCGCCGGGCACGCACTTGCCGGCCTGGCAGGCATCGCCGACGGTGCAGGCCGAGGCGTCGGCGTCGCAGGAGCCGAACTTGGATGGGTGAATGCACCCGCCCTGAGCGTCACAGCCGTCCACGGTGCACGGGTTGTCATCGGCGCAGTCCTTGAGCGGGCCCGGCTGGCAGCCCGCGGGGGTACAGCTGTCGCCCACCGTGCAGGGCGAGCCGTCGGCGTCACAGGGGGCGTCGTTGGCGGCATGCACGCAGCCCGTATTGGCGAAGCAGGCGTCGTCAGTGCACGGGTCGGCGTCGTCGCAATCCTTGGCCGTGCCGGCGATGCACTGGCCGTCCATGCAGCCGTCGCCGACCGTGCAAGGGGATCCGTCAGCGTCGCAGGCGGCGGTTCCGGCGGCCTGCGCGGTACAGGTGGCGGTGGCTGGATCACAGGCGTCCTGGGTGCAGGTGTTGCCGTCATCGCACGAGCCTTCGTCGGTGGTGCCGTCGCAGTCGTTGTCGAGCCCGTCGCAGACTTCGGTCGCGGGCTCGGGCAGCGTGCAGGGCGACAGGCCGCCAGCCGTGCACTTGCGCACGCCAACACAGGTCACACCATCTTCGTCGCTACCCGGCGCCTCGCACGGGGTCTTCAAGGCCAGGGCGACGGCCCGCTTGGAGCAGCCACATGCGGCGATGCCGCCGCCATCACCGACGGGCACGCACTGTTTGCTGGTGCCTCCCTCAGCGGTCGGCAAGGCATCGCAACGGTGATCGGCGGGACAGTCCACGTCGGCGACGCAAGCCAGTCCGCAGAAGAACCCTGCGGCGGCGTGTTGCACGCAGCGCGCGCCCTGAAAGCCCGACGGCTGACACTGGGCGGACACGACGCATGGATCGCAGAGGTGGCCGTCGGGGCCGACGGGAGGTGCCGTATCCGCGGCAGGGCAACCATCCGCGGCCACGCAGCCCGCGCCGTCGGCAGAGGCCAGGCCATCGGCCGATGTACCGCCATCGACGACGCCGACATCCGGGGCTTCAGCGGCGGTGGTCTCTTCGTCAGTCGCTGCGCCGCAACCCGCCAGCAGCAACCACGCTGCGGCGACCAGGCGTACGCGCGAGGGGTTTCGGCGCTGTTGCTTCATGACTTCGCCGGGCCACCGATTGCCTCGGTCGCCGTGCCGGAAACGTAGCATAAACCTCGGCTGGATCGATGCTGAGGGGTGTGCGCTGGGCGGGGGGACGGCAGGCGGCGGCATTCGGGGGGCGACGAGGACAAGGACAACTGTGGACCCGAGATCCCGCTTCATTGTCTCGGGTCGGCTCTATGACCTTGACGGAGAACTGAGTATCTATTCCTGTCGATGGACCAGCAAGGACTCGGTGTGATGTGTGGGCTCAAGGAGAACCAGCCCGACCTGTTTGCCGAGGCCGAGCGCGTCCTGCATATCGAGCGACAGCGCAGGTCCCATCAGGCCGAGACAGACTGGGAACCCTGCCGCCGCGGGCACATCCGGCGGCGGCTGTGGCGCACCAACGTGCTCGATGGCTGGAACGGCTGGACCCATCTGCGCCAGGTTCTGGTCGTCGAACAGACGACCCGCGATCGCAATGGCGACGAGGAGACGGAGCTGCGCTACTTCGTGACCAACGCCACGACCGGGATGCTGCCGCCGCGACAGTTGCTGCTCTTAGTCCGGAAGCATTGGAGCATCGAGAACGACTGCAACTGGACGTTCGACATGCAGTTTGGCGAGGACGACGGCGCCTGGTGCACCGTGAACAAGGCCATGCTGGTACTGGGAGTGCTGCGGATCGTCGCCTACAATCTGCTCCAGCATCTGCGCAAGTCCCACGTCGTGGTCCAACGTCCCCGCGCCGGCCCGACACCACGGCCATGGCGCGACCTGTTCGAGCATTTCCACCGCTTCTTGCTGCGAATGGGGCGCAGCTTCAGACAACTTCTCCGGCCTCTCACACGCGGTCGGTCGCCCCCGGCGACGCTGCCAAACCTGGCATCCGCGTTTTGACTGGCCCCCCCATAGCTTGGCCCTGAGCGATCTAACCTGATCTGCGCTAAGATCACCGGAACGTGTCGAGTTCGCCTGGATCGGCCACTCCACAGGCAAACTACGCCCCGATTCCCGGTCGTTGTCGCTCCGATGCCGACTCGGGGCAGCCCGCGGCTGACGTTGCGGACTTTCGATCAGGTCTGACGCTCCCGGTGCTGGCGTTGTGGCCTGCCTGCGTGGCTGGTACCATGATCTGGCTTCGTTTTTGAGGTAGGTGAACCCGGGTCTGAGAGTGCCATGAGTCGGCATCACCACATGCGGCCGCGCTCATCAGACAGCCGGACGCGTTCGATGGCCTGCCTGACGGCGCTCGCCATGCTGTCGCTGAGCATGGCTTGCAGCGACGACACCGAAGCCATCGCGGACGAGGCAGATGATGCGGCTGCCGACGTGGCTGCTGGCGAAGTCACCTCGAACGAGGATGTGTTCGCGCAGGGTGATGTCGCCGCAGAGGGCGATGTCGCCATGGACGGCGATGTCTCCGCGGACGGCGTTGTTCCGGTCGACACAGCCGCGCCCGACATCGTCCCGGCTTCCGCTCAGTCACGCGCCGGGCTGGCGGTGGGCGCGGCGTACGCCACATCGCCCAAATACAGCACGGTCATCACCATCGGCGGCGGCGGCTGGATGCCCGTGGCCAGCAAGTCATCGAAATATCGATTTGTGGGCGGCGTACGAGCTGCTTCGGAGGGAACACCATGAGGTCGGCCCCCATCGCCAGATTCTTGGGCGCCATGCTGCCCATCATCGGGCTCTGCGCGGCGTTGCCTGCGGTCGCGGCCCCTCCAGTGCCGCAGACCTTGCAGGTACAGGGAAGGCTCTTCGACGCCTCCGCCAAGCCGGTCACCAGCAACGTGTCGCTCCAGTTCCGCGTCTACGGGGCAGCCCAAGGGGGCAAGGCGTTGTGGAGCGAGACCCACAAGCTGACGCCCGAAGGCGGTTGGTACAGCGTATCTCTGGGCTCCCTGGCGCCCTTGCAGGCCGGTCTCTTCGATGGCAGCCCGCGCTGGCTAGGCATCCAGGTAGGGGACGATGAGGAGATGCTGCCGCGCTCTGCCGTGGGCTCGGTGCCCTATGCGCTGCTGGCCGGCGACGTGCGCGGGAGCATCCATCCCACGACGGTCTCGGTGGGTGGCAACGTGGTCATCAATGACAAGGGTGAGTGGGTCGGCTCCCAAAAGGGTCTGGGCGGCGCCAATCTCGAGACAAAGACCGTCGCATCCGGAGCCAAATGTGCCGCCGGCGGCGTCGAGCTTGTTCTGGCCAACGGCAATGTGGTGTTGTGCAACGGCACGAATGGGGCTGCCGGCGCCAAGGGTGACCCGGGCGCGTCGGTCGCCGTCGCTGAAGAGAAGGCCGGCCTCAACTGCGCCGCCGGTGGTATCGCGGTCAAGGCGGGCGCAGCTACCCACTACGTCTGCAATGGCGCGGCAGGTAGTGGTGGCAAGCTGGTTGCCGTGGCGTCAGAGGCGGCTGGCGCCAACTGCGCCCACGGCGGCGTGAAGCTGGCCGCCGGCCTGGAGACGGTCTACGTCTGCAACGGTGGGTCTGGCAAGGACGGTGCGCCGGGCAAGGACGGCGCTCCGGGCAAGGACGGCGCTCCGGGCAAGGACGGCGCTCCGGGCAAGGACGGCGCCATCGGCCCCGCCGGCAAGGAGGGTGCGCCTGGCAAGGACGGCGCTATCGGCCCCGCCGGCAAGGATGGTGCGCCTGGCAAGGAGGGTGCGCCTGGCAAGGAGGGTGCGCCCGGCAAGGATGGAGCGTCGGTAACGGTCACCAAAGAGGCAGCTGGCAAGAACTGCGTCGCCGGCGGGCAGAAGATCGTTTCGGCTGCGGGCACCGCCTACGTCTGCAATGGCACCTCCGGCGGTGGCGGAGGCGGCCCGCCCAAGGTGGTCGACGCCAAGGGACAGTTCGTCGGCGTCCTGATCGGATATGACCAGACAGGCGACACCTCTGGTGGCTACGGCGTGTTTCAGGTGGTCTCGCCCAAGGGCTATCTGCTTGGCGTGGGCGTGAACGGCGGCTACCAGTCGGCCCATTTCTACTACAAGAGCGCGGCGGGATGCATGGCACCTGCGGCGGTACTGGCCTACAAGAACGAGGCGCAGAGCACGACCCGACGCGCCTTCTACTCGAAGCTGCACAAGGCCCACTTCGTCGTCTCTGGACCCAACAACGGAGTGGGCGGGGCCACCAAGTGGAGCAAGCCCTTCTATGAGGCGCTCGGTTCTGGCAAGTGCAACAAGATCAGCAGCACCAACGTGAGGGTGTTGCCAGTCAAACAGGTGACGCACGAAGCGCTCGGCCTGCCCAAGGCGATGTCCGGGCCGCTGACCATCAAGTACTGAGTCGGGCGGCTCGGTGGCCAGACGCGATGCTGTCCCTGAATCGGGACGGCCAGAGGTCGGCAGTTCCTTCGTAATACACGGGGTCGAGAGCCTCATCCGATCCCCAATGAAAAACAACGTATAAACAAGGCTCTACGCAAAAACACGCATGCGTGTCTTTGCGCACCACCGACCCGCCGGCAGCGCTCTCCACGCCGCGCAACGCTTGAGTTCTCCCACCCTGCAGGCGATGATCCAGTCGCGGTCGCCCCCGTTTGTCCCCGCGAGCGGGCACCGATACCTTGCCGTGATGGGCCATGCAGCCAGCGGTGGCAGGAAAGGGCGAACGTGAACGCGCACAGGTGTCCCAGGTCGAGTGCACAGGCTGCCATCGCAGCCCGGTTGCGGCCGCTCGCATCTGTGCTGCTGCTGGCGACCTGGGCGATGGTTGGGTGCGGCGAAAGCAGCGACGACGCCGACGCAGCGGCGACGGCGGCCGATGGCGCGTCCCCCGCCGATGGCGGCGATGGAATCGGGCAGCAGGCAGACGCCCTGCGCACACCGTCAGGCGACGCCCCGGCGACCAGCGACGGCGGCGCTGACGCAGCGCCAGATGGCGCGCCGAGCGTCGAGGCGGACGCGGACACGGGGCCGGATACAGACTCGGTTGCGGATACGGACACGGGCACGGTCGCGGATACGGACGCGGACACGGTG
>CAYTLW010000215.1:0-7196 GCA_964438735.1 uncultured Enterobacteriaceae bacterium | reverse complement strand
AACAGCCCGAAGCGGAGTTCGCCGTCGGTCTGCTCGACCTCGTCGGCGCGCAGCATGGATTTTTCGCGCAGCGATTGCACCACGTCCATGACCCACGGCGCGTCGTCGTGGGCCGACAGGTCGATGACCCCTTCGGCCGCTTCCAGTGAGAAACCGCCGCGGAATGCGGTCGCCTGGTGCAGCGCGGCTTGTTCGGCAGGGGGCAGCAGGTTCCAGGAGAACTCGATGGCGCCGCGCAGGGTGCCGCGGCGACCGGTCAGCTCGCGGCCGGCGCTCTGCAGCACGTCGAAGCGTCGCTCCAGCCGGCGCAGCAAACGGTCGGGCGCCAGCACGGCGATGCGCGCCGCGGCCAGCTCGATGGCCAGGGGGATGCCGTCCAGGGTGCGCACGATGCTGGCCACCGTGCCCGCCACGCGCCTGGTGAGCGAGAAAGACGGCCGCACAGCGCGGGCGCGCTCGACGAAGAGCTTCACCGAGTCGAACTCGGCGGGATCCTGTCCCGGGGCAGGCACCTTCAGCGGCCGGACCTCGACGGGGATCTCGTCCGGGCCGCGCAGCAGGGAGCGCGCGGTGACCAGGAAGCGGGCATCTGGCGCCAGGCGAAGCCAGGGGTTGAGCAGGCGATCCACGCGGCGGGCCAGCAGATCGAAATCATCCAATACGATCAGCACGCGACCGCGCGCGGCGATGGCCTGGCCCAGCTGTTCCACCGCCGCGTCCGAGGTGTGGGCGCCCGGCAGGGGCACGCCCAGCACACCCGCCAGCGTGGTGCAGGCGGCCTCGACGCCGTCGATCTCGCCGAAGCTGCACTGCCAGACGCCGCCGTCGGCCATGTAGTCGTCCAGGACGTCACAGGCGTAGCGATTGGCGACCCGGCTTTTGCCGATGCCGCCCAGGCCATAGAGGGTCACCAGGCGGGCGCCATTGTCGAAGTGTCGGCCGACCAGCGACAGGGTCTGTTCGTGGCCGACGAAGAGGTTGCGATGGCGGGTCAGGTTGTGGGCGCGCGTCTGGGCGTGGGGTGTGGTGCCGGCCCCGGCGGGGAAGGCGACCGCGTTGACCTGGGTGGTGTCGTCATCCAGACCGGCGGGTGGGACCCTCGCTGCGGTGGGTGAGGAGACCTGCTGCTCGGACTTGATGAAGCCGCCGCTGGGGCGCCTGAGCCGGGGCAGGCGGGCGGACGGGCAGATGTCGCGCGCGTTCTTGCTGACCCAGTCGGCCAGGGTGGCGCGATTGGCCCGGCTGCCACGCTCTTCGAGCCAGCGATCGACCTGCTGGGCGAATGCCGCCGCGTCCTTGGTCCGATAGGCCGGGCTCTTCTGCAGCGCCGCCTCGAGCAGGGCGTCCATGCCGGCGTCGATCTGGCGATTGCGACTGGAGGCGGGGAAGTAGGGCTCGTAGACGATGCGATCCAGGGTCTCCAGGTCGCTCTTTTCGTGGTACAGCCGGCGCCGTGTGAGCAGCTCGAAGAGCACCACGCCCAGGGCCCAGACGTCGGCCCGACGGTCGAAGGGTTCGGCCAGGCACTGCTCCGGCGCGATGTAGCCCAGTTTGCCCTTGAGCGCGCCCACGCGGGTCTTGGTGGTCTGGGTGGTGGCGCGGGCGATGCCGAAGTCGGTGACCTTCACGGCGCCGAAACGCGACACCAAGATGTTGGCGTGGTTGACGTCCCGATGAACGATGTCGAGCGGGTCGCCGGTGATGGGATCGCCCTGTTCGTGGGCGTGGTGCAGGCCCTCAGCGGCGCGGGCGACGATCCAGGCGCAGAGGTCGGCCGGCATGTGGGTGCGTTCGACGATGGACTTCTTGAGCAAGGCGCCCAGGTGGGGGCCGTCGACGAACTCCATGGCGATGAAGTAGGTCTCCTCGAGGCGGCCCAGGTCGAGCACCTGGGCGATGTTCGGATGCTGCAGCACGGCCGTGATGCGGGCCTCGTCGAGGAACATCTTGACGCACTCGGGATCCACCGCCAGGCGCGGCAACATGCGCTTGACGACGACCTCGCGGGCAAATCCCTCCACACCCAGCCGGCGGGCCAGCCAGACTTCGGCCATGCCGCCAGCGGCGAATGGCTCGAGCAGTTCGTATTGTCCGTATACCTCGGCCATCCGCGCCGGGCCCCCTGATTCGAGCTGTCTCGGCGCCCATCATGACATGCGCGACGGCCATCTGCTAGACGTCCCGGGCGTTGTTGTTCCGCTTGGCCATCGGCGAGGAGTTCGCCTCGTCGGCCATGTCAAAGGTACTGTGAACAAACTGCAATATCGCCCAGCTCGCGGCCGGTGGGGCGCTGTCAATCCAACGCCTCGACCCGCACCTGCCGGTGGTCAGCGGACAGGTCGGACAGGTGTGCGTTCAGGCCTTGAGCCAGGCCACAGCCTGCAGCCAGCCCGCGGTGCCGCCGGTGTGGCCGCCCGGATGACTCGCCGCCGAGCACAGCACAACGCCGCCGATGGGCGTGGTCGGTCCCGCACAGGTCGGCGCCGGTCGGAAGGACAGCAGCTGGTCGAAGGCCAGCTCCGCCTGCTGCAGGTGACCGCCGCCGAGACCCAACTGCTCGGCCAGGTCGGCCGGGGTGCGCAGACGGGCGCCGACGATTTGCTCGGGCAAGGCTGGCGCGTGTTCGGCCAGGGTGGCGACTGTGCGCTCCTGAAGGGCGGCGCGCGTCTCGTCGCTCCATCCGTCTGCCGGGTCCGCTGGCACGCCGCGAATCAGCACGCTGACCACGTCGCAGCCATCTGGGGCCAGGGATGGATCTTCGACCGTCGGCACGTCGACCCAGAGATGCGGTGCGTCGGCGACCTGGCGGTACTTCACCGGATCGAAGGCGCGCTCGAGGGCCTCGATGCTGTCGGCTACCTGGAGGCGCTGGATGCGCGCGCCCGGGTGGTCGGCCAGCTCCAGGCGGCCGTTCAGGGCCAGGTCCAACACCGCGACGATGCCGCGCTGGCGCAGGACGCGGATCTGCTCGGTGACGCGCACCGGCAGGTCCCGTGGCGCGATCCAGTCCAGTAGCGCCGCCTTGGGATCGCCGCCGACGGCCACCAGGGGCGCCTGCAGGGTCTGCCCATCGGCCAGGGCCACGCCGGTGGCGGCCCCGTCTTCGATGACGATGTGTTCGACCGGGGCGTTGCGTTTCAACTGGGCACCGACCGCCTCGGCACGGGCCACCAGGGCCTCGGCCAGGGCCGCCGCTCCGCCGGCGATTCCCGGGGTGCGCAGGGCGTGTCGCAAGATGTAAGGGGTCGCCGTGCCCGGCGACCATGGGCCGCCCCAGGTGCCGAAGAGGGCGGGTCCGGCGAGGCCGGCCTTGAGCCGCGGATCGACCAGGTGGTCGTCGAGCATGTCGCGCAGGGCCATGGGCAGGGCGCGCATGAGCTCCAGCATGTCGTGGCCGCCCAGTCGGCGGATGGACAGGGCGGTCCAGAGCAGCTGCAGCGCGGTGCCCACCGACGGTGTCTGGCGCACGTCGGGTGCGGTGCGATTCATGACCGCCGCCAGGGGTTTGCCGACCCGGCTCAGCCAGGCGTCGAAGGCCACCAACCCCTCGGCATCCACCGGCGAGCGTTCCGCCAGCGCTTCGGCGGTTCGCGTCGCGTCGCCGTGCAGCCACAGCCCGGGTCCGTCATCTTCCAGCACCAGCATGGATGGCGCCTGGTCGCGCAGTTGCACCTGGGCCGGCCCATCGCCGAGCACGCCCAGGCCGCTCAGCACCTCGGGCCGGACGCAGCTGGTGTCGAAGGCTGTGCCGCCAGTCCGATAGCCTGCATGAAAGCTCTCGCCCGCGGCCACACCGCCGGCCAGCTCGCCCGGCTCGATGATGACCACGTCACGGCCCGCGTCGGCCAGCCGGATGGCGAAGGCCAGCCCGTCGAGGCTGGCACCCAATACGATCGCGTCGTGCGTACTCATACCTGCCCCGATTGTAGCAATGCCATGGCCGAGAGCTTGCCCGGCGCGCCCATCAGGCCGCCGCCCGGGTGGGCCCCGGAGGCCGCCAGCCACAAGCCCTCGATGGGCGTCTTGTAACGGGCACACTCGGGCACCGGGCGGAGGAAGAAGAGCTGTTCCAAGCCCAGTTCACCGTGGAAGATGTTGCCCTCGGTCAGGCCGAAGGTCTCCTGCATGTCCCAGGGCGTCACCACCTGGCGATGCAGGATGCTGTCCTTGAAGCCCGGGCAGTGCTCTTCGATGGTGTCGCAGACGGCGTCGCCGAAGGCCTCGCGTTTTTCCGGCCAGGCGTCCGCCCCTTCAGCCAGGTCGAATGGGGCGTACTGCACAAAACACGACACCACGTGTTTGCCCGGCGGCGCCACCGAGGGATCGGTCAGCGAAGGGATGACCATGTTGATGTAGGGCCGCTTGGAGAAGTCGCCGTACTTGGCCTCGTCGTAGGCGCGCTCCAGGTAGTCGATAGAGGGCGCGATGGCGATGTCGCCGCGGATGTGCGGGCCATCGCCCGGTCTCGCGGTGAAGTTCGGCGGCCGGTCGACGGCCAGGTTCACCTTGCCGCTGGAGCCGCGCATCCGGAAGCGCCGGATGCGGGCGGTGAAGTCCTCATCCAGGTGCTCATCGCCGACCATGCGCAGGAAGGTCAGGTGCGGGTCGACGCCGGAGCAGATGGCCTTGGCGTGGATCTCCTCGCCGCCCTCCAGGACCACGCCGGTGGCGCGGCCGCCGCTGACCAGGATCTTGTCGACCGCGGCCTCGGTGCGGATCTCCACGCCCGCCGCCAGGGCTGCACGGGCGCAGGCCATGCTGACCTCACCGGTGCCGCCGCGGGCGAATCCCCAGGCCCGGAAGGAGCCGTCGATCTCGCCCATATAGTGGTGCAGCATCACGTAGGCGGTGCCCGGCGAGCGCACGCCGAGGAAGGTGCCGATGATGCCGCTGACGCTCATGGGCGCCTTGAGCTGGTCGCTCTCGAACCACTCGTCCAGCAGGTCCGCGCTGCTCATGGTCATCAGCTTGACCATCTGGGTCAGGTGATCTTCGCCCATGCCGGCGAATCGTTTGCCCAGGCGCGCCAATGAGCCCAGATGTTCGGGAGCGAACGACGTGGGATCTGGTGGTGGGTTGTCGATGATGTCCTTGACCAGGCGGGCCAGGTGACCCATCTGGCGACCGAAGCGCGGCGCCAGCTCGGCGTCCTTGGCGCTGAATCTGGCGATCTCCTGCCGGGTGCGATCGCCATCGCCCCAGCGGGCCAGGGCGCGACCGTCCAGGTAGGGCGAAAAGGAGCAGTCCAGGGGCAGGATCTGCAGGCCGTGTTTGGCCAGCTCGAGCTCGCGGATGATGTCCGGTCGCATGAGGCTGACCACGTAGGAGCAGACCGAGAAGGTGAAGCCGGGAAAGACCTCTTCGGAGACCGCCGCGCCGCCCAGCACGTGGCGGCGCTCGAGCACCACCACCTTGCGACCGGCGCGGGCCAGGTAGGCGGCGTGGATGAGGCCGTTATGGCCGCCGCCGATGACCACCGCGTCGTATTGATTGGCGCCTGTCGCCATGAGTGCACCCCCAGGGAGCGTGGTGTGGCGGGGCCCCCGCGCCGGCGGGGGTACATGCGGTTGCGGGGGGGGTGGGAGAAAGGGGTGATTAACACCCCGGCCGGCACCTGGTGGCGTACGTATTCGACGGTCTGCTCGATCTTCAGTGTGGTGCCGATGGTCGACAGGGACGGCGGCACGTGGGCAAGGGCCAGGTTCTTCTTGAGCGTCGGTGACCAGGCCCCGCTGGTGGCCCGGCCGACCTGCAGGCCGGCGCTGTCGTAGACCGGGATCGGCGTTCGCCAGCCGCCCGAGGGCAGGGCGGGCGGCAGATCCTCGGCGTTGTACAGCGTCTCCAGCTCGTCCCAGTCGATCTCGAGGCCGACCAGCAGCGACGACGAACCCTCGGCCTTTTCGCGCCGCAGGGCCGCCTGGCCGATGAAGGGCGCCCGCTCGAGCTGCACGGTCCAGCCGAGATCCAGCTGCCATGGCGACAACTTACGCGACTCGATCATGCAGGTATCGGCGGCGAAGTAGTCCACCCCGGCCAGGATGAAGCCAGCCTCGACGCGGGTGACGTCCATGGCGTCCAGCCCGGCCGCTTCGATTCCGTATGCCTTGCCGGCGGCCATGACCGCGTCCCAGACCTTCAGACCGTCCTCGGCCTTGCACCAGATCTCGTAGCCCAGGTCGCCGGTATAGCCGGTGCGGCTGACGTGCACGTCGATGCCGTCGAGCTTGGCGGGCTTGACCCGGAACCAGCGGAACTTGTCCATGTTCAGGTCGGTGCAGTCGGCCAGCACGCCGCGCGAGGTGGGCCCTTGCAGCGAGAGCGTGCCCACCTGCGGGGTGATGTCGACGATCTGCACGTCGTAGCCGCGGCTCTGGTGCATGAACCAGCGGCCGGAGGGCTCGGCCGAGGCGATCCGGTAGTGCCCTTCGGCCAGGCATTGCACGGTGCCATCGTCGAGGATCTTGCCCTCGTCATCGCACCAGCAGCAGTAGGTCACCCGGCCGGGCTTGAGCTTGCGGATGTCACGCACCATCACCCGGGCCAGGAACTCGCCGGCCTCTGGGCCGGTGACCTCGTACTTGAACAGGGGCGTGACATCGATCAGGCCGCAGGCGTGACGCAGGGCCAGGTACTCGCGCTCGTGGCAGGTATCGAAGGAGCAGACCGAGTGGTAGCCGGCCCAGTCCTTCCACAGGTAGCTGTGGCATAGGGCCCGGGTGCGCTCGTGAAACGGGGTCGGCAGGGGCATGGCGGTCTCCGGCGCCGTGACGGGCGGGTGGGGCGGGCAGTGTCACAACGGTGGTGTCGGGCGTCAATGGGTTGGCAAGTCGTCGCTACACGGCCGACGTTGGAACGATCCATGTCAAGTGCATCCCGGCAGATTCCCTTGCGATCACGAGCGGGTTTCGGCATCCAAGGTGGCACCGGATTACGGAATCGGGCACACCTGCCCGAATGCGCACCATCTTGACGCGGAAGCGCCCGCAAACGCGCGCTCCAGGAGAAGTCATGAACCGCTTTCCCGAACACACCCGAGGCTCCCTTACCGTGTTCACCGCTACGCTGCTGGCGACGCTGGTGGCCTGGTCTGCACCAACCGAAGCGTTGGACGTCAAAGTCAGCGACGACGCGACGACCTTGTAGGGTGTGGTTCCAGCATTGTTCATGCCGCCCTCGCGGCTGGCTCAAGACGGTGC
>CAYTLW010000214.1:0-7262 GCA_964438735.1 uncultured Enterobacteriaceae bacterium | reverse complement strand
GCCATCACGCGAAGCCCCCCGCGATGAGGTGGTTCCCCTCGTGAAGCCACCGGGTGGTGCAACCACCCCCCAAAAATGCTATTCGACCTCCCAACCAGCCCTCCGCAGGGAGCCCCCAAATGGCCAACGTAGGAACCCTCTACACCTCCGTCCGAGGCCTCTCCACCGCCATCAAAGACGTCGGCCGCCTGCGCGAGATCGCCGCCATCCTCGCCAAACACGGCTTCGGCGCTGCCATGATCCGCCTGGGCCTGGAGGAGACCGTCGGCGTCAAGAACCTGGTCAGCACCGTCGACGCAGAGAACGTGCCCCTGACCTTCGCTCGCCGCCTGCGCCGGGCCATCGAGGAGCTGGGGCCCACCTTCGTCAAGCTGGGCCAGATCCTGTCGACGCGGCCAGACCTGGTGCCGCCGGACGTCGCCGAGGAGCTGCAGAACCTTCAGGACAACGTGCCCATCCTGTCCTTCGACAAGGTCAAAGCCCAGGTGGAGGCCGAGTTGGGTATGCCGCTGGAGGAGGCGTATGCCACCTTCGAGGAAACGCCCTTGGCCAGCGCCTCCATCGCCCAGGTGCACAAGGCCACCCTGCCCGACGGCCGCCTGGTGGTGGTCAAGGTCCAGCGTCCCTCCATCGCAGGTCGCATCGACAGCGACCTCAACATCCTGCATTTCCTCGCCAAACAGATGGAGCGCAACATCCCGGACCTGGCGCTCATGGATCCGGCTGGCATCGTGGCCGAGTTCGACCGCGCCATCCGCAAGGAGTTGGACTTCCGCAACGAGCGCCGGAACATCGCCCAGTTCAGCCAGAACTTCAAAGAGTTCGAAAGCGTACGTGCACCCTTCCTCTACCCGGATCGGTGCACGGCCAAGATCGTCACCATGGAGTGCATCGAGGGCATCAAGGTCACGCGGGCGGCCGAAGAGTTGGGCGTCGACCCCTACGTGGTGGCGCCGCGAATGCTGCGGGCGCTCTTCAAGATGGTCTTCGAAGACGGCCTCTTTCACGGCGACCTGCACCCCGGCAACATCCTGATCCTGCCCGACAGCACCATCGTGCTCATCGACTTCGGCCTCATGGGTCGGCTGACGAAACAGCAGCGCGACGACATCCTGGACATCCTCATCGGACTGTCGCGCAACGACTACCAGCTCATCGCCCGGGTCTTCTTCGACATCGGCGTCAAGCAGAAGGGCGTGGTCTACGACTTCGCCCGCTTCGAGGCGGATACGATCGAGGTCATCGATCGGCACGTGGCCGGCCGCACGCTGCAGGAGATCGATGTCGGCGTGTTCTTCGCCGACCTGGTCAGCGGCGCCATCCGGCATCAAATCAAGGTGCCGCCCACATACACCATGGTCTTCAAGGCCCTGATGACGGTCGAAGGCATCGGCAAGACCCTGGCGCCGGACATCAACTTCATCGAAGAGGCCAAACCCTTCGTCGAAGAGATGCTCATCGAGCGCTACAACCCCCAGCGCCTGCTCAAAGAGGCCGCTGACACCCTGTCGAGCCTCAGTCGCTTCATGCGCCGCTTCCCGCGGGTGGCGACCCGACTGTTCGAGGACGTCAGCGAGGGCCGGCTGAGCGGGCGAGTGGAGATCGCCGGGCTGGACAAGCTCATCGCCGGCCAGCGCAAGAGTCGGGCTCGTCAGAGTCGGGCGATGATCCTGGCTTCTTGCGTTCTCGGTGGGGCGCTCACGCTGGATTCGCAGGCGCTGACCGTGTACGGCGTCAGCTCGATATCCGTGGTCCTGTTCCTGATCGCCGGGATGCTGGGGCTGGTGATGGCGCTGGGGTCGTTTCGAGGGGAGTAGGGGCCCGGCGTCATGTCCTGTGCCCGGGCCCGCGTCACCCCGTCACGTCCACCCCAAGGCTGTGCGCGACCTCCGCCATCCGCTCATCGCGGGTCGCCAATGGCAGGTCACTGGTGGCTGCCAGTTGTAGATAGGCCACATCGTACGCGGTCAATCCAGCATCGCGGGCGTGCAGCACCAACTCGCTGATGGATGGCAACGCTGCCACCTCCAGCGGCAGACGCTCGAGCAGTCCCGCAAGCCTGGCGGATTGCGCAGCGCTGATGCGACCTCGTCGATGGGCCATGGCCAGCACGTTGGCGACCTCGAAGCGCCAGATCGCCGGCACCACCGCGCCCTCGGTAGCGACCCTTCTCAGGAGCGCATCGCTCTCAGCGTCCGCCTCATCCTCGAAACACCACGCCATCGCCGCCGAACAGTCCAGGACCAGGCTCATCGTCGGCCCTCCTCCATCAGTTCCCGGACCTCCAATCCGTCCAGACGGGCCCCTGCGCGTGCCCGGATGAGCGCCTCGACCAGTTCATCGGCCTTCATCGGCGCCGGATCGATGGGCACCAGGCGGGCGATTGGCGTGCCACGGCGCGTGATGGTGATGGTCTCGCCGTTGGCTGCGCGCTCCAGCAGCTGAGAGAGGTGGGTTTTGGCCTCGAAGGCGCCGACGGTGGTGGGCTCGGACATGGTGGCCTCCATCATCAGTCTGGTTGGCAACTGGTTGGTTGTCAACACGGCCTGGCCCTGTATCATCGAACCCCATGATTCGTAGTCACACGACGCCACCCGGCGCAGCGCCGTGGCTGAGCCTGTTGGTGCTGGTCCCGCTGGCCTGCGGTCAGCCCGCAGCCGACGACGGCGATCAGCAGGCTGCGCCCGACGGTGCGGAGAGCCACCTCGACGCGAACGCCGAGACCGTCGAAACCGATGGTCTGGGCGCGCAGGACGCCCATCTCGCCGTCGACGCGGCCACGGGGGGAGCAGGGCGAGGCGAGCGGTGTGAACCCTCATCTCCCTGCGAGTTGGACACGGTCACTGGTGCGGACACGGACACGGACACGTCCCAGCGGCGGGGCGGCGATTCGCAAGCCCCACGCGAAAGCGAAGAGTTCGTCCATGAGTTCACCCGTCGCGACAGATTATTGCGCTGGAAGCGCCTATGACACGAACAACTCAGCCCTCGATTTCGTTGCCATCCCCAAGGGGCTGCCGCGTAGCTCTCAGTGGCCAGGCTGTCCGTAGTTGCGCCAGCGTCCGCTGGACCTCCCCCCCACACCAGCGCTACGCTCGCCGCCGCCAGCCGACCGCCGCCGTGCCGGCGTTCAGGAGGTCCTGCCGTGGCCCCGTCCCAAGCCTTCCGTCGTGCCACCTCGTTGCTGGCGCTTGTTCTGATTGGCAGCATCGCGCTGCCGTGCCTGGCCCAGTCGCTGGTCGTGCGGCCGCCGCGCAAAGGCACCAAATACAGCGTGGTCATCGACAGCGCACCGCAACAGGTGGCCGTCTATCTCGATGACAAGAAGTACGGTGTGGTCGGCTACACGCCTTACAAGGGCCGGCTCGTGCGCGGCAAGTACAAGCTGATCCTGCAGCGCGATGGATATATCGGCCAGACCCTGGAGATCGAGGTCTCGCGCAGTCAGCGGAAGTTCTTCGCCGTGCTGCAAAAGGACACCACGGCGACCATCGTCATCAGCGCAGCGGCCGACAAGGCCCTGGTCGGCGGCTATGTGCATGTGGACGGCAAATACGTGGGCAAGGTGCCGCTGGAGACGAAGGTGCCGGCTGGTCGTCACCAGGTGATCATCCAGCGCAAGGGCTACAAACACTTCTCGCAATGGGTAGAACTGAAGGCGAGCGAGCGGCTGCAGCTGGCGCCGGCCCTCAAGCGCCTGACCGCGGCGCCCGGTTCGCTGCTGGTGGACGCCGCCGTGCCGAGCGCCGAGGTGCTGATCAACGGCAAGAAGCATCCCGACAAGACGCCGACCGTGATCGAAGGACTGGCGCCAGGGATGCACGCGGTGGAGGTCCGGGCTGGCAAGGAAGGGGCGTGGACGCTGAAGTGGAAGAAGCTGGTCGAGGTCAAGTCCGGCCAGCGGGTCAAGGTCCGCGCCGAGGCGCCCGCCAGACCGAAGCCGGTGGCACCGGCGGCGACTGGCAAGACGGCAGCCGGTCTCCCCAAGACGCCGCCGACATCAGCTGGCGTGGGCACCATCCGGGTACTGAGCAGCGTGGCCAACGCCCACGTGCTGCTGGACGGCAAGGCCATGGGCGCCAGCCCGGCCGACCCCAAGCGCGGCCTGGACATCAAGTTCGTGCCGGTGGGTGCGCACGAGATCACCGTGAAGCTGGCCGACGGGCGAGTCGCGAGGGCCAAGGTGATGGTGAACAAGGATCAGCTGGTCCAGATCGCGTTGACGCCCCTGGCCCCCAAGCCCGCTGCGCCCACTGCTGGCGCCCCAGCCAAGACGCCAGCCGGCGCGACCGCCACGAAGCCGGGTCCGAAGGGCCGCCTGAAGGTCACCGCCAGCGTCGATGGCGCGCAGGTCAAGATCAACGGCAAGCCGGTGGGCACCGCCCCACTGGAGATCGAGTTGCCGGTGGGAGAACACCAGGTCCTGGTCGCCGCACCCGGCACGACCCCCTTCGCCCAGGGAGCACGGGTCGCTGAAGGGTTGCTCACCACCATCAACGCCCAGCTGAAGAAGGGCCTTCCCATCAGCCCGATGATGGGCAAGGGCCGCGACGCCGAGCACATGCCCATCGATCGGTCCGGTAGCAAGGAAGGCGGCGACAAGGCGACCGACAAGCCGGCTGAAAAGGACGCAGGAAAGGACTCGCCGAAAGATGCCGCGCCGAAAGATGCGGCAGCGGGTGACCAACCTCCGGTGGCCAGCGCTGACCACAAGGGCGGCGGCGTGACGGGGCCGCCGGCACCGCTGGAGCCCTATCATCCCGAAAAGATGATGCGCTCGACCCGCGGCGGCCGGGTGCTCGCCCGAGGCGCCGGCAACGTCGACCTGGCCGTGGGGTATCCCCACTGGGCGCAGGTGCGCGCTTTCGTCGGCATCGCCAACGAGCGCGAGGCGGCCATCGACGCCATGCTGGCGTACCGGTCGGCGATGCACATTCACGAGGTGCAGATCGGCTCCCGCTATCGTTTCATGGGCACCGGCCCCCTGCAGATGGGCGCCAGCGTGGCCATCGGCGGGGGCGGCAACTCGGGCGGTCGCAACAACTTCACCCTCGACACGGGCGTGGCGGTCACCCTGGTCTTCGGCGAGCGCGTCGCCCTGAGCGCGCGTTTGGAGGTCGGCGTCTGGAGCTCCAACCTCTGCGGCACACCGGTCAAGGCCACAGACGCCACCGCGGACACGCCCAATGGCTGCCAGGTGGACAAGGATGACAAGCCGGTGAGCGCAGAGGCGGACGCGTTGACCAGCGGCGGCGCGGCCGAGCGCGACAATGGTGTTCGATTGCTGGGTGGCGTGGCGCTGGAGATCGCGTTCTCCGACACCACCAACCTCTTTGCTGCCTTCGATCGGCGATTGCTGGGCAACGAAAAACGCGCCGGCTTCACCAACTCGTTCAATGGCTTCATGGTGCTGGAGGACGACCCGGGCTGGCAGGCCAGCGCCGGCGTCTCATTCGGCTTCTAGCGCAGGCCTGAGCGGGCCAGCGGAGCGAACGACCGACCATGTCCGAGCGGCCCATATCAGCGGCTTTCGAACAGGAATTGCAGGACATCTACGTCGTCAGCGACCTGCATATCGGCCGCGGCAAGAACCCGGCCACCGGTCGCTATTACAGCCTGGAAGCCTTCTTCTACGACGACGACTTCCTGAACTTCTGCGAGCGTATCTGCCAGGAAACCGAGGCCGTCGGGCGAACGCTCCTGCTGGTGCTCAACGGCGATGCATTCGACTTCCTGCGCATCGATTCCGAACCGGGCGAGGCGGCCATGTGGCCGCACCACGGACCCATCGCCACCCCTTCCGTCGCCGGTCGGCTTGCGCGCGAGATCCTGGCCGGCCACCCGCGCTTCGTCGACGGCCTGGCGCTGGTGCTGGCGCGTGGTCATCGCGTCATCCTGCTGCCGGGCAACCATGACCACGTGGTGCAGTGGACCTGCGTACAGGACGAGGTGCGGGCCGCGCTCTTCCGCTCGCTGGAAAGACTTGGCGCTACCGACGCGCTGGACCGCTTCGAGGCGCGGCAGTGGTTCTATCACGAGCCTGGTCGCATCTGGATCGAACACGGTTGCCAATACGATCCGGAAAACTCGTTCCGCTGGTTCCTGCGCAAACCCCTGGAGACGGCGCCGGACGACCTGCACGAGGCGGAGCGCGACCTGCCTCTGGGCAACTTCTTCCAGCGATATCTCTACAACGCCTTCGGGGCGATCACGTTCATCGTGCCCAGCAGCCGGGCCAATGTGCGCTACTTCCGCTGGCTGCTGATCAACCAGCCACGTTTTCTGATTACCGTCATCTTCAGCCATCTGCCCTTCCTCTACCAGGTGATTCGCCGCTTCGCCGGGGCCGCCGAACGCGGCGCCCACGAGGCCATGCGAACCGCCCACGACGCCGAACTCGAGCGCCTGGCCGTCGAGAGCAAACTCGGCGACAGGTTGCGCGACGTGGACGCGCTCAAAGAGACGCGCGCCGACGTGGTCCAGGCAACCCGCAGCCTCTCCCGCCAGCTGACCAAGTTGATCGGCGCCGGGCTGGCCGTCGCGTTGCTGGTGACGGCGCTATGGTTCGTGGCCTTTCTGTCCATCAACCAGATCCGCGCCGGCTTCGGCCTCAAGACGCTGATGTTCCTCAGCCTGAATCTCTTCCTGCTGGCCAGCGCGGTCGGCGTGGTCATCTACGGCCTGATGCGCACGACCCGGGAGGAGAAGTTGCCCTTGCGCAGGGCCGCCCGCCGGATCGCAGACCTGGTCGACGTGCCGATCGTTTGCTTCGGTCATATTCACGATGAGGTGGTCTGGCCGATCGGGTGGACCAGCGACGGCGAACGACGCTGGTACTTCAACACGGGGACCTGGATCGCCGTCTTCACGCACGACGTTCTGCTACCCCGCGAGCGCGTGCAGTACACCTTCCTGCGGGTGCGGGATTACCAGGCTGAGTTGCTCTATTGGAGCGCCGGGCGCAACCAGGCACGGCCCGTCATCCTGCTGGAGGAGCAGCAACACCTGCCGTTGGGCCTGAGCCTGCCTGCGCTGGATGATTCCGGCGATGGAACCGACTGCGATTGAAGCCTCCAGCGGCGGTCCAGGGTGACGAATCGCCGCCCGGATTTCGCCTCTGAATCTCCGATCTGAATGTCGGCAACCCGCTTGTCGCGGAGGCGCCGGACCGCTATTCTCGCCCGGCACCTGATCGCGTCGTGTCATCGCAATCGCGAGACTGCGCAGTCCAATTCTGAGTCCGAACGGACCTTGGCGTCCGA
>CAYTLW010000213.1:0-7271 GCA_964438735.1 uncultured Enterobacteriaceae bacterium | reverse complement strand
ATTACGAATCAGCTGCTCTACCAACTGAGCTATGTTGGCGTTAGCGCCCAGAGATGCCCCCCGAACGCCAGACCGCGCGGAATATACGGACGAGTCGCCTGCTGTGCAAGACCTTCATCAACCCCTCGAAACCCCACGTGGCCATAACGTTGGCCAAACCCACCCGACCAGAGCCCATCCCGCGATCCCGACCACCCTTCACTCAACAACCCACCCCCCAAAACTCACCCCCCACCCTCTCGACGAATCCGCCCGAACACCGCCGAACAGACGTCGCTCTGCTCCACCGCCCAGGCCCATCGAGCCGTCTTTGTGGCCCTGGACCACTCACCCAGGTCACACCAGCAAGCTGCCCGCTGGACCAGCACCGCGGCCAGCAGTCCACGCGGCAGCGAGCGATGCCCTTGGGCCAGCGCCTCGGTGTACTCCAGCGCCACCTTCGCCCGGCCCAGATCGCGGCTGTGACTGGCGGCGTAGAGCGCCGCGTTGGCCCGGGTGAGCCGGTCGGGATCCGAGTCGGCGATCTCGTCAAACAACCGCACCGCCGGCCGGTGCGCCTTCACGGTGCGGAGGCGCAGATGCACCTCCCTCAACTCATCCCGGGACACCGGCTCGCATTGCTCCACGGCCCAGCCCAATTCGGCGACGCGCTTCTGCCAGTCGGAGCCGCCGAGGCGTCGCGGGTCGATGCCCATCAGCTCGACCATCTCGCGCGCCTCCTCCTCCTCGGGTGTCGGTGGCGGACCCAGCGCGTGGGCGAGCAGATCTCGCTGCGCCTGGGCGAGCTCATCGGGCACCGTGAGTACGGCATCGGCGGACAGGCGCAGCAGGTCGCGGCGACCCCGGCGTCTTCCAGTCGGGTCGTCCTCGTCCACGACCAGGAGCATCTGGCCGTCCACCGAGACGATGCGCCACTGCGCGTCCGTCACCGCGTCGTCCAGGCTGCAGCCGACCAGGGCCTGCCTGCGGTCCGCATGCTCCTGCGCCAGCAGCCAGCTGCGGATGTCGGCCAGGACGAAGTCGTCGGGGCAGTTGGCCATGGAATCACCTCCTCGAAGTGCCCGGACAGATGCCGGCCATGAGCTCATCCAGGTCCATCACGTCCTTCCTCCCCACGGGGGCTCGCCCGGGTCACCTGCGCTGCATCCTGCCGGTGGGCGCACCCGTGCCGGGTCGCCAGCTCGCCGCGCTGGACGCACAACCAGGCCTGCTAGACCACATTCTACAAACCCCAATCCAGCCGATGGCTGGCCGCCACGGTCGCGATCCAGGCGCCGTCGACGCCATGCTCCTCGGCCAGCGCCGGCCACTTCTGCACCGCCGCCACCACCTCTGCCAGGATCGTCTCCGCCCGCCCTCGTTTCATGGCCGCTGCGTCCGCCACCGCGCGCAGGTCGTCGCGGGTGAAGCCGTCGCGCTTGCCGTTGACGCTCATCTGGTGGCGCGCGGTCCAGGCGCCGTCGGGATTCCAGGCCCAGGTCAGGTCGAAGGCCGGCGCCAGGGACCAGCGCCCCTGCCGATCCATCAGCAGGGCGATGTTCTTGACGTGGTCGTCCTGGTTGCGGGCCACCACGTTGAAGACCATGCGTCGGTACAAGGCCTCGATGTCGTCCATGGGCAGGTGCAGGCGGCGCATGGCGAGCAGGGCCTGTTCATAGCCGTGGGCCGCTGGGCGGTTGTAGTCCAGGTGGGCCAGCGCGCCCAGGGATTGCATGTGCAGGCGGCCACCGCCTGCCGTGCGGTCGAATCGGCGGGTGACGAAGTGGCGTCGGCCGCCTTCTTCGAGCAGGCGGCACTCGGTCATCTCGACGCCAGCGGCGCGCGCCATCAGGTGGTAGACGTATTCGAGCACGCCGAAGCCCTGCGGATCGGCCAGCTCGCGGTCGCGGTTGTTGGCGACGCCGTCGAACTTGAGCAGCCAGTCGCCGAAGCCACTGCCGGCGGGCACCTGCCCTGAGCGCACCTCGCCCGTGTCGGGGTTCCAGGCGATGAGGGCCTTGGCGCGGGCGCCACCGGCGCTGGTGCCGACGCGCAGGATCTGTTGCAGACCCGCACCCGGGTCGTCTGCCGGCATGCTCATCTGCAGGTCACGGCGGGCGTCGAGCACCCGATTGGCCAGACCGACCAGCTCTGCCACCGCCAGCGCTTCACCCGGCGCCGGCTCAGGCCCCGTGGCCGGCTCGAAGCAGAGCGCGCCCATGCCTCGCTGGCCGATGTAGCCCAACCGATCGATGGCGTCGAAGCTCTCTGGCGTCCGCCCGCGGGTCGCCAGCCAGGCGTCGATGAGGGCGTGACCGAAGCGGTCCGGGAGCGAGTCGGCCAGCAGCCCGGGCAGGCCGTGGAAGGTACCCAGGGGCAGCTCGGGGAGGCGCCAGATGCGTCGGGACAGGGGCATGGTCAACGGCGCCACCTCGACGCCGCTGCCGATGAAGGCCGCGTCGTACTCGAAGTGGGCGTAGCGCTCCCCCTCCGGCCGCACCACCGCGCCGATGGTGCGGCCCCAGAGCAGCACACGAGTGGGCAGGCTCACGACTCATCCCCCCAGGTCCAGGCGGGCGCTACGTCTGACTCAGCGGGCTTGGAGGCGCGCTGGCGTTGCTGGCCGGCCCGCTCGAGCAGCTCCATGGGGCTGGCCAGGGGTCGCGGCACCAGGGCGTCGAGGCGGTCGAGCATCTGCAGCGCCCGCAGGACCCGCAGCAGGCTGATCAGCTGGACGGTGGCGCCGGCCTCCAGACGCTGCATGGTCGGCGTCGAGATGCCCGCCTCATGGGCCAGATCGGCCTGGGTGATGTTGCGCTGCAGACGGTGGCGTTTGATGCGCGCCGCCAGCTCGGAAAGGACCGCCTCGTCGGTCAATTCGTTGCGGATCTCAATCATGGTGACCTCCACGCGACATGGCCCGATCACAGGAATACATCAAATATGATAGATCAACTGTTATTTGGCATCTCTACATATAACAAATGATTCGTTGCTTGGCTGAAGGCCAGTTGCGTGCTGGCAAGACAAGCTATCATCCGCGATATCATATGCCCGAAATCAGGCCACGATCAATGGACTTTGATGTGTTGTTGGCCGCAATCGCCGGCTATGACTTTGGCGGTTTCGTAGAGAGCCCGACCCCCGCCAGAACCGCCACCACCCGACCCTGAGCGACCACCGCAAAGGTCTTGCCCCGCGCCACCTCCGCCAGCAATGACGGCCCCAGGTCGACGGCGCGCACGGCCACGGCGCCGCGCAGACCTGCGGCGTCCAGGTCGGCCCCCTCGGCCGCGTCTACCGGCAGCGGCTCCGGCGCGACCGCCAGCACGGCCTGCTTCAGCAGCGTCTCGAGGCGCGCGTCGGGCAGGGACTCGACGCTCAGCGCCCAGGGTTCGCCGTCGATGCCGCCGCCGGCGCCAAGCCAGCGGCGGGTGCGGCTGGTGTCGGGCAGGGGCAGGCGGGCGGCGGCCAGCTCCTGTGTCGTATAGCGGTCCGGGTGGATCAGGGTCGTCGTCGAGGCGATGCGCAAGCCGAAGCTGCGCAACTGGTCGGCGAAGGCGCGGGCGATGATGGCGCCCGACGGATCGTGGTCGACCAGGCCGACCAGGTGCACGGCCGCTTGCGGCCCGTCCGGCGTCGCCGCCATCAGCTCCCTGGCGGTGTATTCGCTGGTGCACGCTCCGGGCGCGCCGCCCAGGGCGACGAAGGAGGCCCCCACCTGCTGCTGCACGCGGGCCAGCAGGCGGGCGTGCGCAGCCTTCTCGGCGAACATCAGCACGTGCGGTCGCAGCAGGCCGATGGCCCGGTTGCGCCAGGCGGCGTCGGTGAAGCCGAAGTCGGCGTAGTCGAACAGGCGCCGCTCCTCGACCAGGTCGGCCAGCACGCGCGAGGTGGCCACGTCGGGCGCGGCGCAGTTGCGATCCCGCGCCGGCACCCGCAGCACCGCGGGTTTGACGAAGCGGTACCAGAGGCTGCGCACGTTGCCCTTGATGGGCGGCTCCTCGCCGCGCTGGATGCGCAGCCAGGCCTGGTAGACCAGGTTGCGGATCAGCCGGGTGGTGACCAGCTTGCCGTTGCGGGCGGCGCCGAATTGCCGCGCCAGCTCGGCGCCGGACAGGGTGCGGATGTCGCGCTCGAAGGGCCGGATGTGCAGGCGCGCCAGGGTGCCGGGATCGGGGTGCTTCATCGGCTGATCATAATATAATGCCGTAAAATAGCACTGGTGATCTTTATCATACCCTTTGTGCGGTTTCTGGAATACACCGGCCCAGACCTTGCGCGACAAGCTCCGCGAAATGGTCGCAGGTCAGCGGCCCGGCGTGCCGTGCAAGCGCCCCCCGGCAGACTCAAAACGACAAAAACTGTCGCCAAGCTATGGCCTCCTTCAGGTACCGGGCACCTACGCCACCGGCCCACCCCCAGGAGCACCCCATGCCCACCCCCTACACCCCCGGCAGCCCACCCGGCCGTCATGGCATCGCCTGGAACGCAGAAAAGCGCATCCTGAGCTTCTTCGCCCCCTACGACATCGAGTCCTTCCGCGCCGATCCCCCGCAGGCCTGGTCGCGCACCTGGTACGACGAGACCGACTCGCCGGGCTGGACGCACAGCCTGGGTCGCCGGCTGCACGTGGGCAGCGTGGTCGCGCAGGCCGAGCGCAACAGGAAGCGCCGGGCGTTTGTGGAGGCCCACAACCTGCCCCTGGCCCATCGGCCTGGACTCGACGCGCAGACGTCCTTCTACGACGCCATGCAGCCCGAAGCCCGGGCGGCCGCGGCGCCAGTGGGGGGCGAGTCGTGGCGGGTGTATGCGATGGTGGTGCGCTGCCCCCATTCGCTGGATCTGGCGCTGACCAATCCGGCCCTGGCGGTGGGCCTGGCCACACGCAACCAGCTGGTGGACGAGCACCGGCGGGTGCGCTGGGCCATGCGTACGGTCCGGCGGCTGGCGCGGCGCAGGCGGCGCGAGATCGCCGGTGCGCTCGGCCTGCCGGCGACCAAGGCGACGGTGCGGCTGCTGGCCCGGGTCCCTCCGGGCGAGGCGGCCCGCGAGCTGATCGGCGATCTGCAGCCGATCCTGGCCGATCCGCGCGGCGCCCGGATGCTGAGCCACCTGCCGCGGCTGACCCGCGATGCGGTGACCTGTTCGAAGTATGTGCTCGATGGCATCGCCGGCCACAGCCTGCTGGAGGAGTTCGCGTCACAG
This sequence comes from uncultured Enterobacteriaceae bacterium, assembly GCA_964438735.1. Lineage (GTDB taxonomy): Bacteria > Myxococcota_A > UBA9042 > UBA9042 > UBA9042 > CAYTLW01. Next base: position 2,084 of record CAYTLW010000213.1, on the reverse strand, counting down.
GAGTGGCGGCTGTGGCATTTCGGCCGCATCTGGACGCCGCATCATCCCTTCGGTTCGGGGGAGCCGCGCACCATGCTGCGCGACGTGGTGGCCATGGCGGAGGACTTGAACCGGCGGCTGCCGCTGCTGACCTCGTGGGCGCAGCTGTGTCAGATTCACGATGACCTGGCCGAAGAGAGCGTGCGCCGGGCGCGGGATCGCAACCTGCAGGCTACATTCGCCGCGCCGCCGATCGCGGGCACCGACGACATCGTGCCGCTGACCAGCGCCGCCGAGCTGGCCGCAGAGGCGGCGCAGCAACGCAACTGCCTGGCCTCGACCCACTTCGTGCGCAACTGCCTGGCCGGTGACTACTACGTCTACCGCGTGCTGCATCCCGAGCGCGCCTCGCTGGGCATCCGGCGCGGCGCGGGTGGCCGTTGGCAGGTGGCTGAACTGAACGCTCGCTTTAACGCCAGGGTGAAGCCGCAAACCCGTCAGGCGGTGCAGCGCTGGCTGTACGAAGGCCAGATGGGCGCGCGACGGCGGCGGCGCCCGGAGCGCGCGCGGCCTGGGGCCGAGGCGGCTCAGGTGGCCGCCGTCTTCTGAGGCTGCCAATGAAGTCGAGCAAATAAATCAGGCAACGGCCTGGAGCAGGCCGCCTTCACATGGGAGCGCGGCCGAACACCCGCCCGCTGGCGTGCAGCCGGCGCAATACCAACCCCCAGCCCAGGTGCCCTACCGCCCAGGCTGCGATCGCCAGCAGCCAGCGCCACCCGACCGGCGACCAGACCAGGGCCGCCCAGATCGCCGCCACGGTCAACAGCACGGCCACGATGTTCCAGAACACGACCTGCACCGACGGCAGCCGACGCTGAGTGGCGCAGAGCCCGAACAGGTGCAGCGTCCAGCCCCAGCGGCCCAGGCCCGGCGGCCGCGGAGCTGTGGGAGACGATGGGGGGCCCATCAACGCCGCCGCGAGAACAAGACCGCCAGCAGCGCCGCGAACCCGACGCTCGCGAAGGTGGCCGGACGTCGACTCGCCGCCGCCTGCAGGCGCTCGTCATCGGTCGCCGGGCAGGTGGACTCGGGGTCGGTGGGCAGTCGCCAGCGCAGGTCGTACCACCAGGCGCGGGCGGCGCGCGGCATGACGTGGCTCCGACGGCGACCGACCAGCCGAGGGGGGCGACCGGTGCACGGACGACGCAACGGCGAGGGTCGCAGCTTGTGGTGGGCTCGAAGCAAGGGACCTCCCGTGTGCCCTTGGGGTGGCGCCACGATAGTCCTTTGCAGGTTGCGTCCGCAACGCCGTTGAGCCCGCCGGGGCGATGTACGACAACCACGACAGAGACTTTGGCGATTTTATAGAGGCATCGTCGAAGCAACGCGCAAACCGAAGCTGCGCAGCTGGCCGCGGTCGCCTGGCAGCTATCGGCCATCGTCTTCCCCAACCCGAGCTACCCGCGGCGTGGCGTTGTCCAGGGCGGGCACCGGCTCGTCGATCCAGCGCTGGTAGTGCTCGTCCATCTTGTCCCGGGCCAGTTCGTGCAGCTTCTCGATGGGCAGGTCTCCTGGAGCCTGCCGGGCCCCTTCTTCGGCGTCTTGTCGCCCCATCTGGCGCATCAGGGCGGGCAGCGAGGTGTGGGCGCTCAGGCCGACCGTCACCGCGTCGCCGGCCAGTCGGACCGGCCGCTGGCTCGCCGCCTCGGCCTGCTCGGAGGTCATCGCGCGCAGCGTCAGCCGGTCGCCGCGCAGCTCCACCCAGGACGGTATGGGCGCGGATTTGCCCTTGCCCGGGCGGCTTTGCCAAATCCAGGTGTCATCGTCCTGCGCCTTCATGTCGCGCGCCTTGTCCAGCGGCGCGCCCGCTGCGAGCCGCTCACCTCGCGCACCGTCACCTGCTCGCCACCGCCCAGCTCGCGCAGGGTGAGTCGCCCACCGGCTCCACGGACAGCGCCGGACGAAACGGGCGACTCACTCGCGGCCGGCGCCAGCCGGACGCGCGCCCCCCCCCCCGGCGGGGCGTTTGGGGGTGGGCCCCCACCACCGTTTTTGGGCCCCCGGGGGGGGGGGGGGCCCCCCCCCGGTTTGGGTGGGGGCCCCCC
>CAYTLW010000212.1:0-7373 GCA_964438735.1 uncultured Enterobacteriaceae bacterium | reverse complement strand
GGGGGGCGCCGCCCCCCCCCCTCGGCCCCAAAACCGGCGTTTGGGGGCCTCCCCCCAAAGCTTCGCCGCCTTACGCGGCGCGCGTCCGGCTCTCGCCGGCCGCGAGTGAGTCGCCTGTTTCATTCGGCGGTGTCGGTGGAGCCGGTGGGCGACTCATCGGCAGGATTGCGACCATCGCGGCCGTCATCGGCCTGCTGAGCGCACCCGCACTGGCGGCTGTACCCTCGACCCTGCTCATCGAGGGCGTGCTGCAGAGCACCGGCGGCGGCGCGGCGCCCGATGGCAAGTACTCGCTCACCTTCAGCATCTACAACGTCAAGGTCGGCGGCTCCGCGGCGTGGACCGAAGGCCAGGCGACGGTGGAGGTCAAGGGCGGCCACTTCGTACACGAAATGGGCAGCGCCAAGCCGCTGACACCGACGCTCATGAGCCAGCTCAACGTGGCCTGGCTCGGCGTCAAGATCGGCAACGATCCAGAGCAGCAGCGCCAGCGGATGCATTCGGTGGCCTACGCCGTGCTGGCCGCGTCGTCGGCCGGGCTGTCCTGTTCGGGATGCGTCAAGACCGCCCAGATCGCCGCTGGCGCCGTCGCGGCCGATCGGGTCGGCTTTGCCTTTGCCGGCTCCAAGACCAAGGGCGGCCCGGCCAACCTGGCCTTGGACCTGCAGTGCACCGCTTGCGTGGGCCTGTCCGAGCTCAAGATCGACGGCGATCTCGATCTCGGCGGCAACGCCCTGAAGGCGTCCAAGGTGGTGGCGGCCAACGTCAGCGCCTCCACGGTCAGCGCCAACTCATTTGTGGGTGATGGCAGCAAGCTCACCGGCATCAAGACGCCCGCAGGTGAGTGCAAGGTGCCCGGCGAGGTGGTCAAGGGCATCAACCCCGACGGCTCGCTGAAGTGCGTCAAGGCCATGGACCCCAAGGCGCTGCCGCCAGACGGCATCGACGAGATCTCCAACTTCCTGATCCACAACCAGTTCCAGAACAGCGACTGCATCAAGAAGTCCGTGCCCATCAAGGACAACAACCCCATCGGCGTGCCGGCGGAACTGCAGTTCGGCGACTACGGCCTGGCCCAGAAGCTGGACGTGCTGATCGACGTCAGCAACAGCGACATGAAGACGGTCGTGGTCAAGCTCTGGGATCCCAACAACGTCGAGTACCTGCTGTGGGATAAAAGCGCCGGTGGCAACAAGTTGTCGGGAGTCTGGCCGTCCAAGACCAAGGTGCTCAAGGGCGACCTGAGCAAGTGGATCAACAAGAATCCCAAGGGCAAGTGGCGCATTCAAGTCATCGACAACAAGTTCCTCAACAACGGCAGTGATGGCGCGGTGACCAAGTTCTGCGTCAACATCCAGACGCTCTCCAACAAGAAGATCCGGGTCGGCGGCAACCAGATCGTCGACGGCGACCAGAGCGTCGGCGGCACCCTGTCGGTGACCGGCAAGACCACGGTCAAAGACCTGCAGGTCAACGGCAAGATCACCGGCGCCATCGCCCAGTACGGCTCGGTGTTCACCTACTGGGGCCACACCTCCTGCCCCACGGGCGCCGTCAAACTCTACGACGGCGCCGGCTTCAGCGGCCACTACAGCCACGCCGGCTCCAACGCGGGCGTCTGCATCAAGAAGGGCGACCCGGGGCCGAGCTACAGCTACCAGGGCGACCTGCTCTACCCGCTCCACACCTCCGGCTCCATGCCGCCCGGCATCCCCCACAACAAAGCACTCTACTGCGCCAAGTGTGCCTGGGAGAAAGGCCAGTGCTTCGAGATGTGGGGCTCGGATAAATGCCCGACCGGCTGGAACAAGCTCTACAGCGGCCTCAGCGTAGGCCCGCACTACACCCACAGCGGCCCCGCCGGCGCCCGCTATTGCCTCAACCCGAAGGGCTTCGTGACCTCCAAGGCAGGCTCGGGCAATGGCCACCTCTATGGCACGCGCGTGCAGAGCGGCCACTATGGCGGCAACTGGCCGTCCGGCCGCGCGCTGAAGTGCGGTCTCTGCTGCAAGGGCTAGCGGGCCAGCGCGCCCTGGCGTGGCTTGGAAGGCGCCCGTATGATGGCCGCCAGTTGAAGGAGCGTACGTGGCCAGCCATCGCCCGCAGCGCCGGGAGTACCTCATCGCCTGCCTGGCGATGGTCTCCATGTTGCTGCCCGGCTGCCTGGCCAGTTCCTATCGCATCCCCGCCGACGAGGTGACCCGGTTGCAGCGCACCGCGCCCGCTCTCCGCGGCCAGAAGGTGCGCGTGGTGCAGCGATTCTCCAGCCAGGAGCAGCCTCCGCGCGGTCGCGGCTGGGCGGCGCATATCGCGGCGTCCGACGTGGACGCCCGGCGGGCCTATAGCGCGCCCAGGGCGCTCGACCACGGGCTCTACTTCTACATCCACGCGGGACCGCCTACCTGGCGGCCCTGGGTGCCCGTGCGGCCAGTGGCGACCAGTTCGGCGTTCGCCGGGCAGGCCACCAGCCGCGGCACCGGGCAAGTCGTGGGCAAGAGCGGCGGCGGCGGCGCAAGCCTGCCGAGCAACGCCGACACCGAGGCCGCCATCGTCGCCGTGGTGGCGGCGGCGGTCATTGTCGGCATCAGCCTGGCGGCCACCGAAGGGGCACGCTACGACGGCTGGCTGGCCCTGCATCCCGATCACCCGGTACACCTGATGGGCCCGAAGGGGCGCCGCGAGGTGAAGTACCTGAGCCACCTGTCATTGCAGGACGTCACCCCGGGCACCGAGCTGGTCATCTATCGGGATGAGGGTGCGGGCAGCTGGGAGCTGGGCCGGGCGCCGTTGAATCGCAAGGGCATGTTCTATGGCATCGGCCTGGGCCGCGTGGACGTGCCGGTGACCGGCTACAGCACGGTCGAGACCTCGGGTGCGGTCATCGAGTTGGGCTGGTTCCCCTCCCACTACCTGGGCGTGCTCGCCTCCATCAGCCTGGGCTGGGACTCGGTGCCCGGCGGCGCCACGGTGACGCTGGTACAGCCGGCCTTCGAGGTGCAGGCGATCCCGCTGCGGCTGTGGCGTTTTCACCTGGGCGCCTTCGCCGGCCTGGGCAACTCGGTGGTCGAGGCCGATGGCGGCCCCTATGCCGCGGTCATCAGCGATTCGGGCGTGCTCACCTTCGGCGGCCTGGCGCAGCTGGACCTGACGACGCGCCTGGCGCTGACGTTCCGTTACGGCGCCAGCCAGCGAACGGCGGATGACTCGCCCCTGGGCTTCATGGGCACACTTGGTCTGAGCGTGTACTGAGCTGAGGTGGGCACCGGCCTGTCCGCCATCACAGCCAGATCCAGCGGTCTCGGGGAGCGATCAGCCCGGCCGGCCGTCGACCCGGGGCTGGACGAGGATGGGCGCGTAGACCCAGGCGAAGAGGCCGAAGCCGAGGCACCAGAGCGTGCCAGCCACAAAGATGGCTGAGGCACCTGTGGCGAATACACGAACCGCCGCCGACGCCAGCACCAGCACATAAGCCAGCGTGATGGCCGGCCCCACAACCAGCGGCCGGCCGGAGTGACCCAGACCAGCGCGGGACGCCACCGCCAACACCATCACGCCGATGGCGCCAGCCGTGAGCCCATGCAGGGCCGCGAAGGGCGACGGCCAACCTGCGAATACGGCACTCGCCTCCAACGCCAGGCCGACGGGCAACCAGATATAGCCCAGGTGCAGAATCCACAGGATCGGCTGCCTGATCGTCGCCAGGCTTTGCCAGTGACGCATGCGGGCCAGCAGAATCAGCGCCGAGAGGGCCGCCAAGGCGGCCGTCGTCATGGATGAGGGCACCGCCATCTCAGCCACCGCCACCGCCAGGACCGAAGGCACCGCCAGCCGATCGAGCCATTTTGGGGTGGTGCAATCCACCTCCAGCCCCTGCCGGCGAAGGGCGTTGCGGGTGAACGCCGGCACCACGCGCCCGCCCACGAGCGCCACAAGGGCCACCACCACATGCACCGCTGGCCGCAGGGCGCGCGCGTCCGCGTCCAGATGGTGCCAGGTGTCGAGGCCGGCAAGCGCCAGCAGCATCAACGGAACCTGGATGTTGCGGTGGTTGCGCGCGCGCACGATTCGGCCCAGGGCCAGGAGCGCGACCACGGGCAGAAAGGCCAGATCGAGCCAGCCCAGCCCCGGCATCAGGTTGCCCACCCGACCGGCCAGCCACAGCCCAACGAGAACGACCACGATGGTGCCGCGGAAGGGGCCCGTGCCGGTCCAGTTGGGCACAGCGGCCATGAGGAAGCCGCCCAACGCAGCGCCGGCGAAGCCAAAGAGCATCTCGTGGCCATGCCAGCTCATGCCGATGGTGTCCGCACTGGCCGGCAGCAGACCGCCCAAGCCGGCCATCCAGGCCGCCATGGCCAGCACCGACCAGATGCCGGTCAACAGGAACAGGGGGCGATGCCCGGAGGCGAGCAGCGCCGGGCCACGCCAGTCGTCGGCCCGCTTCTGCAGCGAGACTTGGACCCTGGCGCCGCTCATTGGGACTCCCCCGAGGGAAACGGGGTTTGAGCCAGCACCCGTCCCGCCCTCCATCGCCAAGCCCGGCGATCTTCACCAACGAAAGCGCGACAAAGCCCGTGCTCCGAACCTTGACCAGGCCGAGGATACCCAGTGCCGTTCGATTGGCCAGCCGGACTATCCGTAGATCTCGTGAACATGACGCAGTCCGCCGTCCCGAGTCATTTGTTGACCGGCAGGTGCGTGGTCCAGGATCTTGGTCACCTCCCGGCGGCGCCTGCACGCCCAGCTAGACGCGCTCATACCACGTCCCCCGCCCCCGTCCTCTCCTGGCCAATCTGCCCGCCCCGACGAGCCTGCCGAGGTGATCCTTGATGGTGTTCCGGTTGGCGCCGGTCAACGCCACCGCATCTCGCACGGTGACCCGGCCATGCTGGGCCACGATGCCGAGCAGCTTCTCGGACAGGGGAGCCAGTGGCGCCATGAGCCTCTCGCTCTCGATTCTCTGCTCCAGGACGCGCTTTTGTCGATGCAGCGCGCGCGCAAAGAAGTGCAGCCAGTCCTTGAGTTGGGACTCGTCTCCATCCAATGTCGCCTGCGCACGGCGCAGGGCCATGTAGTACTCGTCCTTGCTGTCCTCAACGATGCGCTCCAGCGAGCTGTATGGCGCGTAGTGGTAGCCGGCTCGAAGCAACATCAGCGTTGTCAGTGCGCGGGACAGCCTGCCATTGCCATCTTGAAATGGATGGATCGCCAGGAAGCGTACGACGAAGACCGCCAGCACCAACACCACGTGATGTTCGCGTTCGACGAGCGCCCGATTGGTCCAGGCAATCAGGGCCTCCATGAGCCGGGGGGTGTCGAAGGGGGTCGCTGTCTCAAAGATGATCCCGACGCTGCGGCCATGTGTGTCGAAAGCTTCGACGTTGTTGGACAGCGTCTTGTAGTGTCCCCGGTGTCGCTGGTCCTTGTGGGCATGCTTGAGAAGGATACCGTGTAGTTGTGCGATCGTATTCTCAGTGAGCGGGATGTCAGCCCAGGACTCGAATATCAGCTCCATCAACTCTGCATAACCCGCAACCTCCTGCTCATCGCGAGTCCGGAACGAACCCACGGCGAGGCCTGCCAGCAGCCGCTCAATCTCGTCGTTGCTGAGTCTCACGCCCTCGATCCGGGTGGACGAGCCGACGGACTCTATGGTGGCGATGCGCCTGAGCGCCGACAGCCGCTCCGGTGCCAGGTTGGACAGCGCCTCCCAGCGACCCTTGAACTCGTCGATGTCGGCGATGAGCCTCAGCAGCTCCGGGGTGATGATCGCATTTGCCAGTGGATTCATGCGCACCTCCGCAAACACATCCGTAAATATCCACTTTGGTGGTCGTCGTCAATGAAGCGGCATAAATCGGATGGGATTGGATGGAAGTGTGGCGGTCACGGGACTTGTCCCTGGTCACAACCAGATCAGGCGGCCTTGGAGGCCTCGCGAAGCTGCTGGATGACCCACTGCGCCGTTGGGTTGTAGGTGACGTTGAAGAGCAGGATGTGCCGGCGCCCATGGACGATGACGAAGAACACATACAGCCCGCGGGCCCTGATCGTCGAGACCGAGCATCACCAGCTCGCCCATCCCCGGCGCAGGGCAAGCCAGAGGACGCCATCGGTGGAGTGCACGTGGGGTCGAGGGCGCTGATGCTCAAGCGCACGTGGGTGGCACTGACAAGCACCTGATTTTGCGGACCGACGGAGTTCTGACAAGGGACAGTCCCTGGCCGGTGGGCCGGTGACCAGGGCCAAGGCCATCCAGCGGCTGTGCGGCGGGGCGGGCGTCTACCGTCCTCTTGGCAGTCGCCCGGTTGGCTACTCTTCTCCTCCCAGCGGGGTGACGACCGCTTCGACACTGCCGTGACCCACTACCCGATGGCCTTCTCGGATCTCGAAGGCCGTTCCCGGACTGAGCGTGGGCAGGTGTTCCGTCGCCCACATCGACAGCTTCACATTGCCCGAGCCGCCGGGGTCGAGGCCGTTTCGTTCCAACCCGGATTCAAGCTCCAACTCGAACCCGAAATCGACTTCGGTGCTATCGAAGCGCAGAAGGCTACGATAGCCGGAGAGGATGGGGCTCCGTCTGCCCCCTTCGCCAGCCGTGAGAAGGCGAACCCTCGCCGTAGCGACCATCCGAGTCATGGCAGCACCGAGTGGTTGAAGGCGTTGACCGGCCCGGACGGCACGTCTGGCGTCTGGAAGGAGTAGCCTGGGCTTTCGCCCGCAGGGTTGATTGGATGGCCATGATTCAACTGGGACGGTGAGACCCTCACCGAGGTCGTCGTGTAGGGCTTGTCGCCGATCATTCGGACGAAGTTGGATACTTGTTCCGGGGGCCCGGGATAAGAGGCACAAGCCAGCATCTGCTCCGCCCCCCCATCGCCAAACTCAGCGATCTTCACCAACGAAATCGCCGGAAGCCCGTCTTCCGACGCTAGACCAGGCCGAGAATACCCTTTGCCGGTCGATTGGCGAGCCGCGGTATCCCTGGATCTCGTGAACATGACGAGCCCGCGGTCCCCAGTCATTTGATGACCGGCAGGTTGCTGTCTCGCGGGTGGGGGCCGGGGCGATTCAGCCCCAGTTAACCTGGCCCTAGCCGAGCGCGGGCGGGGACGGCCGCAAGCCAACACCGCTGCGCTCCGTCTCGCCTGCGGTTCAGGGCGGGGACGCCGGCGGTCCTGTCGCCACGCCGATTCCGCGCCGAACTGTCTGAGCCGAGGGCGGACCAGCTCCGAGCCGCGCAAGGCGCTACGTGCCCGAGGCGAGTCGAGGCGCGTGAGACCACCATCGAACGTGCCAGGAGCCCAAACCTCCCGGCGGGGCGCGCCAAGGAAGGGGGTCCGGGGGAAACCTGCGGCGCGGGGGCGGAGCGC
>CAYTLW010000211.1:0-7374 GCA_964438735.1 uncultured Enterobacteriaceae bacterium | reverse complement strand
TGCGGCACGACCTCCGGTTCGGGCCGAACTGTTGGGGCCGGTTGCGGCGCCTCGCGGGTGGGGCCCCCCCCAGGGGGGGGGGGGGGGGGGGGGGGGGGGGGGGGGGCCCCCCCCCCCCGCCCCCCCCCACGCCCCGTCGACGACCGCCGACACGCCCATCTGGCAACGTCTCTGGTCCGGCGAACCCATCCCCAAGCCGCAGTCCAAACGCGATCCAAGCGCCATCGACCAGAAATTTGAGGTGGAGCGATTCGGCACCGCTGAAGGCGTCGAGCTGGAGGGCTGGCGCATTCGCCGCAAGGCGTCCTCGGGCGTGGTGCTGCTCTTTGGCGACCACGGCCAGCCGCGCGACGCCCTTCTGGCCGAGGCCAGTGCCCTGCTGAACGCGGGCTGGGAAGTCCTGCTGCTCGACACCCGGCGAGCCGGTGGCAGCGTCGGGGGGCGCTTGAGCCTGGGCTGGCACGAGTCCGAAGATGTGCGCGCGGCGTTCGAACGCGAGCGCCTGCGAACCGATCACGTGGTGGTGCTCTATGGTCGCGGCTCCGCGGCGGCGGCCATCCTGCGCGCGGTTCAAGATTCGGCGATCAAACCCGGTGGATTGATTCTGGAACGGCCTTTCGACAGCCTGCGCAGCCGCATGCGGGCGCTCAGCGTGTCGCGCGGCCTGCCGCCGATTCCAATGGGCACCATCTCGGCGTTCTGGGTCGGCTTCTTGCGCAATCTGCCGGCGTTCGAGTTTGCGCCGTCGGCGTGGGCTGCGGAGGCGACCATGCCGGCGCTGGTGTTGGCCGATGGCGGCGATCCGACCGGCGCGGCTTCCGCCCGCAAGGTTCACGATCACCTCGCCGGTGCGAAGCATTGGCAGCGCTTCGACGCCGGCCCGGTGGCGGGCTTGCCTCCTCGTTGGCAGGTCTCGGTGGGCGCCTTCCTGGCCTCGTTGGTCAAGGGATCGCCGTCTGGCACGGCTGAAGAGGTGGACGCCGGTGTGCGCCTGCCCGGCGCCCGGCCCCCCGTGCGGCGACCGACGGCAAAACCGCCAACGGCCCCCGGTGCCGGTGGCATCGAGTAGCGGCCCTCAAACGGAGTCTCATGGCGAGGCCAGCAGCGGACACGACCGGCAAGGGCCAGCACGCGGCCATCCCCGCGCGCCGTAAATGGCTCTTTGGCCTCGTGCTCGCGGTGTTGGTGGTTGGCCTGCTCGAGGGTGGCGCCTGGGCATGGTTTGCCTGGGGGCCCGAGTCCCTGGAGCGCACGCGCCAGCGCCTCGCCGGCCAGGTGAAGGCAGACTGGAAGCGGTTCGTGCCGCAGCCCTACCTCGTCTACATCCCAGGTCCGGGTTTCAGCAACTCCACCGGGCCGCAGCATAACGAGCAGGGCTATCGAGGTCCGCCGGTGCCGCTCCGTCGCCAGCCGGGCATCTCGCGTGTGCTGTGCATGGGCGGCTCGACCACGTACACCTCGCGGGTCGCCGATGCGGCGCAGACCTATCCAGCCTGGCTGCAGCGCATCCTGGTCGAGAATCTGCCGCCGAATGTGCAGGGCGTGGAGGTCATCAACGCTGGCCTGCCATCGGGCACAACGGCCGAGGTGTTGACCCACTGGGCGTTCAAATACCACCTGTACCGACCCGACGTGGTGGTCATCCACACGGGCGGTAACGACGCGGCCGCGTTCGCACGGCCGGGCTACCAGCCGGATTACAGCCATTGGCGCGGCCCCTTCCAGGTGCCCAGGCCCCTGGCGCCGGCCGGACGCAAGCTGATGCGATCCCGCCTGGTGGCGCTCTTCGCCGTGCTCCTGATCTACGGCGCCGACCCTCGCGTGAGCCTGTTGGACCTGCCCGCCGACCAGCCGCCGCCTGCGAAGTGGTTCGAACCCGAGCGCGATCCCCAGGGCCGCGTTCGGCTTCATTCCACGGAGATCGCCTTCCTGCACAACCTGGACTCGGTGATCCGGCTCATCCGTGGGCAGGGCGCGCGCGTGGTGCTGGTGCCCTTCCGCCCGGCGCCGAAGAATGGCTACACGCCGGACGTGCTGGCCGCCATGCGGCAGAACGAGGACATCCTCAATCAGATGGGCCGCGTATTGAAGGTCCCGGTGGCGCCCCTGCCGGTCGAGACCATCAGCCCCGCCAATTGGGTCGATTTCTGCCACGTGAACGGCGCTGGAGCGCGCGAAAAGGCGGCCCATATCGCGCCCTACGTTCGCCAGGTGCTCTGGCCCTGAGCGTCGGGATCCGCAGGCAGCCCTGAGGCGCTACTCGCAGGCGTCCCCGCCTTTGCAGTCATCGTCCAGGAAGTTGCAGGTCACCTCATCGGCGCCCGGGTGGACCCATTTGTTGTCGTCTTTGCAGTCACCGCCCTTGGTGGCGGTATAGGGCTTGATGGCCTTGCACAGGCAGGCGCTCAAGGACTCGTCGCCGAACGTGTCGCCGTCGACGTCGATGAAGAACTTGATGCAATTGGTCGCGCCCTGCTCGTCGGTCTTGCCGTCGCAGTCGTCGTCGATGTTGTTGCAGACTTCCTTGACGCCCGGGTTGAACTTGGGGTCGCCATCCTTGCAATCGCCGCCCTTGCTGGCGGTGTGGATCAAGGTCGCCATGCACATGCACATGGGTTTGCCGCTGCCGTAGCCATCCTTGTCGGCGTCGGTCCAGAAGGGCGTGCAATCCTGCGCGCCGACCGGGTTCTGGTCGCCGTCGCAGTCATCATCCTTGCCGTTGTTGCAGACCTCCACCGCGTCGCCGTGCACCTTGGGATCCTTGTCGTCGCAGTCGGTGGCCGTGGCGCTCTTGAACAAACCCAGCGGGCCGCAGAGGCAGGTGCCAGGGCCGCCGCCGTAGCCGTCGCCATCGGAGTCGGCGTACCAGTTTGAACACCCGATGGCGTCCTTGTCGGTGTCCGCGCCGCCATCACAGTCGTCGTCGACTTTGTTGCCGCAGATCTCGGCCGCACCCGGGTTGCGTTTGGGGTCTTCATCGTCGCAGTCGAATACGCCCTTGGTACACGTCTCCGGCACGCCGACCACCAGCATCTGGGTGTCGCACCACTCGTCGCCATCGTCGTCACAGCCGTTGTCGGTCTGGCCATCGCAGTCGTCATCGGCGCTGTTGCAGATTTCGGTTGCGCCCGGATGAATGGCCTTGTCGCCATCATCACAATCGGCCGCCACGGTCGCGGTATAGGGCAGCTTCGCAGCGCACAGGCAGAGCTGGTCGCCGCCGGATTTGGGCGACTTGCCGCTGCCGTCCTGGTCGCCATCCAGCCACCAGGGCGAGCAGCCCTTGGCGCCGGGCTCGTCGGTGAAGCCGTCGCAGTCATTGTCCTTGCCGTTGCAGGACTCGACCACGCTCGGCCCGATCGTGTCGTCCAGGGGCGCACAATCCTGCTCGTTGGCGTCGCCATCGCCATCGGCGTCGGGATCGATGCAGTCGGCCAGGGAATCGCCGTCGAGGTCGGGGAATTGCTCGTCGGTCTTGCCGTCGCAGTCGTCATCCTTGCCGTTGCAGATCTCTTCGGCTGGTTCGGCGGCGTTGCAGAGCAGCCCGGCGACGGTGCAGGTCCGGACCCCCACGCACTCGCCGTGGTTGTTCTTGCGGTTGCAGGCTGCGGCCGGGATCTCGTCGGTCAACCCGTCGCAGTCGTCGTCGACCTGGTTGCAGGTCTCTTCGGTGGGCAGGGAGGCGTCGCAGCCGCCCATGCCTTTTTCGCCGCATAGTCGGATGCCCTGGCAGGTGCCGAAGACATTGCTGAGCGCACACCACGTCTTCGCCTTGCGGGTTCGCGCCGCCGGCGAGCAGCCGCACTTGCCTTCGGTGGGGCTGCACTGCTTGCCGCCGCTGTGGCTGCCTTGGGCGTCGATGCAGCCGTAGCCATTGGGACAATCCTCGTCCTTGCTGCACGCCGCGCCGCAAGCAGCGCCACCCCCATCCACCACGGCGCGCTGCACACAGAGCGCGTTGGCCTCCATGGCCGCACACTCGCTGTCGTTGATGCACGGCTCGCAGAGAGCGGCCAGGGGTGAGGTGCAGATCTGCGCGCCGCTGACGGTCGAGCAGGACCAGCCATCGGGGCAGCAGCCGTCGCAGGGCCGTGAACAGCGACCCTCGCCGGCGTGGGGCACGCAGGGCCCGGACTTGCACTGGGCGTCGGAGGTGCAGGCAGCGCCCGGCTGGCCGGCGGCGGGTTTGTCGGCGAAGGGACAGGAGCTGGTGTCGGCGGCGACGGCGTCGAGCGTCGCGTCATCGCCTGTGGTGTCGGGCGTGATGGTGGTGTCGGCGATGTCCGGGGTTGCCGCGACGTCCGGGGTGTCCTCTCCGTCGCTGCAGGCCGCGGCGAGGACCAGGCCGGCGAGGAGGACGATGATCAGCAGGCGGGCCGTGGGCAGGCGCATTGATCTCCGGCGGGTGGCTGCTCGACACGAGGTCGGTGCAGCGGCGACGGGGGGCAGTGTAATCGGGCCGGGCGATTGCGGCCAGGGGGGAGCTGGGGCTGTGGCAGTGACTGTGTCCGTGACCGTGTCCGTGTCCGTGTCCGTGCCCGTGCCCGTGCCCCCGCCCATCAACCGACCTCCGCAACCTTCGCCTCCGGCAGCACACAAGCCGCCCGCACCACCGCCACCATCGCCTCGGCATCTTCGGCATCCTGCACCGCTGTCGCCAGGTCGGTGTGGGTCAGGATGCGCTGCGCCGCCAGCCACATGGCCTCGTGGGCGTGGTGGTCCGGCGAGGGGCCGATGCAGAAGAGGACCGCCTCGGCGAGCTCGCCATCGGGCGAGTTGTAGCCGATGGGTTCGGCCAGGCGGGCGATGCCCACGCGGTGCTGGTCGGTGTGTTCGATGGTGGCCAGGCAGAAGGCGACGCCGCCGGCGATGAGGGTGTTGTACTGCCGTTCCCGATGCCACAGGGCGACGATGACCTCGTGGGCAGGGGCGTTGTGGACCTCTGTGTAGCGCGCCGCGAAGGCGCGGAAGAGGTCGCGTTTGCGGCCTACCTGCACGTCGGGCAGGACCAGTTCGGGGTCCAGGTAGCGATCGATGAGCGTCTCGCCCGGCGGCAGGTCGTGGCGGGTGGGTGTGTCCTCGGTGGGTTGGTCGTGCGGGATGCGCAGGCGCAGGACGGCGCAGCGTGCGCGGTCGATCAGGCGGTCATCGAAGCTGCGCGTGAAGTGGCTGTGGAAGGGCTGGTAGACCGGCTCCTCCAGGATCAACATGTCGTAGCCGGCGGTCATGGCGACCAGGGTCTCGAGGCGCTCCTCCGGTTCGACCAGCACCGTCTCCGCCGGCGAGTCCACCAGTCGGGTCAGGGCCCGGGCGTAGTGGTCGGCGGAGCGATGTTCGTGCTCGCCCGCCTCGCCGGCGACGAAGGCGGCGAAAGTCAGGTGGCCGCCGGACATGTCGGCCAGCAGGTCGGCGGTGTGGGACATCAGGCGGTCGTGGGGGCCGGCTTCGGCGACCACCAGGATCTTGTTCAGCAGGCGCACGCCCGAGTCCTTGAACACGGCCACGTTGCAGGGCAGGTGGGAGACCAGCCAGGCCAGCGGATTGCGCACGTAGACGGCGTCGCGGCCCTGCTCCTGCCAGCGGAAGACCACCCAGTCGGGCTTGAGGATCTCCACCAGCTCGTAGATCTGCAGCTTCAGGTCGCGACAGAGCAGGCCCTCGTAATGCAGCGGCGCGCCGATGGCCTCGGCCATGTTGCGCGAGCGGCGCTCCAGGGCGGCGTCGGTGAGGCTGGCCGGGCCGAAGTCCGCCAACTCCAGCTGCTCGGGTACCTCGCTGACGTGGTAGACGGCGACGTGATGTCCCTCAGCCAGAGCCGCTCCCAGCTCCACGAGCGGTTCGGGCGGGCTGTCATCGAAGACCACCACCACCACGCGAACACGCTCGGTGATGGGAACGGGAAAGGCGCCCGATGGCTCGCGGCGACCGTTGCCCAGCAGGTCCCGGCGCTCGCCCCCCTTCTGCAGCACGCCCTTGCGCAGGTGGGCGTGGCGGCGGCCGTAGGCCAGCCAGAGGAAGACGCTCGGCACGCAGAGGACCACGATGGTCGCCAGGCCGATGAGCCCCATCATGCCGAGCAGGATCACACCGACGGCGATGCCGAGCAGGGGTAGAACGGGGTAGAAGGGCGAACGATAGGTCGGCCGATACCACTGCGGGCTGCTCTCGCGCAGCACCATCACCGTGAGATTGACGCCGACGAAGACCAGGATCTTGAAGGCGCTGGCCAGCTTCGCGATGCGCGGCACGTCCAGGAAGATGATCGCCAGGGCCATGGCGCCGCCGGTGAGCAGGATGCAGATGGTCGGTGTGCCAAAGCGGGGATGTACGCCGCCGAGCACTGGCGGCACCAGGCGATCGCGGGCCATGGCGAAGGGAAAGCGCGACGAGGCCAGCAGGCCGCCGTTGGCCATGGCGATCATGGTCAACGTGCCCAGGATGGCCATGGCCACGCCCGCGGCCGGGCCGGCGAGGCGCTCGGCCAAGGTGAAGAGCGGGTGGTAGTCGCCGATCAGCCCGCCTTCGGCGACCGGCAGATGGGTGGAGACATTGCGCGCCAGCAGCCAGGTGATGCCTACGTAGCAGGTCGTGGCGATGGTCAGCGACAGGACCATGGCCAGGGGCAGGTTGCGATCCGGGTTCTTGATCTCCTCGGCTACGGCGGCGATTTTCGTGACGCCGGCGTAGGAGACGTAGACCACCGCTGCGGCCTGCACGACGCCTGTGAGCCCGAAGGGCATGGCCGGTTCCATCAGGGCCGGGTCGCCGCCGCCGCCGCCGGCGATGGCCAGCAGCGCCAGTCCGGCCACCGAGAGCACTACGAAGATCAGCTGCGCTTTGCCGGCCTTCTTCACGCCGAGGATGTTCAGGGTGACGATCAGCGCCAGGGCGATGAGCGCCGTCTGCCGGGGCGGGATGGGCAGCACCTCGTTGAGGTACCAGCTCACGCCGATGAGCGCGAAGGAGCTTTTGAGCAGCAGGGGCGCCCAGACGCCGAAACCGGCGATGGTCCCGGCCAGGGGGCCGAAGGCGCGCTCGATATAGACGTAGGTGCCGCCCGACGTGGGCATCGCAGTGGAGAGCTCGGCCTTGCACAGGGTCGGCGCGATGACCGATGCGCCGGCCAACAGGTAGGCCAGCCACATGGATGGCCCCGCGATGCCCGCAGCCAGACCCGGAAGCACAAACAGGCCGCTGCCCAGCATCGTGCCGAGGCTGATGGCGACCACGGTGCCCAACTCGAGGCGGCGTTCCAGGCGTTTCATGGGGCGACACCCTCCCGCGGCGTCGCGCGCATCCTGCCACGCGGCGGGTCAAGCGGCTAGACGTGTGCGAATATCCGATTTGGTGGATGTGCCGGCTCGCCGCCTCACG
>CAYTLW010000210.1:2249-7397 GCA_964438735.1 uncultured Enterobacteriaceae bacterium | reverse complement strand
CCCCCCCCCCCCCCCCCCCCCCCCCCCCCCGCGCGCCCCCCCCCCCCCCCCCCCCGCGCCGCCATGGGCCGCGACGCTTTGGGGTGAGGCCCGAAGACGACGTTTTTCGGGCCGAGGGGGCTTCCGGAAACCCCCTTGCTTCTGCTGAGCGCCGAAGCCGGCCTGGGTTGATGCTGGGCGCCCTGCTGGCCGCCGGCTTGCTGGGCTGGTGGCTGCTCGGTGAGAATGACCAGCCCTCGACAGATGTCGGCAACGGCGACATTCGCGGCGCCGAGCGCGGGGCTCCACGAGCGACCATTCCCGTCGGCGCGATCCAGAGGGGGCCCGACGCGTCGCCGGAGCGTTCGCCAGGAGTCCCGCCACGCGCGGCACAGCACGCCCGGCCCGCCCATGCGCCGCCAGGTAGCGCGCCGAATTCGGCACATCGGGTCCCTGTGAACGGGCACCCGTTGCAGCGCATGGTCGGTCGCTATTCGGTCGACAATCTTGGTCTGCCGGCGCTGCTGGCGCGCAAACTGAGGCGGCCGCTGCCCAAGGTGGTGTGGCAGCTGCTCGACCTGCGACAAGCGGGGGCCGGCGAGGCGGTGCAATTGGACTTCGTGCGCAAGCATTTCCCGCGCGACCTGGCCTTGAAAGGGCTCACGGCCAGCTGGATTCGGGGTGACTTGCGGGTCGATGAGGCGGCGCCCGCAAAGAAGGGGTGGCATCCGGCCAGACCGCAACGTGTCGGCCCGGCGGGCAGTCCCTGAGCGAAGGGGCGCCCGGTGAACTACAAGCCGAGTACCTGGACCGGCTTGGTCTCGAAAGCGTGCTTGTTGCCCAGCTGACCGGCGGCGCCGCGACCCCAGCAACGGACGACGCCTCCCGCCCGAGCACAACAATGCTGGTTGCCGCAGCTGAGCTCGCCAACGGCCTGGAGACCTGACACCTCGGTCGCCACGGGCAGGCTCAGCACGTCGGGCTTGCCGCCCTGGCCGAATCCGTTGACGCCAGCGCAACGAACCTGTCCGCTGCCGATTCGGATGCAGGTAAAGCTGTTTCCAGCGGCGATATGGGTGACGTTGGTCGCGTTCTTCATGAGGGTCGGCGCGAGGGCGGGCGTGACATTGCCCGTGCCCAGCGCGTGGTCGGAATTGTCGCCCCAACACCACACCTTGGCGCCAGCGTCGATGGCGCAGGTGTGTTGTCGACCTGCCGAGAGCGCGAACCAGTCATGGTTGCCGAGCACCTGCTTGGGTGTGGCCTGGGGCTGGCTGCTACCGGTGCCGAGCTTGCCGTCGTCTCCTTGCCCCCAGCAGCGGATCTTCTTGTCCTTGCCCAGGGCGCAGGCGTGTTCATCGCCGGCCGTGATGGCGATGACCTTAGCCAGGCCGGGGATCTTCAGGGGCGACGAGGCGACGTCGGTGGCGTCGGTGTCCAGGTTCTTGGCTCCGCTGCACCAGACATCGCCGTTGTTCAGCATGAAGCAGGAAAACGCGATGCCCAGGGCCACATCTTTCGCATCGGCGATGCCGTTGACGTCGACCGGCGCGCTGGCCGCTCCGCCGCCGTTGCCCAGCTGCCCGCTGTCGTTGCTGCCCCAACAACGGGCCTTGCCGCCGGCGACGATGGCGCAGGCGTGTTGGAAGCCGGCGTCGATCGCCAGGGCCCCGCTGACGCCCGGCACGTCGACCGGGGCTTGCACTGGCAGCCCGTCGCTGTTGCCCAGCTGGCCCATCTCGTTGTCGCCCCAGCAACGCACCTGGCCACCGGCGACGATGGCGCAGCTCAAGGAACTGCCGGCCCGCACCGAAGAGGCCACGCCCAGTCCATCGACCACGAGCGGCGCGGCACTGGTTCCGCTGGTGCCGGCGCCCAGCTGGCCGGAGCCGTTCCATCCCCAACACCACAGGCCGGACTTCGAGCCGGCGCAAGCGTGGTGGTGGCCGACGGCGATGGACGTCATCTTGGCCAGGCCGGGCACGGCCGAACCGGGGGCGATGACATTGCTCTTCTGGCCGGTGCCCACCTGCCCTACCTGGCCGACCCCCCAACAGCGAATCTTGCCGTCGGCCATTGCGCAGCCGCCGTACTGGCTGGCGGCGACCTGGGTGGTGCCGGCTTCCAGGCCCTTGATTGGGACGGGCACGATGGCCGCATCCCAGCTACCGATGCCGAGCTGGCCATAGTCGTTGGCCCCCCAGGCCAGCGCGGCGCCACCCTGCACGAGGGCGACCGAGTGACCACGACCCAATGACAACTGCAGTGGCGTCTTGCCGGCGGGCATGCCGATGACGGCAGATGGCACCGCATCCACCTGGCTGCCGTTGCCGACCTGGCCCCACGTATTGCCGCCCCAACACCAGATCCCGCCCTTGGCGCGCAGGGCGCAGGTATGACCGCCGCCGGCGACCACGGCGTTGGCGTCGTCGATCCCGGCGACAGAGACGGTGCCGGAGCCGCCGGTCGTGCCACCCAATTGCTTGTTTTCGTTGCGTCCCCAGCAGGTGATGGCGCCGCCAATGTGCAGGGCACAGCTGTGATCTTCACCGGTGGCCACCGCGGCGGCTTTGGCGACACCCGGGACTGGGGTGGGCTTGGCCACGAAACTGCTCCCAGCGCCCCCGGACTGGCCGTAGTCGTTGCGACCCCAGCAAACGACGACGCCATCATTGGCCACCGCGCAGGCATGATCTCCGCCGGCATCCAGCGCCTTGAAGGGCCCGCCAGCAACGGCGACGGGCTTGGCGGATGGCTGCTTGATGCCGGCTCCGGTCTGCCCCGACCAGGCTGCGCCCCAACAGAAGAGGTTGCCCTTGGCGTCCAGGGCGCAGGTGTGTTCGTCACCACCTGCAATCGCCAGCAATCCATCGCTGCTCTTTGGCACGCACTTTCCGCCGGCGCATGAGCCTCCTGGACAGGGACCGCTGCGTGACGCCTGCAGGCAGCCCCCTTTGCCGTCGCAACTGTCTTTGGTGCAATAGACCCCGTCATCGCACTTGAGGGGGGCACCGGCGACGCACTGTCCGGACTCGCACTTCCACGTGGCGCATGGGTCGCCGCTGCCGACGCACTCTGCGGCGTCCTTGCAGGCCTTTGCGCCGCCATCGTCGGCGACTGCGGCGTCTGTGACCTCGGCGTCTGGGACCTCGGCGTCTGGGACCTCGGCGTCTGGGACCGCAGCGCCGCCATCGGTCGGTGCGGAACCGTCGTTGAGCGCGTCGACGGCCTGGGAATCGCCGCCACCGGTGGCGCCATCGGAGCCTGCCGAGACGGTCTGATCCTCAGCCGTATCGCCTGTGGCCGCGTCCGAGGCGAAGCTGGTCTCGGGCGGCACTTCGGTGCAAGCCCAGGCCATCACCATGGTCAGAAAGGCGGCGAGGGCTCGCCAGCCAGATCGCGGCAATGAAGGGCAAGTGGGTCGCGACGGGCGCATGGCAGCTCCGGAGGGGTCCAGGAGCCAGATCTAGCGCGGGCGAGCGCGCGCGACAATCACTTCAGAGAAGGAAACATCGACTTCAGCGAAGGAAGCATCGTCTTCAGCGAAGGAAGTTGCGCGGGCGAATGCCGGCGGGCAGCCATGGGCGATGGTCGGCGGCGGCGCCGCGGATGAGAAACTTCGTCGGGTCGAAGGCGCTCAGCCAGCCCAGGTCTTCATCGCGTTCGGCGATGACCACCGTGTGGCCGTTGGCGCGCAGCGGGCAGCGTGCGCCGCCAAGGACGTGCAATTCGAACGCCGTATCGCTGCGCCGAAGGGCCTTGATGATCTCCAGGTAGTGACCGCCGACAGCGACGGTGTCGCGACGTTTGGCCGCTGCCATGGCGGCGTCGAGCTGCGACAGCGCCCTCTTCAGCTGTTGGGCGATGAGCGAGCTGGCCGTTTGCATGGCGACCACGGCGCAACCATCGCCCACCGCCACAGCGGCCGTCTCCTCGTCCTCGGAGGCGCCGAGGAGCTGCTCGATGCGCTCCACACCGGCGACCGCGTCGCGCAGGCGGCTCAACTGGGTGGGACCTGCCGCCAAGGTCCAGACCGGCCAGATCAAGCCAGCGAGGAATATCAACACAATCGACCCGTACGACCATCTCATGGGCACCTCCGTCGCGTCTTTGTGTTGTTGATGGCGCCGCCCGGGATCATCGCAGGTCGGGGTCCGGGCCCTTGTACGCGGCCGTTGCGCCGGGCAGGCACCGTTGTGTAGCGTGGAGCCACGGGTCAGGCACAGCAGAGAGGGTGCCTGAATGGAGCGCACGGATGCAGCCTGGCGATGGCCCTGATCATGTTGCATTGCAAGTTCACGCCGACGCCTTGCACGCCTGCATTCGGCCCCTGGGTTCGGCTGTGGTGGCGCTGTCTGGCGGCGTGGATTCGTCGGTCGTGCTGGCTGCGGCGTACCGGGCGTTGGGCCATCGCGTTCTGGCCGTGACCGGCTGTTCGGCCAGCGTGCCTGCCGAAGAGGTCGCCGATGCGGCCAGGATCGCTGCCTGGGTCGGCGTCCCGCACCGACTGGTAGAGACGGGCGAGACCGCGCTGCCGGACTACATCGCCAACCCGCCGGACCGGTGTTTTCACTGCAAGAACGAACTCTTCCTCAAGTTGCTGGGCGTGGCTGAGGCCGAGGGGTATTCGACTGTGCTCGAGGGCAGCAACCTGGATGATGAGGGCGATCATCGACCCGGCATGCGAGCCGCGGCACAGCACGGCGTGCTTTCGCCGCTGCGGCAAGCCGGCTTGCGCAAGGTCGATGTGCGGGCGCTGGCGCGGCATTGGGGGCTGGACGTGGCCGACAAGCCGGCCATGCCCTGCCTGGCCTCGCGCTTTCCCTACGGGACGCAGGTGACCCTCACGGGACTGGACCGGGTGGGGCGGGCGGAGCGCTGGTTGCGGTCCCGATTCGACCTGCGGGACGTGCGCGTGCGGCATCACGAGCAGGTGGCGCGCATCGAGGCCTCGCCGGAGCGCATGGCCGACCTCGTCGCCGCCGGCGAAGAGATCCAACGGCACTTGCAGGAACTCGGCTATCGCTGGGTGAGTCTGGACCTGGGCGGCTTTCGTAGCGGCTCACTCAACTCGGTGCTCGCGTCCGACGGGCCGATCGTGCTGTCCGGGCCAGCCGGTTCAGCGGCGGACGAGGCGGCGGCGGACGAGGCGGCGGCGGACGAGGCGGC
>CAYTLW010000210.1:0-2149 GCA_964438735.1 uncultured Enterobacteriaceae bacterium | reverse complement strand
GCGGCGGACGAGGCGGCGGCGGACGAGGCGGCGGCGGACGAGGCGGCACCGACAGATGAATACGCGGGGCGAGGCGCATGAGCGGTACAGCGGAGTTGCAGACCTTGCTGCGAGCGGTGCGCGATGGCGAGGTGGCGCCGGAAGATGCGCTCGACCGCTTGCGAAACCTGCCCTTCCGTCGCGTCGAGGGCGGCCATTTCGACACCCATCGAGAGCTGCGCACGGGCATCGCCGAAGTCATCTTCGCACCCGGCAAAGCCGACGCCGACCTTGTGCGCCTGGCCGGGATCAGCATCGAGACCCACCGTTCGCTCTTTGTCTCGCGCGTCACGGCGGAGCAGGCCACGCTTCTGCAGGGCGAGTTCGCCCAGGTGACGCATCACGAACGGGCCCGCGTCATCGCCTGGCGCGCCAAGCCGCCGCAAGCGGGCGGCCGGGTGGCGGTGGTCTGCGCGGGCACCGCCGATCTGCCGGTTGCGGACGAGGCAGCGGTCACCCTGGAGCACCTCGGCAGTTCGGTCACCCGCGTGGCCGACGTGGGCGTGGCCGGCCTGCACCGGGTGCTGCATCACGCTGACGCTCTGCGCAAGGCCCATGCGCTGGTGGTGGTGGCCGGCATGGAGGGGGCGCTACCGACCGTTGTCGCCGGACTGGTCGGCAAGCCGATCATCGCGGTGCCGACGAGCATCGGGTACGGCGCCTCGTTCGGCGGCCTGGCGGCTTTGCTGGGTATGCTGAACTCATGTGCGCCTGGGGTCGTGGTGGTCAACATCGACAACGGCTTCGGGGCCGGATGTGCGGCCCATATGATCGCCCGGCAATGCGTACCGGACGAGGACGACGATGACTGAATCCACCGCCACGGTCGCCTGGATCGATGCCACCGCGGGTGTCGCCGGCGACATGCTGTTGGGCGCCCTGCTGGACCTGGGCTGGGAATCGGCCGCTCTGCTGGCTGTGGCCACCGCATTGGGGCTGGGCGCGTCCACCATCGACGTCAGCCGCGCACGGCGACATGGCATCGTGGGCGTACGTGTACAGGTGACATGTGGCGACGATCCGCCACCGGAGCGCCGGCTGCCGGACATCCTGGAGCGCATCGGTGCCAGCGGCCTGCCGCAGGCGGTGGTCGAACACGCCTGCCGGACGTTCGAATTGCTGGCTGAGGCGGAGGCCCAGGTGCATGGCGCCAGCCCGGCGGATGTGCACTTCCACGAGGTGGGCGCGGCGGATGCCATGGTCGACATCGTCGGCGTCTGCGCGGGCCTGCACGCACTGGGCATCGAGCGGGTGGTGGGTTCGCCACTGCCCATGCCTACGGGCACCGTCACCTTCTCCCACGGCACCCACGCCTTGCCCGCGCCGGCCGTGGGCGCGCTGATCGAGGGCCTGCCCGTATTTGGCATGGCCGCCGACCAGGAGCGGGTGACGCCGACCGGCGTGGCCCTGATGAGGGCCCTCTGCGACGACTTCGGGCCCATGCCCGCCATGGTGGTGCGCGGCCACGGCCGCGGCGCCGGCTCGCGTGACGGTGGCCAGGTGGCCAACCTGCTGCGCATCTTCGTCGGCGAGCCCGTATCGGCCGCGCCGTGGCACGAGGGCGAATGTCGCATGGTCGAGGCCAATATCGACGACATGCGCCCGCAACTGCTGCCGGCGGCTATCGACGCCATCCTGGCCGCGGGGGCCGCCGACGTGACGGTGACGCCGATTCAGATGAAGAAGGGGCGTCCGGGGCAGCTGCTGAGCGCGCTCTGTTCGCCATCTCGGGTGGACGCGGTGGTGACCGCGATGATGGTGCACACCACGACCATCGGCTGCCGCATCCTGGGCGCGCGCAAGGTGGCGCTGGCCAGGAAGACGATGCAGGTGGCCACTCCCTGGGGCGAGGTGCCGGTGAAGATCTCGGGCGGTCCCAGCGGCCCGCAGCAGGTCCGCGCGGAGTACGAGCCCTGCGCAGCCCTGGCCGTGGCGGCCAGCGTGCCGGTGCTCGAAGTGACCGACGCCGCAGAAGCGGCGGCCCGCGAGACGCTGAGCGCGGAGCGGACAGATGGCTGACGACCCCAAGCGGAAGTCACGGGCAAAGGGCGCGCAGGCAAAGGGCGCGCAGGCAAAGGGCGCGCAGGCAAAGGGCGCGCAGGCAAAGGGC
>CAYTLW010000209.1:0-7537 GCA_964438735.1 uncultured Enterobacteriaceae bacterium | reverse complement strand
AGCGACAGCGACAGCAAGAGCGACAGCGACAGCAAGAGCGACAGCGATAGCAAGAGCGACAGCGACAGCAAGAGCGACAGCGACAGCGACAGCGACAGCAAGAGCGAAAAGAAGAAGGACGACGGCAAGCCCTCGTGCAAACCGAACCAGGCCGACGTCTGCGATGGTGTCGACTCGGATTGCGACGGCCAGACCGACGAGGACGCCAAATGCGACGATGGCAACTCGTGCACCGCCGATGTCTGCAAGGGTGACTGCTCACACACCAAGCTGAGCGGCGCCTTGTGCCAGGATGGGGACGCCTGCACGGCGAACGACGCCTGCGCCAAGGGCGTCTGCGTGGCCGGCAAGGCGGCGGACTGCAGCGACGGCAACCCCTGCACTGCGGACGCCTGCGACGCGATCGTAGGCTGCGTCTACTCCGGGATGGACGGTGCCAAGTGCGCCGACAACAACGCGTGCGTCGGCGCTGGCTCGTGCGAAGGCTCCTCGTGTGTTCTTGGCAAGTCCAAGAGCTGCGACGATGGCAACGACTGCACGGCGGACTCGTGCAACCTGGCCGACGGCGATTGCGCGCACGTCGCGATCAACGGCGCGTCCTGCAGCGATGGCAGCGCCTGCACTGAGTCTGAGTCTTGCAAGGACGGCAGCTGCAGCGGCGGCAAGGCCAAGACGTGCGATGACGGCAAGTCGTGCACGGTGGACAGCTGCAACGCGGCCACCGGCGCCTGCATATTCAAGGCCCAGGGTGGCCCCGAGGTCTGCAACGGCATCGACGATGACTGCAACGGCAAGATCGACGACGCGTGCACCTACCCGACCTGCCCGCTGGTGATCGACTTCGACAAGACCCCGGCCGGCAAGTCCATCGCCGCTGGCACGCATATCAAGCACCAGTACAAGCCCTGGGGCGTCAACATCGTGGCCATCAACAAGGC
This sequence comes from uncultured Enterobacteriaceae bacterium, assembly GCA_964438735.1. Lineage (GTDB taxonomy): Bacteria > Myxococcota_A > UBA9042 > UBA9042 > UBA9042 > CAYTLW01. The sequence goes on along the minus strand of CAYTLW010000209.1, from coordinate 6,599 downwards.
ACCGAAGCACCCGAATGTGGGCATCACGTTCGACTCCGCCAACCCGACCGGCGGCGACAAGGACCTGGCGACACCCGACTGGCACAACCTGCTGATCATCGCCGAGAACACCACGGACGCCGACGGCGACGGCCTGGTCGACGAGCCCGATGACGAGGCCAAGGGCGGCAAGCTGATGTTCACCTTCCAGGGTCCGACGAAGGTGTACAGCATCGACCTGGTCGACATCGAAGAGAAGGGCGTGACCATCCGCGTGGTGCGATCCGGCGGCAAGTCCAAGCTCATCAAGGTGCCGGCCAAGGGCAACGGTAGCCTGCAGACGATCGAGATCAACGAACCCAAGACGGTCAAGCTGGAAGTGAAGCTGACCAAGTCCGGCGCGGTCGACAACCTGAGGTTGTGCCCATGAACGCCGCCGAGACCAAAGAACTGGGCCCGAGTTTGAACCAGCTGGGAGGTTCTTGCTCGGAAACGCCGCCCTCCCTCGGGACCTGACCCGGACCCGGGGGAGCGGCGGCTTTTTTCACCGCGTGGCTTCTGAGCGCATCAGCCGAGGCAGGCCTTGGTCTGCTCGCTGCAGTCATCCTTGCCGCACTTCTTCTTGCAGGCTTGCTTCTTGTCGCCCTCGGGCTCGTTCTTGCACACGTTGTTGCAATGGGTCTCGCTACAAAGCAGCAGCTTGACCCAGGCGGTGGCCTCTTTCTTCTTGGCCTTGTTCATGCACTCGAAGGAGCAGACGCCGTCGTCGGCACCGCCCTTCTTGCAGTTCTCGATGCACGGCCAGATCTGCAGGCAGTTGAGGGTGCCGGAGGGGTTGGAGCAGGCGACCATCTTCTCGGCGCAGACGGTGGGGTCGGACTTGTTCTCTTCGGCTGCACCGAAACAGCTGTAGACGTCGGCGAACTGCTTTTGGGCTGTGGCCGTGCCCTTGCCGTAGCACTTGCCCGAGCAGGGGAAGTTCTCCAGGCCCTTGTCGCACTTGCCGGTGCACTTGATGATGTCGATGCAGGCCTCGGTGCCCTTGGCCCCGTCCGCGGCGCAGGAGAGCAGGTCATCCATGCAGCCGAGCATCGGGTTGTCGCCGGGTTTGTCCGACATGCACTTGAAGGCCTCGTTGAACTGCTTCTGTGAGTTCTTGGTCATGCTTTTGTAGCACTCGACGTTGCACTTGAACTCATCCTGGCCGGGCTTGTTGCAAGCCTCCATGCAGGTCCACGCGGTGCTGCAGCTCTTGTTGCCGCTCTGCCCCTCGGCCATGCAGGTGTAGAGCAGTCCGGCGCAGATGCCGTAGCACTGGCCGATGCACTCGTCGGGCTTGTTGGTGTCCTTGCACTTGGCCGGATAGCACTTGCCCCAGAGACAATCGGCAAAGGGCACGAAGTCCTGCTTGGCGGCCCAGGCGCTGTTGTCGGTGCAGATCTGCTCGCACTTGGGCTTGGGGTCGTACTGGCAGGCCACCTGCGCGCAGGTCAGCAGTTCGGGGCAGGTCTGGTACTTCTTGTTTTTGTCGTCCGCCGTATCTGGCGGCGCGGTGGAGGTGTCCTTGCCGGGCACGACGCCGCCGCCATCTTTGGTCGTGACGCCGCCGCCATCTTTGGTCGTGACTCCGCCGCCGTCCTTTGTGGTCGTGGTGCCGCCATCGGTGAGCGGGGTGGTGCCGCCGCCATCCTTGAGCGGGGTCGTGCCGCCGCCGTCAGCGCCGGGATTGGTGCTCGCACCATCGGTTCCGGGGGCGGGCGCGCCGTCTGCGAGGGTGCCACCATCGGCCCCAGCGCCGCCGCCGTCGCTGGCCGTGGTCTGGCCGCCCTTGACCTCCTGATCATCGGTTCCACAGGAGAGCATCATGGAGATCCCGAGCAGGATCGAAAGCTTGGGGAGCATGCGCAGCGAGTTCATGGGGCCTCCGAGGACGAAGCGGGTGGGCGGCTGCAGGGTACACGAACCCGGCTGGTGGTGGAAAAAGCCGCGCCCGCGAACTTCACAACGGGTCCGGTGGGCGCCGGCTTCAGATGGCGAAGGCGCGTTGAAGAATGGCCGCGGTGAAGCTGCTGCGCAGGTAGAAGCCACGCGGTGACACCGGCACGAGGCAGCCGTCAGGGCCGATGCCGATCACCCGTTCGGCGGCGTCTGCGCCCTTGGGTCGAACCTGCAAACAGTCGCCGAGACCGGCGTGCAAGGCATCCAGGTCGCCCAGGACCACCAGGTCCATCAGGTCACGGTAATCGGCCCGCAGACGCGCTTCTTCGTCGTCGTTGGGCGACCAGAGCAAGGGGGAACCGATCCGGCGACTGCCCAGGTCGACGCTGGTGTCGCCTTGTATGGGCATCCAGAGCACGCGCGCCAGTTTGCGGCGAACGGCGCTGACCTCCCAGGTCTGGTCGCCAGCATCCAGCAGCGGCACGCGGGTGATCCATGTGCTCTCGACCGGGCGCCCGTCGGCGCGCACGGGGATGGTCTTCAACTCGATGCCCAGGTGGGGGAAGTCCGGTTCGGCCACGGCTCCGGCGGTGGCGCCCAGGGCGGTCTCCAGCAGGCGGCCGATCCAGCCCTTGGCTCGTGCCGGCTGGTCAGGCACGGGCACGCCGGACTGCTGCGCCACCAGGCCCAGGGGCAGGCCGGAGAGCGCGACCGCGCGTTGGAAGAGTTCCCCCTCGTCGACGGGCGGCTTCACCGGGAGCTCAGAGGCGGGGTTTGGCCGCGGAGTTGCGCACGCAGATCACGCCACGTCCGGAGCTGTTGGGGTTGCCGCCGCGACAGTGGCAGCCCCAGGACTGGCCGTAGTTGTGATTGACGAAGGTGAGGTGACAGGACTCGGCCCGCGACAGCCAGGTGCAGTTGCTGTTCTTGCAGACGCCCTGCCAGCCGGCGCTGTTGGAGCAGTCGTAGTGGCCCTGCCAGTTCTTGATCGACGTATCCTTGCCGTTGGAGGCCCAGGCGGTGTCGACCCAGCGGTCGACGTTGGGTTTGACCGTCTTGCCGCCGTAGGAGAAGTACTCGTTGGGGTTGGCCGGATGCCAGCCCTTGGCGCAAGCCTTGTCGATATTGGGCGCGGTGAAGCTGCCGTTGCAGCCGTACATGTTCTTGCTGAATTCCTGTTCGGCGTTGCCATCGGCGCAGGCGACCTTGCTCGCCTCGAGCTTGCACGCGGCGGAGCAGTCATCGCCGCTCTTGGTGTTGCCGTCGTCGCACTCTTCCTTGCCCGTCCAGAGCACGCCGTCGCCGCAGACGTTCTTCTGGCAGGTGGCGGTGCAGCCGTCGCCATCCTTGGTATTGCCGTCATCGCAGGTCTCGCCCGGGTTGACGATCTTGTTGCCGCACAAGGCCTCGACCAGCAGTTTGCGCCAGTCACCGTCGCAGTAGTACAGGCGCTTGTCTTTCGAATCCAAGTACATCCAGCCGATGTGATCGCTGGTGCAGGAAAAAGGCGGGCCGGCGGAGACCTGGTGCTTCAGGCCACCCGCGGCCAGGAAGACGCCCTTGGACGTGACCTGCTTGCTCTGGCTGGCCAGCAGGTTGATGGCCCAGCTCTCCAGCTTGCCGTCCTTGCCGTTGTTGAGGAATTTGCTGTCGATGACCCGCAGACGCCACTTGCCTTTGGGATTCTTGCCGATCCACTTGCTCAGGTCGCCGCTGACGGTCTTGGCGGTGACCGGCCAGGTCTCCTTGAGCGCCTTGCCGGACTTGCCGCCCTTGTAGAGCACGTACTTGGCGTTGAGCGGATCGTAGAGCACCACCTCGATGCCCGAGATGTCCGAGTTGCTCAGCTGAACCGTCACCGACAGGTTCTTGGCCGGGCCGATATCGGGCACGGTGAGCTCGTCGAAGGAGCCGATGGGGTTGTTGTCCTCGATGTCCTTGGGGGTGTTCTTGCTCGCCACCGGCTGGGCGTACTTGGTGGTCAGCAGGCCACCGGAGATCTGCTCCAGCGTGCCGCCGCCACCGCCGCCGGCGGCGCATTGCAGCTTGCCGTCCTGGGCGATGCCGATGGCCGCCTGCCCCTGCGGACAGCTGCTGGCCGGCAGCTTGATGCCGGTGAGCTTGCTGCCGTCACCCGAGAACGCGCCCGCCGAGATGGTCTGGGCGACCACCGAACCAGCGGAGATGAGCTTGCCCTTGATGGCGTTGCCGCCCAGGTCCAGGTCGCCGTCGGCCTTCAGCGCAGACAGGCTCACGCAACCGGTGCAGGCGATGCCATCGGCCACCGCGGCGCGCAGCGCAAAAGGTGCGCTGTGGAGGACATTGCGGGACAGTTCGGGCTCGTTGCCGATGCGCAGGGAGAGCCACGCCTGGCCGGACGCGAGGGCCTTGGTGTCGAGCGCCTTGACGCTGCCCAGGACGTGCTGAAAGACGCCGCCCTTGACCGACAGCTTGGCCGCCGTCTCGGTCCAGAGCGCCTGCTGCGAGGCCTGCTTGGGGTAGATCGCGAAGGTCACCGCGTAGGTGCCGTCGGCCACCGGTCCGCCGCCGGCAGTCAAGAGTCGGCCTTCGATGGCCACCGTGTTCGGTACCGCAGACCAGGCGGTCGCCGACAGCGAAAACGTCAGCAGGGCGATCAACCCGGCCGCCGCGCGCGTGCGCATCACATGCTTGGTAGACGTCGAACTCAGGGTTTGCATGCCGATACGTTGCCAGACGGGATGCAGACGAAGCCGCCGCTGCTCCACTTGGAGCCGCCGCACCAGCCCCAGGCGCCCACCTGGTTGTTGCTGAAGTAGCCGCCACCGCCGCTGGTGCAGGCGCCGGTGCTGCAGGGATCCTTGGACTTGGCGTGGCACCACTTGCTGCCGCCAACGCCGGTCTTGAGCTTGAACTGCTTGGCAAGGGAGTAGAAGTTGGTCTGGTTGGTGGTATTCCAGGCCTGGTTCTTGGTGTGCCACCAGCAGCCGTACTTGACGTTGCCTTGGTTGTAGACGCCCTTGAAGTGGTAGCCGGTCTGGTCGGGCGTGCAGCCGCCGCCGTAGTCCTTGCCATTGCAGGGCGTGCCCACCTTCCAGTCCTTCAGGCAGTTGCTGAACTTGCACAGGGGCGTGCACTCGTCGCCATCCTTGACGTTGCCGTCGTCGCACTCCTCTTTGCCGGTCCAGAGCACGCCGTCGCCGCAGACGTTCTTCTGGCACTTTGCGGTGCAGCCGTCGCCATCCTTGGTATTGCCGTCGTCGCATTGCTCGCCGGGATTGATGATCTTGTTGCCGCAGAGGGGCTCGATGAGCAGTTTGCGCCAGTCACCGTCGCAGTAGTAGAGGCGCTTATCTTTCGAATCCAGGTACATCCAGCCGATGTGATCGCTGGTGCAGGCGAAAGGCGGGCCGGCCGAGACCTGGTGCTTCAGGCCACCCGCGGCCAGGAAGACGCCCTTGGACGTGACCTGCTTGCTCTGGCTGGCCAGCAGGTTGATGGCCCAGCTCTCCAGCTTGCCGTCCTTGCCGTTGTTGAGGAATTTGCTGTCGATGACCCGCAGACGCCACTTGCCTTTGGGATTCTTGCCGATCCACTTGCTCAGGTCGCCGCTGACGGTCTTGGCGGTGACCGGCCAGGTCTCCTTGAGCGCCTTGCCGGACTTGCCGCCCTTGTAGAGCACGTACTTGGCGTTGAGCGGATCGTAGAGCACCACCTCGATGCCCGAGATGTCCGAGTTGCTCAGCTGAACCGTCACCGACAGGTTCTTGGCCGGGCCGATATCGGGCACGGTGAGCTCGTCGAAGGAGCCGATGGGGTTGTTGTCCTCGATGTCCTTGGGGGTGTTCTTGCTCGCCACCGGCTGGGCGTACTTGGTGGTCAGCAGGCCACCGGAGATCTGCTCCAGCGTGCCGCCGCCACCGCCGCCGGCGGCGCATTGCAGCTTGCCGTCCTGGGCGATGCCGATGGCCGCCTGCCCCTGCGGACAGCTGCTGGCCGGCAGCTTGATGCCGGTGAGCTTGCTGCCGTCACCCGAGAACGCGCCCGCCGAGATGGTCTGGGCGACCACCGAACCAGCGGAGATGAGCTTGCCCTTGATGGCGTTGCCGCCCAGGTCCAGGTCGCCGTCGGCCTTCAGCGCAGACAGGCTCACGCAACCGGTGCAGGCGATGCCATCGGCCACCGCGGCGCGCAGCGCAAAAGGTGCGCTGTGGAGGACATTGCGGGACAGTTCGGGCTCGTTGCCGATGCGCAGGGAGAGCCACGCCTGGCCGGACGCGAGGGCCTTGGTGTCGAGCGCCTTGACGCTGCCCAGGACGTGCTGAAAGACGCCGCCCTTGACCGACAGCTTGGCCGCCGTCTCGGTCCAGAGCGCCTGCTGCGAGGCCTGCTTGGGGTAGATCGCGAAGGTCACCGCGTAGGTGCCGTCGGCCACCGGTCCGCCGCCGGCAGTCAAGAGTCGGCCTTCGATGGCCACCGTGTTCGGCACCGCCGACCACGCCGTGCCAGCGAGCGAAGTGAACGCGAGCGCGCAAAGCGCCGCCGCGAGCCATCGTGCCGGTTGTCGCTTCATCTGCATTCCGCTCATCGCCTGCCCTCGAATCTCGAAGCCCGGATCAGCGCCGGCGCGCGGGAACGCGGCCGGCTCGCCATGCGCTATTTCTTGGTGCCCAGCCAGTCGCCCAGCGACCAGCTCACCGAGT
>CAYTLW010000208.1:0-8208 GCA_964438735.1 uncultured Enterobacteriaceae bacterium | reverse complement strand
GGGCGCAGTGCCCCGACCTTGCCGAGTTATCTGCCCGTAGCCAGAATGTCGGCTCCGGGTCCAATACGAACCTGGAGGGTGAACATGTCATTCCCAGATCGTCGAACCCTGTTGTGCGCGTTATGCCTGCTGGCCGTCGCAGTGGGGGTCACAGCCTGCAAGGACGACGGCGCCACAGCGGACGCGGCGTCTTTGGAATCCGCCGTCGCGCCAGCCCATGGCGTCGACCCGGACGCCGTGGACGAGGCCCTGCGCGCGGCCCTGGTGGATGTGCGCGATCGCTTCAAGTGCAATCGCATCTCGGGCTGCCCGCCGCACGAGGTGCTGACGGGGTTTGGCTGGCGGGCCACGCCCTTCCTGGTGCAGCTGTTCCAGGCCGCACCGCCGAGGGCTCGCTGGCGCCCTCGAGTGCTGCGCATTCTCGCTGAGGTCGGCGATCCCGACGCGGCGGCATTGTTGCTGCAGGCCTTGCGAGACCGCAGCGACGAGGTGCGCGGGTACGCCATCTACGGGCTGCATCGAATCGACGAGCGCAGTCAGGATGCCGAGATTCGTCGTTTTGCCAGCCGCACGGGCCCCTTTGTCTCTTCTTTTGCCCGGCTGTCGGCGCGCTGGACATTGCACGCCCGCGGCGAGGCGGGTTTCGGCGCGCTTTTCGTCGACGAGTTGCGCATCCGGGCGGGCCAGTCGCTTGCCTCAGGCCCGGCTGCCTGGGGCCTGCACCTCTGCACGCTGCCCGAGGCGCCGAACTGCGGCGAGGTGATCGCACGCGCCGGCAGGCATCCCACATTCGTGGTCCGAAGGGGCGCACTGGATGTCATTGAGCAGGCGCCGGGACGCCAATATGTGCCAATCCTGGTGGGGTTGCTGGCCGACCCGATCCCGTCGCTGGTTCGGCGGGCGCGCGGTGTGCTCGTGCGGCTCAGCGCTCGCCCGGAGCTGCGCAGCGCGGAGGACTGGTTGCAGTGGTTCGCGGATACCGGCGGCGATGCGGCCTCGGCGTCTCGACCGAAAGCGGCCGCGGCCTCGAAATAGCGTTCAGGGCGAGCGGCGCACGGGCAGGGTGAGGCAACGGGGGCCGCCCCGGCCGCGCGAGAGTTCGAATCCGCTGACGGCGACCACGAATCGACGACGACCTTGCATCAAGAGTGCCGCGTTGCGGATGAACTCCTCTGCCGTGAGGATCTCGAAGCCGGCGCGGTTGAGCGCGCGCAGCGTGCACTGATTGCGCGCGTAGAGCACGATTCGGCCGGGCCCGAGGCAGAAGGCGTTGGCGCCATCTGTCCACTGTTCGCGGGCGGCGGCGATGGGGTCGTCGTCGCCGCAGGGGATGACCTGCAGCGCCTTGCCGCGCCGATTGAGGATGTCCGGCAGGTCGCAGCCAAGTTCGGCGGCATCATCGGCCAGGTCGATGACCTCGACGCGCTCGCCGGCGGGGCTCTGGTCGTCGAAGGCCGGCCGATAGAGCAAGCAGGCGTCGTCGTCGATCAGGGTGAACAACGTGTCCAGGTGCATGGCGGCGCGCTTGTGGGGCAGGCGAACGCCGAGTACGTGGCTGAATCCGCGCTCCAATAGCGCCTGTGCCAGGGCGCCGGCAGCGGCCTCCGACGTGCGGATGCCGATGCCGATCAGGGCGATGTCGGGCGCGGCCACCAGCACGTCGCCGCCTTCCAGCCAGGCGGCTTGTCCTGGCGGCAGCAGGTTGGCGACGTCGATGTGCTCGGCGTCGCGCAGCACGGGGTGGTGGCGGACGATGGCCCGCGCCAGCAGACCGTCCCGCTGTCGGGCGGGGTGACGGGGCCGCCCCATGACCACGGCGTCCCCGACGATCGCGAAACAATCTCGGGCAAAGAGCCAGTTGGGCATCGGCCAGGCCAGGAGCTGTCGGTCGGTCTCCGGATCCCAGCCCGATAACAGGGCCTCCGCGGTCAGGTCTGGCGGCAGGTCCAGCAAGCGCGCGCGATGGTCTGCTGCCAGCGGCCGGCCACAGACATCGGCTTCCAGGCGAGCCACGCCGTCGACGATGGCAGCTCGAACGTCGGGCACCAGCAAGACCCGCCGCAGCATGTGGCGCAGATCGTGGCAGTGCCGATGGCCGACCACGGCAGCGATCACGTCGAAGAGACCTGCGTGTTCGGCGCGCAGGGTGTCGAGCAGGACCAGATCGTCAAAGAGCAGGTAGTCCGGGTTGGCCTGCAGGGACCCGTCAGCCGCGGTGATGGCCGGTTCGATATGACGCGGGATCATGCGGTCGAGTTCGCCGCCGGGGGCGAATCCGATGCAGGCTTGCAGCGGCGCGCACTCGTCTCGGATGCGCAGTTCGTCGGCCATGGGCGACTACTTGGCGGTGAAGTCGAAGACCACCTGCTCGCTCCAGGCGATGTTGGCTGGATTGGCCGGGTCGTAGGATTGCACCATGCCGATGATTTTGAAGGCGCCGGCCATGTCCGGCTTGATGGTGATCCAGTTGTGGTCGGTGGTCTGGAAGGAGTCCGCCAGCCACATCTTCGAGCCCTTGGGGCGCTCAGCGACCATCCAGAGGTAGGCGCCGTACTGGGCGATGGGCCAGGTGCCATCCTCGGCCGCTGCCTCCAGCTTGAAGGGCTGGCCGACGACGGCTTCGCTGCCGCTGGCGGCGCCGATCTTCAAGGTCGGCTGCAGGATGGGATTGGCCGCCGCCTTCTGCTCGATGAGTCCGGCCAGCGTCACGGTCTGCGTCGACAGGCCGACCGCTTTGCCCTCGGGGTCGACGCACTTGTCGTTGGCCCACTCTGCGGGGCAGTAGCGGATGTTGAGCAGGTGGCTGATGTTCGGATACTGGTCATCGGGCGGCGCCAGCGCGACCTCGATGGGATACAGCGACCACTGTGGCACCGTGTGCAGGCCATCGTTCTTGAAGGTGCCATCGCTGGACTTGCCGAACGCCTTGAAGTGCGCCGAGGCCAGGGTGGCGTTCTGGCAGGGGTCGGCGCCGGCGGAGGCGGGATTCTGCTGGGCGGTGCAGAGCTTGATGATCTGCAGGGGCGCGCAGCTCTGGTTGGCGACCATGACGATGCCTTTGCCGGGCTTGTCGATGGTAGCGCGCAGCCAGAGGTTGGAACTGACCGGCGCTGCTTGCAGACTCGGGCTCTTGCACTTGCCGGCCGAGATCGGGATCACCACCGAGTCCGAGACATTGGCCTGGGTGAAGTTGATGACCAGCATGGCGTCCAGCGGTGCGGCGTCGTTGGGGTGGGTCAGGGTCACCTCGAAATACCTCGTCTTGTCTTCGCCGATGGCTACGGTGGTGGTCGGCGCGGCATACTCCTTGTCGCCGGTGGCGCCGTTGACCTTGTAGGTCTTGGCTTCGTACATGTCGTCGACGGCTTGTTGCTGATCGGTGGCCAGCGCCTTGACCTGTACGCTCTTGACCACGAAGCCGCCGGGACCTTCGTTGGCGACGTTGCAGGTGGCCACGCCGCTGGAGCCGGGACCGACGCCGGCGAAGTCATACATGATGGCGCCGAGTGGATTGTCACAGGACAGGTTGTAGACGGCGGGTTTGGTGAACTGGGCCCTGAGCTTGATCTTGATCTTGGGGTTGGTCAGGTCCGAACTCTCGATCTGCAGCGCGTCGTCGTAATCCTGATCCTTGCCGGCGGGCGCCAGGCGCACGCAGACCTCGAGCTTCTTCTTGTTGGCTTTGGGGTTGTCGCCCTGGCCGAGGGCGTCGATGGTGGCGCCTTCGTCGGGCCGCTTGATCACGGTGTAGAAGGGCTTGGCGCTGGCGATGATCGCCTTCTTGAAGACCAGCTTGGCGTTGCCCTCGTTGCCGAAGGTGACGCACTGGGTCGGCGGTGCGGCCTCGGATGGGTTGATGAAGACGAGCTCCGAGGAGTCGGGCACGATGCGGGCGCCAAAGGTGAGCACCTTGAAGTCGAGCTTGATGTCGCCCTTGGCCTCATCATCGTGCTTGATGATCATCTGGGCGGGCTTGTTGTTCTCATCGTTGGGATCGGGCTTCCAGGTGACGTGCACTTCCAGCGTCTCGTTGACCGCGAGCTTCACCACCCCGCCGGGATCGCCCTTTGGGTACTTCATCTTCAGGTAGGGGTTGTCGGTGATGAACTGAACGCTCGCGATGGTCAGCACGGGCGGTGGCGCGTCTGAATTGAGTACAGAGCCGGTATTGCGGATCAGGATCACCGACAGGTCGCTCAACTGACCGCCGGTCTGGTCGGGCAGGAACTCCTTCTTGTTGGTGTACTGGCCGTCGATGGTGAACTCGATGGCCGGAATGTTCTCGCCGGTGGTATCGGCGCCGCACGCGGCCAGACCCGCCGCGGCGAAGGTGGCGGCAAGCAGGCCGGTGATCAGGTGGTTGCGGGCCATGGAGCCCTCCTCGGTGATGAGCTGCTCAGGGGAAGCAGAGCACCTTGTAGTAGATGGACACCTTGTCGCCCTTTTCGGGCTGGCAGGTGCCGCCGTTGTCCTTGCTGACGAAGATCACACTGTTGGACGGCTCGTCGAACTTCCACGACTTGGGGCCCTTGGCGCAGACCTTGCCGCAGGACGCCTTGGCGCCGGGGCAGGGGTTCTTGCCGATGGCCACTTTGATGGTGGAGGGGTCGGCCACCATCTTGAGGAAGAACTGGTGGCTGAGGCCGAAAGCGACCGTGCCGATATTCTTGAGATCCTTGGCGAAGCTGGTCGAGCAGATGCTCGCGATGATGCCGCCGCTCTTCTTGGCCACATCGATGTAGCGGGTGCCGGCCTGCACGTTGCAGCTGGAGTCGTTGGGCTTGCCGACGATGGCGTGGGCGTGGAATTTGCCCTTGTTGGCCGCGCCCTTGATCGACATGAAGAAGTTGCCGTAGTAGCTCAACTGCGCTGTGGAGCTGTCCTGCTCGTCGCTGACGAAGACGATCTCCAGCCCGGCGGTCTTGCGTAGGAAGCCGCGGTTGGCGCCGCCGCATGCTTTCTTGCCGTCACCGCCCTTGACGCACTCATTGCCCTTGGCGCAGTCCTTGTCGGACGCGCACTTCTTGCCGGTGTCATAGACCAGCGGCAGGGTCAGGGCCGCTTCGGCGGCGGCGAGACCCTGCTCGTTGGCCGAGCCCTTGGTGCCGACCTTGGCCTTGCTCTGGAAGACCGATGTGGGATTGCTCGTCGTCGACGGCGAGATGACCCGCGCCTTGTTGGCCGCGTCGTGCTCGTGCAGCCTGCCCTTGTGGCTACCGCTCTTCATGTCGGTGGTGATGATGCCGACGTGGTAGGCGGTGTTGGTGAACAGGGATGCCACACCGATGAAGGCCTTGAAGTTGGTCGCCAGGTTGTTCTGCTCATCGCCCATGGAGCCCGAGTTGTCGATGACGAAGAGCACGTCGACCTGGTTGCCGACGGCCTGGTCGAAGATGTCGGTGCGTTCCTTGTCCAGCGTGCCCTCGCCCTTGAGTGGCACCGAGAAGGTCTGACCCAGGCACTTGACGCCCGCCTTGGTGCCGCAATCAGCCGTCTTCTGACAGTCGTTGCCGGTGTCGCTGCACGTGCCGTTGACGCCGGTGATGATCTCCAGGGTGCACTTGTCCTCGCCCACGTCCTGCGGGCCGTATTGCACGCTGAAGGGCACGGGGGTGACCGGGGTGACCTCAATGCCCTTCTTGGGGATCGCTGGCCAGCCGATCTTGGCCACCTCGACGCCGCAGCCGATGAGCTTGGCGCCGGTGACGAAAGCGGGCGTGGTGCCATTGTTGTAGATGCGTACGGTCTGCACCTTGGACTTGCAGCCCACCGGCACGAGGCCGAAATCGACCGAATCGGGCAGCACGGAGACTGCGCTCTTGCCGACGCCGGCCTTCAGGTTGGGCTTGAGCTTGGCGATCTTGGCCGCATCGCCGCCGCCGGTCGGGTCGTCGGGATACCACTTTCCCTTGCCGGCGAGCTGGGCCAGGTTGCGGAACTTCAGCGCGATGAAGCCATGGTACCAGACCGGCTTCTTGAGCTCGTCAACGCCGATGGGCAGGCCGAAGGGGCCACCCAGGTCTTTGGGGCCGGTGAACTGAATCTGCAGCGTGCCGCTCTCCTGTGGGCCGAGCTTGTTGAGCTGCGGACTGAGGGCGAACTCCTTGAAGGGCACGTCGCCGAAGGGTTTACACGTCGGCGGGCCGGACGGCAGCGGGAAGCCTGGCAACGCCGCGCCGGAGGTCGGACAGGGCAGGATCTTGACCTTGTCGTCCAGCACGCAGAAGCCGGTACCCACGTTCTTGACCATCAACTGCAGGGACTTGCTCTTGCCGTAGCTGACGATGCCGAAGTTCAGCGAAGACGGGACCAGTTGGATGTTGCAGGTGGCGCCCTTGGCGCGCTTGGCCAACAGGTTCAGCTGCCAGCCATCCTTGGTCGGCAGGTTGGCCGGCACCGGCACATTGGGCGCGTCCGAGATGATGAGCAGCTTGGCTTTAGCGAACTGGTCCACCGGCCCCTTGGCGGTGAAGCGGACGTTGAAGACGTTCATCTGGCCGCCATCGAGCACCAGCGGCTTGGCCGGGTTGTTCAGGGGCGTGAAGTCCGGTACGCCGCCCTGCGGCGACTTGGCCAGCTCGAACTCGCCCAGGGAATCGTCACTCAGGGCCACGCTCTTGATGGTCAGGGGCGCCGTGCCGACGTTGGTGACCTTGACCTGCTTGAGGATGCTCAGCCCCTCGCCGACGATGGCGAAGTCCAACGTCTCGCCGGGCGTGACCTTGAGGTGGGCGGTCTTGGTATTGGCGAACAGGCCGACCAGCACCTTCGGCGTGACCGGATCGTTGCTGCTGATGGTCAAGCGCCCGGGGGGCGTGCCGTCGTTGGGCAGGGACTCATTGGCCGTCAACTCGACCTTGATCAGCTCGCTCTTGCCCGGCTCCAGGCTCAAGGGTCCCGGATTGGACGGCTTGATGGTGACCTTGCCGTCGGAGTCGAAGATCTTCAGCGCCTCCACATTCAGCGGCGCCAGGCCCTGATTGCCGATCTTGAAGTTGCGCGTCAGGGTCTCGCCGACCTTGACGTCGCCGTAGTTCAGCTTGGTCGGTACCACTTGGATCTTGGGCACGATCTCGGCGCCATAGACCGGGGTGATGGTGAAGTTGTGGTTGGCATCCTCGATCACCAGCTCGGTGAAGTCAGCGTCGCCGGGCGTCGGCGAGAAGCTGAGGACCAGGTTGGCCGACAGCTGCGGCGGGATGGCCTCGTCGAGGTCCGGGCTGGTGACGATGGCGAAGTCCTTGGAGCCCGTGGCTGACAGCTTGATCGACAGCAGCTTCAACGGCTTGCTGCCGTTGTTGTAGAGCTTGACGTCCTTCGTCTCGCTCGTTTTGGAGGCCACCGGGCCGAAATCAATGGGATCGGGCGAGACCTTCAGCGCGCCGGAGTCGGGCTTGACCACCACCGGCACCTTGAACTCCCGATCGGCGGGGTCCGAGGCGTTGTTGTAGATGATGAGGTTGAGCAGCTTGGTGCCGCCGTTTTTCGGCGCGTATTTGACCTTCCAGGTGACGCTCTCGAGCGACTTCAATTCGGCGGCCTTGAAGTCGACCACGCTGAACTCGCCGTCGGCGTCGGGTGAGAAGGCCACCTTGGTCAGGCGCAGCTTGCCGGTATTGCCGATGTGCTGAACCACCAACTCCAATTCCTGCGTTTCACCGGGTGCGATGTCGATGAAGTCGAGCTTGCTCGGCTCGGTGTCGATCCGCCGGTCTTCTTCGAGACAGAAGGCGCCGGTGCAGGGTTCGGTGGTGCCGCCGCCGGCGTCCGCGCTGCCGCCACCGGGTCCGGAACTGGAGCACCCCACAGGCAGGAGGGCGAGGGCGGCCAGGATCATCAGCCGGTGCGAAAGGGGTCTCATCTTGTCTCCATCAGCGGCACCGACCGCTGCGCTCACAGCTCCGGATGTGGGTACTTGCTGGTCACGAAGAAGGGCTTCTTCTTGTTGCCCTTGGCGGTGATCGTGCCGGTCGGCCAGGCGATGGTAGCCACGTACCACATGTCCTTGTTGAACAGGTCCTTGCTCTTCTGTTGGAACTTCAATTGACCGTAGATGTAGATGCGCACATCGGCCTGGGACGGTCCCTTGCCGTGGTCGTTGAAGTAGTGCACGCCCACATGATAGTGCAGGCCCGCTTCGGGCAGGGTCAGGTTGAGGTTCTCGGGGCCGGCGCCGTCGGTGTCGTCGCGGTCCAGGCTCGGGTTGTC
>CAYTLW010000207.1:0-8348 GCA_964438735.1 uncultured Enterobacteriaceae bacterium | reverse complement strand
TGAGGCCCGAAAACGACGTTTTTCGGGCCGAGGGGGCTTCCGGAAGCCCCCTTGCCTCTGATGGCTCGACTCATGGCTTCGCTCCCGGCTTGAACGTGCGAATCCTGTGGTTGTAGGAGTCGGCGATGTACAGATTGCCCTCGCCGTCGAAGGCGAGCCCGCCCGGTCGGTTCAGGGCGGTCGCGGTCGGCGGCTGGCCCTCGCCGTCGTAGCCGGCCTCGCCGTTGCCCGCGGCGGTGTCGATGAGGCCGCTGTCCAGGTCGACCACGCGGACCCGGTGGTTGAGCTCGTCGGCGATGTACAGCTTGCTTCCATCCTTGCTGAGCTGCAGATCACGGGGGTTGTTCAGGCGGGCCTTGTTCGCCGGGCCGCCGTCGCCGCCGTAGCCGGCCTCACCGGTACCGGCGAAGGTCTCGATCCTGTCGGCGGCGAAGTCGATCCGGCGGATGGCGTGGTTGAGGGTGTCCGATACGTACAGGCGCCCCTTGTCGTCCAGCGCCAGCGCGCCGCCGGGGGGCGGATTGGAGCCCGCCGGGAACTCGAAGTGCGCCTTCCCGGGCGGCCCGCCGTCGCCGTCGTAGCCCTTCTTGCCCGGCGTGCCGGCTACGGTCTGGATGATCCCGTCGGCGCCGATCTTGCGAATCACCTGGTTGCGCATGTCGAGGATGAACATGCCGCCATCGGGCGCGATCACCACCTGGGTCGGCTGGTCCACCCTGGCGTCACGGGCGGCCTCCCCGTCACCGCCGTAGCCGGGCGCGCTGCCGCAGGTGATGACCACCAGGCCGGTGGCCGGGTCGTACTGGCGCAGCTTGTGGTTGTGCCAGGAGACGAGCAGCATCTTGCCGCTGGACAGCTCGACGAGCTGGGTCGGATGGTTCAGGTCCACGTCGGTACCCTTGGCACCCGGTGGCGTGTGGTCGGACAGGTCCGGCGGTCCGTCGCCGACAAATCCCGAGCCGATGACCGTCTGCAAGGTGCCATCCGGCCGCAAGTGGCGGACGGCGTGGTTGTTCCAGTCCAGGAGGTAGACTTCGCCCTTGGAGGTGAAGGTCAGGTCGATGGGCCAGTACAACATGGAGTCCAGCAGGGAGTGGCCGTCGCCATCGAAGCCGGCCTCGCCCGTGCCCGCCCAGGTGCAGAGGGTCGCCGAATCGGTGCACGCCGGAGCGTCCGGCTCCTCGTTTGCGCAGCCGCCCAGGAGCAGGGCGATGATGAGGGTCGACGTGCACAGGCGGGCCAGGGGGCGCCAAGCCCAGCCTGGCGCGACGTGCCCAGTCGCCTCCGTTGGACGGTATCTCATGATCGTCACTCCTCCTGCGCACAGGTCAGGTCGTAGCCGCAGCCGGCATAGCCGCACTGGGGCTCTGTACAGTGGTGCTCGTGGCAATGGATGCAGGACTTGAGCTCGCCGTCTTCGGTCACCTGCCGATCGACCCCGACCCGCTGCCAGCGCCAGTCGTGGCCAGCGGCGGAGTAGCCCGCCGGCTCCTTCCGCATGGCCGTGTAGCCGAGCAGCTTGGTGCAGGCCTCGTCGTCGTACTCCAGCTTCACGAGCGTCGCGCCCACCGGGTAGGGATGGTCGGCCGACAACTCCTTGTAGGGCGTCTCGGCGGCCGCATCGACGAGCACGCGGATGTAGCGCAGCTCGTGCTCGTGGGTGAAGCCGCAGGCGCGCCCCTCCTTCCAGCCCGACAGGTCGCTGGGAAAGATCGGTTCGGCGACGACATCTTCCGATGTCGGGGTCGAGGCGCAGCTGGCGAGCAGGCTGGCGACGCAGGTGAGCAGGGCGCGTCGAGCCAGATCCGCTCGCGAGCGAGTCGGGGCCGGAGCTTCCATTTCAACGTTCTAGGTGCGCCGTGGTCGAGCGGCAAGGAGAGCGCCGAAATCGGTTGTAATCCTGCGAATATCGGTTGCGGGCCGAGCGCCTCAACCAAACGGAGTGTGCAAACCAACCGTTGCCAATTGCGGCGGGGATCGGCATCCTCCGCGCGCCAGACCCCCAATGATGGCTGCGGTCTCCTGAGGTTCACGATGAAAAACAACAAGTTCTCGGTTGCGCTCCGCCCCTTCGCCCATGCCGCTGGCGCCTTGATGCTGGTGGCGCTGCTCAGCGTCTGCAGCGATCCCCCGACTGGACCGGCGCAGCCAGGCCCGACGGCGGACACCTCCGATTCGACCGTGAATCTCGGCGACGGCATCCCGCGGACCACCGACTCGGTGGCGTTGGATGGCCAGGTCCAGCCCGATGGCAGCCCCGGCACGCCCGATGTGACGCCGGTCGATGGCGGCCCCGGCACGCCCGATGTGACGCCGGTTGATGGCGGCCCCGGCACGCCCGATACGACCATCGAGGATGGTGGCGGTGACCCGGATGTGACGGACGACGACGGCTCCGCGCCCGCTGGCACCTGCCAGGATAAGTGCGGCAAGTACGACTCCAACTCTGCGTGCCAGTGCGACAGCGGCTGCAAGCAGTACAAGGATTGCTGCGCCGACTACGACGACCTCTGTGGCGGCGCCGATGGCGGCGGCACCGATGGCGGTGGCGCTTGCACCGCCGATGCCCAGTGCGATGACAAGAACCCCTGCACCGCAGATACCTGCGTGACCGGCGTGTGCAGCCACGTGCCGACCACCGACGCCTGCGATGATGGCGACCCCTGCACCGAGGCCGACACCTGCGCCGACGGCGCCTGCCTGGGCACGGCCAAGGCCTGCGACGATGGCGACGCCTGCACCGATGACAGCTGCGACAAGGCCAAGGGCTGCGTGCACAACAACAACACCGCCGCCTGCGAAGATGGCGATAAGTGCCTCGAGAAGAAGGCCTGCAAGGACGGCAAGTGCGGCGGTGGCGTCAAGAAGAGCTGCGACGACGGCGACACCTGCACCACCGACAGCTGCGACCCGGCCGCCGGCTGCATCCACAAGCCGGTCGATGGCAAGTGCGATGACGGCGATATGTGCACCGCCGACGACGCCTGCAAGGGTGGCAAGTGCACCGGCACGGCCAAAGATTGCGCCGACGCGGACCCCTGCACCGACGATGTCTGCGATCCCAAGACCGCCAAGTGCGATCACCAGGCGGCCGCCGACGCCACCCCCTGCGATGATGGCGACGGCTGCACCGCGGGCGACGCCTGCACCGGCGGCACCTGCGCCGGCAAGGCCAAGAGCTGCGATGATGGCAACGCCTGCACCACCGACGCCTGCGACGCCAAGACCGGCAGCTGCGACCACGTCGCGGCCGGCAACGGCGACGCCTGTGACGATGGCAACCCCTGCACCGACGCCGACAAGTGCAACGCGGGTGTCTGCAAGGGCACCGGCAAGGATTGCGACGACAACGACCCCTGCACCGTGGACACCTGCGACGGTGCCACCAAGAAGTGCAGCCACAGCGCGGCCACCGACGGCAGCGCCTGCGATGATGGCAACAAGTGCAACGTGAACGCCGTCTGCACGGGCGGCAAGTGCGCCGGCGTGCCCAAGGTCTGCGACGACAAGAACTCCTGCACCAAGGACGCCTGCGACGCCAAGACCGGCAAGTGCACCCACGGCGCTGATGCCAACGGCGCCGCCTGTGACGATGGCGACCCCTGCACCAGCGGCGACAAGTGCGCCAGCGGCAAATGCGCCGGCAAGAAACTATGTGACGACAACAACCCCTGCACCGACGACGTCTGCGACCCGAAGACGGGCGCCTGCAGCGCCAAGGCAGGAGCCGATGGCGCCGCTTGCGACGACGGCGACAAGTGCAGCACCAAGGACGCCTGCAAGGCCGGCAAGTGCGTCGGTCTGGTCAACACCTGCAACGATGGCGAGCCCTGCACCACCGATCTCTGCGACGCCAGCACCGGCAAGTGCAGCCACAAGGCCGCCGCCACCGGCACCCCCTGCGACGACGGCAACGCCTGCACCGGCGGCGAGAAGTGCACCTCCGGCAAGTGCGGCGGTGGCAGCAACGTCTGCACCTTCAAGACCGTGTGGAAGGACGACATCGACTGCGCCAAGGCGGCCGACTGGAAGGCCATGCCCGTGGTCGGCGAGCCGGCGACTGGCTGGCACGTGGACGGCACGCCCGCGGCGGTCAAGCCCAAGACCGGCAAGTGCACGGTCAACTTCAACAATGGCAAGGACTACAGCGCCAAGGACAGCAGCGGCAAGGCCATCAAGGCCGCCGGCCAGGTCACCCGTTCGGGCATCAAGGTGCCCGACGGCGCCAGCGTGCGCCTGGTGCTGCAGAGCTGGCACGATGTGGAGAGCAGCAACTCCTACGATCATCGCTACGTGGAGCTGAGCAGCGACGCCTTCAAGAAGAAGGTGCAGTCCATCAAGCAGTCCAACAGCGCAAAGACGAAGACCTGGACCAAGGTGACCATCGACCTGGACGCCTGGAAGGGGCGCACCATCGCCATCCGCCTGCGCTTCGACTCGGTCGACGGCGTCAACAACAGCGGCACCGGCTGGTTTATCGATGACCTGGCCATCGAGGTGGGCACCGCCAACGCCGGCACCTGCAAGGATAAGTGCGGCAAGTACGACAGCAAGGCCACCTGCCAGTGCGACAGCGGCTGCGCCGGCTTCGGCGACTGCTGCGCCGACTACAAGGCCCTGTGCGTCAAGTGCACCCTCGATTCGGGCTGCGATGATGGCGACGCCTGCACGGTCGACACCTGCGACAAGAAGACCGGAAAATGCCTGGCCAAGGCCGCCCCCGACGGCACCGGCTGCAACGACGGCGACGCCTGCACCAGCAAGGACGCCTGCGCCGCCGGCACCTGCAAGGGCGCGCCGACCAGCTGTGACGACGGCAACGACTGCACCTGGGACTTCTGCGACAAGCTCTCCGGTTGCCAGCATAGCGACGCGGTCGGCGGTTGCGACGACGGCGACCCCTGCACCACCAAGGACACCTGCAGCAAGGGCAAGTGCGCCGCTGGCACCGCCAAGTGCGACGACGGCAACAGCTGCACCAAGGACATCTGCGACGCCAAGACCGGCGCCTGCAAGGCCGACAACCTCACCGACGGCACCGCCTGCGAAGACGGCGATAAGTGCACCGCGAACGACGCCTGCAGCGGCGGCAAGTGCGCCGCCGGCAAGGCCAAGTGCGACGACGACAACCCCTGCACCACCGACGCCTGCGACGCCAAGACCGGCGCCTGCAAGAGCACCCCGGTCAAGGATGGCACCGGCTGCAACGACGCCAACGCCTGCACCGTGGCCACCATCTGCACCAAGGGCAAGTGCGCCGGCAAGAACGTCTGCACGTACTCGGCGCTGCTGCAGGATACCTTCGAGTGCGGCAAGAACGCCGGCTGGACGGCCGAGCCGGCCAACAAGGAGCCGGCCCTGGGCTGGCACATCGACGGCACGCCCAACCCGCCCGGCTACAAGTCCGAGAAGTGCTCGCTGAACTTCAACAACGGCAAGAACTACGACAACGGCTCCAAGGCCGCCCTGGGCAAGGTCACCAGCGCCGCCATCACCCTGCCGGCCACCGGCCAGGCCCGCCTGACCCTGTCGTCCTATCACGGCGTGGAGAGCGGCAGCGACGGCAACCAGTACGATCACCGGCGCATCCAGGTCAGCGATGACGGCTTCAAGAAGTCGCTGCAGTCCTGGCGCCTGTCCAACCTGGTCAACAAGAAGACCTGGGAGAAGGTCACCATCCAGCTGGGCAGCTGGGCCGGCAAGAAGATCCAGGTCCGCTTCGACTTCGACTCCGCCGACGGCTACTACAACGACGGCCCGGGCTGGTTCATCGACGACCTGATCGTCGAGGCCGGCCAGATCGACGTCAGCACCTCCTGCGTAGGCCGCTGCGGCAAGTTCGTCGCCGGCGCCAAGTGCCAGTGCAGCGCCGATTGCGCCAAGCTGGGCAACTGCTGCAAGGATTACAAGGCCATCTGCACCGGCTGCAAGTCCGATGCGGTCTGCGATGACGGCAACCCCTGCACCACCGATAAATGCGACACCAAGACCGGCGCCTGCACCAGCACCGGTGTCAAGGACGGCGCCACCTGCGACGATGGCAACGCCTGCAGCGACAAAGACACCTGCACCAAGGGCAGCTGCGGCGGCGAAGCCAAGAAGTGCACCGACGGCAACGTCTGCACCTACGACAGCTGCGATCCCATCAAGGGCTGCGTCTTCCCGTCCAACAGCGCCAAGTGCGACGACGGCAACCTCTGCACCGTCGAGTCGGTGTGCAACAACGGCAAGTGCCTCGGCGCCAAGCAGAAGTGCAACGACAACAAGCCCTGCACCAGCGACAGCTGCGACAGCAAGACCGGCAAGTGCACCTACAAGGCGCGGCCCGACGGCAGCGCCTGCAGCACCGGCGACGCCTGTCTGCTGGGCGCCAAGTGCAAGGCCGGCGTCTGCGCCGGCAAGAAGAAGGATTGCCACGACGGCAACGCCTGCACGGTCGACGCCTGCGACGCCAAGACCGGCAAGTGCTCCAACGCCGTGGCCAAGGACGGCACCGCCTGCGTCGACGGCAACGCCTGCACCGCCAACGACGTCTGCACCAAGGGCAAGTGCGCCGGCAAGGACGCCTGCACCTACAAGAAGGTGCTCAACGTGAAGTTCCCCTGCGGCACGGCCAGCGGCTTCAAGGCCGAACCGGCGCCGAAGACGGGGCAGGTCGGCTGGCTCATCGACGCCACCCCCAAGACTCCGAAGGCGAAGTCGCCCACGTGCTCGCTGAACTTCAACGACGGCAAGGACTTCTCGCCCACGCCCGCGGCCCGCGTCGCCGGCGTGGCGACCAGCGCCGCGGTGAGCATCGGCGCCACCGGTCATGCGCGCCTGAGCTTCTGGAGCTGGCACGACACCGAGACCAACAACACCTACGACCAGCGCAAGGTGCTGATCTCGGATGATGGCTTCAAGAGCCGGGTGCAGGTCATCGCCATGGCCAACCAGATCGACCCCAAGAAGTGGGTCCAGCATCACGTGCAGCTGGACGGCTGGCTGGGCAAGAAGATCCAGGTTCGCTTCTCGTTCGACTCCATCGACGGCGTCGCCAATACCGGCGCTGGCTGGTTCATCGATGACCTGGTCGTGGAGTTCGGCACGGTCAAGGCGGCCAGCTGCGGCAAGGACAGCCAGTGCGACGACGGCAACGCCTGCACGGTCGACACCTGCAACAAGGATGGCGCCTGCGCCAACAGCTTCGCCAAGTCGGACGCCGAGTGCAGCGACGGCGAGGCCTGCACCTGGGATTGGTGCGACCCGAAGTCCGGCTGCAAGCACGCCAACAACATCGCTCCCTGCGACGATGGCAACGCCTGCACCACCAAGGATGCCTGCAAGGCCGGCAAGTGCGCCGGTCAGCTGAAGGTCTGCGACGACAAGAACAGCTGCACCGCCGACAGCTGCGATCCCAAGGCCGGCGGCTGCAAGTTCGCCGCCAAGAAGGACGGCACCCTGTGCACCGACGGCAAGGTCTGCACGCTGCAGGACGCCTGCAAGGGCGGCAAGTGCGTCGGCGGCAAGGGCAAGTGCGATGACGGCAAGGCCTGCACCACCGACAGCTGCGACGCCAAGACCGGCGCCTGCAGCCACAAGGCCGCCGCCGAGGGCTCCAGCTGCGACGATGGCAACGCCTGCACCGCCACCGACGCCTGCAAGAAGGGCGTCTGCATCGGCGTCGACAAGTGCACCAAGACCGCCGCCTGGAGCGACAAGGTCGACTGCGGCGCCAAGGGCTGGACCTTCGACCCCGCTGTCAAGGCCGGCACCGTGGGCTGGGCCATCGACGGCACGCCCAACCCGCCCGGCTACAAGTCGGCCAAGTGCTCGCTGAACTTCAACAACGGCAAGAACTTCAACGTCGCCAACAAGAAGGTCGGCGGCGCCGTCGTCTCGGCCAAGGTCAAGGTGCCCACCGCGGCCGGCGCAGCGCTGGGTCTGTGGTCCTACAATGGTGTCGAGGAGCACACCAAGTACGACAACCGCTATGTCGAGGTCTCCGACGATGGATTCGTCAAGAACATCGAGTCCTGGCGCCTGTCCAACAGCGAAGGCAAGGGCAAGTGGCTCGAGATCAGTCGGCCGCTGGACAAGTGGATGGGCAAGAGCATCCAGATCCGCCTGCGCTTCGACTCCGGCGACGCCATCAAGAATGACGGCAAGGGCTGGTTCGTCGACGACCTGGCGGTCTACAGCAAGAAGCTCTGATCGGACGTCGCTCCGACCGCCTCGAGGGAGGCCATCGATGGGGTTCAGGATCAGTGCCACGCTGTTGATCCTGCCGTCGATCTGCCTCGCCTCGCCAGAGACAAGGGGGCTTCCGGAAGCCCCCTCGGCCCGAAAAACGTCGTTTTCGGGCCTCA
>CAYTLW010000206.1:0-8400 GCA_964438735.1 uncultured Enterobacteriaceae bacterium | reverse complement strand
GGCTAGACGTGTGCGAATATCCGATTTGGTGGATGTGCCGGCTCGCCGCCTCACGGCCCCGCCACCAGCGCCACATGCTGCCCGCCGGTCGCCACCTTGACCGCCTTGGACCACTTGGCGGCCTTGAGCCGGCTGTGCCAGATGTTGCCGGCGCCATCCACCCAGGCGATCTCCGCCTCTTTGCCCTCGATGCCGCGACTCAGCGCCGGCGTGGTGGCGATGACGGGCGCCTTGCTGGCGACGGTCTTGGGCGCCTGCCAGGCGCCCTTGTTGTGGCGGACGGTGTAGAGCTTGGAGTCCTGACCGCGGAAGGCGACCTGCACAGTGCCATCGGCCAGCAGCGCGGCGGTGACGCGAGACTTGCTCCAGGCGTCCTTGATGACCTGAATCGCCTGCCACTTGCCGGATTTGCGGCTCCGCGAGATGAGCTGGCCGTCCCAGCGCGCCCACAGGGCCATCAACTCCCCGCCGGGGCCGGATGACAGGAGCGTGGGCGGGGTGCCGAACGCGGTCTTGTCGCCCAGGGTTGCCGGAGCGCCCCAGCTGAGCACGCCCAGCTCGCTGGTGGACAGGTTGTTGCTGGCGGCGCCGTTCATCCAGGCGGCGGAGACCTTGCCGTTGGCGGTCGCCAGGGCGGGTGCCGAGGGTCCGTAGGCCTGGGTCTTGCCCAGCTGCACAGTCTTGGACCAGCTGTTGGCCCCCCAGGTGACGTGGTAGTGCTTGTAGTCCATGCCGTGGAAGGCCAGGTGGGCCACGCCGCCGGTCGCGGTCAGGGCAGGGCGGGCGCGAGTTGTGATGCCGTTGCCCACCGCGGCCAGGTCGGCCCACTTGCCGGTCTGCCAGCTGGCGAAGAGCAGGGCGTTGTCGAGCGGATCCTTGAGCTTGGTGTAGCGCACCAGGCCAAGCACCCGCTTGCCCTGGACCACCACCAACGACACGCCCGAGACCGTGGTGCCGGTCAGGGGCTGCACCTTCCAGGCGCCACCCTGCTCCTTGACCCCGGCCAGCACCTTGGCGCCGCCGGCGAGCAGGAAGAGGCGCGGACACATGACGCAGGTGCCGCCGCAGTCGACCCCCGCCTCGCCGCCGTTCTTGACCTTGTCGCTGCAGGTCGCCTTGGCGCATTTTCCGCCTTTGCAGACCTTGCTGGAGCAGTCGCTGGCGACCTTGCACGTGGCCCCGGTGCCGCAGGGTTTGCAGGCCGCGAAGCCGCAGACCCCGGCCTTGCCGCCGCAGTCGATGGCGGTCTCGTTGCCGTTGAGCTTCTTGTCCGAGCAGCTTGGCGGCGGCCCGGGGATGCACTTGGTCGCCTTGCAGACATCGCCGAGGGTGCAGGCGTTGCCGTCGTCGCATTTATCGGACGTGGCGACATTCTTGCAGCCGATCTTGGGGGCGCAGTAGTCGGCGGTGCAGGCGTTGCCGTCGTCGCAACTCAGCGGCGTGCCGATGCATATTCCGGTGGCGCACATATCGGCTTTGGTGCAGGCGCTGCCGTCGTTGCAGGGTGTGCCATTCTTGGCCGCCACGGCGGCGCACTTGCCGTTGAGCGGGTTGCAGGCGTTGAAGGCGCACTCGGTATTGCCGTCCTTGCTGCATTTGACGACCGACTTCGGGTCCAGCTTGCAGGCATAGGGCAGGGCCTTGTTGTCGCAGAAGAGCGAGCCGTTGCAGAGGTTGTCATCATCCTGCTTGGCGCAATCCTTGTTGGTCTTGCACTGGCAAAGAGACGTGCCGGCGGCACATTTGCCGGCCTTGCACTGGTCGCCCACGGTGCAGGCGTCGCTATCATCGCAGGGCTTGCCCTCGGCCACGGGTTTGACCGTGCAGAGCCCGGTCTTGGCGGCGCAACTGTTCTTGGCACATGCGCTGTCGCCCCCGGTGGGGCAGGTGATGACGGTCTTGGCGTCGATCTGGCAGGTGTAGGGCACCTTGGTCTTGTTGCAGACCAGCTTGCCATTGCAGAGGTTGTCGTCATCCTGCTTGGCGCAGTCGGCGTTGGACTCGCAGCCGCAGATGGAGGTGCCGGGTTTGCAGGCGCCGGCTTTGCACGCGTCGGCCGTGGTGCAGGCGTTGCCGTCGTCGCAGGCCTTGCCGTCGGCGACCGGCACGGCGGCGCATTTGCCGCTCTTCTTGTCGCAGCTGCTCATCTTGCAGGGATCGCCGCCGTCCTGTTTGCAGGTCACCACGGTCTTGGCGTCCACCTTGCACTGGAAGGGCATCTTGGACTTGTCGCAGATGGGGATGCCGTTGCAGAGGTCACCGTCATCTTTGCAGTCGGCGTTGGACTTGCAGCCGCAGATGCTGCTGCCGGCGGTGCACTCGCCGGCTTTGCACTGATCGCCCACGGTGCAGGCGTCGCCATCGTCGCAGGACAGGCCGTTCTGGACCGCCTTGGGGGCGCATTTGCCGGTCTTGGGGGTGCAGCTGTTCTTGGCGCAGGCGGTGTCGTCCTTGTTCGAGCAGGTGATGACCGTGGCCGCGTCGACCTTGCACTTGAAGGGCACCGACTTGGTGTCGCAGCGCAGGGTGCCGTTGCACAGATTGCCATCCTCGAAGGGCTCGCAGTCGGCGTGCTTCTGGCAGACGCAGACCGAGGTGCCGCCGGCGCATTTGCCGGCCTTGCAGGTGTCGTCGACGGTGCACTTGTTGCCGTCGTCACAGGGTTTGCCGGCTTCGTTGTCGTGGCTGCAGCCGTCGCCGCCGGCGCCGGGGTCGCAGGCGTCCTTGGTGCATGGGTTGTCGTCATCGCAGGTGGCCTCGTCGACGCTGCCGTCACAGTCGTTGTCGACGCCGTCGCAGGCCTCCTGTACGGGCGGCGTGGCGGCGCAGGGTGTGAGCCCCTTGGCGCCGGCCGCGGCGCACTTGCGGCTGCCGATGCACTGGACCTTGCCGCCGCCGCCGGGCGCGTCGAAGGTGCGCAGGCAGGATGTGCTCAGCGCCTTGGCGGCGGCCCGGGCCGAACAGGGACAGGTGCCGAAACCCGTCTTGCCCGCTGCGGGCAGCCGGGCGCATTGCTGGGCGCTCTGGCCCTCGACCGTGGTGACCGACATGCAGCCGGCGCCGGGGCCGCAGTCCGCGTCGAGCTTGCAGGCGATGCCGCAATAGCTGCCCATGTCACCGTATTGCGCGCAGCGGGCGTCCGCGTGACCGAGGGCCTGGCAGGATTTGGAGTCGACGCAAGGATCGCAGAGCCATCCCCAGGTGGGCACGCAGACGCTGATGGGGTCGCCACCGCCGGCCTGGGTCGGAGAGCAGGACAGGCCATCGCTGCACTGGTTGACGCAGGTGGTGGCGCAGCGCTTGCCCACGGGCATGTCGATGCACAGGTCAATGTCGCAGTCGGCGTTCTTGTCGCAGGCGCACCCGGAGGCGCCAGGACAGCTGGCTGCCGGCAGTTCGAACACGGCGTCCGGCGTTGTGCTGGTGTCGATGGGGGCAGGCGTATCGGAGCCGGTGTCGAAGATGGGCCCGACATCCGACTCGGCGCTCAGGTCCAACGTCATGCCACCGCCGGCACCCGGGCTCGCGCAGGCCGCCGCGATACAGACCCATGTCAGCAGGGCGCAGGTTGTTGCTCGATTCACGACCAGCCTCCAACTCTCCCCAGAAGTCTCCAGCCAGAATAGTCATGGCCGCTGTCGACGTGCACAAAAGCGCGCTTGTTTCAACGCCTCGGCGCCGATACCTTGCCGTGTCCCCATTCACAGGGGGCCGAGGCTGCCGCCATGCCCGATCGTCGTCTCCATCGCCGCTCCTTCGGCGCGTGCGCCGTACTCGCTTGCTTCGCTTTCGTGCCCGTCCTGGCCCACGCCGCCACGCCGGCGACCCTGGCCATTCAGGGCAGCGTCCACGCCGCAAATGGCGGTCCGGCGGCCGATGGCAAGTACACCGTCACCTTCCGGCTCTACGCCAGCGCGGGGGCCAAGCAGGCGCTCCATACCGAGCTCGTCGACCCGCTGCAGGTGCTCAACGGCCACTTCAAGCACGTATTGGGCGCCGCCAAGAAGTTGGACGACAAGATCCTGGCCACCGCCGCGTGGCTGGGCCTGCAGGTCGGCAACGAGCCCGAGACGGCACGCACCAACCTCTACGCCGCTCCGTTCGCATTGCGCGCCAGCCACGCCGCCAGTCTCGCCTGCACCGGTTGCCTGTCCATCGCCGCGCTGAACATCAACGGCGACCTGAATCTGGGCGGCAACGCCATCAAGGCCAAGGCTGTGGTGGCCGGCAACGTGCTGGCAGGTACGGTCTCCGGCACACTCGCCGGCGATGGCAGCAAGCTCACCGGCGTGATACCGCCCGCCGCCAGTTGTCCCAAGGGCCTGGTCGTCGCGGGCATTGGTGGCGACGGCAAGCTGATCTGCAAGGCCGGCGGTGTAGCGGGCGACAACGCCCTGGCCCAGGCCTCCGGCGGTCTGCTGACGACGACCCTGGCCATCATCGCCGCCAGCAAGAACACGCCCAAGCCCATCCAGGACAACAACCCCATCGGCACGATCGACGAGATCACCGTCGACGACGTGGGCCTGGTCAAGCAGATCTCGGTCACCATCAAGCTGACCAATTCGGACCTGACCGGGCTGGAGGTGCGTCTGTACGACCCCGCCAACGCCGAGTACGTGCTGCATAAGGGCAAGGCGGGCAAGACGCTGGATGAGACCTGGCCGGTGACCGCCAAACCCATCAGCGGCGACCTGGGCAAGTGGGTGGGCAAGAACCCCAAGGGCAAGTGGCGCCTGCGTCTCATCGACAGCAAGTTCCTCAACAACGGCAACGACGGCCAGCTGCTGAAGTGGTCCATCAACCTGAGCATCCAGGCCCAGAAACTCATCAGCAGCACGGGCACCTTCGCCGCCGCCGGCAGTTTTGGTGTGCAGAAGAGCGCCGGACCGCCCTATGTCTGCGATGCCAAGAAGCTCGGTGGACAGTACTTCGATACCAAGACCATGCGCATGTACTACTGCGATGGCGAGTGGCGCGAGTTGCTGGTGGAGAGCCTGTGCGGCAACAAGATCATCAACTCGACCGAGAACTGCGATGACGGCAACAACAAGGATGGCGACGGCTGCACATCCAAGTGCCTGAAGAACTTCTGCGGCGACGGCGTGGTCTGGGTCGGCAAGGAGCAGTGCGACGACGGCAACAAGGTCGACGGCGACGCCTGCTCCAACACCTGCGTGGCCAAGTGGAAGGGCGTGACCTTCACCACGTGTGGTAAATCCGACCGCACCGGTCCGTCCCAGAGTCAGTGCAACAACGCCTACGGGGCCGGCAACCCGTTGCAGGGCCAGGTGACGGTCAAGAGCGGCGTCCAGGGCTGGAAGGTGCCCTTCTCGGGCGTCTTCCGCATCGAGGCCTGGGGCGCCAAGGGTGGCGGCAACAACGGTGGCCAGGGCGCCCGGGTGCGCGGTGACTTCGTGCTCAAGGCGGGCGAGACCGTGAACATCATCGTCGGCCATCGCGGCCTGGTGACGACCCAGGGTTCGGGCTACGGCGCCGGTGGCGGCGGCGCCACCTGGATCTATCGCAAGGCCACCGATCCCAAACCCCTCCTGGTCGCGGCGGGCGGCGGTGGGCAATGCCAGGGCGCGCCGGGTTCGGTCGGCTCGTCCAACGGCAATCCCAACCCAGGCCAGCAGTCCGGTTCGGGCAGCGGTGGCGCCAACGGCAACGGCGGCGGCGGTGGCCTGAATGTCGGCAGCTACTCCACGGGCGGTGGCGGCGCCGGCTGGGTGACCAATGGCAAGGACGGGCTCTTCATCCGCAACGCCAAGGGCATCGGCGGCCAGGCGCCGCGCAACGGCGCCATCGGCGGGCTGTTCACCCACAAGAGCGGCTACAAGGGCGGCAATGGCGGCTTCGGCGGCGGCGGTGGCATGTCCGACAACAGCGGCGCCGGTGGCGGTGGCGCGGGCTACAACGGCGGCGGCGGCGGCAACAACTACAAGTCCAGCAAGTGGGGCTCTGGTGGTGGCGGCGGCTCGTACAACGGCGGCATGAAACCCAGCGGCAGCAGCGGCGCCAACAGCGGCCATGGCAAGGTGGTCATCGTGCCCGGATGAGTCCGGCACGCTCGGTCGGATTCGGTTGACGCGGTCCCTTGCTCACGGTATCTTACATTCGTCTTACCGACTGCAGGAGGCGACCATGCCGAGCACCAAGCTGTCGACCAAGGGCCAGGTGGTCATCCCCAAGCCGATCCGAGACCGCCTCGGCTGGCGCAGCGGCGCGACTCTCGAGGTCGAAGATCGGGACGAATGCGTCGTGATCAGGCTGCAGCGGGGCCTCCAAGACACCGAGGTGGATGACCTGCTGGGCTGCGTCGACTACCAGGGGCCGCGCGTGACCCTGCAGGAGATGGACGAGGCCATCGCTGCTGGCGCCTCCGAGGCGCGATGATCGCGCCGGATACGAACCTGCTCGTCCGGGTGATCACCCGCGATGATCGAGGGCAGGCAGAACGGGCAGCGGATGTTCTGCGGTCCGGTCCGCTGTGGCTCAGCAAGACGGTGATTCTCGAGACGGAGTGGGTCCTCCGCCACGCCTACGGCCTCGACCGGGACGCCGTACAGCGGGCCCTGCGCACACTTGCCGGACTGAGCAGCGCCACGGTCGAAGACGCCGAAGCTGTCACTGCGGCGCTCGCCTGGCACGCCAAGGGCGTGGACCTGGCTGATGCGCTGCACCTGGCCTCGGCCCCCGATTCGGCGGAGTTCGTGACCTTCGACCGAAGCCTTGCGACCACGGCCGCGAAGATTTCGGGCGCACCCGAAGTCCGACTGCTTTCGCCCTGAACGTCGCCGGTCGATGAATCCAATGCCGCAGGTCGCTTCTACCGTCCTCGGTCACGTCCCGATGCCCTTCGACAGCCGCTTGCAACCCCCGCCGCCAGATGGCTATGGTACCCGGACCCCGATCCAGACACCGCGCGAGCGCCCGCCCGCGAGGTGTCGCTGGCGCCCGTCGCGCCGTGTCAGGAGATGTCCATGCCCACCTCGAACGTCGCCCTCGAGGCCGCCCAACGCCCCCTGCCCCGCCTGGCCCTCCTGTCGCTGCTCGCCCTGCTCGCCCTCAGTGTGGCGACGTGTGGCGGTGACGAGACCGTCGAGCCGCCCGCCGGCACCGACACCAAGGCCACCGACGCTACGGACGACAGCGTCTCCGACGCCAACGCCAAGTGCGAGGTCGACGGCGACTGTCCGCTCTTGGACGAGCCGTGCCAGAAGAACGTCTGCGATCTTGAGCTGGGCTGCATCGCCAAGGTTCGCCCCGAGGGTTCCATCTGCGCCCACGCCAACCCCTGCGCCGAAGGTGGCGTCTGCAACAAGGTCGGCAAGTGCGACGGCGCCGAGCTGAAGATTTGCGATGACAAGGATCCCTGCACGGTCGATGTCTGCGACCCGGCCAGCGGCAACTGCACCAGCAGCGCTGTGGCCGATGACCCGCCCATCGGCTGTGAAGACGGCGACAAGTGCACCGGTGGCGATAAATGCGTCGGCGGCAAGTGCCAGGCCGGCCCGAACAACGTCTGCGGCTGCGCCAAGGACTCCGACTGCGCCAAGGAAGAGGATGGCAACGCCTGCAACGGCACGCTGTACTGCGACCTGAACGCCTCGCCGCCCAAGTGCGCCGTCAATCCCGCCACGGTGGTGGAGTGCAAGCAGAAGGGCGGTGCCTGCGACGAGGCCGTCTGCAACCCCGACGACGGCAAGTGTGGCCTGGAGAATAAAGCCGACGGAACCCTGTGCGACGATGGCGACAAGTGCACCGAGAACACGGCCTGCAAGAACGGCAGCTGCAGCGGCGGCACCAAGCTGTGCAAGTGCGAAAAGGATGCCGATTGCGACCAGTTCGAAGACGGCAGCGCCTGCAACGGTACGCTGTTCTGCAATCTGGCGCAGGGCAGCTGCGACCTGAACCCGGCGACCATCGTCTACTGCAAGACTGTGGACGACACCCAGTGCACCAAGAACATCTGCTACCCCAAGACGGGCGAGTGCAAGCTCACGCCCAGTCACCTGATCATGGATTGCGGGGCGAAAGAGGAATGCGACTACAAGCCCCTGCTCGACGGCGAAAAGCCGGCGGTCATCGGCTGCAATGACGGCACCCCCTGCACCCCGGCCGAGGAGTGCAAGGGTGGCAAGTGCGACCCCGGCATCAATACATGCACCTGCAAGACGGACGATGACTGCAAGAACAAGGACGACGGCGACATCTGCAATGGCACCATGTACTGCAACAAGAACGCCAAGGACGAAAAGGGCAACCCCGCCTCCATCTGCCAGGTGAATCCGGCGACCATCATCAACTGCCAGAGCGTCGACGACGAGCAATGCCAGAAGCATCAATGCGACCCCAAAGACGGCCAATGCAAGCTCGAGCCCGTCAAGGACGACA
>CAYTLW010000205.1:0-8535 GCA_964438735.1 uncultured Enterobacteriaceae bacterium | reverse complement strand
CGCTCATGTCGCCAGGTGGGCAAAATGATCCACAACCAACGTGAACCTGTTTAGAGCACCGAACAGGTAAGCTTCGCGGCGCCCTGCCGGCGGCGACCGGCCATCTGTGCCCCTCGCTTCGCTCAGGCTGCGTTGTCGCGACTTGGCGATGCGCTGCATCGCCGGCGGCGCTCCGCCTTGCATCTGGCCAACCGGCGCTCGGCATGGCACTCGCTCCGTTACCTGTTCGGCGCTCCAGCGTTCGAGCTGAGCCAGCCTGGCGATCGCCCAGCAGTTGAAACTGCTGCCTCTTATACGAGAAGTCCGCCTTCGCGGACTTTGCGCCCTCGTGCAGTGCCAGGTATGACAAGTCCGCGCAGGCGGACTTCTTGACAATGAGCCCGCGGCTTCAGCCGCAGTAGGCGGCGGTGCCTGCCGCGCTTGAAGAGCGAGCCACCCTGGCATGGACGTCCAGTTCGGCTGCTCATCGCTTAACTCAATGTAATTACATCTATCTGTATCAGATTCTTGGACCTGTTCAGGAATTTGGCCAAGATGTCTTGTAGATCAGCTGGTTGACTGCATGAGCTGTCTCGGGGTGCCACGGCCACGGCTACGGTCACGGTCACGGTCACGGACTCGGACACGGTCACGGACTCGGTCACGGTCACGGACTCGGACACGGTCACGGACTCGGTCACGGTCACGGACTCGGACACGGTCACGGACTCGGACACGGTCACGGTCACAGCCACGGCCGTGCGATCGCCGCTAGACGCTAAAAGCTAAGGATCTTGCCCCTTTGCGGGCTCACCACTGTCGCGACTGAAACCACGACTGCTTACGCTGCTGAACCGCAGCCCGCGCTTGCAGCACCTGCTTCTGCTTCTCCAGAAGCGGCCCGGTGAACATGCCCCAGATGTCCAGCGCCAGCCCCTTGCCCAGGGCCTCCAGGGCGCCGTCGAAGTTGCCCTGGTCGGCGAGCGTCCAGCTCAGGTTCATGTAGGCGCGCGGATGGTCCGGGTCGACCTGGATGGCGGCCTGGTAGGCGTCGTGGGCCTCTTCTTTGCGGCCGAGTTCGTAGAGGGCGTCGCCGACCTCGTTGTGTACCTGGGCGCTGGCGGTGGGGTTGATGCTGCGCGCTCTGGCGGCCAGCTCCAGGCCCAGTTGTGGGTTGCGTGCGTAGAACGTGGCGTGGCGGGCGGCTTCGGCGAGCACATGCCAGCTCTCGGGGAACTTGCGATGGGCCTCGGCGAAGCGGGCGCTGGCGGTGACCACGTCGCCTCGCTTCTGGGCTTCGGCGGCGGCGCTGGTGATGCCGTACAGGGTGTTGAGCGGGCGGGTGGCGTAGGATTCGTGGAAGGCCGCTTCGGTCTCCGGCAGCTCGTTGCGGCTGATGAGGCGGGCGCGGATGGAGGCCTCGTCGTCGTCGCTGGGGATCTGCACGCGGGCGCCGTCGGCGGCGACCTGGGCATCCAGGAAACAGAAGTTCAGTCCCATGGCGGTGGCCGGACCGAAGCGCTGATGCTGCTTGACCGTGAGCAGGTCTTCGAGCTTCGTCCAGCCGTAATCGGACAGGAGTACGAAGCCGTCCTCGCGCAGCACGGGCAGGCTGGCACGCAGGCTGTTCAAGGCGCCGCGGGAGTGCAGGACGCGGACCTGGCCGGCGTGGTCGGGGTGGGCCTTGGCCCAGGGTTTGACCACGTCGTTGTGGAAGCGCTCCAGCTCCTCGCGGCCGGGCACATCGGCGATGTCGATGGGGAAGAAGGCCCGCTCCATGCAGAAGAGCTCGTACAACGGCACCAGCCGGTCGAGCGCGGCGTCGTCGTCGCCCTTGACCAGGGCGCCGAGCTGGTCCAGCGGCACCTCGCTGACCATGGCCGCGACCTGGGTATCGTCGATGCGGGTCTGCACCTGCACCTGCAGCCACTGGTCGCCCTGGTGGACCAGCAGGTCAAAGGGCAGCACGGCGAGCAGGTAGTTGTGAATGATGGCGCGCAGTCCTTTTAAGGGTGTCTTGTCGCCGGTGGACAGGTCGACCAGCTCATCGGGCGCCAGCGCGTTGAGCAGGCCCATACGAACCCGACCCTCGTGGTGGGCGGGCAGGGTGCCGCGGGCGACCAGGTCCTGCAGGGTGCGGGCCGACCAGTCGGTGACGTAGAAGGTCAGCCGATCGTAGTAGTCGACGCCATCGGCCTGGCAGCGCGCCTGGAAGCGATCCAGCAGCAGCCGGGCGTGCATCCCCAGGCCCACGGCGAGCTCGGCGACCTGGATCTCTTCCTCGAGGGTGCCCGCCGCGGCGGCCGCCTGGCAGCTGGCGTAGAGCACGTCGGCGGCACGGGCGGCGCGCACGCCGTCGTTGGTCACCATATGCGGCACCTCGTTGGAGGTGAACGCGCGGGTACCGCGCACCTGCCAATAGCGGTGGCCAACCTTCCACTCGATGGACTCGATGATCGGAGTAAAACGCTCCAGGACCAGGTGAACTGGGGGCATGACGGGTCTCCGTGCCGGCCAACTCAGTTGCCGAGCAGGATCTCCTCGGCTTCGGTGGGCCGAGCGTAGACATCGATGCGCCGTTGCCAGGCTTCAGCGCGTTTGCGGACCTCGCGCGCTTCGCGCTTGACCCGGGTGGGATGCGGCGCGCCTTCGACGTCGCGTTTGCGGAGCGAATTGCGCACGTTCAGGGCGCTGGATACGTCGCCGAGATCGAGGCCGAAACGGCGCGCGATGTTGTCGTGGCCCCAGCTGTCGAAGCTGTGGCCCTCGTCATCGAGCTGCGCGATGAGAGAGGCGATCTGCTCGTGCGCGCTGCGGAAGGGCATGCCATTGCCCACCAGCAGGTCGGCCAGGTCGGTGGCCAGCAGGAAACCGGCGTTCAGCGCTTCCAGCAACTCGGCCTTCTGCCAGCGCATGGCGCCGAACATGTCGGTCAACAGGAGCAGGCAGTCATCCCAGGTGCGCATGGCGTCGAAGAGGGGCTCTTTGTCCTCTTGCAGGTCCTTGTTGTAGGCCATGGGCAGGCCCTTGAGCGTGGTCAGGAGCGAGACCAGGCTGCCCAGCACGCGACCGGATTTGCCGCGCACCAGCTCGGCCATGTCGGGGTTCTTCTTCTGCGGCATCAACGACGAGCCGGTGGTGAAGGCGTCCGAGATGCGCAGGAAGCCAAACTCAGCGCTGGAGTACAGGCAGACCTCTTCGCCGATGCGGCTGAGGTGATTCATGCCCAGGGTGGCGGTGGCCAGCAGCTCGACCAGGTGGTCGCGATCGGAGACGGCGTCCAGTGAGTTGCGCGCCACGCGGGCAAAGCCCAGCAGCTCGGCGGTGCGCTCGCGATCGATGGGCAGGGTGGTGCCGGCCAAAGCGCCAGCGCCCAGCGGGCAGACGTCCATGCGCGCCAGGCAGTCCAGCAAGCGACCGAGATCCCGCTCCAGCGCCTCGGCGTGCGCCAGCAGGTAATGGCCGACCGTGATCGGCTGGGCACGTTGCAGGTGCGTATAGCCGCACATGGGCCAGTCGCTATGGGCCCGCGCCTGCTCGGCCAGTCGCTCGATGAAGGCCAGCAGGTCGCCAGCCAGCCGTGCGGCGTTTCGGCGAATCCACAGTCGCTCGTCCAAGGCCACCTGGTCGTTGCGCGAGCGCGCCGTATGCAGCCGGCCAGCGGTGTCACCGATGCGTTCACGCAGGGCCGCCTCGATGTTCATGTGCACATCTTCGCGGGCCTCGACCCACTCGAAGCGGCCGAACTCGATGTCGGCGAGGATCACCCGCAGACCGTGCAGGATGTCGTCGTATTCACCCGCCTGCAGCAGCCCCTTCTCCACCAGCATGGTGGCGTGCGCCACCGAGCCGATGATGTCCTCGCGAGCCATGACCCGGTCGAACCAGATGGACGCATTCATCCGCCGAACCAGCGGGTGCGTCTCCTCCTGGTAGCCACCGCCCCACAACCGGTCGCCGTCGTTGCCCATGACGTCCTCTTACTTCTTGGTGCCCGCTTCCACCAGCAGGTCGTCCACGAACCAGCCCGGCGTGGCGTTGTTGACGCCGTCCACGGTATCGAATCGGAAGCGGATCTTCACCTGCTTGCCAACCCAGGGTGTCATGGAGATCGTCTCCAGGGTCCACGTCTTGGCGCCCTTGGTGTTGTCCAGCTGGGTGGTGGTGACGTTCTTGGCGAACTCATCATCGGACACTTCGATATAGCGCTTGTCGTAGCTCGAGCTGGCCTCGACGCCGTGATAGGACCAGACCTTCAGGTGCGCGTCCAGGGCGTTGGCCGGGATGGTCACCGCCTTTGAGGTGGCCTTGCCCGAGTTCTTGGCGTCCTTGGCGTTGTAGGACTTGTCGTCGTTGTAGTTGAGCGAACACTTCTCGGACTTGAACCCCGGAGGCGTCGGCAGGCCATCGATCTGCCAGCCCACCTTGCCGGCGCCGCCCGCCGGCTCCAGCGTCCAGTCCTTGCTGCCGCAGGTGAACTTGTCGGTCAGCAGCGTCTTGTAGTTGCAGATGGCCTTGCCCTTGCAGAGTCCGGCGGTGCAGGTGTCGCCGTCGGTGCATGGGCTGGCGTCATCG
Organism: uncultured Enterobacteriaceae bacterium; assembly: GCA_964438735.1. Classification (GTDB taxonomy): domain Bacteria; phylum Myxococcota_A; class UBA9042; order UBA9042; family UBA9042; genus CAYTLW01. The sequence goes on along the minus strand of CAYTLW010000205.1, from coordinate 3,981 downwards.
CACTTGGCTCCATCCGGCGTCGGCGCGTGCTTGCAGGTGCTGCTGAAGGTGGATTTCTTGATGCACGTGTCCAGGGTGCACGGGTCCTTATCGTCGCATTTGGCCGTATCGGCCGCGCCCTCACACTTGCCCTGGCCGTCGCAGGTGTCCTTGGTGCAGGGGTCGCTGTCGGTGCAGACGGCGCCCTTGTTCTTGTTCTGACCGACGCAGACCCCCTGGCCGTCGCACTTGTCGCTGTCGGTGCAGTCGTTGCCATCGCTGCACGAGCCGGCCCCGGCGGCGACCGCGGTGCCCACGCAGAGCCCCTTGCCATCGCACTTGTCGGCAGAGGTGCAGGCGTTGGCATCCGAGCAGCTCTTGCCGTCGGCGGAGGCGATCCCGACGCAGCTGCCCTTGTCGTCGCACTTGTCGGTATCGGTGCAGGTGTTGCCGTCCGAGCAAGCGGTGTCCACCGCCTTGTTGTCGTAGACGCAATCACCGCTGCCCGGATCGCAGGCGTCCGTGGTGCAGCCGTTGTCGTCGTTGCACACCTTGAGGTTGCCGCTGCCGCACTTGCCGGTGCTGTTGCAGATCTCGTCGCTGGTGCAGGCGTTGCCGTCGTCGCAAGCGGTCTTGATCTTGGCGTTGGCGTGGGCGCACTTGCCGGTGGCCACGTCGCAGGTGTCGATGGTGCAGCCGTTGGTGTCGTCGCAATCGGCGTCTGCCTTGCAGGTCGCGTCCCAGACCTTGAAGTCATCGATGAAGGGTCCGCTGTATGACGTCGAGCAGTTGGATGTCCAGAAGTGGAAACGAAGCTGGAAGAACTTGGTCGCCCAGGCGGCCAGGTCCAGCGTGACCACCTGCCAGTCGGTCTTGATGCCGGACTTCAGCGACTGCAGCTTGGTCCAGGTCTTGCCGTTGTCGTCGCTGGCCTCCACATCCAGGTGGCCCGCGGAGCCAGACCAGTTGCCGGCGAGCTGGAAGCGGGCCGCCAGCCAGGCGCCCTTGGCCACGCCGGTGGCGTCGATGTAGGGCGAATAGGCGGTGCCTTCGACGCCCTTCTTCTTGCTCAACATCTTGCCGTCCGGGCAGCCGATGTTCTTGCCGTCATTGAAATTCAGCGAGCACTTCGGCGACTTGTAGGCGGGCGGCAGCGGCGACGCGTCGATGGCCCACGATGGCCCCGCGCCCACCACGTCCGGATCCCAGCCCTGAGCTTTCGGCGTGGCGCAGTCGAACTTGGTCTCCCAGGGCACCTTCACCGCCTTCTGCTCGCAGGCGGCGATCTTGGTGTTCTTGCACTTGCCGGTGCCGGCATCACAGGAGTCCGCTGTGCACGGGTTGTTGTCATGGCAGGTGTTGGGCACTGCGGTGCAGGCGCCGCCGAAGCATTCATCGGGCGCGGTGCAGGCATCGCCATCTTCGCAACCGCCGGTGTTGTTCTTGTGCTGGCAGCCCTTGACCTTGTCGCAGCTGTCGTCGGTGCAGTCGTTGGCGTCGTCGCAGTCGGTGGCCGGACCAGCGCCGCACTTGCCGTCCTTGCACGTATCCTTGCTGGTGCACAGGTCGCCATCCTCACAGGGGTTGTTGGCGATGCCGCCGACGCATTTGCCGTCCTTGCACGACTGCGAGGTACAGGGGTCACCGTCGAAGGGACAGTCGTGGTTGACCGTGCAGGTCAGGTCGGCGGGCAGCTTCTCCACGACCACGGCCAGGTCATCGACATACCAGCCGCGGCCGGCGTTGGATACGCTGTCGATGGAGTCGAAACGCAGCCGCACCTGCACATCCTTGCCGACGAATTTGTCGGTCGAGGTCTTGAACTGGGCCCACTGCTGCTTCTTCATGTTGTTGGGCAACTGCACCGTATGCGTGTCGCCGGTGAAGCCATTGGCCGAGATCTCGACGTAGCGCCGGTCGTAGCTGTTGGAGCCCTCGACCTCATCCCAGGTCTGGAAGCGCAACGACACCGCGCCGCTGGCCGGCAGCTTGAACTTCTTGGAGGTAGCGGTGCCCTTGGTGGCGCCCGGGTAGGACTTGCCGTCGTTGTAATTCAGCGAGCAGGCCTTGGAATAGAAGCCCGGCGGGTTGGGCGTGTCGTCTACGGCCCAGCCGACCGCCCCAGTAGGCGCCGACAGGGTCCAGCCGCCCTTGTTGCCGCAGTCGAAGGTCTCGGTGAACATCGCGCTGCACTTCATCACGCCGATGCAGGCGCCGGACTTGCAGACGTCCGATACCGTGCATACATCACCATCCTGACACTGCGTGTCGTCTTTGATCGGCGTGTGCAGACAGCCGGTGGAAGCCGTACTGGCTGCCGAGCACTGGTCTGTGGTGCACGAGTTCTTGTCGTCGCAGGGTTTGTCATCGGGCGTGCCGATGCACTTGCCGGTCTGGCAGCGATCCTTGGTGGTGCAGCTCTTGCCGTCATTGCAGCTGACGCCGTCGACCTTGGCCGTGCCGACGCACTGCCCGGCGGCGGTGCACTTGTCGCTGTTGGTGCAACTCTCCCCATCGCTGCAGAGGTTGCCGGTGGGCTTCTGAACGTTCTTGCAGGTGCCATCGGCCGGATCACAGGAGTCGGTGGTGCAGGTGTCCTTGTCGTCGCAGTTCTTGGACTTCTTCGAGCACAAGCCGTTGATGCACGACTCCTCGGTGCATGGGTTGCCATCTTCGCACTTGCTGCCGTCGGCCAACGGCTTGACCAGGCATTGACCGGCGGTGCACTTCTCGGTGGTGCAGATCTGGCCGTCGTCGCAGGGGCTGTCGTCTGCCACAGCCTTGAACTCGCACTTGCCAGTGTTCAGGTTGCAGCTGTCGGTGGTGCACTTGTTGTTGTCGTTGCACTGCGTATCCGAGGTGCACTTCGGCGCGCAGACCTTGTCGATGTCGGCGCAGCAATCTTTGTACTGCTTGCAGGCGGAGTCGCACTGGCACTTCCAGGCGGCGTTGTACTTGGTGCACTTGCCCTTGCAGGACTGGTCGGCGGGTAGCCCGCAGCCCGGCACGTCGGCGTATTTGCACACGCCCGAGGTGGGGTCGCAGCTGTCGGTGGTGCATTCGTCGCCGTCGTCGCAGTCCTTTGTCTTGGCGGCGGTGCACTTGCCCGCTTTGCAGGCGTCGCCTTCGGTGCAGATGCTGCCGTCGTCGCAGGCCCCTTCCTTCGCCTCGTTGGTGCAGCCCTTGGCAGTGCAGGCGTCGGTGGTGCAGGGCTCCTGGTCGTCGCACAGCTTGTCGTCGGGGTCATTGACGCATTTGCCAGCGCCCTTGTCGCAGTTGTCCTTGGTGCAGGCCTGGCCGTCATCGCACAGGGCGCCATTGTCGGCCTCGCCGTCGCAGTCGTTGTCCACCCCGTCGCAGGTCTCGGCGGCGGGCGCTTTGGCGTCGCAGGCAGCGAGCGAGCCGTCCGCGTTGCAGACCACCTTGCCGGCGCACTTCTTGCCGTCTTTTTCCAACCAGCAGGCGGAGGTGGCGCCCTGGTCGATGGCCCAGGCGCTGCAAGTGCAGGTGCCGGCTTTGGGCACGCATTGCTTGACGTCCTTGCCGTCCACGTCCTTGCCGTCAGCGCAGTCGTAGCCCTCGGCGCAGGGGGTGTCATCGCCACAACCGGCGCCACAGAAGCTGCCCGACGCCCCGCCATCGACGCACGCGGCGGTGTCATCACCGGCGGCGGTGCAGTCGGCGTTGGCCTTGCAGGGGGCGCAGAGACTGGACTTGGTGTCACCCTTGACCGGCGCGTCGCTCGGCCCGGCGCTATCGGCCACCGTGTCGGATTTCGGCGTGCCGCTGCCGGATGGTTCTGTCGATGTGCCGCAGGCCATCAGCAGACCGACCAGCACCAGGATGAGTCGCCCACCGGCTCCGCGGACAGCGCTGGATGAAAGAGGCGACTCATCCGCGGCCGGCGGCAGCCGGACGCGGGGCGCCCCAGGGGGGGGGCGGGGGGGGGGGGGGCCCCCACACCCCGGTTTTGGGGCGCCGGGGGGGGGGGGGGGCCGCCCC
>CAYTLW010000204.1:0-8719 GCA_964438735.1 uncultured Enterobacteriaceae bacterium | reverse complement strand
GATGCCCGTCGTCGCAGTCGTGCTTGTCCAGGCAGCAGTTGACCACTGGCTTGTGCACGCACAAGCAACCAAAGCAGGCGTCAAGCGTGCACAGATTGTTGTCGTTGCAGCTAGAATCCCCCGGGGTTGTGTCCGGGGTGCAGCACCCAGCGAATGAGGGGTCCTTGCTGAATTTGCAAACGCCCATTCCTGTCTGTGGGGAGATGTTCACGCACGTGTCAATGGTTCCCTTGACGCCGTCGAAACAACTGGCTTTCGAACAGCAGCAGCCGTTCTTCGGCACCGTATGCCTGCAAGTGTTGTTCAGGCAGTAGTCCACGGTACAGCCACACTTGTCGTCACACGCCACGAGCGCGTCGCCCTCGCCCTCGCAACATGCCTCCAATTTGGCGTGCTTGCAGTCACCTTTCTGGCAGTAGTCCGTCGTGCACGCCAGGCCGTCATCGCAATCCATCCAGGACTCGCAGGGCGGCGGCTTCGGCGGCTTGCATCCGGTCTGGCCCACCGCGAGCGTTTGATAGCAGACGTAGTTCACGCACCAGCCGACCGTGCACGCGGCCCCATCGTCACACTGCTCGGAGGTATCGCAGCAGGCGGGTTTCGGTTTGTGGGTGCACGTCTGCGTGGCGATGTTGCATGTATCCGCCGTGCAGTAGACCCCGTCGTCGCAGTCCGGATTGTCCAGGCAGCAATTCGGGGTCTGGATGTTGTGGCAGTTGGGAACGGCGTGGCAGGGATCGGCCTTCTTGCAAACGTCCGAGGTGCAGGGGTTGTTGTCGTCGCAATCGAGCGAGGGCCCGGGAGTACAGGTAGCAGCGATGGGCTTGTTCTCGCAGAAGCCACCGGTGCAGATGTCCCACGTCATGATCAACCCGTCGTCGCAAACCACGGCACTGCCGTCGGGCGTGCAGGGCACCGGCGGACACAAGGCCATGGCGGAGAGCGCCAGCCCCACGTCGTTTGGCTGTGCATCGAACCCTGCCGATTCGTCGACCGCGCAAGCGGCGAACATGCCGAGCGCCGCAACGAAGGCGGTGGCGGGCAGGCGCATGCTGACTCCGGGGGAACCGGTTGGCATCATAGCAAGAAAACCGGGCGCGGCACCAGCATGAGGCCACCCCTGGACCGCGCGGCGGTCCCAGCTGACCTGCCGCGAGCAGCGGGCTGACGCTCGTGCCGGCCGCGGCGTGGCGAGGGTATTGCGGCGTAGTCAGCGCCTGCGGCGCCGACGGGAGCCCAGGAGCAGGCCGCAGAGCAGGAGCAGGCCGTAAGACGCCGTGTCGGCCGGGCCGGTGCGGTTCGGGTCTCGCTTGTCGACCGTGTAGTCACCCGTGAGCAGGTCGGCATCCGAAGAGGGCCGCAAGGTCAGGTCCGCGTCCAGGTCGGCCGGCACCATGCGCGTTCGCAGGCGGGTCAGCATCGCATTCGCGCCGACCGCGGTCGCTTCTCCAGCAAGGTCCGCCACATCGGCGATCCCCTTGTGTGCCGCCCAGTTCACCGGCAAGGCATACTCAACGATGAACGCGCGACCGCCCGCCGTCATGATCGTGGCATTGACGGCGCTTTCGTAGTCCTCGGCGATGCTATCGGCAGAGATCGACTGCAATTCGGCCTTGGACACTGGAATCGTGGGGTAGTTGGCTGCCTCCTGGCGCTGGGGCGCAATCAGCCAGACGGTGACGCCGATCTTGGCCAACGTGCTGCTGGCCATGATGCGCAAGGGCAGCTCCGCGCTGCTGCCGGGCCAGCTCAGCGCCATCGGCACAACGACCTCGGTGGCGACGCTGTCTCGCTTGATCCGCATCACCGTGAAGGACCAGCCGCGGTCGACGTAGTCCTGCAGCGCCGCGACGTCGTCGACAGCCAACGCGTAGCCCTTGTCACCCAGCCACTTGACCATGTTCTTGGCGTCGCTGGCCCCCAGCACGAGCCAGTCGAAAGGACCGGCCTCACCCGACGAGTGCACCTTCACGCTGTCCTTGGACTGGTCGCCGAAGCTCGCCCCGCCAGCCATGGAGCCTTCCTCGGCGTCCCCGCCATAGCATCCGCAGCCCGAGCTGCCCCCACCGCCGCCGCCACCGAAGTAGGTCGGCGGTGCGGAGAGCACTTCAACCGTCGGTGCCGTCCGATGTTCGAGCCAGTCGAACAGCCCCTTGTGGGCCGTCTCTACCCGGTCCGGCGGCGCTGGCGTGGGCATGACCCAGGCAAACTCGGTCGCCCCGCCACTGACCTGCACCGCCGTGAACAACGTCGTCCGATCCTTGCGCATGACCACAGCCATCAACGAGCGACTGTTGTTGGCGGCGGTGCCCTTCGTACTCGTCGGGCCGTCGGTCCCGTACACGCCGCCACATGCCCAAGCCTGTGTGGCAGGCAGACTCAGGGCCAGGACGAGGGCGGGCCAGAGGAGGTGGTGCAAGGGTGCAGAGGTGCGGAATCTGGCCATTCGGGCCTCCGGAGGACTGTTCAGAACTGTTGACGAGCGCCAGGGTAGCAGAACCCGGAGCAATTCGAGGCTCAGGCTGTGGCGGTAGCCGTGGCGCCGCCGTGTCTGTGACCGTGTCCGTGACCGCGACGGTGACAGTGGCCGTATCCGTAACCGCGACGGTGACAATAACCGTGACCGTGACCGTGTCCGTGTCTGTGACCGTGTCCGTGACCGTGTCCGCGACCGCGCCTACCCCTTCGGCACCTTGGCGCACTTGAACTTGCCATCGGGCTGCTCCAAGCACTGACCCTGGAACCCTGGCAGGTTGTACGACCAGCAATCCAACTCTTCGGTCTTTGGACTGCAGCAGTCCGCGTCGGTCTGGAGCACCAGGTTGGTGCACGTGTTGAAAATGCACGCATCCCATGTGCATGGATGACCATCGTCGCATTCAAAGACCGAGTTGCAGCATGTGGGCACCGCCTTGTGAACGCACTTGCAGTCGACGCACATATCGGTTGTGCAGAGGTTGTTGTCGTTGCAGTGCATGCCCTTCATCGCGCCGTCAACGGAGCATGAGCAGCCACCCGCCGGGTTCTTGGTGAACTTACATGTGCCGATGTACGTAACCGGGCTGATGTTCTCGCACTTGTCCAGGGTCGACTTGTCGCCATCGAAGCAGTCTGCATCTGAGGCACAGCAGCCGCTCTTGGGCGCCGTGTACCGGCAGGTGTTGTTCAGGCAGTAGTCGATGGTGCAGCCGTTCTTGTCATCACATGCGGTCAGCGCATCGGCGTCGTCCTCGCAGCAGCCCTCCACCTTGGCGTGCTTGCACGTTCCCTTGTGGCAGTAGTCGGCCGTGCACACCTTGTCATCGACGCACTCCATCCACGTCTGACATGGTGGCGGAGGCGGAGGCGCGCAGCCGGTCTTGTTCTTCAGCAGCGGGAAGTAGCAGGTGTTGTTAACGCACCACCCCTCGGTGCACGGGTCGCCATCGAGGCACTGCTTGGACGTGTCGCAGCAGTCCTTCTTGGGTGTCTGCACGCAGGACAATGCGGCGAGGTTGCAGGTGTCGATCGTGCACGGCTGGCCGTCGTTGCAATCCAGGTTGTGCGTGCAGCAGCCCTTGATCACCTTGTTCACGCAGCTTGGTGCGACGTGGCACGGGTCCGCCTTTTTGCACGCGTCCAGTGAGCACGGGTTGCTGTCGTCACAGCTCGGCCCCGACCCGTATTCAGAAGGGACGCAGCCTCCACCAAAGGACACGTTCTTGCAGAATCCGTCCGTGCACACATCCAACGTGTTGGCCAGGCCGTCATCACACTCATCGACGTTGTTGTCAGGCGTGCAGGGAATGGGGGGACACAACGCGAACGCGGCGGTCGCCAACTGCCCGTCAGCGGCGTCGGCGCCGGACCATTCGACTTCGGTCGCGCAGGCTGTGGCACACGCGATCACGGCGACTGCGACGGTGGCAGCGGCACGCACGTTCAGACTCCGGGGGAACCGGCCGTTATGATAGCATTGACTGGCGTTCGTGGCGAGGCCTGTCGAATGGCCACGCGTCACGCAACGCCTTGACCAGGAGCCGTTTTCATACCCCTCCCCCGGGCAGGACGGACACGGAGCGAGCGGAGCGAGACGAGCAGTGTGATATTCCATCACACTGTGAGTTGGACACAGACACAGACACGGGCAGGGCCACGGACGCGGACGCACAAACGGTCACCGCGACCCACCCGCCTCCGTTGCTTTAAGCCAACTGCCGCTCCACCAGCCGCCGATACAACCCATGCCGCTCGACCAGCTCCTCGTGCGGCCCCACCTCGACCACCCGACCGCCATCGACCACTGCGACCCGGTCGGCATCCTTCACGGTCGACAGCCGGTGCGCGATGACCAGGGTGGTCCGCCCCTTCATCAGCCGATCCAACGCGTCCTTGACCAGGTGCTCGCTCTCCGCATCCAGCGCGCTCGTCGCCTCGTCCAGCAACAGGATTCGCGGGTCTTTCAACACCGCCCGGGCGATGGCCACGCGTTGCTTCTGACCACCTGATAACTGCACGCCGCGCTCGCCCACCTCGGTGTCGTAGCCCTCGGGGAAGCCGGCGATGAAGTCGGCGGCGTTGGCTGCGGCGGCTGCGGCTTCGACGTCGGCGCGCTCGGCGTCGGGTCTGCCGTAGAGGATGTTCTCGGCCACGGTCGCCGAGAAGAGCACCGGCTCCTGGGCCACGACACCGATGCGCTGGCGCAACCAGTCCGGCGACAGGTCGCGCACGTCGTGTTCGTCGACCAGTACCTGGCCGCCGTCGGGGTCGTACAGGCGTTGCAGCAGAGCGGCGACCGTGGACTTGCCACTGCCCGAGGGTCCCACCAGGGCGATCACCTCGCCGGGATCCACCGCCAGGTCCACATCGTGCAGCACCTGGATGTCCGGCCGCGCCGGGTAGGTGAAGTCGACGTGTTCGAAGCGCACACGCCCCGCCATGCTGTCGGGTCGCAGGCCGTCGTCGTTGTGAATGGCCGGGTCGCGATCCATGATCTCGAAGACCCGCTCTCCCGCACCCACCGCGCGCATGAAGTCGACCCAGAGGCCGCCCAGCGCGCCCAGGGCGAAGGCGACGGTCAACGTGTAGAGCACAAACGACGTCAGGTCGCCGACGGTCATCTCGCCCTGCAACACCGCTCGGCCGCCCAGCCAGAGCACGATGGCGATGGCGCCATAGCCGGCAAACGACGTCACGCCGATGAAGCCGGCGCCCAGCAGCGCCCTTTGCCGGGCCAGCCCGAATGCGTGCTCGACCGCCTGGCCATAACGTCCTCGTTCCCGCTCTTCGGCGGTGAATGCGCGCACGGTTCGGATGCCGGAGATGCTCTCCTCGGCGGCCTCGCTGGCCTGGGCCAGTGCGTCGTGCACGCCGCGCGAGAAGCGTCGAATCCTGCGGCCGTAGATGACCGCACCCACAGCCACAGGCGGCACGATCAGCAACATCATCCCGGTCAGCGAGGGCGAGGTCCAAAGTAGGAGCGCCACGCCACCGATCACCATCAGGCCGTGGCGCAGGGCCATGGAGATGTTCACGCTGACGGTGTTCTGCAGCACCCCGGTGTCCGAGGCCAGGCGGCTGATCAACTCGCCGGTTCGCCGGCTGTCGAAGAAGGCCACCTCCTGGTCGAGGATGCGGCCGTACACCGTCTTGCGCAGGTCGGTGACGATGCGTTCCCCGACCACTGTGAACAGGTAGGAGCGGCCGGCGATGGCGATGCCCTGTACCAGGAAGATCACCAACATGGCCGCGGCGGCTTTGTCGACCAGGTCCTGCGAGCCTTCGGTGAAGGCGCCATCCATGATGAAACGAATGGCCTGCGGAAAGGCCAGCCCAGCGGCGCTGCCAACAAAGAGAAACACGGTGCCCAGGGCCAGGATGCGCCACTGCGGCCGGGCCAGGTCGAGCAGTCTGGACATGGGGATGCGGCCCGTGACGGACAGGATCTCGCGCCAGCTCATCTTGCGCTTGAGCACGTTGCCGACGTCGACCGCTTCGGTCGTGGCTCGGGCACCCCTGCGAGACATCGCTCCCCCTGCCGCCGTCGCGACCCGCGTTGCGCCGTGTCGATCGCCACGGCATCATGGCATCGTCCACAACGCCGCCACCGTCTCACGTAACGGGGCAAAAAGGTCAAGCGATGCGCAAACAACACCTTGTAAACCACACGATGATGATCCGCTGCTTGGCGATCGGGCTGCTCTGCCTGGCCCTCGCCATGGCAGGCTGCAGCAACAGCGACGGCAGCGACGGCGACGGCGATGAATCCAACGGCGCGTCGACTCCGGATGTGCAGCAGGCCGATGTGGAGAAGTTCGCCCTGGACAAACCCGGCAGCACGCTGTGCAACCCGTGCTCATCGTCCATCACCTGCGATGGCGACGACGACAAGGAACCCGCCTGTGTCGACTACGGGGTCGCCGGTTCCTTCTGCGGCATCACCTGCTCCTCTGATGGCGACTGCCCGGAGAGCAGCCCGCGCAAGTACGTCTGCAAGTCGGCCAAGACGGTCGAGGGCAAGACCGTGCAGATGTGCGTGCCGGAACAGAAGGAAGGCGATCCCGGCGACTACGGCGTCTGCTCGTGTTCGGAATGGGCGGCGTCCAAGTCGCTGTCCACCTCCTGTGTGGCCGAATCTGCTGACGGCAAGGCCGCCTGCCCCGGCTCGCGCGTCTGCACCGGCGGCGGCCTGACCGATTGCGTGGGCGACTACGAGCCCACCGAAGAGGTCTGCAACCACATCGACGACGACTGCGATGGCGAGGTCAACGAGTTTACCTGCGACGACGGATCCAACTGCACGACAGAACACTGTAATCCGGCCATGGGCTGCGTCTTCACGCCGGTGGTGGGCAAGTGTGATGACGGCAAGACCTGCACGGTGGACGACGCCTGCAGCCAGGGCGTCTGCACCGGCGAAAAGCGCGACTGCGCCGATGACAATCCCTGCACCATGGACTCCTGCAAAGCCAACAAGGGCTGCGTGCACGAGGCCAGCGACGGCGCCAACTGCGATGATGGCAGCCCCTGCACGGTGGGGGATGCTTGCAAGGGCGATGTCTGCATGCCTGGGCCGGCCAAGGATTGCGACGACGGCATCAAGTGCACCGAGGATCTCTGCCACAAGGCCAGCGGCACCTGCATCCACGCCGCCGAGGACAAGCTCTGCGACGATGGCGACGCCGACACCACCGATACGTGCGATGAGTCCAAGGGCTGCGTGAACCTGCCCAAGGGCGCCACGGGCTCCTGAGCGCCGGCTGACTGCAAACGATCAGTCGCGTACGAAGAGGCGCACCCGCAGGCCGCGATTCTGCAGCCGAAGCGCCGTCTTCCACTGCAATCCCGTGGCACGTCCAAAGCCCGGAGCGCCGGATAGCACCGCGACGGGCACCAGGTCCTTGCGTCGCCGCAACAGGCGACCGAAGCGGGTGAAGGTATCCACCAGCTCACGCCGGCCCAACCGTTTGCCATAGGGCGGATTGCAGACCACCGCCGCGCCCTGCGGCACGTGGTCGACGACATCGTCAAAGTCGCCGATGTGCAGATCGAGCCAGTCGCTGACGCCGGCCATCTCGGCGTTGCCGCGCGCCGCATCGATGGCGCTGGGATCGATATCGGAGGCGATGGCCCGCGTCGGCGGCGCAGCGGTGAGGTCCAGACCATCCCGCCAGGCGCTCCAGGCATTGTCGTCATGGGTGGGCCAGTCTTCGAACGCAAGGCGCCGGCCGGGTCGCCAGGTAGGCAGGTTCGCGCTGCCGCGCAGGTACTCGATGGGGATGGTGCCAGCGCCGCAGAATGGATCCCAGAGCACGACGTCCGGCGGCAATGCCGCCGCGCGCAGGCAGGCCGCTGCCAAGGTCTCGCGCATGGGCGCTCTGCCTACCAGCTTGCGCCAGCCACGCCGATGCAGCAGCGCTCCCGAGGCGTCGATGCTGACCCGACAGACATCGCGATCCAGGCGCACGTGTACCACCGGCGCCGGGCCATCCCAGCTCGCCTCGCCGCGGCCGGCCTGTTTGGTCTCGATCGCCTGGCTCACCCGCTCGGCCACGGCACCGCTGTGATAGAGCGCCGACTTCCGGCAGACCGCGTGTACAGCCGGCGTCGACCCCGCCGGCAGCCAGGCGTGCCAGGCGATACGCTCCAGGGCGATCTCCAGTTGATCGAATCGACGCACCTCGAAGCGGCCGATGCGCACCCGCAGGGACTCGGCAAGCCGGCTGCGACAGGCCAGGGTCCACAACCCGTGCCGATCCACCTGCACCTCGAGCCCGCCGGCCAGCGGGCGCAGTCGGCCGCTGATGCCCAGGGCGCGCACCTCTTCCTCCAGCAACCCCTCCAAACCCGGGGTGACAGCACAGAACAGGTGGTAGCGGGTCGAACTCATGGCGTCGATTCAGGCCGGCGGCGGCGGGTCCTGCGCTCGCATCGGCATTTTGCCCTCCACCTTGTGGTTATAGAGGCGGTTGGTGGGATAGGCGAAGTCCATGTCTGAATTGTCGGCGAATCCCCGCAGGATGTCCGCCCACATGGCGCCCGCCGTGCTCCGCCTCGCGCGCGCCCGACACAGGTATCGAATGTCCAGGTTGACCCCGATATCGGCCACCGAGACCCAGACGATGGGCGTGAGGTGCTTGTAGGTCACCATGTATTTGCGCGACGTCTGCTCCAGCTGCTTCTCCACGTCGTCGATCAATTCGCGGCTGTGGCGCCAGGCGATGTCGGTCAGCAGGTCCCG
>CAYTLW010000203.1:0-8737 GCA_964438735.1 uncultured Enterobacteriaceae bacterium | reverse complement strand
GGCTAGAGCACCGGGCAGCAACGCCACGGCGGCGGCTCACGGGCGGCGGCGCACCGTCTGCGCCATGGTGCAACGCCACGGCGGCGGCTCATGGGTGGCCCTTGTGCGTCCTGCCGATTGCCCGGGGGCGCTGCGCTTCGGTATAGTGTCCGCGGCCACGTCCCCTCGACCAGGTCCGGCCGCTGCGCCCCACGCAGAACTGGAGGCTCTTGATGCAGCTCTGTCATCGTCTCGCGGTCGCCTGCGCGTTGACCCTTCTGGCGGCGCCCGCGCTGGCCTCGGTGCCCGCCAACGTGGCCCTGGACGGACGTCTGGTCGCCGCGGGTGGAGGGCCCGCCGCCGACGGCAGCTATGCCATGACCTTCCGCCTGTACCCCAACGCGGCGGCCAAGCAGGCCAAGTGGTCCGAATCCGTGGCCAAGGTCGCCGTCAAGGGCGGCAGCTTCCGCCACCTGCTGGGCAGCGTCGTCAAGCTGGATCCGGCCGTGTTGAGCGCCGCGCAGCCGGCGTGGCTGGGTGTGCAGGTGGGCGTGGAGCCCGAGATGAGCCGCCAGCCGGTGCGCGCCGCCCCATTCGCCCTGCGCACTGAGAAAGCCAGCGGTGTCGGCTGCACCGGTTGCCTGTCCATCGCCGCGCTCAAGCCCGATGGCGACCTCAACCTGGGCGGCAACGCCATCAAGGTGGCCGTCGTCAGCGTCGGCGCGGTGGTCGCCGGCAGCGTGACCGCCAAATCGCTGGCCGGAGATGGCGCCAAGATCACCGGCGTGGTGCCGCCCGCCGCCTCCTGCGGCCCCGGCCAGGTGGTGCTCGGCGTGGCCAACGACGGCAAGCTGCTCTGCGGCGCCAACAGCGGCGGCGGCAGCGGCCTCGAGGCGGCCTCGGGTGGCATGTTGACCACCGCCTTCGCCGAGCCCATCGCCAGCAAGACGACGCCCAAAGCCATCGAGGACAACAACCCCATCGGCATGTTCGACGAGATCATCGTGCCCGACATCGGGCCGGCCAAAAAGCTGATCATCAGCGTCAACCTGAGCAACTCGAACATCAACGGCATCAAGGTGGTGCTCTACGACCCGGCCAACGCCGCCTACGTGCTGCACGACCACAGCGGCAACGCCAAGACCCTGGTCGGCAACTATCCCAGCCCGGACAAGACGGTCAGCGGCGACCTGAGCAAGTGGATCGGCAAGAATCCCAAGGGCAAGTGGCGTCTGCGCATCATCGACGACAAGTTCCTCAACAACGGCAAGGACGGCCAGCTGAACTCCTGGAGCGTCAACCTGCTCTCCGAGGTCGGCAAGCAGGTCACCTCCAAGGGCGCATTCGCCGCCTCAGCGGGGTTCGGCAACCAGGTCTCCGCCGGCCCGCCAGGTCCCTGCAATGAAGACAACGTCGGTCGCATGTACTTCGACAGCAAGGACAAGCGAATGTACTACTGCGACGGCGACTGGCGCCTGCTGCTGATCGAGCCGCTGTGCGGCAATGGCGCCATGAATCCAGGCGAAGAATGCGACGACGGCAACATGGCCGATGGCGATGGCTGCACCGCCAAGTGCAAGAAGAACATCTGCGGCGACAGCGTGCTGCACAAGGGCGTCGAGGAGTGCGACGACGGCAACCTGAAGCCCGACGACGGCTGCTCTCCCCACTGCAAGATCCTCGGCTACATCCCCGGCTTCAACGGCGTCAAGGGGCCGCTCTTCGGCGGCGGCTGGCTGCAATGCGAGGGCTATCACGACCAGCCTGGCGGCGACCACATCCCGGCGGCATGGGGCAACGACTGTGCCCAGGCCAAGTGGAAGAACATCCGCATTGTCTGCGGCGCCAATACCGGCAAGTACCGCTACCTGGACATCAAGAAGAACGTCTTCGTGCACGGCATGTCGGCCTATCCCGAGCAAGGCCTGATCTTCAACGCCAACTATACCGGTTGGGAGAACAAGCTCTATGCCAAGGGCAATCACCCCCACAAGGGCACCAACTGGTGGGGCGGCGGCAGCGGCTGCAACGAGAGCGCCAAGAACATCACCATCAACAACAGCTGCAGCTGGGAAGCGGCCAACTGCTTCGGCCAGGGCATCAATGGTGCGCGCTATCTGTGGCTCTACGTCAAACCCTGACCTCCCTCCCATCTCAACGGCGGACCCACCGTGCTGCCCTGCATTACAGCTGAACAGCTGGCAATCGGGCCGCTGACCCTGCCCGTTCAGGGTGTGCTCGCCTTCGCCGGCGCTGTGGTCGGCCACGCGGTATTCGTGCACCGGGCGACCGCCGTGCCCATGGCGCGGGCCAGGGCCGAGGTGGCCGGCATCGTGGGACTGGTCGCCGCAGTGGTCGGCGGCCACGTGCTGGCCCTGCTGCAGGCGCCGCTTACCGACGTCTCCTGGCTGCAGCGCGTCGTGCAGATGCAGGCCTCGCTGGGGGCACTCGGCGGCGGGGCCATCGCGGTGATTGTGCTGGCTCTGCGGTGGCGGCTGTCACCGGCCCGATTGCTGGACGCCGGCGCCGTCGCGTTCGCCTGCGGCTGGCCACTGGTTCGCCTGGGCTGCGCCCTGGTGCACGACCACATCGGCCGGGCCTCCACGGGGCCGCTTGCGGTCGCCTTCCCCGGCGGCGGTCGCTACGACGTGGGGTTGCTGGAGTGGCTGGCGAGCGTGCCCTTGATGATCGGGTTGCTGTGGTTGTCCAGGCGGTCCCCGCCAGCAGGCGTGACGGCGGCGGCACTGGGGCTGGCGTTTGTGGTCATCCGGCTGCCTATCGAGTGGCTGCGGGTGGATGACCTGGCAGGGTTGGCGGGGCGGGCTTCGGTTTTGAACCTGGCGGCTTTGGGGATCATTGTTGGGGTGTCCCTGTGGTTGTTGCGAGGCCATCGTACGGCAGACAGATAGGGTTCGCGCAAAGCCGCAAAGCTGCAAAGCCGCAATGCCGAAGAGCAGAAATGGGTGGGGCGATGAAGGTGGGTCAGCCGTCGGTGTCTGGCGCACGAAGACGGGGGACCCGGCGTTCGCAGCGCAACAGCGCCTGCCAGCGGACGAGCCCAGCACCTCCCGCTGCGGTCAGCCTGGCTGCGAGGCGCAGGTTGTCCTGGGCGCGTTCGAGGCGTTCGGCGAGGGCGGCGGCGATTCGGGCTTCGTCCAGCAGCCGGTTGGCGGCGTCGGTGACCGCTACCGCTTCGGTGTAGCTGCGCCACTTGGGCGAACCGTCGAGCCAGTTGCCGATGGACCGGTGGTGGGTCGACAGGGTGGCGTCGAAATCGGGATGCCAGGGGTCGTCCAGGACCGGCCAGCGGCCGAGGAGATGGGCGGCTACCGTATGCCAGGCGGCGTCCTCGTCGGCGCGGGCGAGGTCCACGGCTTCCTGCGCCTGTGCGATGGCGGCCTCGCGGGCTGCCAACGGGCTCTTGGCCTGTGGAATGTTCGGGTCCAGGCGCAGACGCCGCCGCAGGTGGCTGATGACCGCCCGCTCTTCGGGCAGGTCGGCGTCCCGAATCGGGCCTTCATCCGGGGCGACGTGGCGCAGCCAGCGCTCCGAGGTCGAAGTGGGCACGTCGGCGCTGGATGACGCGATGCGGACCCGCGTATGGGCCTCCAGCAGGGAGATGCGACCGTCGCCGTCGAAGTCGATCTGCGGTCGGGGCAGGCGTCTGCCGTTGCGATCCAGGCCGCGCAGACCGCTGAGGAAGTGTCGGGCGTAGCCCTCGTGCTGGCGGCGATCCGGGTTGGCGTCGCAGCCGCTGGACTCCAGGTCCCAGGGCGCCGCGAAGAGCCCGCAGGCCATCACCCTGGCGGCGCCACGTCGGTGGTCGGCGCCGTCGAAGACCATCTCAGCGAAGCCGCCCGAGTAGCAGGTGGTCATCAACACCGTCATGGTGCGCTGCAGGCCCGCCCCGTCGAGCAGGCGGGCCAGGTCCCGGGGCAGCAGCCTACCGCCACCCCAGAGCTGCACGCCGCTGTCTGCCGGTCGCTCGCCCAGGTCGCCATGGCCGGCGATCCAGACCAGCAAGGGCCCGTCGGCTGCGTGTCGGAGCTGGGTTGTCAGGGCGTCCAGCACAACGGGCCGTTCGGCTACGCGAGTTCGCGGCAGGTGCGTCTTGCGGTAGCGCGCGTCGCGTCCCTGGCGCGGCCAGAAGAAGCGGCCCAGGCGGCGCCGCAAGGGGTCACCTCGCGGGCGGGCCTGTCGGACCTGCACCGCCAGGGCCTCAGCGCCACCGGAAAACCACACCCGACCGGGCCCGGAGAAGGTGCGCACCACCTCCTGCACGTCGGCCTCGATGCCGTACTGGTTGCTCGATGGGGTGGCGCCGCCGCCGACGACCAGCCAGTCCAGTCGACCGTCAGCGACCTCACTGGCGGGGTGCGCCAGGTCTACTGGCAGGACGTCGCTCGCAGCCACTGAGGTTCGATCGGAGCCCGTCGACGGTGGCGTGCGTTGCGGCCAGGCCCACAGCATCGCCAGCACCGCAGCCAGCACGGCGGCAACACCTGCCAGCCAGCGGACTACGCCGGTTGGGCGTCGCTTCATGGTCCGGTGGACCGTCTACTCAGCGTTCGCGAAGACGCGCCGGAACTTGCTGCGGAAGCGGGACTGAACGGTGCGCGCGGCCAGCGACAGGGCTCGAGAGCCGGCTTGACCGGCGCTGCTGCCGCGCTCGGTATAGCGCCGCCCGCCCACATCCACCGACAGCTTCCTGACCTCTCGGCCGTTGGCTTCGACCACGCGCAGCTTGCCCGCCGCTTCGGCCAGGAATTCGCGCCGACGGCCCACGTTGCGCGCGCCCTTGGGCACCTGCCCGATCATCACCTGCATCTTGATGGCCTGCTGGCCGCCCTGACCGGGCAGGGCCACCTTCAGGCCCTGATCCTTGAGGAACTGTTCCAGCCCGCCGCGCGCCTGGCGGCCGACGTTGCCATCGCGGCACTCGACGTTGATCTCCACCTGCGCGTTGTCCAGCAGCTTGTCCTGGAAGTCGTCGAGCTCCTGCTTGGCGGCCGCCACCTTGCGGCCGAAGCCGCGCGCGGTGGCCAGCACGTCCATCACCCGCGCATCTTCGCCCAGGCGTCTGCCCACCGCGTAGGCTTCCCTGGTGGTGCGGAAGGCGCGCATCCCCTGGCCGCCGCGCAGCTCGCGATTGGCCTTGGCGCGCAGGTTCTCCACCTGGGCCAGGCCGCCGGAGAGGCGACGCTCGATGCGTCGCGCCCAGGCCGGCGTATCCACCTTGAAGAGCACGTAGACGGTGCGGGTCTCTTCATCCCGCCAGCGGGAGGCGACCTTGGCGTCTTCCAGGCGCAGGTTGGAGGTCACCTCCACATCCTGCCGCACCACCTGCTCGTCGTCGGCTTCATCGTTGGTGCTGACCTGCATGGTCCAGACCAGCTGCTTGGACTTCACCTCGCTGGACAACATGTTGGAGATCTGCGTGCGCGCGTCCCGCTCCGCCAGCGACAGGTCCTCGTTGACCCGAGTGGTCGCCGGCGTGCTGCCGATGGACGAGATGCCGTGTGGCGTCTTCTTCAGGCGGGTGCCGTCGATGACCAGCCAGCCCGGTCGTTTGCCCTGACCCCAGTACATATTCGGCCCGCATGCGACCGGCAGCGCCAGGCACAGCCCCAGCAGCCCGACGCCGAGGGCGCGGGCGACGACCTTGTGCGTGATCATCGGTACTCCAACTTGTTGAGCAGCGCTTTCGCGTGGCTCTTGGCCAGGCCGGGCAGGGCCGAGGTCACCAGCGCCCAACCGGGGTCGGGCGGCACCTGGGACAGGCCCGCCCTGCGCACGGAGGTCAGCCCCCGCGCGGCCATGGCGCGATCATCGCCATCCCAGGTGTAGTAGTCCTGAACGCTGGATGGGGTGGCCACCAGGGCCTTGTTGTACAGGGTCTTCTTGCTGCGCAGGTCGAGCAGGCTGGTGCGCACGGTGACCTTCGCCGCCGTCCGCCGCCGGAGCTGCCGCCAGCGGGCGAAGACCTTCTTCATCACAGGTTTGCCCTTGTTGTTCATCACCTTTTCATTGAAGCGGTTGATCACCGGCACCAGGCCCTGGGCCTTGCCGGCGCGCGTCTGCCGCCAGCCGCTATCGGACAGGTTCGCGCCCACCACCACGTCGAGCAGGATGTCGTGCTGTTGCAGCTGCAGGGGCACGACCACGAAGAGCTCTCGCTGGGCGCTGGTGAGTACGCCGAGGATCTGGCCGACCATGCGCTCGGCCTCCTCGCGCGCCGCCGCCGGACCCTGAATTCGCACAGCGATCTTGCGCTCGAGTCGCTTGCGGCTGGCTTCGTAGCGCTCGGCCAGGTCGGGATCGTCGGGGTTCAGCGCCAGCGCCTCGCGGGCCAGGCGTAGCTTGTCCGTCTCTTTGGTCTTGCCATCGGCGGCCGCGTCCAGCTTCGCCAGCGCAGCCTTGGATGCGGAACCGGCGACCTTTTGCGCGTCCCTTCCCGCGGACTCGGGTGCGAACCCGGCCAGACCGAGCCGCTGGGCGTACAGGAAGACGGCCTCGCGTCGCGTCGCCAGGCCCAGGGCCTCGCGATACCGCTTGCCCTCCTTCGCCGTGCTGTACTTCATCTTCAGGGCGCGGTCGGCGTTCTTGACGGTCCGGACCAGGCGGTTGCGGGCGTCCTGGTCCTTGAGATCCAACTTGTACGCGCCGGCGTGGTAGTACACGGCGAGCTCGTACTTGCCGCCCTGGGCGTACTTGTCGCCCACGCTCTGCATGGACGGGCAGCCGCCGAGCAGCAACCCCACGGGTAGGAGCGCGAGCAGCGCGGGCAGACGCGGACTCACCGGACCACCTCCACCAGGCTGACCAGTCCGTTCTTGTTCAACACGATGATGGCCTTCTCACCGCGCCCCTTGCCATCGGCCCAGACGTACGTCAGGACCTCTTGTCCGCGGCTGTCCAGGGCCTTGCGATAGGGTGACCCCATCTTGGCGACCACATCCTTGCGGGTGTCGTGGCCCACCTTGATGCGCGTCGGATCGGTGCCGAAACGTTTGCCCAGGCGGGGCGGCGCACAGGCCAGGGCCAGGCCCAACGCGAGCGCGATGACCACCAGCCAGCGGCCGAGGCGTCGCCAGGCAGGCGCGCTGCCATCTACGGTATGCAACCGGTTGCGATCCATAACTCCCCCTCCCGCTACTCGACCATCCGCAGGATTCGGCTGCTGATGTGCCCGGGCAGGTTCTTGAGCAGGCGCGACGCCAGGTGTTTGGGCGACGCCAACTTACGCTCGGCCCGCATCCGCGCGCCGGGACGCGTATGCTTGCTCCGTGGATTGGCCAGGCGGTCGCCTACGAAGCGCTCGTAGGTGGCGCTGGCGCGGCTGCCCCGAGTGCCGGCAAAGCCGACTGGCACCACGCGTTCTTCTGGCGTATCGCCGCGTTGCAGGGTCACCGCGTAGGGCACCTGCACGCGTACATCGCGGCGGTATTTCAGCCACTCGCCTTTGACGTGATAGTAGACCTGTTTGACGATCAGGCGGTTCTTCGGCGGCTTCTTCTTGGCTCGTTTGGCGGCGTTGATCTGGGCCTGGGTGGGCGGCACCTCGACCGTCTCCTTGATGAGCCGACCCTTGCGACTGCGCTTGGCGATGGCCTTGCGGTAGACCTTCCGCTCGACCAGATACCAGCCGCTGTCGGCCCAGGCGGGCGCGCCCAGGAAGACCTGCAGCGAGGCGTTCACGCGCTCGTGGTCGGCGTTGACGATCTGCAGCAGCTCCGGATTGCGTCGCGCGATGGTGGCCTGCAGGGATGGCAGCCAGCCACCACCCGCTTCGGTGCTGGCATCGGCCCAACTCAGCGTGGCCCAGCTCTTGAAGTGCTCGCGCAGCGCCTGGCAGTTCTCGGCGACCGAGCCACCGCGATCGGTGCCCAGGGCCAGCAGTTGACGGCAGAGTTGAAGATCGCTGCGCAGGTAGGTGCCACGCGACCGGCGCGCGCTCAGTTCCTCGTCCAGCTGTTCGTTCGCCGCGGCGCGCAGGGCTACGGTGGTCTTCTTGACCTCAGCCATGCTGGCGCCGGGCACCTTGAGGGCCTCACCTCGCTGGGTCACCTCTTCGAGCAGCGTCAGCTGTGACAGGGCTCGATAGGCCTGCTTCTGCTTCTTGAGGAATTCGATCTGGCGTTCGAGATCGCGGGTGTAGATCTGGTAGCTGCGCAGCAGCGCCCGGCGGGTGGCCGTGCCGCCGCCCTTGCGCGAGCCGGCGTCGAAGTACTCGATAGCCACGGCGGTATTGCCCAGGGCCAGGTAGCGATTGCCGACCTCCAGGTAGGACGCTCCGCAGCCGGTCATGGCCGGCAGGACGAGCGCGATCAGGCACAATCGAAGCCACCTCATGTCCTGACAACCTCCCGCACAGCGCCGCCGCACCTTGATTCGCAGACGGATGCTACGCCCCGATCCAGGCAACGTCAAACCACCCCAGGGCACATGCACGCGACGCATTTGCGCCGCTGACTTTTCGACACGGCCACGATGCGCCACACTCGGGCCATGGCGGCAAGACGAGGCAAAGGTACAGGGGGTCGGGGCGGAGGTCGCCGCGGCGGTTCGTTTACGGGATGGCTGGGCTTTCTGTTGATCATCGGCGTCGTGCTCGCGTGCAGCCTGGCTGCGGTCGTGGGCTGGCGGCAGGCGGCCGCGGTCTGCACCTACGCGGCCGCCCACGCCCCCTCGACGACCGCCCACCCCCCCCACTGGCAACCTCTATGGTCCCGCGAACCCAACCCCAAGCCGCACTCCC
>CAYTLW010000202.1:0-8883 GCA_964438735.1 uncultured Enterobacteriaceae bacterium | reverse complement strand
CCGCTTCGCGGCTCGGGCTGTAGGGACTGCCAGACCTGGGGCTTACGCCCCAGGCCAACACCTGACGCCGCTTCGCGGCTCTTCTCGCGGCCTCGCGCGGCAAGCAGAGCTTCTCCCGCGTCGCTCGGCACACCTCTTCCCGAGTCCAGGAAGCTGGGGGAGTACCTACGGTCCGTCGAACTAGCGGACATGACGGTAGAGCCTGGCGAGCGTCTCGGCTGATACCCCCAGGCGATAGAGCGCCGGGAAGACGTTGACCAGCGTGGTGTAGAAGATCGGTCGGGCGACAAAACGTCGGCCCGAGACCTGCACGCGGCGGGGGATGGTGGTCATCCGGCCCAGCCTGCGCAGGCGGCGGGACATCTCCAGGTCTTCCATCAAGGGCTGGTCGGGGTAGCCGCCGACGCGCTCATAGGCGCTCGCCCGCATGAAGGGAGCCTGGTCGCCGTAGGGCAGGTTGCTGTAGCGCGAGCGCAGATCGGCCAGGTGCAACAGCGGGCCCAGGCGGGAGGCGCCGCCATCGTCCACCGTCCAGGTGATAAACGCGCCCGCGATGACGTCCGGCTCGTCCATCACGCGGGCGATCTCGGCGCCAAAGCCCGACGGCAGGCCGCAGTCGGCATGAACGAAGATCAGGACCTCCACGTCGCCCTCTTTCAGGGCATGGCGGGCGCCGGCGTTCAGCTGCCGCGCCCGACCTCGTGGCGCTTCAAGGATCTCGATCCGCACCCCGGGATGTTCGTCGGCGACGTCTTGCACCCGCACCGCCGTGTCGTCGGTGCTGCCACCATCGGCCACCACCACGGCACAGATCGCCGGGTCGGCGGCCAGGCTGTGCACGGTGTCGGCGATCCTGGCGCCCTCGTCGAGCGTCGGCACCACGGCGGCCAGCCAGCGCCGGGTGCAGGTGACCACGTCAGGCCTCCGCCGGGGCCACTGCGATGCCCAGCTCGGCCAGGGCGCGCTCGGTGAAGGGCGCATTCCACTGGCCCGCGGCGACGCCGCTCAGCCATCGCTGCAGGTCGTCGCCGGTATCGATGTCCAGGAAGGTGGGCGCCACGGTCGGCTCCAACCCGAGCGTGTAGAAGCGCTCCAGGGTCGCGGCGCAGGTCTGCTGACTGCTCCAAGGCAGGTCGACGAGGGCACCCGGCGGACAGCGTCGCATCCCCAGCAGGTAGTAACCACCGTCCAAGGTCGGCCCCACCACCGCCTCGGAGTGCGCGAGACTGCGCACGGCCGACTCCACGCTCGAGAGCGGCAATCCAGGCGAGTCCGTGCCCACGATCAGCGCCCAGGGACCGCGCTCCAACGCCCGCGTCAGGGACCGCTCCATGCGCGCGCCCAGGTCGCCCTCGCCTTGGGGCCAGGCGGGCAGGGCCGCCAGTTCACGACCCAATGGGCTGTCCGGCGGCGCGTATTCCGACAGCGGCGCATCGGTCGCCAGCACCACGTGGTGGTCCGCCAGTCCTCGGCACAAGGCGATGGTATCGCGCAGAAACGCGACCGCCAGGCGCGCCGTATCGGCCTCACCCAGGGACGCAGCCAGGCGCGTCTTCGCCCGCCCCGCTATCGGAGGTCGGGCGAAGATGATCAGGTGGGGTATGCCGTGCTGCCCGGCGTCGCTCATTTGCTGCTGGAGCCGCCCGAACTACACTTCTTGGTTCCGGTGTAGGTGGTGCCGACCAGGAAGCCATCATTTCCCGAGCCCGGCGTGTAGCCGACAGAGTGGAAGACTGAACTGCCGATGTATTTGACGTCGTAGAGGTAGGTCGATCCAGCGGCGGTGCCATGCAGGTGCTCGTATTGCTTGGCGCCGCTGGAACTCAATCGCATGAACCAGCCGCGATAATACTTGCCGTCGTACTTGCGTCCGACGACCACAGTTCCGGAGCTGTAGGGAATCACGTTGTAGAAGGCATCCGAACTGGTGCTGCCATGGCGAACATCGCTGTAGGGTTTGGTGAGCTTGCTGGTCCGGTGGATGCGTATGGCCCAGCCCTGGTGGCTGGAGCCCTTGACGTAGGAGCTGCCTACAGCCCAGAGGTAGCCGTAGGAATACGTGATCTTCTCCAGCGAGTCAGTCGAGGCGGCGCCGAACATCTGGTACCAGTAGAACGAGCCACTGGTGGACCACTGCGCGACGAGACCGTCCTGGCCACCGTAGATGGTGTGGTTGGTGTAACCCACGGCCGTCAGGCGGTTGTAGCTTGAATCGTAGTACAGGCCCTTGAGGTAGTAGTGCTTGGTGCTCGAAGGCGCCAGGTTCTTCTGCCACTCCACCTTGGAGGTCGTCAGGTCCACCTTGACCAGCCAGCCGCGGTAGTAGGAGCCGAAGGACAAGCTGTAGCCAGCTGCGTACACCTTGCCGTACTTGTCGACCACGACGTCGAAGAGGTAGTCGTGCTTCGAACCGGCGGCGATCACGATCTGCTTCTTGATGTTGCCGTTGATGTCGAACTCGACCAGCCAACCGTCGTAGCCGGTCTTGCTGCTGTAGCGATAGCCAGCCGCGACCCAGGTGCCCTTGGTGGTCTTGGCGACGGAGTTGAGGATGTCGGTGGACGATGTGTTGGACACCGTCTTGCTCCAGACCACTTTGCGCGACTTGTCGAAGCGAACGATGTAGCCGTCTGTGCCCGAGCCGTAGGATCGACCGACGGCGACGATGCCGCCCTTGCCGTCGAGCTCGGCCTCGTAGAGGTAGTCGCTGTACTTGCCGCCGACCTTGGTCTCGCCCAGCTTGCAGTTGCACGACTTGCTGTAGCAGGAGCTGTAGTAGCCGCTCTCGCAGGAAGAACCATCGTAGGCCGCCTTCACCGTGCAGCCGCCCGTCTTGCTGTCGCAATAATGCGTGGTGCACTTGGTCAGGTCCTGCTTGCAGATCACCGACGAGCCCGACTTGCACTTGCCGGCGTAGCACTTGTCGTTGAGCGTGCACTTGTTGTTGTCGCTGCACGAGACCGTGTTGTTCAGGTAGACGCACTTGCCCGAGATGCACTTATCGCTCGTGCAGAGCTTGCCGTCGTTGCACTTGATGGCCGTACCGGCGCAGATGCCGGTCTTGCCGCACTTGTCGGACGTGGTGCACGAGTTGCCGTCGCTGCACTTGGCCAGGTACGTCACCTTGTAGTCGCAGTTGCCGGTGGACTTGTTGCAGCTGACCGTATTGCAGGTCTTGGCCGGGCAGACCTTGTTGCTGCCGGATTTGCACGAGCCGCTGCTGCACTTATCGCTCTGCGTGCAGGCGTTGCCATCGGTACAGGACGACGTGTTGTTGACGTAGGTGCAGCTCTTGCCGCTCGAGCAGAGATCGTTGGTGCACACATTGCCGTCGGACTTGCAGTCGCTGTTCTTGGCGCAGTTGCCGCCGCAGCCGATGATCGGCTTGTAGAGGCACTTGCCGGTCGAGGTGGTGCAGCTGTCGGTGGTGCAGCTGTTCTTGTCGTTGCACACCTTCTTGGCGCCGGGGATGCAGTTGCCCTTGTCGCACTTGTCGCCGATGGTGCAGGCGTTGTTGTCGTTGCAGTTCTTGGGCGTGCCGGCCTTGCAGGAGCCGCTGCTGCATTTATCCGAGAGCGTGCAGGCGTTGCCATCGCTGCACGCGGTGCCGTTGGACTTGGCCTTCTTGACGCAGGCCCCCGTCGACGTGGTGCACACGCCGGTGTTGCACTGGTCGCCAGCGCTGGCGCAGTTCTTCGGGTTGCTGCCCTTGCAGGCGCCGCTGCTGCACTTGTCGGTGAGGGTGCACTTGTTGCCGTCGCTGCAGGTGGTGCCATTGGGCGCCGTCTTCTTGGTGCAGGCGTTCTTGCCTTCGTCGCAGGCGCCCACCAGGCACTTGGCCGTGTCGCCAGCGCAGGTACGCGGCTTGCCGCCGGCGCAGGAGCCCTTGCCATCGCAGACCTCGCTGATGTTGCAGTACTTGCCATCATCGCAGGCGGTGCCGGATGACTTCGGCACCTTGGTGCATTTGCCACCCTTGGCGTCGCACTTGCCCTTGTTGCAGGCGTCGTTCTCCTCGCTGCAGGTCTTGAGCGAACCGCCGCTGCACTTGCCCGCCTTGCAGGCCTCGAGCACGGTGCAGAAGTTGCCGTCGTCGCAGGGCTCCTTGTCGGCCTTCGGCTTGGACTCGCAGGCGCCGGAGCTCTTGTTGCAGACGCCGAGTACACAGGCCTTGTTCAGGCTGCTGCAGTTCTTGGCGACGTCGGGCAGGCACTTGCCGGCCTTGCATTTATCCTTGGGCGTGCACTTGCTGCCGTCGGCGTCGCAGGTGGTGCCGTCGCCCTTGGCTTTGGCCACGCACTTGCCCGAGACGGCGTCGCATTGACCGACCATGCACTTGCCATCGCCAGCGGAATTGCAGTCCTTGGCCTTGCCACCGGTGCAGGAGCCCGCGTCGCACTTGCCGGACTTGGCCACGTGGCACTTGTTGCCGGTCTCGCAAGCCTGGCCGTTCTTGGGTTTCGGGTCGAAGGTGCACTCGCCCTTGACGCACTTGCCCACGGTGCACGCTGAGCTGCTCTTGCACTCGCTATCCTTCTGGCAGCCGCAGCCGGCGATCTCCTTGTTGTAGCTGGCCACCTTGTCGCACTTGCCGGTCTTGCCGCAGACGGCGTTGGTGCACTTGTCGCCATCGTCGCACTTGGCGTCGACTTTGGCTTTCTGGGTGCATCCCTTGGCCTTGTCGCAGATGTCGTCGGTGCACTGCTCGTCGTCGTTGCACAGGTCGTTCTTGGCCGTGTTGGTGCACTTGCCGGTCTTGGCGTCGCACGCGTCGTAGGTGCAGTCGATGCCGTCATTGCAGCCGATCACCACGCCCTTGCAGGCGCCGCTGGTGCACGCGTCTTCGTTGGTGCAGGGGTTGCCATCATCACAGTCGCCGTCGCCCGGCACCTTCTGGCAGCCGGCGATGGGATCGCAGGAGTCCACCGTGCAGTCGTTGCCGTCGTCGCACTTCATGTCCAACTTGCCGGCACAACTGCCCTTGTCGCACTTGGTCGTGCTGGTACAGACGTCGTTATCATCGCAGGTCTTGCCTTCGTTGACGTTGGCGGTGCCGCATTGACCGGTCTTCGGATCGCAGCTGGTCTCGGTACAGGGTCCGTCACCGCTGTTATCGCAGATCACCTTGGTGGCGGCATCGGGCACGCACTTCTTACTGCCGGAGTCGCACACCCAAGGCTCACAGAGGTCACCCTGGTCGGCGCAATCCTTGTCGGCTTCGCAGCCGCAGGTGCTGTCTCCCACGCAGCTGCCCTTGTCGTCGCAGGCCGTCTTGGGCGTGCAGTCGGAGCCGTCGTCGCAGTTGGCGCCGACGTTGAATGGCTTGTCTTCGGCCGGGGCGCAGCCCACCGTCACCGAGCAGGCCAGGTTCACGCACGGATCGTCACCGGTGCACTTGGTGTCGTTGGGCACGTTGCTGCAGCCGGTGGCCTTGTCGCAGACGTCCAGGGTGCAGGCGATGCCGTCGTTGCAGCTCTTGGCCTGGCCCTGGCACTTGCCCTTGATGCACGCCTCGTCGCCGGTGCACTCGTCGCCATCGTCACAGGTCAGGCTGAGGTCGGTCAGGTTCTCGGTCACCACCTCGACGCCCTGGTCGCAGAAGACGTTGGTGCAGGGGTTGCCGTCCTCGTAATCCTCGGGCGTATCGTCACGGCAGACGCCCGCATCGCAGCGCTTGCCGCACTTGGTCGGCCCGCAGACGGTGTCGTCTTCCTTGCTGTTGATGACGCACTCGCCCTGGTCGTCGCAAGCGGTCAGCTGGCAGGCGCCGGGGCTGAGATTGGGCTGCGAACAGAGCGTGCCCTTGTCCAGCGGCAACGGCTCGGTGCAGGTGCCCTTGTCGCAGGTGGACAGGCGGCACGGCGTCTGGCCGGTGACTTTGAGCAGGCAATCGGTGTCGGTCTCGCACTTCGGCCCGGTGGGCACGTCGGGCTTGTCGACGGCCGTGTCGGTCTCGACCACGTCCTTGACCGTGACGACGTCGTTGGTTGTCGTGTCGTTCACAATACCGACATCTTCGACCGGCAGATCGGTGTCGATCTTGACCTCGCCGCAGGCGAACGAGGTGGTCAGCATCAGGAGCACGAACAGCCGCAGTTGGCGCCGCAGTAGAAGGAGTTTCACGATGCGTCTCCGAGAGCCCGGCGCGATGACCGGATGTAGGGTACCGAAGGGTGATAGAACCAGGACCCGACGGTGTTGCCGGCACAGCCTACAGAAGCCGCGCCCGCTGGGAAAGAAATCCGGCCCAGGCGGGGCTTCAACACCCCGCCCGGCCCTGTCTATCGGGGTGCATTCCTACTTGCAGATCGCTTTGCCGTACACGTCTGTCTGGACCCACCAGCCGTCCCAACTCTTGACGATCCGACGACCGGCAGATTGGAACAGCCCGCCGCTGTTGGCGACGGCATAGAAGATGCTGTTGGTGTGGAACTTCGCCTCTGAACTCTTGGAGCCGTAGGAGCTCGTCCGCATCCACCAGGCCTTGTAGGCCTTGCCGTCGTAATGCTGGCCGCCCAGCAACACACCTGAGCTGTACGGATGGATGGCGTACCAGGCGGACGAGCCATACTTGCTGTTGGCGCCATAATTATAGGTCGAGACCTGGCCGCCATTGCTACGGTACAGGCGCACGATCCAGCCGTTGTAGCCTGTGGTGGTGTTGATGTAGCTCCGGCCGGCTGCGAAGACGTATTTACCCGAGTAGTAGGGGTTCACCGCCACGGCGTTGAAGTTGTCGTTGTAGGTGCCGCCGTAGACGCCCTTCCACTTCTCCTTGCCGTTGGCGTCGTAGGCGATGACCACGCCATCCTTGGAGCCGCCCTTGGTCACCTCGCTGGTCCAGCCGGCGGCATAGGTCGTGTTGTCGCCGGAGTAGTAGGAGATGCCCTCGTAGGCGTAGTGGTAGTTGAGGATCTTGATGGCGGGCCACTTGCCCGTGACCTTGATGCCGATGCGCGACTTCTTCCAGTCGATGTAACCGGTCTTGAAGCTGGCCAGGTTGATCTTCACCAGCCAGCCGGCCGAGTAGGAGGTGTTGCCGGTGGAGTAGGTGTAGCCGGCGGCGATGAAGTTGCCGTACTTATCCTTGACCACATCGCGCAGGTAGTCGTGCTTGGCGCCCTCGCAGACCTTGAGGCTCTTCTTGACCGAGCCGTTGATGTCGAACTCCACCACCCAGCCGCAGTAGTTCTTCTTCGTCGTGTCGTAGCGATGGCCGACCGCCAGGTAGGTACCGTACTTGGTCGAGGTGACGCCACGCAGGGCATCGCTTCCGGTGCCGCCGCTGTACTTCTTGCTCCAGATGGTCTTGCCATACTTATCCCGTCGCACCATCCAGCCGTCGTAGTGACCGCCCACATAGGTCTCGCCGACGCCGATCACGCCGCCGTCGGACAGGGCCACCAGGTCGTAGATCGTGTCGGTGCTCGAGCCGCCGCCGTCCAGGTTCACGTCGTAGAGCTTGCACTGGCACTTCTGGTTGAGGCAGTAGCTGTAGCTGCCCTTCTCACAGGTCTTGTAGTTGTTGGTCGTGCCGTGCAGACATTGACCGGTCTTTGTGTGGCAGGCATCCGTGCTGCACTTGGTGCCGTCGCTGCAGTTCTTCTGCGGACCGGAGTAGCACTTGCCGGACTTGCACTTGTCGGACAACGTGCACGCGTTGCCATCGCTGCACGACTTGCTGTTGGGCGCATAAACGCAGTTGCCGGTCGACGTGCTGCAGCTGTCGGTGGTGCAGAGCTTGCCGTCGTTGCAGACCTTGGTTTTGCCCACGCAGGCGCCTGAGCTCTTGCAGACGTCGCCGTAGGTGCACTTCTTGCCGTCGCTGCAGCCCGCACCGGTGGTGATCTTGTACACGCAGGCGCCGGTGACCGTGTTGCAGCTGACGCTGTTGCAGGTCTTGCCGGCGCAGACCTTGTTGGAGCCGGCCTTGCACTTGCCGGCGTAGCACTTGTCGTTCAGCGAGCACTTGTTGCCATCCTCGCAGCCGATGGTGTTGTTGACGTAGCTGCACTTGCCCGAGATGCACTTGTCGTCGGTGCAGCTGTTGCCGTCGGACTTGCAGTCTGAGTTCACCTTGCAGTTGCCACCGCAGCCGATGATCGGCTTGTAGACGCAGGCGCCGGTCTTGGTATTGCAGCTGTCCGAGGTACAGCCGTTCTTGTCGTTGCAGGTCTTGGCAGCGCCGGACTTGCAGACGCCCTTGTCGCACTTGTCGCCCACCGTGCAGGCGTTGTTGTCGTTGCACACCTTCGGCGCGCCGGGTTTGCAGGCGCCCGAGGAGCAGGCGTCCTTGAGGGTGCAGGCGTTGCCGTCGCTGCACGAGGTGCCGTTGGCCTTGGGCTTCTTGGCGCAGGCGCCGGTGCTGGTGGTGCACACGCCGGTATTGCAGGCGTCGCCGCTGCTGTCGCAGTTCTTGGGGTTGCTGCCCTTGCAGGCGCCCTTGTAGCACTTGTCGGTCAGGGTGCACTTGTTGCCGTCGTTGCAGTTGATGCCGTCGGCGAGCTTGACCTGGCACTTCTTGCCGCCCTCGTTGCAGTGAGGCAGCTGACACTTGTCGGGGTTGGAGGGACATACGCGCGCCTTGCCGGTGGCGCACTTGCCCTTGCCATTGCAGGCCTCGCCGACGCTGCACCAGACGCCGTCATCACAGGTCGTGCCGGCCGGCTTGGGCACCTTGATGCACTTGGACATCTTGGTGTCACACTTGCCCTTGCTGCAGATATCGGTCAGCTCGCTGCAGGTCTTGATGGAACCGCCCTTGCAGACCCCGCCCTTGCACTTGTCGAGCACCGTGCAGAAGCTGCCGTCCTCACAGCCCTCGCCGTCCCTAAGGATTGATCGCATCTCCCCTCGCCAGTTGCACGCCCTCGACCAGATCCT
>CAYTLW010000201.1:0-9067 GCA_964438735.1 uncultured Enterobacteriaceae bacterium | reverse complement strand
CAGGGCGGTGGGGCGAACGTCTGCTCGCCCTGCAACGGTGGTACCACCCTGTGCGATGACAATCGCCCGTGTTCCACTGCGAGTTGCCCGACTCCCCAGCAGGGCGCCTCGGCGGCGAGCTGCAGCTACGACGGCAGCGCCTGCGGCGGCGACCAGCTCGACCGCTGCGAGGCCTACGAGCAGGCGACCAGTATAGCGGACACGGGCTGGTCCCAGGTCGACCTGTCCGGCGCCACACCGCCATCCTGGAGCGTCCAGTCCAGCGGCGGCCCCGCCTCCGGCAAGTTCGCGCGGCTCGGTTGGGACCAGTCCGAGCCCGCCTTCGAGACCTGTCTGGTGTCCCATGTCTTCGCATCGACGACGGCGGGCACCGTCACCGTGCAACTGACCGATCGCCACGATGACGGGGCGCCATCGTCCTCCATCCCCGCCACGATAGCCGTGCGCTACGCCCAACAGAGCGGTTCGATCGACTGGACCAACGCGACCATCGCCGCGCAGTGGACCCTGGATGGCACGCCGACAGCCGCACGCAGGAGCGCCACGCTTGCAGGCTCCGCGCTGGGCAGCGACGGATTCCGGGTGGCGGTCTGCGTCGCCGGACAGACGGCTGGAACCTACGATCTCGACGATCTCTGCGTCGCGGTCGGTTCGCCCCCGACGCTTGCTTGCCCGGTGGCCCCCATCGTGCTCTACGTGGAGCCGGGCTCGGAGCCTTTCGACTTCATCGACGCCACGGAGAGCGACCCGGGGCAGCCGCTGACGTTCACCCTGTTCGACCAGCCATCGTTCCTGAGCATCCACCAGGAGAGCTACTGGGGCTACCAGGACGCCTGGCAGGTCTCCCTGGACGCCAGCGCTGCCTCGCAGGGCGATGCCGGCATCCATGGATCGAGAATCCGGGCATCCGATGGCTGGCTGACCAGCGAGTGCAGCTTCCAGGTCCAGATTATCTATCCGGAAGGCTTCCTGATCTGGGCTCCGCCCGGCATTGCCGCCTCGCGGGTCACGCCCATCAAGACCGCCCTGCTGGGCGCGGGTCACGACGTTCGCGTGATCGAGGAGCTCGACAGCATCGGCGACCTGACGGCCTTCGACGGCGTCTTTGCCGTGCTCGGCTCAGGTTCGGCCACCCATGATCCGACGTCGGCAGAGGAGGCTCGCCTGGTCGCCTACCTGCAGGCAGGTGGCGCCCTGGCGCTCACCGGCGGCGATGCGCTCAGCGACGTGGGCAGCGAACTGGCCGACTACCTGCAGGCCGATGTCGTGGAGCCGGGCCCGGGGTCCGGCTCGGTGCCGGGGCCTTTGCAGGGCTACAGCATCCACGTGGACGCAACCGAGGTGCCGGCCAGCCCCATGTCGTGGGGCTGCGACCAGGGCTCGCCCTGGCAGAACGGCATCGACCGCATCAAAGCGACCACAGTGGACGCGGACACGCGCAACGTCCTGCTGAACGACGGGCAGGAGAAGTTCTGGCTGCAGGTCGCCAATGAGGGACAGTACGGGCAGCCCGATCCTGTGACCTACCGCAGCGTGGTTTCGTCGTTGCCGCTGGCCGCGCTGACCTCCGGGCCGGACCAGCCCGCCGCCCACGTGCTGGCGATCGCTGCCTTCCTGCAACACGGTTTGCCGACCTGCGTCGTTCACGACGATTGCGATGACGGCAGCGCTTGCACGACGGACACCTGCGCCAACTGGTCCTGCGCTCACGGGTCGGCAAACTGCGACGACGGCAACGCGTGCACCAACGACAGCTGCGCCGCCGGTCTCGGGCTGAGCTGCAGCCACGTTGCCGCCGCCAACCCGTGCAGCGACGGGGTCGCCTGCAATGGCGTCGACACCTGCGTCGCCGGCATCTGCCAGCCCGGCGGCGGCAACACCTGCTCCGACGATGGCAACCCGTGTACGAATGTCGTCTGCCAGGGAGCGTGCCTGGCCCAGGCCAACAGCGCGAGCTGCGACGATGGCAATCCATGCACGCTCAACGACGCCTGCGGGGCTGGTGCCTGCGGTGGCGGCCAGCAGAGCATCGGCCAGGGGCCGGCCTGGTGCCCGACCTCAGGCACCTTGCCTGCCCTGCCGGCAGACCCGGCCACCATTGCGCCGACTCTCAACGACGCGGCGGCGACGTCGATTTCAGACGCGGTCTCGTTCCTGTACGAGGGCCAGAATCCCATCCAGTCCGGCGTCCAGCAGGAGAAGATCGCAGCCACCCAGGTGGCCTTGATACGCGGTCGCGTGCTGCGCCCGGCTGCCCCCGTGAACCTGCCGCTGCCGAAGGTGAAGGTGAGCGTGCTCGGCCACATCGAGTACGGCCAGACCTACACCCGGGCGGACGGTCGCTTCGACCTGGTGGTCAATGGCGGCGAACCGCTCGTGTTGGACTTGTCGATTCCCGGCTATCTCCCCGCCCAGCGGCGGGTCGAGGTGCCGCTGCGGGGCAGGGTGGCGGTGGCAGACGTGCTCCTGCTCCAGCCGGATTCGAAGGCGACTACCGTGAGCTTCGGCGCGGCGACGTCGCTGCAGGAGGTGGTCGGCACCCAGGTCTCGGATGCCGCGGGCAGCCGGCTGCCAAGGCTGTTCTTCCCGGCGGGCACGACGGCGACCATGAAGGTGCCCGACCAGGCTGACCAGCCGCTGACCAGCGGAGCCGTGCGCATCACGGAGTACACGCTGGGCGCGGACGGCCCCAAGGGGATGCCCGCCTTGCTGCCCGCGGCCTCTCGATATACCTACTGCGTTGAGCTGAGCATCGACGAGGCGCTGGCCAAGGGCGCCAGCGAGGTGGTGTTCGGCAACGCCGACCCGGCCAGGGCTGCGGTGGTCGGCTACGTCGACAACTTCCTCGGCCTGCCGGTGGGCGCCGCGGTGCCGGTCGGTGTCTACAATCGACAGACCGGCGCATGGGACCAGGCAGCCAATGGCCAGGTGGTCAAGATCCTCGCCCCGGTGAACGGGCGGGCCGGCATCGATCTCGATGGTTCCGGCGAAACGTCGCCAGCGGCGACCTTGTTGGAGCTCGGCATCGACGACGACGAGCGGCAGAAGCTCGCGGCGCTTTACCCGAGCGGCAACGTGACGCTCTGGCGCTACCGCATGACGCACTTCTCCACGCCGGACCTGAATGTCGGCGGCGCTTGGGTGGCACCCGGCGACGCAAAGAAGCCCAAACCTGCGCAGGTCGCCAGCGCGGGCGGTGTGGTCAACGGGCAGTGCATTCAGCGGGGCTCGATCATCGGCTGCGAAGGGCAGACCCTCGGCGAGTCACTGCCGGTAGCGGGCACGACCCTGTCTCTGCGTTACCACAGCAATCGCATGCCGGGAACAGCGCAGCGCTTCCGGCGGCTCGAGGTGCCGCTGGCGCCCGATCCGTTGCCGGCGAGTCTCGGTGGCGTGGAGCTGGAGATCCAGGTCGCCGGCCAGCGCAACATAGCGAGCTACAGCGCGTTGGACGCCAAGGGGGCCACGCATGTGCTCGACTGGGATGGCAAGGACGGATTCGGCCGCCTGCTCCAGGGCCCGCACCGGGCGGTGATTCGCACCGGCTGGACCTATGCGCTGCAGTACACAGCGATCAGCGTGGTGCCGGCGACGGTGAGTCAGGTCGAGGCGCGGGGCTGCACCTGCGTGGAGGTCCCGGCGCCCGGCAGCAACAACAACGCGTGTGAGTGGCCCGGGGGCGCACCCTGCCTGCTGACGCGGGTGGCTGGCGGGGCAGCGTTCTCCATGCCTCCGCCGCTCTTTGCACTGCCTCCTGCGTTCGGCACGGCCTCGCCCGTGTCGAGCTCGAGCTTCAACGCCGAGCGCCGCACGCAGACGCTCTGGACCCGCGAGGAGACTTGGCTGGGCCAGTGGCGGGCCGATCGCGCCTTCAGCGGCTGGCGACTCGATGTGCACCACGCGTACGATCCGAGCTCGCACACGCTGTTCCGCGGTGACGGGAGCGCTCGCAGGCTGGAGGTGCTGGACAGGGAGTCGCGCACCGTGGCCGGCGGTGGCACCAGCCAATCGTTGCAGGGCACGGCGGCGCGCAGCGCGCAGCTCGCTACCATCAACGGCATCGCTCGGGCCGCCGACGGGACGCTGTACTTCACCCAGGGCGCCGAGGTCTACAGCCTGGGGGCCAGCGGCGTGCTGCAGCGGGTCGCTGGCGGCGGCGCGTGCCCCGGGGCCGGCCAGACCGTGGCCGATTGCCAGGGTGACCCGGCGACGGGCGTGAAGCTCTACGCGCCGTCGGCGCTGGCCGTGGCCGGGCGGCGCCTGTACGTGGCTGAGAGCCCCGGCTCCCAGGATGACGATCGGATTCGACTCATCGACCTGTCGCTCCAGACGCCGACGATCGAGGTGATCGCCAATCTCGCCGGCGGTCATGCCAGCACCGACGGCAACGCCAAGTACACCAACATGACCGACAACGGGCCGGCCCTGGCGGCGCCGCTCTACGGCCCGTCGGACCTGGCCATTGGCGCCGACGGCGCCTTGTACGTGGCCGACACGGCCCATTGCCGGGTGCGCCGCGTCGACGCCAACGGCGACATCACCACCGTGGCCGGCGATGGCGGCTCGGTGGAGGCGACGAATGCGACGGGGATTCCCGCCGAGGGGGTCGCCACGGAGGTCTCCATCGGTCAGCCCCAGGCGCTGGTCTTCGACGGCCAGGGCGACCTGTGGATCGGCACGGTAGAGGGGCACATGTTTCGGATGCTGCCGGATAGCCGACTGCAGCGGGTGATGCTCGAGAGCGAGGTCGACGTGGGCCAGAACCGGCCGGTCACCGGCGTCGGCGTCGATGGCGCGGGGAACCTCTACTACTGCGGTGGGACCTACGCCAGCCAGTCACCGCAAGCGGTCTGGCGGCGGCAGCCCGACGGCACCACCCGGCGCTACCTTGGTCAGACGGCGCACCTGTCGGACGATGACCAGCTCGCCGGGGTCACGGGCGGAGTGCCGAGCCGGCTGCACCTGCTGGCCTGCGACGCGGTGCACTTCGGTTCCAATGGCGTGCTCTATGCTGGCATCCAGGCGAAGCTGGCCGGTGTCGACCACCATCGACTGCTGCGTGTCGGCTCACCCATGCAGGGCTGGTCCGGCGCGGCGATCATCGTGCCTTCCGAGGACGGCTCGCTGCTGTACCACTTCGACAAGGATGGCCTGCACGACAAGACCGTCGACGCCACCACCGGCGCGACCCTGCTCGACTTCGACTACGACCAGGCGACCTACGGGCGGCTGGTGAGCATCACAGACGTCGCCGGGCTGCAGACGACGATCAGCTACGACGGCACCGGACGAGCCACCGCGTTCGCCAGCCCGTTCGGCCACCAGACGACGTTGCACACCAACGCCGCCGGTTACCTGGCCAAGGCGGTCTATGCCGACGGCAGCGCGGTGCGCTTCGAGTACGACTCGGGTGGCCTGATGACCAGGCGCATCGACCCGCTCGGCAAGTCGACGACCTTTCAGTGGGACGCCACCGGCAGGCTCACCAAGGACACCCGGCCGCTGGGGGGCTTCAAGTCGCTGGCGCGCCAGGTCACGACAAACCCGCCTGGCTGGGAGGTCACGGTCACCACCAAGGGCAACAAGACCGACAAGTACAAGGCGGAGTCGCTGGCGGCGAGCACCAGGCGCACCCACACCGACAAGGCAGGGCTGGAGACCGTCAGCGAGGCGAACGACGCGCGCATTACGACCACGAGGGCCCCCGATGAGACGTTGCTGACCACCGAGTACCAGGGCAGCCCGCGCTTCGGCCTGCAGGCGCCGCAGGCCCAGAAGGTGACCCTGCAGACGCCCCGCTCGGTCAACCAGGCTGCTGGCGCCAAGATGATCGTGCAGACGAGCGAGGTCGTGTCGCCGGCGGGCAAGGTGCTGCCGGCGGACATCGACACCGTCACGCGCACGGCGAAGGTCAACGGCAAGACCTGGACGCTGGTGTGGGACAAGGCCGGCGCCACGCTGACCACCACCAGCCCGGTGGGCCGAAAGGCCGAGGCGACGCTGGATGGCAAGGGTCGTGTGGTGCAGCGGCGCCTGCTGGATGCCCAAGACCAGACGGTCGGGCCAGTCACGCAGTACACCTACCACGGGCAGAACGGCTGGCTCGAGACCGCCGCCACCTGTGTCGGCGCGACCTGTCGCACCACCACCCTGGGCCATGCGGCCAACACCGGGTGGCTCAGCAGCGTGACGGCACCCAATGGCGACAGCGCGACCCTGAGCCGCGACGGGGTCGGGCGTGTGACGGGGATCTCCGTCGCCGGCGCGGCGGGCCCGGTGGAGCTGTCCTACGACCTCGGCGGCCAGTTGACGAAGCTGACACCGCCGGCGCCGCTGGCGTCGAACGCCAAGCCGGAGTATCGCTACACCTACGACGACGACGGCCGGCCGACCAGCGAGCTGTGGCCGGTGGTCTCTCCACTGGCGAGCTACGCGGTGACGCCGGCGTGGGATGTCGACGGCCTGCTCACCAGCGTGACCTTGCCTGGTCCGGCTCCGGCTCCGGTGGTGCAGATTGGCCGCGACGCCGCCGGCCGGCCGACGACCTTGACCCTGCCCGACGTGCTCGCCGGCAGCGGCACGGTGCAGGCGACGGTGGCCTGGCACGGCGCCAACAACTCCGCGAACTGGGAGGCCATCGGCCGACTGGCGTCCATCAATGGTCCGTACGTCGGCACGGCGCCCGCCAAGGTCCACCTGGCGTACACCTCCGATGGGTTCCTGCCCGCGACCGAGCAGTACAGCGGCCACGACGATGTCAACGGCACGGTGACGTTCGGTTGGAATGACAACCTCCAGCTCGTCAGCAGCAAGGTCGACAAGGCCGCTTCGCCCGTTCACGTGGGCGGCGCGATCGCGTTGTCGTACGACGACGACGGGCTGTTGACCGTCGCCGGCGACCTGACCTTGAGCCGCAGCGCCGACAGCGGGCTGCTGACAGGCACGTCGATGAGCCACGGCGGCAAGACGATCACGACCACGTGGACGTACAGCTCGTTCCTGGAGCCGGCGAGCTACGAGGTCAAGTGGGACGGGCAGACGATCTACCGGGAGGACTGGGAGGCTGTCGGCTGGAGTCGCGACTCCCTCGGGCGGCTCACCAAGCGGGTGGTCAGCGGCAGCGAGGTGATCAGCACGACCTGGCTGTACAGCTACGACAGCACGGGCCGCCTGAGCCAGGCGACCAACAATGGCACCGCGACCACGTGGATCTGGGACGATCGCAGCAACCGAACCTCGGCCACCACCGGCGCGGTGACGGTGACGGCCAGCTACGACGACCAGGACCGGGTCTACGAGTACAACAACAAGGCGCACACCTGGAGCGCCGACGGGCGCCTGCTGAACAAGGGCG
The DNA here is from genome assembly GCA_964438735.1 of uncultured Enterobacteriaceae bacterium. Lineage (GTDB taxonomy): Bacteria > Myxococcota_A > UBA9042 > UBA9042 > UBA9042 > CAYTLW01. The sequence continues at coordinate 1,713 of CAYTLW010000201.1, read as the reverse complement.
ACTGGAGCTTCGTCTACGATCACGGCGGCAGCCTGCTGCGAGCGAGCCAGACGAACGGGTCGACGGTGGATTACGTGGTCGACGGGCTCGGTCGTCGCATCGGCCGCCTTGTCGATCCGGTCGGCGCGCCTTCGCTGGCGTTCGATCGGGGGTGGCTGTACCAGGACGCCCTGAACCCGGTCGCGGAGATCGACTCGACCGGGCATGTGCGGTCGCGCTTCGTCTACGGCACCCGCGGGCATGTGCCGGACTACGTGCTGCGCTACAACGATGTGGGCGTGGTGACGGGCAAGTACCGGCTGGTGCATGACCACCTGGGCAGCGTGCGGCTGGTGGTGGACGTGGCCACCGGCGCGGTGAAGGAGAAGTACGACTACGACGCCTGGGGGGTGGTGACGTCGGAGACGATCGCGCAGGGCTGGTCGCGGCAGCCCTTCGGGTATGCCGGCGGGCTGGTGGATCCGACCACCGGGCTGGTACGATTCGGTGCGAGGGACTACGACCCGGAGGTGGGGCGGTGGACAGGACGGGATCCGATCGGCTTTGCGGCTGGGGATACGAATCTGTGGGGCTATGTCGGGTCGGATCCGGTGAACCACCTCGACCCCAGCGGCCTGTGCGCCGAGACCGTCTGGGATGCCTTCTCGGTTGCGGTGGGCTTCGCGAGCCTTTGGGGCAGCCTCGGTTCGGGCGCTTGGGGAGCCGCGGCGCTCGATGTTGTTGGCATCGGGCTGGACGCGGTTGCGCTGGCGATCCCGTTTATTCCTGGTGGGGTCTCGGTTGGGGTGAAGGCGGGGCGTATGTCGCGGGCTGCCGGGAAGGCCTCAAAGGGGGGAGGAAGCACCACCCTCTACCGTGCCGTTTCCAAAGCCGAGTTGGACGACATCGCTGCCCATGGCCTGCGCACAAAGGACGGCGGTTACGAGACCGGCAAGCTCTTCGCTACCAGCTTGGAGGACGCTGCGAAGTTCGGCAAAGGCAACTTCAAGTTGGACGGCGTCCCGAACCACCTGATCAAGGTCGACGTGCCGAACAGTGTGATGGGCAAGAGCTACCGCTTCCGGGCCGATGGCATGGATGCGGTCTCCATTCCGGCGGAGAACCTCGGATCTCTTTCGAGCACGCCGCTCAACTACAGCCCGGTGATGCCATGAGCTTCCGAGTCAGGGCAATGCTCACGCTGTATTCCGGCGCAGGCAAGCGGCAAACCCCGTTCCACGACGGCTATCGCCCGCTCTTTGCCGTCCGCGAAGGTGAGTTGGCGTCTGGTATGATCGAACTTCAGGATCGGTCTGAATTGCGGCCTGGTGAAGCAGCCGTCGTCAACGTCAGGTTCGTACGGCGGCACGCCTTCGCGGCCGGGATGCGGATTCAGTTCTTCGAGGCCGCCGAGCCGCTGGGCCACGTCGAGGTGCTACCGGAGTAGGGTGTCAGATACGTCCCTTTTCCCTTTTTCCGGTCGAAGATCAAGTGGCGGGGGGCCGTGTCGAATGGGAACGCCTCGCGCAGCTGCTGGATGACCCACGCCGAGGTCGGGTTGAAGGTCGCGTTGAAGTGAAGGGGATAAGACGAATGGCCCCCGATCTGCTCGCGCAACCCCTGAATAAAAGTTGACATATTGTTCATTGGACGAACCCGCTGCGCGGGTTCGGATTTCAGACAGGAACGCCGGCCAGCAGCGAACTGGTCGATCGATGGTCATGGACCACCGGC
>CAYTLW010000200.1:0-9180 GCA_964438735.1 uncultured Enterobacteriaceae bacterium | reverse complement strand
GGAATCGAACCCTTGACCTCTTGAATGCCATTCAAGCGCTCTCCCAACTGAGCTACACCCCCGTCTGGCCCGATGCCATACCGGCCCGAGCGCCGCGCTGATTAGCACCTCACGACGGCTATTGCAAGCCTGGAAGCGGCAACATCCCGTGCGCTGGCCCGCCGCTTCCGACCGAGCGGCCTGCACATGATCGTTGACTCTCCGACTTCGATTCATCTACCATCCCGCCCCCCCGAAAACGAGCCATCGAGGCGGGAGTTCGACAGCATGAACGACGCAGTGGACAAGTCCCCGATAGCCCGTCCTCCCGAGGGGGTGGCCGAGCGCCGGACCGCCAAGCGGGTCACGGTGGAGATCTTTGCCCGCGAGCGGGACGGCGAGCGCCTGTTCGTACATCCGGCGACCAACCTGTCCGCCAGCGGGATCTTTCTCGAGAGTCACTCCTACTCGCAGCGAAACGCCATCGATCGCCGCTACGTCGCGCTCGAATTCGAGCTGCCCGAGAGCGATCACACCGTGGTCGTACGCGGTGAGGTCATCGGTACCCGCCGAGTGCGCGGCTACAGCCACGGGCTCGCCGTCCGCTTCCTCGACCTCGAGGAAGGTGACTACGAGTTGATCGACGAGTTCGTCGAGCGCCAGCGCGCCTTGGGCGCCGCCGAGGGCCCGGTCTCCGAGGCCGCCCCCACGGGCGCGTAGCCCTCAACGGCCGCCCGCGCCACAAACGACAGCCCCAGAATCGAACGCCGATCGCCACCATCGTCGGCCAGGAGAACCACATGACGAGGGCCGTGATCGGCGTCATCGGCGGCAGCGGTCTGTACGAGATCGACGGCCTCGAACGCATCTCCGAGCACCGCGTGCAGACGCCCTTCGGCGCCCCTTCGGACGCGTTGATCGAGGGTTGGATCGGCGACACCCAGCTCTTCTTCTTGCCACGTCATGGGCGCGGGCACGTCCTGTCGCCTTCGGAGATCAACTACAGGGCCAACATCTGGGCCCTGCGCAGCGTCGGAGTCCAGGACGTCCTGTCGATCTCCGCAGTCGGCTCCATGCGGCAGGAACTGGCCCCAGGCGACGTCTTCCTGCCAGATCAGTTCATCGATCGCACGGTCGGTCGCGCGCGCACCTTCTTCGAGGGCGGCATCGTGGCCCATGTAGGTTTCGCCGATCCCACCAGCCCACGGGTCACCGCGGCGATCGTGCGGGCCTGCGATAAGCTCGACATCGCCCATCAGCGCGGCGGCGCCTACGTCTGCATCGAAGGGCCGCAGTTTTCGACCCGCGCCGAGTCCTTCTTGTTCCGCACCTGGCCCGATGTGTCGGTCATCGGCATGACCAATATGCCCGAGGCGCGCCTGGCCCGTGAGGCCGAACTGCCCTACGCGACGGTGGCCATGGTCACCGACTACGACTGCTGGAATGCCGATCACGACGCGGTGACCGTCGACCAGGTGATCGAGACCTTGCAGGCCAACGTCGAGAAGGCGCGGCGCATCATCGCGGCCGTGGCCAACGACCCGCCGACCGGCCCATGTCCCGCCACGGATGCGCTGCGCTTTGCGGTGATGACCCGGCCCGATGTGGTGCCGCCCGACGTCTATGAGCGGGTGGCGCTCTTCCTCGATCGTTACCAAAAAGAGGCCGACTGAGCCGGACGCGGACAGGCACGAACACCGGGGGAATCCGGTGCTGGAGGACATCATGCGGTTGCTCGTGGTCGGATCCATGGCCTACGACTCTGTTGAAACGCACGCTGGCAGCGTCGATCGCGCCCTGGGCGGATCCGCGACCTTCTTCTCCATCGCCTCGTCACTCTTTGCGCCGACGGCCATCGTCGCGGTGGTTGGAGATGATTTCGATGCGGCCGATCTCGAGCGGCTCACCAGCCGGGGCATCGATCTCTCCGGCGTCCAGCAGGTGGCGGGGCAGACATTTCGTTGGGGCGGCCGCTACTCCCGCTTCTTCGAGACGCGACACACCCTGTTCACGGAGTTGAACGTCTTTTCGGACTTCAAGCCCGACATTCCGGCCGACCTGAGCGCCTCTGAGGTGGTCTTCCTGGCCAATATCCATCCAGACCTGCAGGTCAGCGTGCTCGATCAGGTCCAGGATCCCGCCTTCGTGGCCATGGACACGATGAACTTCTGGATCGATGGCGCTCGGGAGGCCCTGGAACGCGTGCTGGCCCGGGTCGATCTGCTGTTCATCAACGACGAGGAAGCGTTCTCCCTGTCCGACAGCGGCGACGTGATGACCGCCGCCCGGCGCATCCGGGCCATGGGCCCCTCCACCGTGGTGCTGAAGCGCGGCGAGCATGGCGCCTGGCTGTTCAACGGAGAGGACGCCTGGTTGACGCCAGCGTTGCCCCTGGATGACGTGATCGACCCCACTGGCGCCGGCGACAGCTTCGCGGGCGGCTTCATGGGTTACGTCACGCGCGCCGGCCGCTTCGATCCAGCCACCTTGCAGCAGGCGATGATCGCGGGCACGCTGGTCGCTTCCTGCTGCTGTCAGGGCTTCAGCGTCGACCAGTTGGAAGCCGTCAACCTGGACGGACTGGCTCAGCGCCGGGCCCGATTGGCCGCCATCCTGGGTCCCACGGACGCCCACCTCTAACGGAGCGGAGAGGCCACATGTCCATCAGCGAGCCGCCGCCCGTCTGGCTGCGCGCCCTGTCGCGCCCCGCCGTCTCGCGCCTGATGGGCCATGCCGTTCGCCTGCGCCCACCGCGGCCGGCCATGGGGGCGGTGATCAAGGGCTTCTCGCGCGCCTGGGGCGTCGCGCTGGACGAGGCGGAGCACCCGGTTTCTCACTACGGCAGCTTCCAGGAGTTCTTCACGCGGCGTTTGCGCCCTGGACTGCGGCCCATCGATGACGATCCGGCCCACCTGCCGTCGCCATCGGATGGGCGCCTGACCGCGTTCGGCAGCCTGGAGCGGGATGTGCTGGTGCAGGTCAAGGGCGTGGAATACAGCCTGGACGCGCTGCTCGGCGACAGCGCCGACGCTGACCCTTACCGCGGCGGAAGTTATGCGGTCGTGTATCTGGCACCGAACGACTACCACCGTGTGCACACGCCCTGGAATGGTCGGATGACCCACTGGCGCTACCTGCCCGGGGCGCTCTTCCCAGTCAATCGCCTGGGCCTGAACAATGTCGCCGGACTCCTGGCCCGAAACGAGCGCTTCGTCGGCCATTTTGACAGCGAATTCGGACGCGCCGCGCTGATCATGGTCGGGGCGACCTTCGTCGGCCATATGCGCATGTCGTTCACAGACCTGGCGGCAAACGAGGGGCAGCCGCCCAGTGGCCGGATGACCGTCTCAGATGGTCGCCAGGTGGCCCGGGGAGACGAGTTCGGCGTCTTCGAAATGGGCTCGACCGTGGTTCTCGTGTTGGAACGCGCCGACTTTGAAGCCGTCGGCGAGCTCGGTCGACCGATCCGGATGGGCGAAGTCGCGCTCCGGCAGACGGCATAGACGCCCGGGAGGCCTGCAATGGATACCGTCGAGACGGCCACACCATGGCACCTGGGTTCGCTGGCCGTGATCGACACGGAGACCACGGGTCTGAATCCTGATCAGGGCGATCGGATCGTCGAGCTCGGCGTGGTGCTCTTCGATGGCGCCGAGGTGACCGAGCGCTGGGGCGCCTTGATCGACCCCGAGCGTCCGTTGCCGCCGGACACCACGCGCATCACGGGCATCAAGCCCGAAGATGTCGCTGGACAACCGCGCTTCGCGGATGTGGCAGACCGCTTCCTCGAGGCCATCACCGGCCGAACGCTGGTCGCTTATAACGCCGACTTCGACCGACTCTTCATCGTCGAAGAGATGGCCCGGGCGGGTCGCTCCCTACCGGACGGCGCGACCTGGCTCGACCCGCTCATCTTTGCCAAAGAGATCCAGCGCGGTCAGGGCAACATGAAGCTGGGCACCGTCGCCCGCCGCCTCGGCGTCAAGTTGGAGGAGGCCCACCGGGCCACCGCCGACGCCGAATGTGCCGGCTGGATTCTGCAATCCCTGGCCAGCGAACTGCCCGCCAATTTCGACGAGCTGCTCGATCTCCAGGAGAGGTGGGGCGCCAAGCAGCAGGCCGAACGCGCACCGTGGCGCTCGCGTCGGCGCCGCGGCGCCCTCTCGCTGGCGGTCCATACCGATGGTCCACGCAACGCGCTGGGTCCCAGCTATCCGCACGGCAACGAACTCGACCCGGTACGGCACATGTTCCTGCGCGGCACAGGCCGCCTCTAGCGTCGCCCGCAACGCCATCCTGGGGAGGCCCTCATGCGCCTGTCGAACCTGATGCTGCCGGACGTGGTCGCGGCTTTCCGGACCGATCCGACCTCGATCCGCGAACTCTTCGACGACCTGCACGCAGAGGACGTCGCTGACCTCGTCGAAGCCGCCGACGATGAAGTTGGCGTTGGCCTGCTGCTGGCCCTGGAGCCCGACCGCGCTGCCGAGGTCCTCGAGTGCATCGAGGAGGAACATCAGAGCGAACTGATCGCCCGAATCGGCGTCGAAAACGCAGCGCCTATCGTCGAGGAGATGGCCTCGGATGAGCGCGCCGACGTGATCGGCGACCTCAACGACGAGCTGGCCGACGCCCTGCTGGCGCGCATGGATCCCGAGGAGGCCGCCGACGTACGCAGCCTCGTCGCCTACGAAGAGGGAACAGTCGGCTCGGTGATGTCCACCGAGATCCTCAAAGTGCCGCTGGAGATGACCGTCGCCGAAGTCATCGATCGCGTCCGGAAGTACGGCGAAGAGGCCGAGACCGTCTACTACGTCTATATCGTGGCCGCCGGAGACACCCTCGTCGGGGTTGTGTCCCTGCGCGACCTCATCCTGCACGGACCCGGCACGCGGGTGGCTGAACTGATGACCGAAGACGTCAAGACCATCGGTCCTGACGCCGACCAGGAGGAGGTCGCCTCGACGGTTCAGCACTACGACCTGATCGCGCTGCCGGTCGTGGACGACAACCACCACCTGATCGGCATCGTCACGGTCGATGACGTGGTCGACGTGCTGGAGGAGGAGGCCACGGAGGACATCCACCGGATCGGCGCCGTGCAGCCGCTGGAGACCTCCTATTTCGGCACCTCCTTCTGGACATTCGTACGCAAACGGGCGCCCTGGCTGGTGGCGCTCTTCGTCGGCGGCATCCTCACCGCCGAGGCGTTGACCTGGTACGAGGACGAGATGGCCCAGGCCGTCCTGCTGGTGGCCTTTCTGCCGCTGATCATCTCCTCGGGCGGCAACTCCGGCTCGCAGTCGGCGACCCTGGTCATTCGCGCCCTCGCCGTGCGCGAGGTGGACCTGAGCCATGCCTGGCGGGTGTTGCGGCGTGAGGTCGGCATCGGCCTCGTACTCGGCGGAATGCTGGCCTTTATTGGCGCCATTTGCGCTGGTCTCTGGGCGGAGCCGGGTACCTTCTTCGGACTCGCCGCCACGGTGGCCATCACACTGATCGCCGTGGTCACCATCGGCACCCTCCTGGGCTCCATGTTGCCCATCTTGCTGGAGCGTATCGGCCTGGATCCGGCGGTCAGTTCGACCCCATTCATCGCCTCGTTGGTGGACATGTTGGGGGTCGTCACCTACCTGAGCCTGGCAAAGGCGATCATGGGCCTGTCGTGACCGGCGCCGGCACATCGCCAGGCCGCGAAGTTGAACTCAAACTGCTGCTTGACGATGAAGCGGCGTGGCGGCGCCTGGCCGAGGCGCTCGCAAACCACGGTGCGCCCGAGCATCAGCAGCAGCGCAACCTCTACCTGGACAGCCGCGACGAGATGCTGCGCAACGCCGGCGTGATGCTGCGCGTCCGCCTGGAAGAGAATCGCGCCTGGATGACCTGCAAGGCGGGGGCGCGCCTGGTGGATGGCGTGATGACCACGGGCGAATGGGAGACGGCCCTCACCCCGAAGTATGCGGCTCGGTGGCGTCAGGGCAGCGGCTGGTCGGGCCCGCTATCCGCGCTGCCCCTGGCGAGTTCGGTGCGGGCTGCGTTGAAAGAGCCGAAAGTCGATCCCGTGGTCGCGGTCCACGCCGAGATGCACAACTATCGTCAATGCTGGACGATCTCCGCCGATCGGCTGGGCTGGTCGCCAGATGTCGCCGCCGGTGAACAGATCTCCCTTGAGCTGGACCGGACGCGAATGCCGGGCGGCCGCTGGCGATTCGAGCTGGAGGTGGAGCACGCCGACGCCACGCGCCTGGCGCCCCTGGTCGGCAAGATGCTGGCGGAGCTCGGCTTGCGATATCGTCCGGCGACTGAGGCCAAGTACGTGCAGATGTTGCGACTACTCGACGGCGAGAGCGGGAACAGCCGGCGCTAGCAGGGATCAGTCGCCGCGCGACAACTTGGGCGGCATGAAGAAAGACAAGCCCACGTCGAAGATCGTGTTGAAGCGAGTCTTGGCGCCCACTTCCTTGCTGTCGCGATTGACGGATAGAGGCCGGTCAGCCGTGATGGCCTGAAGGTCAAACGTCAGCGCCAATACGCGCGACAGGAAGATGCGCACTCCACCACCGGCCCCGAAGGAGATGCCGGCGCCGGTGTCCAGATTCGTGCCCGTGCTGCCGGTTCCGACGATGCCGATGGACAGGTCGAAATGCAGGTCGAAGTTCACCGGCAGGCTCGAGAAGGTCAGCAACTTGCCCACCAGGGGCGACACCGATGCGTGTGCCAGCCCGATGAATCGCAGGCTGCTCGCTTCCATCTCGAAGGTCTCGTTGTTGCGCGCGACCTTGGTGTCGATCTCCTCGAACATCGCAGTTTCGAGCGGGATACCGAACTGCAGTCGCCCGCCCACGGCCAACCAGTCGAAGAGATGCCAGTCGTAGCGCACGCCTGGGAGCAGGTTGCGCACGTAGGGATCGCCGACGGAGAGCCCGAAGAGGCCGGCCACTTCATGTCGACCGGCGCGTGGCATCAGCTGCCGTCGAACCACCGGGCTGTTGGCCAGCACATCGTCTTCCGCGGCAGCCGGAGCCGGCGTAAAGGTCACCGCCGCCGTGCACAACGCACCCGCCAGAAGCAGGAAGCGAACCGGAATGCGCGCCGTGGCCGTCTGCCGGGCCGTCATCGTTGGAACCTGTAGGTGAAGGTGGGCGGAATCCAAAGTCCGAGTTTGATGCCGCCGAAGACGTGCTGGAGCACCTCGCTACGGTCGAGCAGGAAGCCTTCCTGGTAGATCAGGTCGCGAATCTCGAGGGAGAGCGTCAAGGCACGCAAGGCGTGGATGCGAAGGCCGAAACCGACCAGCCCCGTGGGCTTGAGCTCCTCTCCCACGTTGGTACGCACGGCGCCGCCGCCGGCGATCAGGTACGCATCCATCTGAACGACCGCAAGGCCGAAGCTGGCGAACTTACCGAACACCGGGCTGAACTGAACTTCGCCGAAGCCGCCCGCCTGGATCAGGGAGCGCTCGGGGAACAATCCGAAATCGTCCTGCACGGCATCGAACGCTTCCTGTCGGCTGCCCCACGCTTTCATGCCCGACACACCGATTGCCCAGCGCTGCGACAGGTGGAACGTCAGGCCGACATCGCTTGCCCAATGGTGCACCAGCGGGTCGCCCAGTTCGGTCGCACCGCCGACGACGAGCTCGGCTCGGAACTTCTTGATCAGGTAGCGCTGCTGAAACACGCGCACCGAGCGTTGCAACTCTTCCTCGCCCTTGCGGGCCAGCTCCATGGTCAGCTTACTGCGTCGCTTGATGGCCCGAAAGCCCTTGCGTTTTCCGCGCTTGGCGCCGCGAGCCGGCGCCTTGACGCCAGCCTTGCCAGTCGGCGCCGCGGTCGCGGGCGCTGCCACGCAGACGCCGGCTGCCGCGATGGTCAAGGCAATGCAGTAGTGGCGTAGCGCAAACATCATTGGTGGCGGAAGTTTCATCGAGGACGCGCCGGGATGCAAGTGGGCCGCCAGCGAGCCCATTCACCGACCCTGGCCGGCTATCCGGCGGGTGGCGGCGGTGGGGGTGCGTACTTATCGCCCGAGTCCGGGGGGGGCAGGTGAACATTGGCCGGCGGCAGGGTCCCCGACTTTGCATCGCCGGCTTTGCCCTTGCTCTTGGCTTTGTCATTCGGCTTTGTCTTGGCTGCGCCCGCTGCCGCCTGAGCCTTCTTGTCAGCCGCGCGCCGCTTTTGTGCAGCGGCCTTCATGGCAGCGGCGCGCTTCTCAGCGGCATCGATGCCGCGAACATCGAACTTGCCGTCGCGATAGTCCTCGGACGTATTTCCCCTGCGGGCACGCTCGACCATCTCGCAGGACAGCCGCCGAACAGTGATGCCGGCGTCGCGCTGTTGGCAGACATCGGCGAGGATTGGCGTGGCGCGCTTGTGCTCTCCGACCAGTCGGTTCAACTCTCCAATCAGGTATCGCCATTCCAATCGTCCGCGGGCGTTTCGTGGCGGATCGCGCTGCATCGCCCTCTTCATCAGCTTGAGCGCCCGCTGCCTGGCGTTGAGGATCTTGCGTTCCAACGCCGGGTCGAGCCCGCCCCACGGGCGCTTGCGCTTGAGCACGTAGGTATAGAAGAGCGCGGTGCCGATTTGTTCGCGGATGTCCGCGCGCTTGCTGTGCAGCAGGCTCATGTGATGCTGATAGGCGATCGCAGGTTCGGCCGCCGCTCGCCGGGCGGACTTCTTGAAGCGGCTCATCACGTAGGTGGTGATGGAGCCGCTGACGGGCCGTTCGAAGTCCTGGGTCCAGCTGGCATAACCACACTTCGGGCACGCGACCACCAGGTTCGTATACGCGCGGGTCGGCATCTCGAAGTCGGAGTAGCGCTTGGGCGACGGCCGGCCGTCATGGCCGATGGCGCTCGTCCTGCCGCCATCGATGGGGCAGATATAGCTGCGGGCCTTGACTGGCGGAGGTGCCTTCCGGGGGGGCGGGGCGGCATCGCTCGGCAGGGCCAGCAGAGCGCATGCCAGCACGCTCGCGATCCATGTTCCGTGGCGGACGGTCATGCTGGAAACTCCCTGCCGCTGTTGGAACTCCTGTGCCCGTGGGGGCGACCTCTGAGCACGAGCATTCAACAGTACCGATCGCCGACGCGCAACCCCAACCCGTAGCGCCTGAGGTCGCCACGGACGCCACAATGCACGCCCGGCAGACCTGACCCAAAGTCGGTCGAAGCCCTGAAACTGTAGGAGAAGTAGAAGA
>CAYTLW010000199.1:0-9305 GCA_964438735.1 uncultured Enterobacteriaceae bacterium | reverse complement strand
CCTTGGACGAACCGTCTCAACGCGGCACATGGCCTGGACGCCAAACTGGGGAAGTGCTTCGGGACCGTCGAACTAGGCTCCGGCCCCGGCCTTTCAGGGTAGGGGACGGACCGGAAGCCTACGCCGCCTGAGCCAACTCGGGATCGGCCTTCTCCCCCGTCTGTACCTCGCGCCCGGGTACAGTGCCCATCATGATGGGTACCGCGATCTTGATGAGCAGCGTGAACATCAGGAAGCCGACGCTGAAGATGCCGGCCGAGACGAGCAGCTCGGTCCAGCTGGGCACGTAGTCGTAGATCTCACCCAGCGGTGAGGGTGTGAAGCCCGGGATGACCAGGGCGACCCCTTTTTCGATGTAACAGCCGGTATAGATGAGCAGCGCGCCCAGGTTCAGCATGATGGGATTGCGGCGGGTTTTGGGCACCAGGAAGATGATGAACGCCGCCGTGCTGCAGATGACCGCCGACCAGCCGAAGGCGACGATGCCCGTCTTGCCGTGTACGCCGGAGAACAAGTACTCGTAGTGCACCACGTGATGGGTGTTGGAGTAGTACTCCCGGTAGATCTCGGCGCCGAAGAGGAAGAGGTTGATGAACATGGCGTAGGCCATGAGCTCGGCGATCTTCCAGAGTGCTTCGTCCTTGATCTTCAGGCCCGCGTTGCGGCGCAGGATCTGCAGCAGGATCAAGATGATGGCCGGCCCGCTGCAGAACGCCGAGGTGAGGAAACGCGGCGCCAGGATGGCGGCGTTCCAGTACGGCCGCGCGGCCAGGCCGCTGAACAGGAAGGCGGTCACGGTGTGAATGCTCACCGCGGCGGGAATGGAGAGCAGGATCAGCGGTAGCGCGAAGCTCTTGTTGTAGGGCTCGCCGCGGTAGCCCTTGTAGAGCACGTGCGCTGCGATGAGCAGGTTGAGCACCAGGTAGGCGTTCAGCACCAGCACATCCCAGGCCAGTAGCGAGCGCGGGAAGTTGGGCGTGCCCAGGATCGGCAGCAGGTGCCAGCCGCGCAGGGGCTGGCCCATATCCACCACCACGAACAGGATGCACATGACGATTGCGCAGATGGCGAGCAGCTCGCCGATGACCACGATCTCCTTGATGGGCCCCCAGTTGTAGACGTAGGCCGGGATCACCAGCACCACGGCCGCGGCGGCCACGCCCACCAGGAAGGTGAAGTTGCCGATATAGAAGCCCCAGGAGACCGGATCGCGCATGGAGGTGAGGATCAGGCCCTCGTCCCACTGCTCGGCGTAGGACATGCAGCCGATACCGATGAGGACCACCAGCCCGACGACCCACGCGTAGTACAACGGGGTGCCGCGACTCACCATGCGGATGCAGTAACGCAGGAACTCGAAGATCTTGACGATACGGTTCATCCGCCCCTCACATGCCGAAGAAGTAGAAGAACTTCGGCTGTGTATTCAGCTCTTCTTTGAGGATGAAGATGCGCTTGTTCTCGATGACGTAGCGGACTTCACTTTCAGAATCGAGCAGGTTGCCGAACTTCCGCGCGCCCACCGGGCAGACCTCGACGCAGGCCGGGTACCGTCCCTCGCGCACGCGCCCGACGCAGAAGGTGCACTTCTCGACCACGCCGCGTGGACGCGGTCGGTTGCCCAGGTAGTGCGTCTTCGGGTTCATCTTGTCCTTGGGCACCTTGGGTCGGCCCCAGTTGAACTTGCGCGCGCTGTAGGGGCACGAAGCCATGCAGTAGCGGCAGCCGATGCACCAGTTGTAGTCCACGACCACGATGCCGTCCGGCTCCTTCCAGGTCGCGCCCACCGGGCAGACCTTCTCGCACGCCGAGTCCTCGCACATCTGGCAGGCCACGGGCATGTAGAAGTGGCCCTCGCGGGGCACCGTCTCGGCTTCGTAGTAGGCGTCGGCATGGTGGAAGTCGACGCCGCGCTGCTTCTCCATCTCGAGCACCTTGATGTAGTGCACCTGGGGCTCGCGGGACTGGTTGTTCTCGTCGACGCAGGCATACACACAGCGCCGGCAGCCGATGCAGCGCGACAGGTCGAGCGCGTAGCCGAAGAGCACGCCATCGGCAGCCGGCTCCGTGCTGACGGTGACCTTCTTTTCGAACTTCTCGCTGTACTTCTTCTCCAGGCGTGCGACGACCTGCTTCTTCTCTTCGGCGGTGAGCTCACGGAAGTTCTTCTGGAAGAACTCCTCGCGCGCCGCGGCGTAGCATTTGTTGTGTACGGCCACTGGGGCGGCATTTCCGGCGGCTTTTATGACGCCACGCCTATCCTTGGGTGGGGCGTCACTCTCAGGCTGCGGATTCGCTGGGCTGTTGGGGCATCCGGTCATGTGGACGACCTCCTGAGACGGCGGCGCCGCGATGGCGCGTCGCCGTGGTGAAATCAGTGCAGCTCTGACGGCCTCTTGGGCACCGCCATGGGCTTCAGGTCCTTGAATCGGGGCGCATGGGGGTTGTGGCAATGCACGCACAGCAGGTACTGCTTGGTGCCATTCCACTGCCCCGTCCGCTTGCCATGAACTCCGGCACGCCAGTCCCGCAGCTTCGGGCCGTGGCACTGGCCGCAAAGGCGGTAGGACACCTTGAAGTCGATGAGCGCGCCGCTGACCAGGCGCAACTTGTCGCGGTCGAGCGGGTTGTGGCAGTCGAAGCACCAACGCTCGCGGGGGCCGTGCTTGATGTGGATGTCCTCGTGCTCGTCGGTGAGCTTGCGCGGCGTGGTGTCCACCTCCTCGTCCTCGTGGCAATCACTGCACGGGAAGATGTCTTCGCTGAAGGGCGGCGGCGGCACGGGGTGCGCGGCGGGGTCCATCATGCCGGTCACCGCCGTCGAGCCTTCCGACAGCGCGGTCGCCGTGGCGGCCTTCGGCAGCGGCGGCACCTCCGGCTTGTGCATATGTCGCTCGTGGCCTTTGTTGTACCAGGCCGGTGGTTTGTGCTGGGTCAGGCAGCCCGACAGGGCGGCGGCGACCACCAGCAGCACGACGTGACGCTGGAGCGAGTTTTGTGCGGGTGTGGCGGACACGTGTCTTCCTCCCGAAGGCGAGCGCAGACGGCGGCAGGCCCCCGCCAGGCATCTCAATCCCCCATGGTGTCCATTGAAGGGGCAGCCCCCTCCCTGTCAACGATGGACTGCCTTCGATTGCGCCACCGGCTATGGAACATCGGGCCACCCATCGCAAGACGAGACGACCTGCAGCGTTTCACATGTCCTTGCCGGCTTGATCGGGATCAAGCCCGCTGCCATCAACCGATGAACTCCCGCAGCAAAGAAGTGCGCGGCACGTGATCGGGGTAGATGGCGATGAACTTGTCGATCAGGCGACGCAGGCGGAAGGCCACCGTGAACGAAGGATGCTCCTCGGGTACCTCGAGCAGGTAACGTTCGGCGTACACGCGCAGCACCGCCGGTTCGTAGAGCAGCGATGAATTGAAGACGGCGTCGGCGCTGGGCTGGTGGGGGAAGATATGTTTGAACTCCCCCCTGCGCACCGACGGCCACCTGCGGATGTTCTCCGCCGCGCTGATGGCCCGCTTCTGGCGGTCGCGCACGATGCGGCGTAGCAGGCGGATATCCGACACGCTGACCCGGTGCACGTCGTCCAGCGGCAGCGAGGTCATGGGGTTGATGAAGATGCGGTAGACGCCGTCTTCTTCACGCAGCGGCAGTTTGGGATTGAGGGCGTGGATGCCCTCGACCAGGAGCACGTGGCCCGGATCCAGACGCAACTCCGCGCCGGCGCCCGGATTGCTGCGCCCGGTGACGAAGTCGTAGGTGGCCGTGCGCGTGGGTTTGCCCGCCATGAGCGCGCGCAGGTCGCGGCCGAGCAGGTTCAGGTCGATGGCCTGCAACGACTCAAAGTCATACTCGCCATGTTCGTCGCGCACGGTGCGCTCGCGGTCGACGTAGTAGTCGTCCAATCCCAGACCATGGGGCGTCATGCCGTTGACCTGCAGCTGCACGGTCAGGCGCTTGATGAAGGTGGACTTGCCCGATGACGAGGGGCCGGCGATGCAGATGGCCCGGATCGGCCGGTCGGCTCGGGCGATGTGGTCAGCGATCTGGGAGATGCGCTTTTCGTGGAAGCCCTCGCTGATGCGGATGATCTGGCCCACGTCGCCGGCGATGCAGTAGTCGTTGAAGGCGCCGACGCAGTCGATGTCCAGCTGCTTGAGCCACTGGGTATGCATGCGCGCAAGGCGACCGGGATGGGCGGCCTGGACCAGCTGGTCGCTGCGCAGGGCCTCGTCGCCGAAGTAGAGCAGTACATCATCGCCCTGGATGGTCAGGCCGAAGCTGCCGAGGGCGGCCGTGGTATGGGCGAAGGGGTCGAACTCGATGGCATGCACCTGGCCGTAGCTGGCCATGGGCACCATGCTGTCGCGCCAGGTGCGCAGCAGGCGAGCGCCACGCTTCCAGCCCTGGGCCAGCAGGTGCTCGCGCGCTTCCTCCACGGTCCAGCGCTCGCGGCGCAGCGGCCGGGCCTGCTCGACGAGGTCGCGCATGCGGGCCGACAGGCGCTCGACGAAGTCCGCATCCAGGGGGAGCTTCTCGATGATGTGCGCAAATCCCAGCGACGGGCCGATATTGGGTCGCAGATCGGGCGCCAGCTCGTGCGCCGCCTCCAGCAGCAGCAGGCCAACGCTGTGACGATAGACCGCCCGCCCATCCCACGAAGTGCGGCTCATGGGCTGCAGGGTCGCGTCCGCGTACACGGGGCGGTTGAGCGAGACCGCCTTGCCATTGTGGGTCGCGGCGATGATCGCTGCGTCTTCCTGGCCCTCCTCCAAGAGCCGCCAGATGGGCGTCGCCGGCCGCACCTCCCGGCTGCCTTCGGGCAGCTGCACCGTCACCTTGGTGCGCAGCGGTCGTGCGCGCTCCTGCAACAGGCGGGCGACGTTGTCGGTCATCTCCACCAGGCGCTGCCCCAGGTGGCGGATCACGTTGCCGTGCATCTTTCGCCACAGGTGCGGCGCGCCGGCGGCCAGTTCGTCCAGGGCCGCCCGATCGATTTGTCCCAGGACCACTTCGGTCAGGGCCCGAACGGTCGCGGCCCGTGGCGTTCCTCCGAGGGCGCCCAGCTCTCCAAAGAGATCCCCAGGGCCCAGCGTCGACAGCGACATGCCGCCACGCTGCACGCGCAGCTGTCCATCGAGAACCAGGTACAACGCGTCGCCCTCGGCCCCCTCCACCACCACGTCTTCGCCGGCGGCGGCCACCCGACGTCCCATGACGGCGGCCAACTGCGCCACCTCCACCGGCTCCAGGCCAGCTGTGAGGGGGCCATCACCGTTCAGGATGGCCGCGGCGTCCAGGGTCTCGACCATGGCAGGGCTCCTGTTGCAGGGATCTCGGTCGCGCGGCGGCCGCAGGGCGGTGAGGGGCAGACGTCAGAACGACGATTCAATCAGGCAGCTACAGGTACGGCAAGGCGTCGCCAGACGTCTACCATGGCCTGGATCAGGCCGTCCATCATCACGTCGTCATGCAGCGGCGTCGGCGTCAGGCGAAGCCGCTCGGTGCCGACCGCTACGGTGGGATAGTTGATCGGCTGCACGTAATGGCCGTACGCGTTCAGCAGCATGTCGCTGGCGGCTTTGCACAGGTGCGCATCGCCGACCATGACCGGCACGATGTGGCTGGGGTTGGCCATCACCGGGATGCCGGCAGCGAGCAGGCGCCGCTTGAGCGTGGCGGCGCGTTCCTGGTGGCGCTCGCGGATCTCGGGATGTTCCTTGAGCCAGCGCACACTGGCCAGGGCACCGGCCGCAACCGCCGGCGGCGGCGCCGACGAGAAGATGAAGCCCTGACCATAGGAGCGCAGGTAGTCGCAGATCGCCTCCGAGGCGGCCACGTAGCCGCCCACCACGCCATAGGCCTTGGCCAGGGTGCCCTGCACGATGTCGATCCGGTGCATCTGCCCGTCGCGCTCGGCCACCCCGCCCCCGCGGGCGCCATACATGCCCACGGCGTGCACTTCGTCGATGTAGGTCAAGGCGCCGTGGCGTTCGGCCGCATCGCAGATGGCCGCGATGGGCGCGATGTCGCCGTCCATGGAGTAGACCGACTCGAAGGCGACGATTTTCGGCCGCGCCGGGTCGATCTCGGCCAGCTGCCGCTCCAGATCCTCGGCGTCGTTATGTTTGAAGATGCGCTTCTCGCAGCGGCCGTGGCGGATGCCCTCGATCATCGAATTATGGTTGCAGGCATCCGAGAGAATCACGCAGTCCGGCAGGGTCGCGCCCAGCGTCGCCAGGGCGGTCATGTTGGCGGTGTAGCCGGCGCTGAAGAGCAGCGCGGCTTCTTTGGCGTGCAGGTCGGCCAGCTCCCGTTCGAGCAGCACGTGGTAGTGGTTGGTGCCCGAGATGTTGCGCGTACCGCCGGCGCCGGCACCGCAGCGATCGATGGCCACATGCATGGCCTCGCGCACCTCGTGGTGCTGGCCCATACCCAGGTAGTCATTGCTGCACCAGACCGTGACCTCGGCGCAGCCGCCGACACGGTGCATGCGGGCCCTTGGAAAGCGGCCGGCGACCCGCTCCAGATCGGCGAACACCCGGTAGCGTCCGTCCGTTCGCAGGGCCGCGATGCCATCCTCGAAGAACGCTTCGTAGTCCATGTGGAACACCCTGGCGCGGACCCGACAGCGGTCCGCCGCAACGGCAGGGTATTCACACGCGCATGTCGTGTGTCATGGCAGTGTCACGAATACCGGGCCTATTGCCCGATCTTCAGCAATTCGATGTCGAAGACCAGCATGCCCTTCGGTTTCCGCGGCTCGCCGTCGTAGGCCATCTTCTTTGGGATCCAGAAGCGGGCCTTCTGCCCCTCGACCATCAGCTGCAAGCCCTCAGTCCAGCCCTCGATGACCCCCAGCAACGGAAACGTCATGGTCTCGTCGTGGTCCGTGTGGTCGAAGCACTCGCCCTTCTTGGTCCAGCCGGCGTACTTCACCGTCACCATGTCGGTGCGTTTCGGTTTCACCTTGCCCGTGCCCTCATTGAGCGGCTTCCAGCGCAGCCCGCCCTTGGCCTTGAGCGCGTCCTTGGGCGGCTTGCGCACGTCTTCGGGCGCCTTGGGCGCGATCTTCAGCCGCAGCAGCTCGATGTCGACGATGCGCATACCCTTCTTGCCGCGTTTCCGCTGGCTGCGCGCCAGGGCGAGCTTCTCCGGAATCCACAGCCGCAGGCGCTCGCCCACGACCATCTTCGACAACCCCTCGCGCCAACCGGGCAGCAGCTTGCTCATCTTGAGGATCTTGGGCGACTTCTTGCGCCAGGTATTGGCCACCCGCTTGCCGTCCGTCTTCCAGGTGGCGTGGTGGATGAACACGGTGTCATCCCGGCTCGGATTGTCCTTGCCATAGCCCGCATACAGCTGCTTCCAGGCCAGCTTCGACTTGCTCTTCTGCGCATCGGCCGGCGCCGCCTTGAGGTGCTCAGGCGCCTCTTCCGGCGGCGGGTTTGGTTTGGGCTTTTGGGGGCCGGCATCCACAGCGGGGCCGGCATCAGGGGTCGTGTCGCCCTCCGCGCCAGCATCTTCCGCCGCGGGCGAAGGCGTTTCGACTTTGGCCACCTTCTTCTTGGCCGGCTCGGGCGGCTTCTTGCAGCCGCTGAACAGGGCCACGCAGCAGAGCAGGGCCAGGGTGGAGCCAAGGGTCGAGAATCGAGGGTTGGTCATCGTCGCCTCCCAATTGCGCGCAGGCATCCTCACCCGTCGCTGGCCGTTGGGCAAGCCCGGGTCACAGGCGGTTGTTGGGAGGGTTGGTGTCCGTGTCTGTGTCCGTGCCTGCGGCCGATTCACTTGGGGGTTGGGTCGGGATAGGTTGTCACTGTCGAGCAGTATGCCATTTCTAGTATTCGGGTGCCGTCTGGAAACCCGCTGTGACGGTCATGATGGGGAACCGGCACACCACGGGCAGACCAAGTTTTGACTATGGTTGATGACTATAGTAATATTCTTACATGCCAGAGCCCAAAGTCGTCTCAGTCAGTGAATTCAAGGCCACCTGTTTGCGCCTGTTCGACGAAGTGCGGCGCAGTCGTGAACCCATCCTGGTCACGCGACGGGGCGAGCCGATCGCGCTGGTGAGTCCGCCGCCGGTGGCGAGCGTGTCGGACAGCTGGCTCGGTTCGATGCGGGACAGCGCTGACATCAGTGGCGATATCATCGAACCCGAACTGAGCCCCGATGACTGGGAACGTGGCGCCCGCCAGGGCTGGGAACGGGCCGAACAGGACGCTGCGGGATGAAGATCTTGCTGGACACCCATGTGTGGATTTGGGCCCTGACCGAGCCTGAACGCCTCTCTCCCGCCGCCCGTCAGGCGTTGGCCGACAACGGCGACGAGTTGGCCCTGTCGGCAATCAGCGTCTGGGAGACCATCATGCTGGGCCAGCGGGGACGCCTGCAGCTGCGCCCCGATCCGGTGAGTTGGGTGCAAAGCGCCCTCGATCACTCTCCACTGACCGTGCTGCCAATCAATGCCGCCGTCGCGATGAAGAGCCGCGAGCTGGCCGAATACCCGGGCGAAGACCCAGCAGACCGCTTCCTGGTGGCCACATGTCTGGTGCATGCCCTGGCGCTGATCACTGCTGACCGGCAGATTCGCTCGTGGCCAGGTGTGCGAACTCACTGGTAGGTCGCCCTCTTCAAATCATCGTCGGTCCGCAATGTCGGGCGGTTGGGGCCACGTTTCCAGACTGCCGATTCCCGCTGTGACCGCACTCCTGAGGTTGAGAGCGTGCCCACGATCGGGAAGCTCATTGTGGACACCGACTCTGCTGAGGTCGCCAGCCGTGCCGTCAATCCTGGCGACGACGACCGGCAATTCTGTTTGTCGTCGACCGGCAAGAATGGTTGACGTTGAACAGCCCGTGGAACGAGACCGGCTTCGTCCCCGTCATCGCAAACCTGGCCGGCAGCGTCATTGCTTACCGCAGAGTTGGGCGATGTAGCCTGCTGCTCGGCGAGCTCCCGGCCCACGTCCTGCACTTCGGCAGCCAGACCTTCAAGCGCCTGTAGTTCGGCGCTTGCGGCGGCCAGCAGGGCCAGACTGCCGCCGGCATGGAACTGCTCGTCCTCCACTTGTTCTAGGAGCTTGATTCACACTACGGTCCCGCCGTTGGCCGCCGATCTGGCGGCGGCATGCGGGCCCTGCAAGACCTTGAATTGACTACGGCCAGTCCTGCGGCTTGCAGAACACACCTGCCTCGCACCTCGACGACCATCGGCAGAACCTCCGTAGCGAATCAAGCTCCTAGTTCGACGGTCCCGAAGCACTTCCCCAGTTTGGCGTCCAGGCCATGTGCCG
>CAYTLW010000198.1:0-9579 GCA_964438735.1 uncultured Enterobacteriaceae bacterium | reverse complement strand
CGTTGGCCGTGGCGTAGAGTCGGAATGTGGTCAGGTAGCTGCCGTCGGCGACCGGGCCGCCATTGGCGGCGCGCAGGCTGCCGTCGATGGCCACGCTGGTCGGGGTCGCTGCGCTCGACGTCGCGCTGATCGGCACCGTCAACCCCACGACAATCGCGGCGATCCACCGTGCTCTCGAGTTTGTCAGCCGACCGCCCATCCGGCACCTCCAAGGCGATGACTATACAGTTTACGCGAGGGATTCGGCACCCCTTGCGGTCTGCACCCGTTGCACCCCATCATCACCGGGTTCTGGCTGAGTTGAAGTCGGCACGCGCGGCCGACGGAGGAGCATCATCGTGGCACGTATCTGCTACTTCGGCGACGACAAGGAACTCTACGAAATCACGATTGGTCCTGGCCGACCACAGGTGATGATCGGGCGCCACAGCTCGTGCGAAATCGTGACCAAGGGCCAGAGCGTCTCGCGTTGCCACGCCGTGGTGAACTGGAACGCCGGCGTCTACACGCTGCAGGATCTCGGCTCGTCCAATGGCACGTGGTACGAACGCGATCGCCTCAAGCCCAAGACGCCCATCCAACTCGGTGACGGCGCCCTGTTCATGTGCGGCAGCTTCGAGCTGCGCCTGGATTGGGAAGAAGACGACTTCGCCCGCGCCAGCGGCGAGCTGCCCATCGAGGACCCATCGGCCCCTGCGGGCGCCATTCCACCGCCGCCGCCGCCACCCGGCCCCGCTGCCCCAGACGCCATCGCACCGCCACCGGACGTTCCGCCGCCGCCGGGCGATATCGGCCCACCGCCAGGCCCACCGCCGCCGCCGGACGCGCCGCCGCCGCCAGACGCGCCCCCGCCGCCGGACGGTCCGCCGCCTGAAGCGCCCGAGGACGACATCGCGCCGCCGCCGGACGCGCCGCCGCCTGAAGCGCCCGAGGACGACATCGCGCCGCCGCCGGACGCGCCGCCGCCTGAAGCGCCCGAAGACGACATCGCGCCACCGCCGGATGAGCCGCCTCCCGCAGCCCCCGAGGACGAATCAGCGCCGCCGCCCGACGAGCCCGACGATGAATTCGCGCCACCACCAGACGCGCCGCCCCCCGGCGAACCGGACGCCGACGAATCCGCGCCCGAGCCTGAGCCTGAGCCGGAAGCCGAGCCCGAGCCTGAGCCGGAAGCCGAGCCCGAGCCCGAACCGGAGGCCGAGCCCGAGCCGGACGCCGAACCCGAGCTGGACGCCGAACCCGAGCCCGAGCCCGAGCCGGCCGTTGACGAGCCCGTCGCCGACGATGTGACCGAACTCGAGACAGATCCCGAACCCGTCAAGGGCGGCCTGCCCGAGATCTTCCTCCCGCCGTCTGCCGATCAGCCCATCGACGAGGTCATCGTCACGGCACCCGATCCCGCCTCGCCGCGAATCGGCGCGGAGTTGGGTCGGTTGACCAACGAGGTCGAGGTGCTGCGCAAGGAGCTCGAGCGCCGCGCCGGCATCGAGAGTCGCCTACAGGCCGAACTGGAAGACCTGCGTCCGATTCAGGACCGCCTGGAGTTTCTCAGCAACGAGCTGGACCTGGCCGAACAGGCCCGCAAGGACGCCGAGAAGGAGCGCGACGAGGCCAGGCAGGCGTCCGAGAGCGCCGCAGCGGCCAAGCCGGCGGTCGACCCGGAAGCCGCCGAACGAGCCAGCGCCCTCGAGGGTGAGGTCAATTCGCTCAAGGAGCGCCTGGCAGAGACCGAAGAGGTCCTGGAGGAGGCGCGCGCTGGACGTCGCAACGCAGAGTCGCTCACCGAGATGCTGCGCGAGCAATCGGCCAGCGAAAAGGAGCAGGCCGAGACCCGGATCGCCGAGCTGCAGTCGAACGCTGCCGCGGCGGCCGAGGAGGCGTTGACCGAGGCCCGAATGGCCGCCGTTGCGGCGACCCAGGAAGGCGACGAATTGAGGGCCCGCGTCGAGGCCCTGGAAGGCGAACTCACCGAGGCGAAGAGCGCCGGAGACGGCGCCGAGCAGACCGCGACGGCCTTGACCGAGGCGCAAGAGGCGTTGCAGGCCGCCAACGACACGCTGGCCGAACGCGACGAGGCCCTGGCCGCTGCGCAGGCTGCTGCCGCCGCTCACGAAGCTGAAGTGACCGCAGCTGCGGCCGCCGCCAGCGAAAAGGACGAAGCCCTGGCCGCCGCAGAGGCAAAACTGGCCGAACAGGCGGAAGCCGTGGCCGCCGCCGAAACAACGGTCGCCGACATGAAGGCGGACCAGGAGCAAGCGGGCTCCGACAAGGATGCCGAGCTGCAGGCCATGCAAGAGGCGCAAACCGCTGCCGAAGCGAAGGCCGCCGAGCATGCAGCGGTCACGGCCGCCGCCGAAGCGAAGGCTGCCGAACAGACCGAAGCGTTGGCCGCTGCCGAAGCGAAGGCAGCCGAACAGGCCGAAGCGCTGGCCGCTTCTGAAGCGAAGGCAGCCGAACAGGCCGAAGCGCTGGCCGCTGCTGAAGCGAAAGCCGCCGAACAGGGTGAAGCGCTGGCCGCTGCCGAAGCGAAAGCCGCCGAACAGGGCGAAGCGCTCGCTGCCGCCGAAGCGAAAGCCACCGAGCAGGCCGAGGCCCAGGCTGGCGAGCAGGCGGAGGCATTGGCCGCTGCCGAGGCAAAGACCGCCGAGCAGGCCGCAGCATTGACCGCTGCTGAGGCCAACTCTGCCGCGCAGGCCGAAGCGTTGGCCGCCGCCGAAGCAAAGGCCGCTGAGCAAGCTGAAGCGTTGACGGCCGCCGAAGCGAAGGCCTCAGAGCAGGCCGAAGCGCTGGCCGCTGCCGAAGCCAAGGCCTCAGAGCAGGCCGAGGCACTCTCCGCTGCCGAAAGCAAAGCCGCCGAGCAAGCAGCGGCACAGGCCAGCGAGCAATCTGAAGCGCTCGCCGCCGCCGAAGCCAAAGCTGCCGAGCAGGCAGAGGCGCTGGCAGCAGCCGAGGCGAAGGCCGCCGAGCAGGCTGAAGCACTCGCCGCCGCCGAAGCGATGGCCGCCGAACAGGCCGAAGCACTCGCCGCCGCCGAATCAAAGGCTGCCGAGCAGGCCGAGGCACTGGCTGCCGAGCAGACCGAAGCGCTGGCTGCCGCTGAAGCCAAAGCCGCCGAACAGGCTGAGGCGCTTGCCACCGCCGAAGCGAAATCTGCAGAGCAGACCGAGGCGCTGGCCGCCGCCGATGCCAAGGCTGCCGAGCAGGCAGAGGCGCTGGCCACCGCCGCAGAAAAGGGCGAGGCGTTGACCGCCGCGGAGGCCCGAATCGCCGAGTTGGAGGCCGCACAGGAGAGTGCGGACTCCGCCAAAGCGGATGAGTTGAGCGCCGCGCAGGCGGCCCTGGCCGCCGCCGAAAGCCAGGCGACCGAACATGCCGAAGCGCTCGCCGCCGCCCAAGCGGCTACAGCAGAGAAGGAAGCCGAGCTCGCCACCGCCACAGGCATCGTCGACGAGAAGGACGCCGCCCTGACCGCCGCCGAGGCCACCATCGCCGAGCTTCAGGCGGCCCAGGAGGACGCCGGCACCGCGAAGGACAAGGAGTTGAGCGCGGCACAGGAGGCCCTGGCCGACGCTGAGGCCAAGGCGGCCGAGCAGGCTGAAGCTGTTGAAGCTGCCGAGTCCAACGCTGCCGAGCAGGCCGAAGCGCTGTCCGCAGCGGAGTCTGCACTGGCCGAAATGAAGGCCAGCCAGGCCGCCGCCGGCTCGGAGAAGGACGCCGAACTGGCATCTGCCAAGGAGGCCCTGGCCGCTGCCGAGTCCCGCGCGACCGAGCAGGCCGAAGCCCTCGCCGCTGCTGAAGAGAAGGCCGCAGAGCAGGCCGAGGCGCTCGCTGCCGCCGAAGCCAAGGCGGGCGAGTTGGAGGCGGCTGGTCAAGCCGCAGGCACGGAAAAAGATGCCGAATTGAAGGCCGCCAGACAGGCCCTGGTCGCTGCGGAGTCCAAGGCATTGGAGCAGGCGGAGGCGCTGAAAGCCGCGGAATCGAGTGCTGCCGAGCAGTCCGCGGCCCTGGCAGCGGCGGAAGGCAAAGCCGCCGAGCAATCCGAAGCGCTGGCCACTGCCGAGGCGAAGGTGGCCGAGTTGCAGGCTGCGGGCGACGAGGCGGGCTCCGAGAAGGACGCCGAGTTGAAGGCCGCCCAGGAGGCGCTCAGCGCCGCCGAAGCCAAAGCCTCCGAGCAATCGGACGCGCTGGCTGATGCGGAGGGCAAGCTGAAGGAGACCGAGGCCGCCCTCGCCAAAGCCGCCGAGGCACAAGAGTTCGCAGAGAGCGAAGCCCACCAGGCCCGAAAAGCCGCCCGCCGTGCCGAAGAGGCCTTGGCGTCTGCCGAGGCCAGCGGCGGTGGCGGTGCCGATCTGAGCGAGATCAACGACCTGGCCGATCAACTCTACGGTGCCATCAGCTCCTTCAAGCCGGATCTGCGCAACCTTCGGGACGCGGCCGGCATGGTCGGCAGCGACGATGAGGAAGAGCGAACCGACGGTGCAGAGATGCTTCAGGACGCGTTGGACGCGGTCAATGGGCGAGCAGCCGAGCTGCGGGCGCTCTCGGGCCAGCTGCGCAGCTTGACCGAGGACTGATCGAATCTGTCACGCCCATGGTCCGCGCGCGCGGACCGATGGTTTGCAATCAGAAAGAGCCGGCCAGGCCCAGGGTCGTCGTGCCCTCGTCGTCTCGGCTGGCGAAGGGCGACAGACGCAGGGAATTCGTCTGTGCGTAGCCGATCTTGCTGCTGTTGTTCATGCAGTCGTACACCGCCCAGGCGACATAGGTCGTCACCGCGGCGGTCAGCACGGCGCTGATCGCGGAGCTCTCGTTGCAGTCGCCTGCCTGGCAGACGACGGCCACGGTGACGCCGGCGGTAACGGCGGGCAGGAAGAAGATGGCCCCGGTGGCCGCCAGCCCACGCCCCACCTCGCCGTGGGCCCAATGCACGATGGGAGGCGTCAGCAGGCCAATACCCTGGCTCACGACGGCCAACAACGGGCCGGCCACGTAACCGGCGGCCAACCAATGCCCGTAGCTGCCGACGCGCTGCTGCGGTGGACGCCATCCGGGCCGCCCGTACAGGGGAGATGAGGGGCGCGCGGGCAACGGCACTGCGTTGGGCGGGCCCCTGCGTCGATGCATCGGCCGCGCCACTGACGGCTGGCCAGGCCTGGCCTGTCGGGGCCGGGTTTGCACCACCGGCTGAGGGAGACCGGCCGAACAGGCAGTTCGCAAGCCCAATGCGCACGCTCGATGCTGGGCGCTTGTCGCTGCCTTCGAATCGACGGCCGCGCCGCGTCCCTGTCGCAGGCTGCTGGCCAACTCCACACAACTCTGCGCGTGGCCACCCTTGCAGGCGGCGCGCCAGAGCGAGGTCGCTGCGGCCGGATTCATGGGCAACCCGTCCCCGGCGGCCTGGCGCTGTGCGTAACGATGGCAACCATCCAGTTCGCCGGCGCTGCATGCGCGACTGAACAGCGTCAGCGCCCGCGCGCGATCCAGCGCCACGCCCGCGCCACGTTGCAGCGCGACACCGAAGCCCACGCAGCCGAGCCACGCGCCCGCGTTGCAGCTATGGCTCAGCGCTCTGGCCGCCGCTGGCGGATTCGCCACCATGCCGCGACCATTCAGCAGCCGCCACGCGTGTTCTGCGCAGGCCCGCTGCACGCCCAGCCGGCAGCCTCTGGCCAGCCAGCGACCCGCTTGCCCTTCCTTGTCGGTCGCCAGGTCGCTCGCCCAGGCAGCCGCGAGGCAGGCGACGCCTTCGCCGGCTGTGCAGGGCGGCCCGAAGATGACCGCCACATCAGTCGCCGGCAGGCGATCGACGCGATGCCAGGTGCGCCAGTCGCAGGCCAGACGGACGCGGCCGCTGCAAGCCTGCTGATAGAGCGCGCTCAGCCGAGCCTCCGACGTGGACCGGCCGCGCCGAAATTCGTACTCCAACGCCCGCTGAAATGCCGCCGTGCCAGTCAGTCCACCAGATGTTGGCGGACTTGTCGCGAGCGCGTTCGACGCGAGCCCGGAGCTGCAGATGAGCACACCGAGGCCGCAAACCCACCACGCAAGGTGTGTCCGCCGCATGGCCCTATCGCGTCAGGAGCAGGAATCCGACCACGCCGGTCAGGACCACCACTGTGATTGTCAGGAGCAGCACCAGGCGCCCCTGCGTTGGGGCCGAAGGCTCAACCCGCGCGGGGCGCGCCGGCTCGTCCTCTGGCTCGTCGGTCACGCGGCTGGTAATCGCCAGCTGCTTGCGCGTGCTCATGTCGGGGCCTCTGCCCGTGCTGCTGGCGATGAGGCGCCCCATCTCGCTGACCGGAATGTTGGTCGTCTCGACGGGATTGCGATTGCGCACCCCGCGCATGCGGACCTGCGCCGTGTCCGAGATTCGCGCCAGCTGCTCGGCTGACGGCGGCCGATCAGCCTCGAAACGCACCGCGATCTTGCCCAGCTGGATCTCGTCACCATCTGCCAATGGGTGCGCCAGCACCTCTTCGCCATTGACGAAGAGCCCGTTGCTGCTGCCCTCATCGTAGACCACGAAGCGCCCGTTCTCGAACTTGATCGAGCAATGCAGACGCGACACCCCGGTGTTGTCGATGCACACCTCGTTGGCCCGATCTCGACCAATCCGGGTCAGCACGCCCTCGACCTGGACGCGCTGTAACTCGCGATCTTTCAATGTGACGATCAACTCGGCCATCGACCTCGGCCCCCCGCAAATCTGCGCCGTGCCCCGCCAGCCATCCCGCCCGTGGCACGCCGCCTGAGGCGCCCAGGCTATCGCGGTTTGCCCGAAGTCCGCAAAAACGAGCCATGCACGCCAACGCTGACCGCCTATTGAACGCCCCGATCCACGTGTTCTCCGGCCCGCTGTACCGCCATCAGGCAGCGAAGCGCCTCGACTCCCTTGCCCAGGCGAACGTCCTTGGTGGCACTGCCCTGGGCCATGGCCGCGCGCCAACACGAGGTCACCGATCCCAGCAACGGGTGCTCCTTGTCGCGGCTGCGATCGCTGGCAGGCTCCAGATGGAAGGGCATGGCCGCCTCGCCACGTGCCTTTGCAGACAAGGGCGCCAGGAGCAGATCGGGCCGGATGCCACGGGCCTGAATCGGCAGCCCTCCAGGCGTTGAGAACATGGCCACCGTGATCATGACGCGGGCGCGCACGCTCTTCAGCGGCATGTACTCCTGCAGCGTCGCTTTGCCGAAGGTCTGCGTGCCAACAATGAGCGCGCGATGGCTGGCCTGCAGAGAAGCGGCGACGAATTCGCAGGCCGAGGCGCAACCGCCGTCGACCAACATGACCACCGGCATCTTCAGCACCTGTCGGCGCCTCCGACTGAAGGCGATGGCAGCGGTGGCGTCGCGCGTGCGAACGCGCCCTATCAAGCCGCCGCGACGGAACAGCTCGAGCAGGGTCACCGCCTCAGGAATGATGCCACCGTGATTGCCCCGCAGGTCCAGCAATACGCCTTGCAGCGGCCCCTCAGCGAGCCGTTCAAGCAGCAACGCCTGCACCTGCCTGCCGCTGGCCGCCGCGAACTTACGAATCCTTACCATCACCGCGTTATCGAGCCCGGCGATCTCCTGCGACTGCACGTCCTTGACCCGTGTGTCGACGTATTTCAACTGGACCACGACAAGCTGCGCCAGCCCCGCACGCCGAAAAGCCAGCTCCACGGAAGCGCCCGCCGGCCTCTGCAACATGCCAATGATCACCCCCTGCTTGCGGCCGCGAATCACCGTGCCGTCCACCGCGTCAAGCACGTCGCCGGGCAGCACCTTGCGCGCTTGCGGAGAGGCGTGTGGCAGGATCTCATGCACCTCGGCCCGGCCGCCGCGCCAGGTAAACGTCAGGCCCAGGTCGACCACCTTGGACGTGGGCTCGTTGACCAGCGCCCAGGCGCGCGGCGTGGTCAGCCGTGAGTGTGGGTCGATGGCTCGCAACAGGTAGGTCGCGGCGTTCTGCCACATTCGGCCGGTCGCGTTGGCTCGGGGTTCCTTGTCGGGATGCCTGCTGTGCAACAGCCGCAGCGCCCGCCCGACAACGCACTCGAACCCGGATCGGCCAAAGGGGGCTCGCCAGCCTCGCAGTGCGTCCACCAGCGGTTCGCCCGTCGTGCCGGCCTTCGCGGTGTCCGCTTCCTGTTGCTTCCAGGTCTTCATTGCGGGCACGGAGTGCACGAGGACATCGGTGCGCTTCGTCTCGCCGCAGATCAGGGGTTCGACGGTGCCCGCGAAACGCCGCCGTCCGTCCGACACCCGGCTCCGCCAGGCCGCGTCCAGGACCTCTGCACGCGCGCCGGTGGCCGCCAGGGCGCCGTTGGCCGCCGCAGCCCATACATGTGGACGCCGCAATGCCGGTTGCAGATGATGTTTGCGCAGGACCTGGACCACCTCGTCGAAGCCCGCCTTCGAGAACGTATCCGATCGCTGAGGTGCGTCCGCCCACGACGTGACGGGGCCGCATAACACAACCCCTACGGCCACCAGCAACGTCGGTGCAGTGGTCCGCATGGTCTCGTCTGACCCCCGATGTACGAGCTACCTGCCGCTGTCGCCGATTATCCCGGCGTGATCACGATCTTGCCGTGGCTGCTGTTGGCACCGCTGCTGCCGTTCTGCTTGGCGCCGCCGTTATACGAACCGCCGCCACCACCCGAACCCCACTTGCAGCTGCCGAGATAGTTGTTGCCGCCGCCGCCGCCGTTGAAGCCGCCGCCACCGCCGCCAGCGCCCGTATTGTCGGACATGCCGCCGCCGCCCCCGAAGCCGCCGCTACCGCCCTTGAACCCGCTGTTGTGGGTGAAGAGCCCGCCCTGGGCGCCGAATCGTGGCGCCTTGCCGCCCAGGCCCTTTGGGTTGCGCAGGTGGAGGCCATCCTTGCCATTGCTCAGCCAGCCGGCACCACCGCCTCCAGTGGAGTAGTTGCCCACCTTCTTGCCGCCCAAGCCGCCGTTGCCGCCACTGCCACCGTTGGCCGAGCCGGAGCCCTTGCCGAGGGTGGTGGTCTTGGTCGCCGAACCAACCCCGCCGGAGACCGCTTTGCTGCAGCCATACTCGCTCTGACCGCCACCGCCGGCCGCAATCAGAAGCGGCAATGGATCGGTCGCCTTGCGGTAGATCCACGTCCCACCGCCACCGCCGGCGCCATACTTCGGCCCCTGGGTCGTCACCAGGCCCATCTGGCCGACGATGATGTGGATGACCTCGCCCGCCTTGAGCACGAAGTCGCCGCGCACCCGCGCGCCATTGGCGCCCGCAGTGCCGCCACCTTTGGCGCCCCACGCCTCGATGCGGAAGACGCCGGAGAAGGGCACCGTCCAGGCCTGGATGCCGCCGCTCACCTTGACCTTGCCCGGCCCATAGGCGCTGTCGCACTGGTTCTGCGAGGGCCCGGTCCGATCGGACTTGCCACAGTTGGTGAACGTGATGCCCTTCCACTTGGCGACGCATTGGTTGGAGCAGGCGTCGCCATCGACCTTGTTGCCGTCGTCGCACTGCTCTTTGCCGACCCAGACCACGCCATCGCCGCAGAAGTTCTTCTGGCACTTGGCCGTGCAGCCGTCGCCATCCTTGACGTTGCCGTCATCG
>CAYTLW010000197.1:0-9645 GCA_964438735.1 uncultured Enterobacteriaceae bacterium | reverse complement strand
GTGGACGAGGTGGCCAACATCGAGCGGGACCTCGGCAGCGCGTCTCGCTAGTACTTGCGGGACTTCGACGGTCGAACGGCGTATCGAAGGGCTTCGACCGCGCCGGTGTTGTAGACCGCCGCCCACATGGCACCGTCATCGAGGATTCGGCGGCCGATGGTGGCGAAGCACTCGCGCGCCCAGTCAGGCCCTGCACATTCAGCCGCCACCTGCTTGCGATAGCCGGGCCCGGTCACCTCGACCGCGATGTGGGCCGCCCGATCGCCGCCGAATGGCGCGGTCCTCAGCGCCAGCAATCGCAGTCGGATGACGCGCGCAGTGGACCGGCGTACCGCCATGTGCACCAGGTGTCGATCGACGTCTGCAGGGTAGCGCAGCCGGCCGTCTTCCATACGCGTGGTGAACATCTGCAAAGCGATGGGATCGAAGCGACGGTCGTATCGGCCGACCGCTCGCACGCCTTCGTTCAACGCATGGGCCAGGTGACCCAACCAATCGGCCCCCCGCAGGGTGCCTGGACGCAGCCCCATGTCGAGTTCGATCTCCTGAGGCGCGAGGGTCAACTCCGGCAGGAATGCCACCGGGAAGGCCGGTGAGGCGTCCAACAAGCCGCCGGAAGTGGCAAAGGACAGCGGGTCGAGCGGCTGTGCCAATTTGGGGCCGATGGCGCCGCCGCACGCCGGTGCGTAGAGCGCGGCCACGGTGACGAGCAACAAGCGGGCAGGTAGCGTGCGCATGGGTCCTCCTCGGTTTGCCGTCCCGTCGGGGGGACATGAGGAGGACGCGGCGGGTTTCAGACTCTGACAAGGGGTCTTCTCAACCCATGGCCGCTCAAGGCGCAGGAGGTTCGAGCCCCTCTGCCCAGGACTCGGGCGGCGGAGGCGAGATGTTCGCCCACCACGCGGAAGGATCGTGCCGTGCCACGTCGGCCAGGCGCTCGTCGTGCATTCGCACCGGTCGCGGCAGCGAACGGATGAAGAGGAGCGCCTCGCGATCCAGACGATCCAAGGCGCGCATGACACCCGACCCGTAGCCCGAGATGCCAAACAACGGTCGCAGCCCCTCCAGGTCGTCACGCGCGTGCAGCGTCGCCCGTAGCCGATCGAGCCAGGACGGGCCGTCCAGATCCAGGTCGCGCCGCAGATCGCCGACCGCGTCGGCCAGCGCGTGTACATGACCCAGGGCCGCCTCTTCTAACTGCTCGCGCTGTCCTTCGCTGAGCCGACGGAACCACGCGTGCGGTCGATCGCTGGCTACATTGGGATTGCCGGACAGCAAGGAGGCGAGCGCCCGGGTGGTCTCTGCCTGGCTGCTTGCGCGCATCCGCGCCGCCAGTCCGACGCCTACTGCGCTGGCAAAGACCCCGCCGCGTGCGCACAGACCGGCGATGGCCTGCTTCAACCAGGCTTCGTCGTCGTCGCCGAGCCAACCCATCGCCGGGCAGGTGACGGGTGCCGCGGACCGCTCGCTGATCTGGCGGATCGGGGCCGCGGGGCCGTTCTCGAAGCCATAGGCGTAGATCTCCCGGCCCGGCTCGCGCACCAGGACCACGCCGCTGCCGTCATCCCGAGTGACCGTGAATACAGAGTCCTCGCCGGGCTCGATGTAGACCATGGAAGGGTCGCGCGGATCGCCTGCCCATGGAAACGCCCCGGGGCCGGTGGCCTCTACATGCAGCGGTCGGTCATCGCCGCCCTTGAGGACCAGGACGTCGCCCTCTTCGACTGCACACGGACGGACCAGAAAGCCGGCCACCTCGACAGCCGGGCGCGAGCCGCTGGGTCGACTGCTGAAGCCGGCCTCTCTGGCCTTCATGGGGCCAGTGATGCGGCCGTGATCGACCGCTGATCGGCGTCGCCGGGGCACTCGCACAGCGCGACCCAGGCGCGCTCGCTCCAGGCCCATCTCTTCGACCGTGAGGCGCGACAACTGCGGGCTCGAATGGACTCTGCTCATCGCAACCTCCAGTCTACCTGACGCGCGGCCAGCCTCGCTCTGACAGGCTCAGGACGGCCCCCAGGAGCCACTGTCGTGTCGTCTTCGCTGTCGCGGCGACTTGCCGGCGGCGGCTCGCTGCACCACGGCGTCCGAGCGTCGCTGCAAATACAACTCCTCCTGCACCAACGCCACCATCGCGCGAGCGGTCAGGGCGTCGATCTCGCCAGCGCGCTCCTCTCGCTCCACCCGGTCGAGCAGCGCCTCGCGAACCCGCTGGTAGCGCTTGTCCAGCGCCGCTCGCCGCCGCGACAGCCGCTCGCCCGTGACCTCGAAGCCATCCGCTCGCAGCGACTCTGCGGCCAGCGCGTTGACGTCGACCTCGTCGCGCACGGCGCGGCGCAGCTCCAGAAACGCCGCCTGAAATCGTTGCCCGGCCCGCGGCGAACGCGCGTCTTTGCGTGCCACGACAGAGGGCACCAGCACCGCGAACAGATGCTTGCGCGCGGCAGCCAGGATTGTCGCCGCACGACCCTTGTCGATCGCGGTCGTCATGGCCTCGTCGCCCACGCTGTCATCGGCGGGCAGGCGGTCGAGGGGATCCCCGCCGCGATCCATGTCGCCGGGTCTGCCGGGCTGTCGAAACCTGGCCCTGCGTCGCCAGATGTCACGGGCGCCATTTCGCACCGCGAACGTGAGCCAGCCGCGCACGCCGCCATCGTGATCGGGGTCGCCCGGCCGCACGCCGCGCGGACCGCTGCGCACCAGCCGAAAGGCGATGTCCTGGGTGACAGCGTCGCGATCCGCGGCGCTGAAGTCCCGTCCCCGAAGTTCCCGTTGAACCAGTTCGTCCAGGGTGGCCAGAATCAGGCGCGCAGCCGACTGCATGCGGCTGATTTCGCTACGATTCATCTCCACCATAATGGGGCCGATCTCGCGAAAGGCGTCAATGAGACGCACAACAACTCCCCTTGGCGAGGGCCAGATCTCCCCGCCACCTTCCAGCGTAGTGTTCCGCCCGTCCGGCTTGCAAATACAGTTCAAGAACCGCCTGTACGCCCGGTAAGTTGGCGCCTGCTCCGCGCCGCCTCGATGGCCTCTTCTGCCTTGGCCGCAGTCAGAGTTGTCGGGCCGTGGCGTCCACAGGTGTCCCGCCGGCCGCGGGAGAGGAGGCGAGATGAAGAGCATACGGAGCGAGAAAGGGATCACTGGCGGGTCCTGGGGCGTGCATCAGATCAACATGGATTCCCGGGGAGCGACAAACGATGCGCCTGCCGCTCGGGGCGGTCGGCGGGCCGCTTCGTCACGCAAGCCCGGCCTCTGGCTCCGCGTGTTGCGCTGGCTTGGTGTACTTGGGTTGTTCTGCGTCGGCCCCCTGGCCTGCGCTGACACCTCCTGGGTCCACGTGGACGAGCCGCCCACCAGCGGCCAGGTGGTAGAGGCCGAGACCGCTGAAGCCGAATCGGCCACCAGCTCCCAGCCCGCCCGCGGCCGGGGCCCCATCGGGCGCAGTGAAGACGATGAACAAGCGCGCAAGACACCCCCGCCCCTGCATCCATCAGGCCCGTCCTTCGCATTTCGGCCCAGCCCGCCCAAACGCCTGCCGCAGACCGGCCCCTACGCCACAGACGCCGATGAGCCCGACGAGCAGCCGCCGGCGGACGAGCCCGAAAAGCCCTGCGTCGATGACGACGATTGCGACGTGGTTGCAGGCGGCTGCCTGATCTTCGGCTGCGTGCCCGGGACCGCCGGGCTGGTCTGCCGACCGGTGAGTTTCGTCTGCCAATGCCTGCCCGAAGTCCACATCCTCTGCGACGACGGCAGCGCCTGTACCGTGGACGAGTGCAACGATCAGGGGGCCTGCATCCACCTCGCCGGGGCCTGTGATGACGGCGACCCCTGCACCCAGAACAAGTGCGCCGGCGTCGACTGCACCTATCCGCCCGACGACGGCGCCGCTTGCAGCGACGGCAGCGATTGCACGGTCAACGATTCCTGCCTCGGCGGGTCCTGCGCCGCGGGCGCCTGGATGGACTGCGACGACGCCGATCCCTGCACGTTCGACACCTGCGACGGCCAGGGAGGCTGCGATCATCTCGGCCTGGCTGACAGCGGCTGCGGCTACTGAACGGGCGTGGCGTTTCCCCCCAACGAAACGCCCAGACGGATCCGGTTGCCGGCACATCGTGACCCAAGTACGGTGCGTCGGCAGCCGGGTCTGAAGGCAGTTGCAACGCCTGGCGAGGGGGAGTGATCATGTCCATACCCGCCGCGTTCGTTGGCCAGACCCGCCTGCCGGTCATCGCCGCGCCCATGTTCCTGGTCTCGCTGCCCAAACTGGTCGTCGCCGCCTGTCGCGCCGGCATCATCGGCACCTTTCCCGCCCTCAATCATCGGACTACGGCGGGGTTCGAATCCTGGCTCGACGAGATCAACGCGGCCCTGGACGAGACCCGCGCCGCCGACCCGGGTGCCATCGTGTCGCCCTTCGGCGTCAATCTCATCGTGCACAGCAGCAATCCGCGCGTGCAGCCCGACCTGGAGGTCATCGTGCGCCACAAGGTGCCGCTGGTGATCACCTCGCTCGGCGCCGTCAAAGAGGTCGTCGACGCTGTGCATAGCTACGGCGGCGTGGTCTTTCACGACGTGACCAACATGCGCCACGCCCGCAAAGCCATGATGGCGGGCGTCGACGGACTGGTCCCGGTCGCCGCTGGGGCTGGAGGCCACGCAGGCACCATCTCGCCCTTCGCCCTGGTGGCCGAACTCCGCCGTGAGTTCGATGGCACCATCGCCCTGGCCGGTTGCTTGTCCGATGGCCGCGCGGTTGCCTCTGCCATCGCCATGGGCGCCGACTACGCCTACATGGGCACCCGCTTCATCGCCACCAAGGAGTCCTCCGCGCAGGAGGAGTTCAAGCAGATGCTGCTGGACACCACCGCCGCCGACATCATCTACACGCCCGCCATCTCGGGCATCCCGGCCTCCTTCCTCGGCCCCAGCCTGGTCGCCGCGGGCCTCGATCCCAGAAACCTCCCGGCCAAGAAGGAGATCAACCTCGGCGAGGAGCTCGACACCGAGTCCAAGGCTTGGAAGGACATCTGGTCGGCGGGGCAGGGCGTCAGCGCCATCCACGACGTGCCTACCGTGGCCGAACTGGTCGACCGACTGGCACAGGAGCTCGGCGCAGCCTCAGACGGGCTGGCTGCGGTGGCGCGAGCGGCAGTCGTTGACGGTCGTTGACCAGAGCGTTCGAACCGCGGCAGATCACTTGACACGCCGCGGCCCAATGGCAGATCTGGTTGTGACGTACACACCGGGACGACCCATGCCCGGTGGCTCGCGGCCGCAATATCCCAGCGGGCTGCGAAGACGTTGAGGAGGCCCGCATGGATCGAATTCCAATGACTTCGGGTTCGCTACGCGGTCGATCCCGCGCCGCTTCTGCACCTGCAGGTCTGTGCCTGACCCTGCTCCTGGCCACAGCCGCCTGCTGGCCAAGCGGTCAGACGCTCGATGACAGACCCCCCGGTGGCGAGCAAGCCGGAGAGCCAGGGCAGGTCGCCGACATGGCCGCTGCGGCGACGCCTGCAGCCGCAGCCGAGCCGCTGTTGCCGCCTTCTGTCGATTCCCTGGATCTGGATCGCGACGAGGTCGCCCTGCTGGCCGGCGTGTTGCGCGACGCGCCAGACCCCTGCGCCGCCACAGAGAGTATGATGGCCTCGCTGCGCAAGGGCGGCTGTGACCTGGCCGTACAGCTGTCCAAGTTCACCGTGCGCAATATCCAAAAGGGCTACGGCAAGGCCCAGGCCAGCGGTCTGCTCGCCCGCGAAGTGAAGCGGCTGACCGCCGTGGTCGAGGTGGACATTACCGGCGCGCCGTCGGTCGGACCTGCCGACGCCAAGGTCAAGGTGGTGCTCTTCTCCGACTTCGAGTGCCCCTACTGCCGCAAGGTTGTCGAGCCGATCCGCAAGCTTCAGGCGCATTACGACATCCACCTGGCCTTCAAGCATTTCCCGCTACGCAATCACGCCTTCGCCGAGGGCGCCGCGCGCGCTTCCTGGGCAGCCCAGCAGCAGGGCAAGTTCTGGCCCATGCACGACAAGCTCTTCGAACATCACGACAAGCTCGACGAGGACAACCTGAAGAAGTACGCCGCCGAACTGGGCTTGAAGGCCAAGCGCTTCGCCAAGGACTGGGCTTCCGATGCTGCCAAGAAGGCCGTCGCCGGCGATCGCCAGCACGGTATCGCCGCCAACATCGACGGTACGCCCACCTTCTTCGTCAACGGCCGGCAGGCGAATACGCCGGGTCAGGTGCAGGCGGCCATCCGCAAGGCCCTCAAAGCCAGCGGAGCGGCCTCCATTCCGGCCAAGCTCGACGTGTCTACGTAGCGGCCTCTACAACATTCCGCCCTTACCGGCCCGCCAGCGCTCGAGCTCGGTCTCGATGATGGCTACGTGCTCCCACTCCTCGGCTTCGAGTTCACGCAGCAGGCGCCACTCCTCGCTGCCGTCCTCGAATTGCCGCGCCCGCTGGGCGAAGAAGTCGCGCGCTCGACGCTCCAGGATCAGGGCCAGCTCAAGCAGGTCCTCGCCGTCGACGACGTCGCTGTCGATGCCGGCGTAGACGCCAAAGGCCGTGGTATCCGGACCCACCGCACCCAAGTCCGGCGGCGGCAGGTGATAACGCGCGGCCAGGATCTCGATGTGCTCGGCCTCCATGGCCGCCAGGCGCTCGAACAGCTCCTTCAGTTCGGGATCCTTCGTCTTCTCAGCGCCGGCGGCGTAGAAAGCGCGGCCACCCAACTCCACCTCGAACGCTGCCCTGATCGCCTCTTGCAGCGCATCGACGCCACCGGATCCTCGGTCCTGCAGGCTGAGATGACCACCACATGCCGGGCAGAGGCCGTATGGGAATGCGAATCCCTCACTGACCTTCTGACAGGTACCGCAGGACCAGCGGAGCAGATCGCCTGCGCAACAGACGTAGGTCTCGTCGCCTTCAATGGGTCGCTTGCAGCGCGGGCAGTTGTGTCCGAGCGCATCTTCGCTGGCGCTGGGAGCGTCGCCTTGCACCGGCTCCGGCGGCCACTGCCCCTGTCGCAGCCAGGTCTCGATGGCGCGCGCCGCCCGACGCCCGGCGCCGAGAGCCAGGATCACGGTCGCGCCGCCGGTGACGATGTCGCCGCCCGCAAAGACGCCCTCCAGGTTGGTCGCCTGGGTATTGTCATCGGCCACGATATATCCCCATCGGTTGAGCGCCAGGTCGGGGGCCGACTGGGGCACGATGGGGTTGGCGCGGGTGCCCAGGGCGTAGATCACCGTGTCGCACTCGATGGTTTCGAACTCACCCTCCACCGGTACGGGGCGCCGACGTCCGGAGTCGTCCGGTTCGCCCAACTCCATCACCTGGCAGCGCAGCCCGGTCAGGTCGCCGTTGTCGTCGACGCCGATCTCCACCGGCGAGCGCAGGAAGTGGAAGTCGATGCCCTCTTCGCGGGCGTGGCGCACCTCTTCGATGCGAGCCGGCGCCTCGGCTTCGGTCCGCCGATAGACGCAGTGCACATGTTCGGCGCCCAGGCGTCGGGAGACCCGCAGGCAGTCCATGGCCGTATTGCCTGCGCCCAGCACAGCGATGCGGTTGCCCATGGCCACAGGCGTGTCGCGATAAGGAAAGGAATCGCCCCCCATGAGGTTGATGCGGGTGAGGAATTCGTTGGCGCTGTACACCTGGCCCGCCGACTCGCCCGGAATGCCCAGGAAGATGGGATAGCCGGCCCCGGTGGCCACGTAGACCGCCGAAAAGCCCATGTCGCCCAGCAGCTGATCCAACCGGAAGGTCCGGCCGATGACCTTGTTGACCTCAAAGCGTACGCCCAACGCCTTGAGCGAATCGACCTCGCGATCGATGGTCGCGCGCGGCAGTCGGAATGACGGGATGCCGTACTGCAGCACGCCGCCGATCACGTGCAGCGCCTCGTAGACCACCACCTCGGCGCCCTTGCGAGCCAGGTCCCCGGCGCAAGCCAGCCCCGAAGGACCCGAACCCACGATGGCCACCTTGCCCAGCGACGCATCGCGGGCCGGCGTTCGCACCCGCGCTATGGGCGCGTTGTCGCCGACGAAACGCTCCAGCCGGCCGATAGCCACTGGCTCCATCTTGCGGGCCAGGATGCACTGGGCCTCGCATTGAGACTCCTGCGGGCAGACCCGGCCGCAGATCGCGGGGAAAAGATTGCTGTCGTGAATCGCCGCCTGCGCACCCTCCAGATCGCGCACCAGCAGATGGCGGATGAAGCGCGGGATGTCGATGCTCACCGGACAGCCCGCCACGCAGGTGGGCTTCTTGCACTGGATGCAGCGCTCGGCTTCGGCCAGCGCCGTGGGCATGTCGTAGCCCAGATTCACCTCCAGGAAATTGCGCGAGCGCTCGTCGGCATCGCGCTCGGGCATGGGCCGCGCAGTCGGCTCCAGATGCTTGAACTTTTTGTAGTTCCGCTTGCCCTCTTCGATCAGCGTGCGCTCCAGGTTGCAGACATGCTCGTAATCGTCACGGGCCTGCCCCTCGTGGGCCTTGAAGCGCGCCTGCCGGGCCATCAGTTCGTCGAATGCCACCAGGTGGGCGTCGAAGTCGGGTCCATCGACGCAGGCGAAGCGGATCTCGCCGTCGATGGTCACCCGGCACGAGCCGCACATGCCCGTACCGTCGACCATGATGGCGTTCAGGCTGACCATGGTGGGCACCGCTGCCGGTCGCGTGACCTCGGCGCAGGCGCGCATCATGGGCAACGGGCCGATGGCCACGCAGTGATCCGGTCGATCGTTTTCGACCACATCCGCCAGGGCCACCGTGACGAAGCCGGCGCGGCCGTATGAGCCGTCATCGGTGCACACGATCAGCTCATCACAGAGCTCGGCGAAGCGATCCTCCCAGAAGACAAACTCCTGCGAGCGGAAGCCGATGATGCCCGTCACCCGGTTGCCCGCCTCCTTGAACGCGCGCAGTTGCGGGAAGATCGGCGCCACACCCAGGCCGCCCCCCACCACGACCACATGGCCCACCTTGTTGACGTGGGTTGGCAGCCCCAGGGGGCCAACGAAATCCTGAAACCAGTCTCCCTGGTCGTACGCCGCCAGCATCCGCTCGGTGGTCTTGCCCAGCGCCTGCACTACAAGGGTGACCGTACCCAGCTGCGTATTGAAGTCGGCGATGGTCAGCGGCACACGCTCACCGACAGCGTCCAGGCGCAGCATGATGAACTGACCCGGTTGGGCCGCCGCGGCCACATCCGGCGCGAAGATATCCCAGAGGAAGGTGGTCGGAGAGAACTGCTCCCGGCGGACGATCTGATACATGGTGGCCTCCCCAAAGTGCCCTGAGGTCCAAGAGTAGGGTCGAGACGGAGAGGTGCCACCCGATTCGCAGATCGCGCGACTGGAAAGGTGCCAGCCGATTTACAACTCGGCCAAATGACAGCGTCTGAGAGGTGCCAGGCGATTCACAAGTCAGCAGCGTCTGAGAGGTGCCAGGCGATTTACAAGTGGGCGACATATAAGCGGCGACTAAAACGACCGAAGGCGGCCCAGGCATCGCCCGGACCGCCTTCGTCAGCTGATGCTGAGAACTAGCCGCGCTCGAGCTTCTCGACCGCCAGCTCGAGCTCCTCGACGTTCACGTCGGTGCCCTTGCCGTCGAGGGTGAAGCCCT
>CAYTLW010000196.1:0-9666 GCA_964438735.1 uncultured Enterobacteriaceae bacterium | reverse complement strand
CCAGGCGGAGCGATCAGCGAAGCGCCCTGGAGCCTGTGCCAGGGGAGTCGGGATGCAACTGCACACGCGAGGCGGTGTGGATGGATTCAGTTAAATGACTGAAATAACTATCATTCATCCCAAATTTCTGGACAGGTCCAAGAATTCAACAACGAAATGTATATAATCAGGCAGTTGCCCCCAGAAGGCTCCTCATTCCGGCCGTTGGCGTTGTCGCTGGAGCGCGGCCAGTCTGGACGCCTCGCTTCAGCAGCCCGGCTTGCACACCTTGACCGCTGTCGCCTTGCCCTGCGCGTCCACCTGCGGCAGGCACTTGGGGCCGCCGTCGGTGCCGGCGCACTCCTGGTCGGTCTTGCAGGTTGGTGCACAGCGCTGTTTGGCCAGGTTGCCCGCGCCGCCCAGGTTGGTGCAGAGATAGCCGCCCGCACACTGGTAGTCGTATTCGCAGACGATGCAGGACTTCTTCTTCATGCACATGGGCACGATGGCGGCCTTGCTCTTGTCCTTGCGCGGCACGCCCGGGAAGCCCATGTTGGCCTTGTTGCAGTACAGCCCCAGGCCGACCCCGCAGTCTTTGTCCGTGTTGCAGGGGGCCGAGCAGTAGCCCTTGCCCGGCTTGACGTCGCGCAGGCAATACAGCGTCTTGCACTGGATCAACTCGGACTCGAGGTCGCACTCGGCGCCGAGGGTCTTGTCCGGATTCTTGGGCGGCGGCAGCCCCACCTGGCCGGAGTTCTCCACCCGATTGCACCAGTACTCCACGTTGGCCGCCTTCTCCATGCCCCAGACCATCACCCTGGCCAGGCAGGACTCGTCCTTGGCCTTGCAGCTCTTGGTGGCGCTGCAGTCGTCGACCGAGGAGTCGGTCCACAAGCAATAGGCCCGGCGGTAGTCATCGAAGGGCGCCACCGTGCCGTTGTAGCCGCCGATGTTCAGCGACATGCAATAGGCCTTGTAGGTCTGGCCCTGAATGGCCACGGGATCGGTGCAATCTGAGCGCTTGGCGCACAGGTCGGTGCACAACCCGGCGCCGCTGGCCAGGCTCAGGCAGGTCCCGCTGCTGCAGTGCTTGATGGACGCGTCGTTGCCGCAGAAGTCACCGAACTTGCCCTTCTTGGCGTCGCCATCCACGCACAGACCGCCCGAGGTGATGACCTTTTTCGCCGGGGCGCCAGGCGGCGTGGTGGGATCGTTGATGTGCAGACTCCAGGCCTGGCAGACCTGGTCCTGGCCGGTCGACGAGGCGCCCTTGCAGTCGTTGTTGCTGTAGCAGAGGACGGACTTGACGTTGCCCTTGGTATTGGCGCACAGGCCGGTCTCGAGGAAGGTCTCGTCCTCGTTGTCCTGGTCCAGATCCCAGGCGAACTCCAGCGCCGGGCACTTCATGTTGGCGGCGCAGTCGGCGTCGCTGGCGCAGAGGTTGCCGCAGACGCCGTTGCCCATGGCGCAATACCAGTCCAGGGTCTGGCAGGGTTTGAAGGTCTTGTCCATGTCGTGTGGATACGCATCGCAGGGCAGGCCGGGAGCCACGCCGCTCTTGCGTCGCCGCTGACAGATGTTCTCCCAATCCGGCAGGATGAGCTTGCCCGGGTTCTTGGGATCGGGATCGCCCCCGGGTTTGGTCACGCCGTTGTAGGACAGGCGGCAGAAGAAGTCGGCCGGGCAGGCCTTGTCGTCCTTGCACGCCTTGGCGCCGCACAGGTCGAAGGTGTCCTTCAGGTCGGAGTAGATGGTCACGCCCTTCTTGCACTCCCAGACCGAACAATCCGCGTCGCTGCTGCACTTGGCGCCGG
The DNA here is from genome assembly GCA_964438735.1 of uncultured Enterobacteriaceae bacterium. Taxonomy (GTDB): domain Bacteria; phylum Myxococcota_A; class UBA9042; order UBA9042; family UBA9042; genus CAYTLW01. Next base: position 7,873 of record CAYTLW010000196.1, on the reverse strand, counting down.
TGCTGCACTTGCCGGCCTTGCAGGCGCCCGCTGGCGCGGTGTTGCAGTCGGCGTCGCTCTTGCAGAAGGTGCGACAGCCGATGCCGGTGCAGATGCCGCCGGCGCACAGGGCGATGGGATCCTGCACGATGTTGTCGTTGCACAGCTCGCTGACCTTGGCGCCAGGGCTCTTGTCCGGGTTGCTGTAGGCTGGCATGCAACGGGTGCTGTACTTGCCGTAGATGCGCTTGAACTGGCAGCTCTCGCCGGCCGCACAGTCGCCGTTGCTCTTGCAGTGCTTGAACGCCGAGCCCGCGTAGCAGAACTGCAGGGACTGGCCCTGCGAGACCTCGGCTTCGGAGCGATACTCCACACAGCGGAAGTTCTTGCCCACCGGACCGGCCACCGCCCCGGTGCAATCGGAGAAGTTCACCGAGGTATCTTCGATGCCGTCGGCGCCCTTGATGCCGGTGGCGTTGTCGACCTCGTCCTTTTTGATCTTGCACTGTTGGGTGCAGATATTGCCCAGGCAGGTGCCGCCGGCGCACTGCGCGTTGAGGCATTGCCAGTACAGGCTGAGGGCCTTGTCATAGGCCTTGTCGTCGCTGTCGTCCCAGGGCGGCTGGCAGGACGCGGTCGGGCCGCAGAACTCGCCCAGCTTCTTGAGCTTGTTGCCGCCCTGGTCGATGCAGGTATTGGTGACGCACTTCTTGCCCAGGGGGCAGGCGCCGCAGCTCATCGGGCAGCCGGGGATGAAGCCGCATTGTTTGCCGGCGCAGCTGCAGGGGTCCACCTTGCACTGGTTGGCCGCGCACTTGACGCCGGCGGGGCAGGTCCCGCAGCTCTGCGGGCAGCCGGGCAGGAAGCCACACTGCTTGCCACCGCAGCTGCAGGGATCGACCTCGCACTTGTGGGCGACACATTTCTCGCCTGCGTTGCATGTCCCGCAGACGTTGGCGCATCCGGCGGGAGAGCCGCACTGCTTGCCGGCGCAGTCGCAGGGGTCGATCTGGCACTGGTTGTCCTTGCAGACGCCGCCGTCGGCGCAGGTGCCGCAGCTGGCTGTGCAGCCGGGCAGGAAGCCGCACGCAAACCCCGTGCAGTCACAGGGGTCGGCGACATCGGCGCCAGCGTCGGGGGCCACCACCACGCCGGCATCGCTTCCGCCATCAGCGGGTGAAGCGGTGTCTGCGGCGACGGTATCCACCGGCGGCGCGCTGTCGGGCTGTGCGGTGTCGGGCGGTGCGGTGTCGGGCAGTGCAGCGGTTGTGTCGTTGTCACCGCCGGCGGCATCTGTCTGGCCAGCAGGGGTATCGCCGAAGTTCGTGACGACCTCTGATGGGCCTGCATCTGGCGTGGGGGCCACGCCACCGGCACCGCCACTGGGGCTCACGCAGCCGAGCATCAGCAGGGGGGCCAAACAGGCCATGAGGGCTCTTGTCAGTGCACGCATGTCTACCTCGTGGGCGAGGGTCGACCATAGCACATCGTGACGTGGTGACGTGGAACGGGAGGCGGTCGGTAGGCGCCGAGTCGATATCACCGGCGCCCGGAACGACGCCAGGCTGGGCTGCGGCACGAAGAGCGCGCCGCAGCCCCCAACCCACGACCTGAACCGGGCCATCTAGCCGCGAAATCGTCGAAGTACTCCGCCGTGGGCATGCCGGCAACGACTTCGGCATCGTGCAAGCGGCGGCGCTCGATGGCCTCGGCATCGCGATGCTGCCGCCACAGCTCTGCGTCGATCACATCGCCGCCGGCCGCCCTCGGCCCAACACTCGACGCCAAGGCCGAGTGCGCTTGCACATTCCGCCCGGGGGTTCGCGCCAACCCGGCAGAAGTGCGCGCCTGACATTGGCAAGGACTGTAGCGAAGAGTTGGCGCAGCGGCAGCCGCCCGCCGATGAAGTCGCGGCCGACGCCATGGTGCGACCCGCAAATGAGCAAGGGCAGCCCCGCGCGCGCCGGACCCCGACAGATTCATTTCAGCGCACAGCGCCCGCGAGGGTAGAGTCACGACCTCGGCGACGTTGCCCGACCGCGGCCGCCTCCCACCCCTGCACCGTCCCGCCCACCAACTGCGCCATGACCTCTCAGCATCCCTTGCATTCCCTGGAATTCGACAACGCCTTCACCGCACAGCTGCCAGCCGACCCCAGCACGGTGAATCGCTCTCGGCAGGTCTTCGGCGCCTGCTTCTCCCGCGTTGAGCCCGCCCAGGTGGCGGCGCCACAGCTGGTTGCATACGCACCCGAGATGGCCATGACCCTGGGCCTGACGCCCGAAATCTGCGCCACATCGGCATTTGCCGACGTCTTCGCGGGCAAAGAACTGCGGCCCGGCATGGACCCGCACGCCACCTGTTATGGCGGCCACCAATTCGGCCATTGGGCCGGCCAGCTGGGCGACGGCCGGGCCATCAACCTGGGCGAGGTGCGCGACGACGCCGGCCAGCGCCAGATGCTGCAGCTCAAGGGCGCCGGGCCGACCCCTTACTCGCGCTCTGCAGACGGACTCGCGGTCTTGCGCTCCTCCGTTCGCGAGTTCCTCTGCAGCGAGGCGATGCATCACCTGGGCGTGCCCACGACCCGCTCCCTGAGCCTGGTGCTCAGCGGCGAGGATGTGGTCCGTGACATGTTCTATGACGGTCATCCGCGGCCCGAGCCCGGCGCCATCGTCTGCCGTGTGGCGCCTTCCTTCATCCGTTTCGGCAACTTCGAGATCTTCTCCGCACGGGGCGATCCAGCCAATTTGCGCAGGCTCTTGGACTTCACCATCCGGACGCAGTTTCCGGCCTTGGGCGAGCCATCTGAAGCCGCCTATGTCGCATTCATGGCAGAGGTCTGCCGATTGACCGCCGAGATGGTGGTGCATTGGGCGCGGGTGGGCTTCGTGCACGGCGTCATGAACACGGACAACATGTCGATCCTGGGGCTGACCATCGACTACGGTCCTTATGGCTGGCTCGACAACTTCGACATCAACTGGACGCCCAACACCACGGACGCCTCCCAGCGTCGCTATCGATTTGGCCAGCAGGGTCAGGTCGCCCTCTGGAACTTGTTTCGACTGGCCGAGGCCATCTATCCGCTGGTCGGCGAGTCAGGGCCCCTGGAAGAGGCGCTGAATGTCTTCAAGACCACCTACGACCAGGGCTGGCGCGCCATGATGGTCGGCAAGTTGGGGCTCTCCTCTCACGACGGCGAGCACGACCAGAAGTTGCTGGCCGAGCTGCTGGCAACGTTGTCCGCGGTCGAGACGGATATGACGATCTTCTTCCGCCGCCTGGCCAGGGTACCCGTCGAGGGTGACCTCAGCGACGACGCGGCCATGGAGTTGTTTCAAGACGCCTTCTACGTCGACGAGCAGCTGACGCAGGAGCACCGCCAGCGAGTCGGCGGCTGGATGCGGGACTACCAGAGGCGCTTGCGGCAGCAGAGCGTGGACGATGCCACGCGGAGCCAGCGCATGAACGCGGTCAACCCGAAATATGTGCTGCGCAACTACGTGGCGCAGTTGGCCATCGATGACGCCGAGCAGGGCGACTTTGGCAAGGTGAGGGAGCTGCTGACGCTGCTGCGTCGTCCCTACGACGAGCAGCCGGAGCACGCGCAGTACGCGGGCCGGCGCCCGGACTGGGCGCGGAATCGGCCGGGTTGCTCGATGTTGAGTTGCAGTTCTTAGAAGGTGAGGTGTCAGTCCACCCGCATCTGCCGATAGTGCAGAAACGCAAACAGCACCGAGATCGAGCCAATCATGTGCCACAGCGCATGCCCATGCAGCAGCAGGTTGTCGGGCTCGCACCACGTCCGCGTGCCGTCGAGGATGGAGAAGACCTGGGCCACGACGAGGAACCCCAGGGAGGCCCAGAACGCCTTGTAGCTGTAGCGCTCGCCGTCGCCGCGGCGGTAGAGCAGCGCCTCGGTGCCGACGATGGCGACCGCCCCGACAGCGACCATGAGCTGGTAGTGGATCTCGGCCAGGTACATGACGTGCACCAGCGCCGTGCTGCCCACCACCAGGGCGCTGTACACCGTCCACATGCGCTGGACGCTCAGCCAGTTCAGGCGCCGCAGGTTGATCACCAGCAGCAGGTAGACATAGAGGAACATGCCAATGAAGTCGAAGACCTGGGTCAGGTAATTGTTCGACGCATGGTAGATGAGCGAGAACAGCCCCATGAGGAAGGCCATGGGGCCGAAGACGCGGATGGCGCGTGATTTCGCTGTTCGTGCTGTCCAGCCGATCCAGGCGGCCACCGCCATGTAGCCCAGGTTGGACCACGTATTGGCGGGCTCCGAGACCACGCTGCAGATGGTGGGCTCGCACCACTTGACGTTGGGCGCGCCGACCTTGTCGGCCAGGTCGTGCCAGAAGCAACCTTCGGGATGTGGATTGGGCAGACGCGCCACGGGACCTCTTGTTTCACCTGTCAGCGCCCGCTGAAGCCGGGCCCTGGGAGCTTGATTCACACTACGGTCCCGCCGTTGGCCGCCGATCTGGCGGCGGCATGCGGGCCCTGCAAGACCTTGAATTGACTACGGCCAGTCCTGCGGCTTGCAGAACACACCTGCCTTGCACCTCGACGACCATCGGCAGAACCTCCGTAGCGAATCAAGCTCCTGGGGCCGCCATCCTGAAGGACAACGCGCTCTGGTCGCAAGCGCCGCGCGTCAGCGAACCCCGCCTTTGCACCCCGGGGCGCCCCGGGACTAGACTGGACCTCCAGGTGCGGAGGTGTGCCCGTGGCGGTCGAAAACCACGATGTAGTCATCGTCGGCTCAGGCTTCGGCGGTTCGATCCCGGCCCTGCGCCTGGCCGCCGACGGTCGGGACGTGGTCGTGCTCGAGCGCGGCGAACGCCTGACCACCAAGGACGCCCGCCAGGACTGGAGCTTCAACGCCCAGGCCCGCCTCTTCGTCACCTACACCTCGGACGACTACCACGTGATCATGCGCTACGGCCGTGGCCTCGGCGGCGGCTCGTTGACCTACGCCGCGGCCATGTTGCGGGCACCTGGCGAGGTGTTCAGCTACGCCGACCAGTCGGGCTATCGGGTGTGGCCGAAGTCGGTCGATCGCGCGGCGTTGGATCCGCACTACGCCGCGGTCGAGAAGATGATGTCCATCCGCCGCGCCACCTGGTCCGAGGTCCCGCGCGCCGGCGGTGTCTTCGCGACCATGCTGCACAAGATGGGCCTGACGGCGGACCGGTCCATGTACCCCATCGACGACTGCCTGCAGTGCGGCTTCTGCGAGTGCATCTGCCCCTTTGGGCGCAAGAAACACCTGGGCACCAACTACATCCCGCAGGCCGAAGCCAAGGGCGCCGAGTTCCGCACCCGCTGCCTGGTGGATCGCGTCGAACCCGATGGCGGCGGCTGGCTGGTGCACTACCGCGACCCGCATCATGTCGAGCGCAAGATCCGCGGCGACGTGGTGCTGCTGGCCGCCAGCGCGCTGGAGACTCCGGCCATCCTGCTGCGCTCCAAGAAGGTCAAGGACCCGCACCCGAAGATCGGCCACTACCTCAACAACAATGGCGACGTGGCGCTGCTCTTCAAGACCCCGGACAGCCTGCCCGATACCTACCCCTACATGGGCCGCAACAACGCCGGCGTGATCACCTATGCCTTCTGGAAGGAGCATCGCATCACGATTCATCCCGGCGCCGGCCCGCCGGCCCTGGTGGCGGCCATGGATGTGTTCTCGGATAAGGGCGAACCCAAGATCCCCATGGGCCTGAAGTTCAAGCACTTCGTGCGCGACAACTACGCCCGCCGGCTCTTCCCCGCGCTGGCCATCGGCCTGGTGGACGGCGAGGGACAGATCACCGTCGGCGGCAACGGCCAGCTTCGCTTCGAGCTGCCCATGACCGAGCACCTGTCGGGCTACATCGAGAAGGTGGCCCAGATCGGCCGCGACATCGCCGAGGCCAACGGCGCCGAGCTGCTGCGCACCGGTGGCGACAACTACGAGCACGGCGACGCCCACCCCCTGGGAACCTGCCGCATGGGTGACGACGACGCCCTCTCACCTTGCGCGCCCACCGGGGAGCTGCGCGGCCAGAAGAACCTCTTCATCACCGACGGCGCGGCCATCCCCGGCGGCACCGGCGTCAACCCCTCCCACACCATCGCGGCCAACGCCGAGCGCATCGCGGCGTGGATCGTCGCCAACCGGTAAGGAATCGAACGATATGGATCGCCGTACGTTTCTCGCCGAGTCGGGTTGTTGGTCGCTGGGCGTGATCCTGGGCTCACTGGCGGGTTCGCGGGCGCTGCAGGCGGCCGAGGCGACCTTCATCGCGCCGCCGTTTGGTCGCAAACCCCTGCCGGGCGCCTGTATGCAGCCGGGCGACAAGGTGGAGAAGACCCTCGCAGCGGTGCTCGAGACGGTGGTGCCGGGCAAAGCCACCGATCCCGACGGCGAGCCCGGCGCGGTGGAGGCCTGCGCCCTGGGCGTGCTCATGGACTCGTCGTTCCCGTTCCGGCCCTATGCCTCGATCCTGGCGACGGTGCTGGACAACCTGGCCATCACCCGCGGCGGCACCGTCTTTGCCAAAGCCAGCGAAGACGACCGCATCGCCGTGCTGCTGCAGGCTCAGGAACAGCTGCCCATGTTGCGGCTGGCGTTTCGGGCGGTGCGCGCGGCCTTCTTCGGCGGCGCCTACAACGGCGTCGGCTTCGACTACGTGGGCTATCCCGGGCCGAATCTGGGCTACCGCCACCTGCCGCAATGTTCGTTCCGCAAGCCCGTCTGCAAGGAGATGACGGACACCGGGTGGCTGCCATGAGGTGCCCGTTGCCGATTCTGGCGAGCGTCCTGCTGGTCTGCGCCTTCGGCTGCGGGCCGGCCGAAGAGGACGCGCCCGACGTCGGTCCAGCCGAACCCTGGGCGGGCTACGACGTGCCGCCGCCGGCGCCGCTGGAGGTCGACTGCAACCATTGCCACAAGGACCTGACGTTGCCGAACCCCAGCTACTCTGGCGCCCGCGCCTGGCTGGCCGCCAAGGGCCTGGGGATGCGCCGGCTGGATCCCATCTTCCCCGCCCCCGGTACACGATTCATCCTGGACTGGCCCGAACGCGGTGGCCATGACCTGGCCGCCGACCAGAAATGCAGCACCTGTCACCCCGTGCGCAACGAAGACGGGCTGGGCCACGGCCTGCGCACCTATCCCAAACCCGGAGAGGTCTTCGCCAAGGAGGTCGACTGCGCGGCGTCGTGTCACACCTGGTTGCCGGCGGAGGCCTCCATCACCCAGCCCTTCGGTGTCGGCGCTGGCTGGCAGGGTTCGCTGCGCCCGGCAGCCTTGTTGAAGGGTGCCTCCGGCGGCCACGGGACCATCTGGCGCAAGGGGCTGCGGCCGGAAGACCAGAAAGCCTTCATGGTGCCTGCGTTCGGCCCCGGTTGCGGCGGCTGTCACAACCTGGCCAGCGAGGATCACGGCAGCATCGTCGGCTGCATGGATTGCCACGTGCTCAGCGCCGGCAAGGTGGACCAGCACGCCCTCCATGTCGGTCTGATTACGACCTGGCAAGCAGCGATGGATCCCAAGGGCTATGCGGCCAAGACCAAAGCCTGCGATTACTGCCATGTGAACGTGAACGGGCGGACGGAGCTGTCGGCGGCGGCCTGCTACAACTGCCACCTCAGCGGTCACCAGCCGCTGAACGCCGACGGCAAGGCGCACTTCTGGGGGCCAGGTCCTTAGTTCGACGGTCCCGAAGTACTTCCCCAGTCTGGCGTCCAAGCCATGTGCCGCTTTGAGACGGTTCGTCCAAGGTGGTCGAGGGCGCAAGCCCGACGAGCCGCGAAGCGGCGGTATTCGTTAGCCTGGGGCGCAAGCCCGACGAGCCGCGAAGCGGCGGTATTCGTTAGCCTGGGGCGCAAG
>CAYTLW010000195.1:0-9965 GCA_964438735.1 uncultured Enterobacteriaceae bacterium | reverse complement strand
GTTACGCCCCCAGCATGTCACCTGTCCGTCCACGTGCACCGTACAGGTGTGCCGATAGCGGCTCACGACGCCTGTCGCGTTGGCCACGCCCGGCACGACCTTGGCGGCGTGCATGGTCTTGAGATCCTTCTGCCCGGTGGCGCCCTCGGCGGGGTCGCCCCAGCACCAGACCTCGCCCTTGGACAGCAGCGCGCAGGCGTGTCGATCGCCGGCGGCGATGCCAATTGCGTCGGTGATGCCGCCTATCTTCTTCGGGGTCTTGATGGGACCGAGGCCGGGCTTGGCCGGCTCCACCTGGCCGCCAGCGTTGTCGCCCCAGCACCAGACCTCGCCGCCGGTCGACAGGGCGCAGGTGAACTGGCTGCCGGCGGACAGGGTCGTGACGGCGCCGAGGCCCTGCAGAGAGACGGGCATGGTGGCGGCCGGGGGGCCTGCTGCCGCGCCGAGCTGGCCGAGATCGGCGCGCCCCCAGCAGAAGACCTGTTGTTTGGAGACGGCGCAGGTGTGATCGGTGCCAGCGCTGAGGGCGGTCACCGAGAGCATGTTCTGGACCGGCGCGCCGGCCGCGTGCAGCTCCTTGTCCGTGGCGCCGCCGAGGCCGAGCTGCCCGCGGTCGTTGGCGCCCCAGCAGGTCACCTTCGAGTCGGTGCCCAGGGCGCAGGAATGGGACTTGCCGGCGGCCATCGCGGTGACCTTCGAGGACAAAGGCGAGGTCGGCTGGTGAGCAGCGCCCTTGTAGCCCTTGTCGACCTGGCCGGCTGTGTTGTCGCCCCAGCAGCTGTTGTGGCCGCCAAAGAGCGCCGCGCAGCCATGGGCCCATCCCAATGACAGTTGTTTGGCGCCCTTGACCACGGTGCTCAGCGGCAGGCCGCTGGCATTGTTGCCGTTGTCGACCGCCAGCTGGCCCTTGCTGTTATCTCCCCAGCAGCTGGTCAGGCTGTTGGCATGCACAGCGCAGGTGCTCGTCCGACCGACGACGACTTTGGCCGCCCACGAGCCCTGGCACGCGCCGCCGGCGAGGCAGATGGCGCCGTTGCCGCAGACGGTGCCGACGTCGGCGGGCAGGTGCTGGCAGACCCCGCCGGCGCACCAGTCCAGGGTGCAGGGGTCGCCATCGTCGCAGCTCTGCGCCACGGCGCCGACGCAGCCGCCGGAGGCGGCGCAGCTGGTGGCGCCGGCGTCGTCCATGCGGAACATGCGCGCGGTCGGTTTGTTCTCGTTGTCCGTATTCCAGACGCCGACCAGGTCGCCACCGGGCAGGGAGATGGCGTCCAGGATGCCGCTCTGCCCGGGCACCTTGACCTGCAGCTGGAAGAGCGCCTGGCTATTGCTGGCGATGCGCGCCAGCCAGCCGCCACCGCCGCCATGTTGTCCCAGTAGGGCCCAGCCGCCTGCGGCCATGGGCACCAGGCGCGACATGGCGGCGCCGCCCTGGCCCGGGATCTTGCGCGTCCAGGCGATCTTGCCGACCTTGTCGGTCGCCGCCAGCCAACTGGCTTGGGCCTTGGTCTCGTCGCCGGCTACGACGAATCGTTCGTCGGCGCCATAGTCGATTCCGACTGGCATCATGTCCCCGCTGCCCAGCGGCAGGATGACGCCCTGGAATTGACTCTGGTTGTCGGTGTGCAGGGGGACCATCCACAAGCGCTGTACGTTCTGGTCGATCTTCCCGCCGAGCGCCATCCAGTAGTCCGAACCGACGTCGGCGACGGCCCGTAGTGGAGTCGTATCGGAGGCATTGATCTCCTTCTCGAGCCCGATCTGGCCGTCGGCCATGGCCACGCCCCACCAGGGTTTGGCGGCGGCGCCTTCACCCCGCCCGCCGACCACGGCGAGCTCCCCTATCTGGGCAGCCGCGGCGTCGTGCACCGTCACGCCGGTCATGCCGAAGACCTTCTGCCAGGCGACCTTGGGGTTGCCCGTGGTGGTCTGAATGCCGGCGACTGCGGCCCTGGCAGAGGATCCGATGCCCGTGGATACGGCCAGCAACAGGCCGCCGGCGCCATCGAGCGCCATCCGAATGGGCTGGTCCTCGGGCCCGCCGACCAGGGCCGTCTGGCCGAGCACCTTGCCGCCATCGTTGACCTCGACCACACGGGGCCCCTTGCCCGTGTCGCCACCGGTGGCGACGAAGAGCCTGCCGTCGCCGTGTCGCACCAGGGTGGACGCGCTGGCGCTGCCGCCCAGGTGGCCCGCTTTGCCGCTGTCGCCGGTGAACAGGCGTACCGTGCCCGAGGCGCACTTGCCGGTGCTGCAGGTGCCCAGGGTAGTGCAGGCTTTGCCGTCGTCACAGCGGCCGGCGACGAGCTTCTGGCTGCAGATACCGCTGGAGGCCGCACACTTGCCCATCGTGCAGGGCATGTCGTCGTCGCACTTGTTGGCCGGCACTCCGCCGCACTTACCGGCTGCCGTGCAGTCGTCATGTCCCCACGGCGACATTCGGGTCAACCAGCCTGCCGGCGTGCCTGCCTTGCTGATCGAACTCCCGGCGGCCATGAGGTCACCGTTGGCGAGGCGGGCCAACGTGATGGGAAAGCGCGCATCGCCTGTCGTCCACGCGTACTGCCAGCCATGCTGGCCGTCGAGATCCGTGGCCTGTGCGAAACCGCGCATCTTCTTGTCGGCGCCGATCTGGGTGCCCGCCAGGGCCAGGCCTTCTGGCAGATTCACGATGGCCTTGGGCACTCGATTGCCGGCCCCCAGCAGGTCGCGTTGCCAGACCAGCGCACCGGCCGCGTCGAGCCGGACGAGCCGGACGGCGAAGCTGCCATCTGCACTGCCCACACTCAAGGCGACAGCGAGGTCGCCATCCGGCAGCGCCGTCAAGGCGCCGGCCTTGTTGCCGGACGTACCGCCCAGCACCTGGATCCAGCGCTGTTGTCCGCCGGCGCTCAGGCTCAGCACGCCGACCATCTTGCCAACGCCAGGCAAGGTCGCCGCGCCCAGTACCGCAGCGCCCTCTCCTTGGGCCACCACAGCCACGCCTTCGTCATCTCCGGGACCGCCCAGGGGGGTCTGCCAGGCGACGCTGCCGCCCTCGCGGATGCGCAGGGCCCAGATGTCTTTGCCTCCCTCGCCAATCGACGCCGTGGTGCCGACCGCGACCACGCTGTCCGAGTTGATGACGGCGATGTGTACAAGCACATCCTGCTCGGTGCCGCCGAAGGTCTTCTCCTGAATCGAAACGGTGCCATCGGGCGCCTCGTCGATGCGCCCGTACCAGCCCTGCGACTTCTGGCCGCCGGCGGTGACGTAGCCCACTGCGAACTGGCGCTCTGTCGTCAGCGCGGCCACGCCGCCGATGCCCTGTTCATCGCCCTGGCCGAACGCCTTCGTCCAGCGCACGCTGCCGTCTGCGTCCAGTCGACGCAGCCAGTGGCCGCCCTTTTTTACCTTGCCGGTCCGGCCGCCGAGCAGGGCGCCACCGTCCGCCAATGCCACCACGCCGGTGATGGTGTCGGGCGCATCGCCCACGTTCAGCGGCACGTCGCCGAAGCGAGGGCCCTTGGAGCTGCATTTACCATTGGTGCAGGCGCCACCCACGCTGCACTCGCCGGCCATGGTGCAGTCACCGGTGGTCGGCGCCGATTTGCAGCCCGACTTGGGGTCGCAGCCGTCCAGTGTGCAACTGTTGCCATCGCTGCAGGTGGCCGGCGCCCAGGTGAAGCATTTGCCGCTGCCGCCGCAGCCGCTGTGGCCGAAGGCGTCCATGCGCTCGATCCACCAGCGATCCTTGCCGCTGCCGTCGCCGTGGCCGCCGGCCACGAGGAGTTGATTGTTGGCGCCGATGATGGCCACCGCGCGGTCCGGGCCGCCCGGGGGCAAGGTCCGCAGGGCGAGCTGACGGCCCACGCTGTCGGTGCGCAAGACCAGGCGGTGACTGCCCTTGCCATCGGCGGTCACGCGTTTGCCGGCCAGCGCGAAGCCTTCGTTCAGCGCTGCCAGCCCGAAGGCATCAGAGAGCTGCGCCGCGCCGTAGAAGCGATGCCAGAGCACCTGGCCGAGGCCATCGGTGCGCGCCAGCCAGATTCGGGGTGGATCCTTGCCGACTCCCGGCGCCTGGCCGACGACCGCGAAGCCGCCGTCCACCTGCACGAGGTCGCGTCCGAGCCAATGACCCTGGCCACCGAGACGGACCCAGCCCAGGGTGCTGCCGCTCTTGGGGTTGGTGCGGGCCAGGGTCGTGATGGTGCCGCCGGGAATGCCGGTCTGAACCAGGCTGAAGAGCACGCCCTTTGCCATCGCGGCGGCGATCGAGACCGTCGAATCGGTCATGGCCTGGGTGCGGTCGAGCACCTGCTTGCCGGCGCCATCCCAGGCGGCGATCCAGGGCTCGGCGACCTTGGCCGGCGTGCGCCGGGTGCCCATCACGATCCAGCCCCCCTCTGGACGCGCCACCACGTCGACCGCGCGATCGTGGTGCAGACCGCCGATGCCATCGTTGCCCTCCACCTGCCACTGCCCCTTGGCCACATCAACCCGGGCCACCAGGATCTGCTTGCCGTGGGTCTTGCTCTCCAGGTGCCCCACCGCGACCACCTGCCCGTCGGCCAGCTGCAGCACGCCGAATACCTTGCCGCCGGCTGGCTTGTAGGCGGTCACCGCCTGGACCTGGCCGACCTCGTCCACATGGCGGATGGTCGGCCGCAGGGTGGCCGCATCCGTCTGCGTACCGGCCACCAGCCAGCCGCCGCCCTTGAGGCTGCTGATGGCGCTGGCGTGGTCGCCGAGTCCGCCGGTGAAGAGCAGGTTGAAGAGCAGCGGCTTGCCGGCGGTGCAGCCGCCCTGCCCGTCGCAGACGTCGCCCTTGGTGCAGGCGCTTCCGTCGTCGCAGGGAGCGCCATCGACGGGGGCGTGCTGGCAGCCCTTTTCCTGGGTGCACTGATCCTTGGTGCAGCCGTTGCCGTCATCGCAGACCACCGGCTTGCCAATGCACTTGCCGCTTTCACACTTGCCGGCCTGCACACACTTGTCGTCGCCGCCGCAGGTCGCCTCCTTGGGCAGGTCCACCTTGCATTTGCCTCCTGCGCAGGTGTTCAGGGTGCAGGAATTGCCATCATCGCAGGCGCTGTCGTCGGCGACGTTCTTGCAGACGCCGGCCAGACAGCTGTCCTTGGTGCACTCGATGCTGTCGTCGCAGGACTTGAGCTGGCCGCCGCCGCATTTGCCGCCGGTGCAGGTGCTGCCGACCAGGCAGGCGTCGCCGTCGGCGCAGGGCGCGCCATCCTTGGCGACCGCGTACTGGCAGCCCTTGAGCGGGTCGCAGATTCCTTGTTCGCAGGCCTTGGCGTCCTTGCAGGCGTTGGCATCGGGCACGTGGCTGCAGCCGCCGGCGAGACAGCCATCGACGGTGCAGGCGATTGCGTCGTCGCAGTCCTTGGCCGTGCCGGTGCACGCGCCCTCCTTGCAGGCGTCTTTGGTGGTGCAGGCGTTGCCGTCGCTGCAGGACAGGCCGTCCCCCAGGTTGGTCACGGTGCAGGTGCCGGACTTGGGTTGGCAGGTGCTGACCTGACATGATGACTTCGGCGCAGGGCAGGTCTTGAGCGTGGCGGGATTGACCACACATAATGGGGTCTTGCCGGACTTGTCGCAGTACAGGGTGCCGTTGCAGAGGTTGCCATCCTCGTCGGCGGCGCAGTCGGCGTTGGACTGGCACTTGCAGATGTTCAGCCCCGGCGTGCAGGCGCCGGCCTTGCAGCGGTCGCCGGCGCTGCACGGGTTGCCGTCATCGCACAAGGAGTTGTCGGCCAGCAGCTGTTTGCTGCACGTGCCCGTCTTTGGCTGGCAGAGGTTCTTGTTGCATGCGGTGTCGTCCACCGTCGGGCAGGTGATGACCGTGGCTGGATTGACCACGCACTTGGGCTTGTCCAGGGTCTTGTCGCAGTAGAGCGTGCCGTTGCAGGGGTCGCCGTCTTCCTTGGCGGCGCAATCGGCGTTGACCTGGCAGTCGCAGACGTTGGCGTCGGCGGTGCAGGTGGCCGCCTTGCACTGGTCCACCGGCGTGCAGGCGTTGTTGTCCGCATCACAGGTTTCGCCGTCATTGGTCGGCGTCAGCACGCATTTACCGGTCTTTTTCTGGCAGAGGTTCTTGGCGCAGAAGGTGTCGTCGACGCTCTGGCAGACGACCTTCGACGCCGGGTTGAGGGCGCAGACCGCCTGGTCGCCGCTTTTGTCACAGAACAGGCTGCCGTTGCAGAGGTTGCCATCGTCCTGCTTGGCGCAGTCGGCGTCGGTCTTGCACAGACAGGTGCTGGTGCCGCCGGTGCACTTGCCGCCGACACAGGTGTCGGCCGGCGTGCAGGCGTTGTTGTCATCGCAGGGGCCGTCTTCGTTGACCGCCTTGCCGACGCATTGGCCGCTGGTGGGCTCGCACTGCACCTGCAGGCAGGCGGTGTCGTCCACGGTCTTGCAGTTGACCACCGTGGCCGGGTTGGGCTGGCAGGTGCCGGTGGTCTTGTCGCAGAAAGGCACGCCGTTGCACTTGTCGCCATCGTCCTTGTCGGTGCAATCGGAATCTGTGTTGCAGGCGCAGGCGGTGCCGGGCACGCAGTCGCCGCCCTTGCAGTGGTCGCCCAGGGTGCACGCGATGTCGTCGCTGCAGGTGGCGTTGTCGGGCAGGGGCACCAGCTTGCAGGCGCCGCTGGCGGGCTGGCAGGCGTTCTGCAGGCAGTCGCCATCGTCGGGATCCTGGCAAGAGATCACCGTGGCGGGGTTGAGCTTGCAGGTATAGGGCTGGCTGGCCTTGTCGCAGAAGAAGGTGCCGTTGCACTTGTCGCCATCGTCGAGTTTGGCGCACTCGTCATCGGAGGTGCAGCTGCAGGTCGGCGTGCCGCCGCCGCAGTCTCCCTTGGCGTCGCATATGGTGCCGGCAGTACAGGCGTCGCCATCGTCGCAAGCGTCGCCTGTGGCCGGCTGCTCGCTGCACTCGCCGGTCCCCTTGTGGCAGGTGTTCACCAGGCAGTCGGTGTCGCCGGACGCGTCGCAGGTGATGACCGTCGCCGGGTTCGGCTTGCAGGACCAGGGCAGCTTGTCCTTGGCGCAGTAGGGTTTGCCGTTGCAGACGTTGTCGTCGTCGAAGCAGTCGCCATCGGCGGTGCAGGCGCAGGTATTGGTGCCGCCGACGCACTGCCCGTTGAAGCACTTCTCACCCTTGGTGCAGGGGTCGCCGTCGTCGCACGGGCCGATGCCACCGTCAGCGCAATCCGTTGTGGAGCATAGATGTACGGCGATTGCGGCGCTGAGCTTGGTGCAAGCCGACAATCCGTCGGACGAGCAACTCCGTTCGCCCTTGCAGGTGCCGATGGTCTTGCCGTCCTTCGTCCAGGGCAACTGGCAGGGCGTGGTCAGCAGGCTGTCCACCGCCGCCTTGCCGCAGGTGCAGGCGCCGATGGTCCCGCCCTTTCCGTCGGGCACGCACTGCTTGACGGTGCCGCCGGCCACCTTGTTGACGATGTCGCAGCGGAAGTCCGCCGGGCAGTCGGCGGTGTCGACGCAGGGCGCGCCGCAGAAGCTGCCAGCCTCGGCGCCGTGACGGACGCAGGCGGTGTTCTTGAGGCCCTCGACGGCGCAATCGGCGGCCGCGCTGCAGGGCTGGCAGAGCAGTCCCCAGGTGGGCAGGCAGGCGTTGATGCCCGCGACAGGCAGGCAGGATTGCCCCTCGGCGCAGCTGTCGGTGCAAGCGGCGGCACAGCGACGTCCATCCAGGGTCTCGATGCAGAGCTTGGGCTTACCGCAGTCGGCGTTGCTGGCGCAGGGGCAGGCGACGCCGCCCGGGCAGGCGGCGGCGGTTTCGGAGGCGGCGTCGGAGACGGCGCCGGTGTTTTCGTCGGGCGACGAACAGGCCGCCAGGCAGAGTGCCGACAGCGCGACCGACAGGCAGAAGACGAGGCCGCGTAGGTGAGGGCGAACCATAGGCACCTCCGATACCATCGAAAGATAGCTTCGGATGTGGTGGTCGGCAAAACTGCGATGCTGCGCGGACCACGGCCGCACAACGAAGGCTCGACACCGTCTACAGCCGTTCTGATAGCCCGCGCGCCACCCCGATCTCGTCCAGGGTGTGCTGCCGAATGCGCAACCTGAAGTGGGGGTGGTCGAGGTAGTCGCCTGGCGCCTGGCCATACACACCGCGCTGACGCTCCGGCAACAAGCGCGCCACGAGGAATCCCGCGACATGGCCGGCCACTCCAGCTGAGTGTTTGGCGACGACCTCGAACAGGCGGGTCGGCGATACCGGGGCGCCGAAACGCAGGCTGACCCCAGCGGAACCGGGCGCGGCGCCCTCCAAGGTGCGCACGCCACGATGGGCCCACGGCACCAGCAGGACATCATCGGCAGCCAGGCCCGCCATCGCCAGAGAGTCCGGCCGCAGCAGGTCGAGATAGGCCCGGGCAAATCGATGCAGCAGGCCCTCGCTGCGCAAACCCTCCGGATAGATCACCAGGCTGTCCCCGGCCGCGAGCCGCTGGCGAGCCACATTGAACGCATGCCCGGCGCGGCGCAGGATCTCGTCCGTGCCCATGACGCTCTCATTGGCCGCGATGCGCGGGCTCTGGGGCACCTTGATGAGGCCTGTCGGCTTGCAGATGAAGAGGTTGACGAAGGGCATGTTGAAGATCTTGGGGTTGACGAACATGGTCAACCGGTCGGCCAGCTCGCCCAGCCCGGCCGCCGCGAGCGCGTGGGGCAGGACCGCGAGATCGAAGATGCTCTCGTGGTTGGCGATGAAGAGCAGACGCTTGCCCGCGTCATTCGCCGCGCGCACCCCTTCGATGCCCTGGACATCGACGCCATCACCCGCCAGCAGGCCGTCCAGCAGCGCGCCGCGCAGGCGTCGAGCCGTCGGGTAGGCCGTCCGGTGATCCCAGGAGGACTCCGCATCCTCCCGGCGGCAGGCGGGGTAGTGATGCACGGCGACCACTTCCCCGTCGCGGCCCATCACGTCGCGCACGGTGCGCTGGTCGAGATCGGTGATCTCGCGCAGCACTTCGGCGAGCAGGTCGACTTCAGGGGCATCGAAGCTGCGGATGGCGGGCTCCATCAAGGCGCGCAGATCCGGCGGGGCGACGGCGTCTGCTGTGGCCACGACGGCGTCAACAAGTGCGCTGCGCCGGCCGTGCAGGGTCGCGGCGGCTTCGGAGGCGGTCTCGAGGGGCGCGTTCATGGCGTTCCATCGTCTACGGTGTCGTGTCGATGTGCAATGCCAGCTGTCCGGGACCGGTCGGCCGGGGCATGAACCCGAGCGAACGCACCCCTACCTGGGATACACGACCCGCAGGCCCGTCTGGATGTAGAACGACCATTCTGCCGGCACGGCCGAGTAGGGGCTGGGTCGCTCGACGCCATGTAGTGGCAGGCGAACACCGCCACGAAGGACCAGGGGCCCCGCGGCCAGGGCAATGCCGACAGGCAGGCGAAAGACTGGAACGAGCAAGAGGGCGCCCAAAGCCAGCGCGGCGACAAGTGTGGCCGGAGTGGGACGAAGGGGTGGGGCGATCTGCAGTTCGGGCCATCTGCCACCGCTGCCGTCGTGTCTCTGACCCTTCGACGTTGTCGGCTCGGGATTGCATCCTGCCAAGTTCACGACCGCTCTCCTGCGAGGGGCCAGGATAGCGCGCGGTGAGCCTGGAGCCCAGCGAGGGCGCCGGAATCCCACTCACAACAACCCAGGTGTCTGGCCCCCCCAAAGTGCGGCTTTGCGGCTTTGCGCGAAACCAGGCCCCTGCCCGCCACGACGCCCCACTCAGTTCGACGGACCGTAGGTACTTCCCCAGTTTCCTGGACTCGGGAAGTGGTGTGCCGAGCGACGCGGGAGAAGCTCTGCTTGCCGCGCGAGGCCGCGAGAAGAGCCGCGAAGCGGCGTCAGGTGTTAGCCTGGGGCGTAAGCCCCAGGTCTGGCAGTCCCTCCAGTCCGAGCCGCGAAGCGGCGACAGAACGTCACCACTCCATGCAAACCTCACAGGAGA
>CAYTLW010000194.1:1760-10017 GCA_964438735.1 uncultured Enterobacteriaceae bacterium | reverse complement strand
TCGGCACACCTGTACGGTGCACGTGGACGGACAGGTGACATGCTGGGGGCGTAACGTGGAGGGGCAATTGGGAAAGGGCACCACCGACGCGGTGGGGGCGCCGATTGCAGTGGCCGGGTCGTTGCCGAAGTAATCGGCGACGGCCGCGACCCATACGCCTGGCCGACGGCCCCGACCCCTGAGCGCGCCCCCCGGCGACTACTTCACCTGGATCTTCAGAGCCTTGAAGTTGTTGCTCTCGTTGGCTTCCTTGACCCGATTCGTCCGGTCCACCCGGTAGATGAGATACCAGGTACCCTTGCCGATCAGCCCCGGCAGCTTCAGGTCCACCGGCCCGGCATAGGTCTTCGTCGGCGCCAGGCTCTTCCGGTACACATTCTTGAGCAGGATGCTGCCGCCACCGAACTTCTCGGTCTTGGACAGGTACCAGGAGTCGTAATACCAGGTCGAGGACAGGCCGCCGATATTCTGCGACTTGTAGGTGGCCTTGACCACGTCGCCCGCCTTGTAGTCGGTGACCTTGCTGCTCATCTCCTGGGCGGCCAGCTCCGGTCCGGGCGTGACGGTGATCTCGACGTGGGCGTGGTTGTTGCTCTCGTTGGTCTCTTTGACGCCATTGGTGCGGTCGGCGAAGAAGATGATGTTCCACTTGCCCGCCGCGGTGGCCGTCGACAGGTAGAATGACGTGCCGCCGGTGACCTGTTTGCCGGCCGCCAGGCTGGCGCGGCCCACGTTGCGCACGAAGATGTCGCCCTTGCCAAGTTTGGTATCCTTGGACAGCCAGAAGCCGTCGTAGTAGCCACCGGTAGCGGCACCGCCGAGGTTCTTCTCGACGAAGGTGAGCTTGACCAGCTCGCCGGCTTTGTACTTGGCCTTGGACGTCTTGACCGAGATGGCGTGCAGGTCGGGCGAAGGCAGCACTGTGATCTTGTAGGACTTGGCGTTGTTCTTCTCGTCTGCCTCGCCGATCTGGTCGTAGCGATCGACATACAGGCCGATGTGCCAGGTACCCGGCTTGGTGCCCAGGGGCAGGTAGACATAGGTCTTGCCGCCCGAGGTCTTGCCGGCGCCCAGACCGCTTCGGGACAGGGACTTGAGCAGCTTGTCCTTGGTCGGATCGATGATGGCGTCGGCGGACAGGTAGAAGCCGTCGAGATAGGGCCCCACGCTCACGTTGCCGATGTTCTTCTCGTAGAAGGTCACCAGCATGTTCTGGCCCATGCTGTAGCTCTTCTTGCTGGTGCTGATGGAGTGTGCCTTCAGGTCGGCGCTGCCCTTGATGGTGATCTTGATGTACTTGATGTTGTTGCTCTCGTTGGACTCGACGATCTTCTTGGGCCGATCCACCCACAGCGCCAGGTACCAGGTGCCCGCAGACAGGGAGGTTGGCACCTTCCACGTGGCTTTGGCCGCCGCCGTCTTGTCCGGGTCGAGCGACGGCCGGTTCTTCGACAGCATGTGCACGTCGCCGGTGGTGATGGCCGTGTTCTTGGACAGGTAGAAGCTGGTCACGTAGGCGCCCGACTTGCCGGTGCCGCCGTTCTTCTCGGTGTAGTCGACGCTGATGGTCTCGCCCGGCGTGTAGGTCGTCTTGTTGGACTTGACGCTGATGGCCTGCAGATCCGGCGTGGGCAGCACCGTGATCTCGTAGGTCCGCATGTTGTTGGTCTCGTCGAGCTCGTTGACCTTGTTGGTCCGATCGACCCTGTGGATGAGGTGATACGTGCCGGGCTTCGTCCCCGCCGGCACGTAGAAGTAGCTGGTCGCGTTGACCTGCTGATTCACCTTCAGGCCGCCGCGGTAGACGCTCCGCACCAGCTTGTCCTTGCTGTCGAGCTTCTTGTCTGTCGACAGGTAGAAGCCGTCGTAATAGGTCGGGCTGTTGGCGGTGCCGATGTTCTTGTCGCTATAGGCCAGGTTCACCCGCTCGCCGACGCGATAGCTCTTCTTGGTCGACTTGAAGGCCACCGACTTCAGGTCGGAGGTGCCGTAGATGGTGATCTTCCACCAGCGGGTGTTGTTGGACTCGGTCGCCTCCTTGACCACGTTCTTGTAGTCCGAGATGACGCCCAGGTACCAGGTACCCGGCTTCAACGGCGACGGCAGCTTGAATGACGCCTTGCCGGCGGCCGACTTGCCCGGATCGATGGCGACCCGATCGAGCTTGCCCAGGTAGGTGTCCTGGGTGGTGATGGCGGTGTTGGTCGACAGGTAGAAGCCGGTCGTAAACGAGCCCGAGGAGACGTTGCCGTTGTTCTTCTCGGTGAAGTTCACCGTGACCGTGTTCTTGGCGTAGTACCAGGACTTCGTCGACTTGAAGTAGGTCGGCTGCAGGTCGATGGCCTTGCCGGTCGGGCTGATGGTGATCTTCCAGTAGCGGGTGTTGTTGCCCTCGTTGCTCTCGGCGACCTTGCTGCCGTTGTCGGCGTACAGACCCAGGTACCAGGTGCCGGTGGCCAGGGTCTTGGGCAGCACCACGTCGATCTTGCCGTAGGAGACCTTGCCGGGGGCCAGTGAGACCCGTGGCAGGTTCTTGAGCAGCTTGTCCTTGAGCGAGATGGTGGCGTTGGGCGAGATGTAGAAACCGCTGGTGTAGCCGCCCGAGGAGGCGCTGCCCAGGTTGCGCTCGCCGAAGCTGAGCTTGGCCGTATCGCCAGGCTTGTAGACGGCCTTGTCCGACGTCAGCGTGAACGAGTTCAAATCCGCGGCCGCGGTGACCACGATCTTGAAGGCGATGGTGTTGTTCTTCTCGTCTCCCTCTTTGACCTTGTTGTAGCGGTCCATGATGACGCCGACGTACCAGGTGCCAGGCTTGGTGAGCGTGGGCAAGGTGATGGCGGTGGCCACTTTGCGCTTGCCGCCAGCGGCCAGGGTCGGTCGGGACAGGTTCTTGAGGTACTTATCCTTGGTGGTGATGGTCGCGTCCTTGCTCAGGTACACCGTGTCGTAATAGTTGCCGCTGGCCCAACCACCGATGTTGCTCTCGGTCAGGGTCAGGGTGAACTGACTGCCGGGCTTGATGGAACTCTTGCTCAGCTTGAGCTCGGCCGGCTTCAGGTCGGCGGGTGCCTTGACGGTGATCTTGTAGAAGCGGACGTTGTTGGCGTCGCTGATCTCGTAGATCTTGTTGTCGGGGTCGGTCCAGAAGCCGATGTACCAGGTGCCGGGCTTGAGGTTCAGCGGCAGGTACAGCCAGGTGGCCGACTTGCGCGTCTTGCCGGCGCCGATGGCCGAGACATTGAACGACTTGAGGACCTTGTCCTTGGCGTCGATCTTGGTGTCGGTGGACAGGTAGAAGCGCACGCCGTGGGTCGGCGCGGTGGCCTTGCCCACGTTGGCATCCCAGTAATAGGTGTACATAGCCGCGCCTGCCGGGTAGGTCGCGGTGGAGGTCTTGAGATAGGTCGGCTTCAGGTCGATGAGCTTCGGCTTGTCCTTGATGGTCAGCTTGTACGCGACCACGTTGTTCTTCTCGTTGCCTTCTTTGACCTTGCCGGCCCGATCCAGCTGCAACAGCAGGTGCCAGGTGCCGCCCTTGGTGGCGTCGGGCAGCTTGATGGTCGAACCCGTGGTGGTCGACTTGCCCGCGGCGAGGCTGGGCCGGCCGACGTCCTTGAGCAGGATGTCGGACTTGTCGATCTTGTCGTCGGCCGACAGCCAGATGGACTCGACATAGGGCCCGCTGTTGGCCATGCCGCCGTTCTTGGTCACGGCCACGTAGGCGGCCAGGGAACCGGCGACGTAGCTGGGCGAGCCGGACTTGACCGAAACCGCCACCAGGTCGGGTCCAACGATGCAGCCGGGGATCGGCGCGGCGGTGCACTTGCCAGCGGTGCAGGCGTCCTTGGTGCAGGGGTTGCCATCGTTGCAGTCACCGGCGGCCTTGCAGGGCTTGCAGCCGGGGATGGCCTTGGTGCTGCAGCCGCCGCTGGCCTTGTCGCAGAGGTCGGTGGTGCAGGCGTTGCCGTCGTTGCACTTCGGCTTGGCGCCATCGGCGCAGGAGCCGGCCTTGCAGGTGTTGTCCAGGGTGCACTTATTGCCATCGGCGCAGGGCTTGCCCTCCTTGGCGGGCATCAGGGCGCACTTGCCGGTCTTGGCGGCGCAGGTGTTGGCCTTGCAGTCGGTGTCTTTGCTGCCGTCGCACTTGACTACGGTCTTGGGATCCGTCTCGCAGGTGTTGGCCTTGCAGATGGGCGTGCCGTTGCAGAGATTGCCGTCATCTTTGCAGTCGGCGTTCTCCTTGCACTGGCAGACGCTCTTGCCGGGCTTGCACTCGCCGCCGGAGCAGGTGTCGCCGTCGGTGCACTTGTCGCCATCGTCACACTTGGCCGCGTCGTCGTTGACGCTCTCGCAGCCGGTCTTGGCGTTGCAGCTGTCCTTGGTGCAGAGGTTGCCATCGTCGCAGACGTCGGCGGCCAGCGGGGTGCCGGCGCAGGCGCCCGCCTTGCACACGTCCTTGTCGGTGCACTTGTCTTCGTCATCGCAGGGCGCGGTGTTATGCGCGCTGGAGCAACCCGTCTTGGTGTCGCAGGTGTCGTCGGTGCACGGATTCTTGTCGTCGCAGTCGACCTTCTCGGCGGCGCACTTGCCGTCCTTGCAGGCGTCCTTGGCGGTGCAGGCATCGCCATCATCGCAGGCCCCGTCGGCGGGCGCGTTGCTGCACTGGCCGGTCTTGTCGTCGCAACCATCCTTGGTGCAGGGGTTGTCGTCGTTGCAGTCGGCCGCCTTACCGGGCGAGCAGATGCCCTTTTCGCAGGTGTCGGACTGGGTGCAGAGGTTGCCGTCATCGCAGGGCGCGTTGGTCAGCGGCTCGTTGCTGCAGCCATCATTGGGGTCGCAGGCGTCCTTGGTGCAGGCGTTGCCGTCGTCGCAGGAGATCTCCTTGCCGGCGCAGGAGCCGGACTTGCAGGCGTCCTTGTCGGTGCACTTGCTGCCGTCGTCGCAGCTCGCGCCGTCATCGTCGGTGGAGGTGCAGCCGGACTGCAGGTCGCAACTGTCCTTGGTGCAGGCGTTGTCGTCATCGCAGCTCTTGGCGGCGCCGGCGCAGCTGCCGCTGTTGCAGGCGTCCTTCTCGGTGCAGAGGTCGCCATCGTCACACTTGGCGCCGTCGTCCTCGTTCTTGTTGCTGCACTCGCCGCTGGCCGCGTCGCAGGCGTCCTTGGTGCAGGGATTGCCATCATCACAGCCGGCCTTCTTGCCAGCCACGCAGGCGCCATCGGCGCAGAGATCGGGCTTGGTGCAGGCGTCGCCATCGTCGCAGGGGGCGCCGTCATCCTTCTTGTTCTCGCAGCCAGCCTTGGTGCACGCGTCGGTAGTGCAGGCGTTGCCGTCTTCGCAGGTGAGCTCGTCGACCTCGTCATCGCAGTCATCGTCGATGGTATTGCAGGTCTCGGGTGCCGGCGCCTTGCCGTCGCAGGCGCTCAATCCCTTCTCTCCACACGCGCGTTTGCCGGCGCACTTGCCGATCAGCTTGCCATCCTTGTCCGTCGCGGAGACGTAGCAGGTGGTGCTCAGGGCCTGGGCGATCGCCGACTTGGAGCATGCGCAGGTGCCGATGCTGTCCTTGTCGCCGCCCGCGTCGGGTTTGGGCACGCATTGCAGGACCTTGGCGCCCTCGACCGACTCCACCGCCTTGCAGAGGTAGCCGGCGTCGCAGTCCGCATCGTCGGTGCACTTGGTGCCGCAGAAAGCGCCCGCGTCACCCTGGTCGACGCACACGGCGCCGTCATTGCCGCCCGCGGAGCACTGCGCCGAGGCGCTGCAGGGATCGCAGAGGGTCGCCACCGGGCCGACGACCGTATCGCCGCCGCCACCGTCCACCGGCGTGCCGGCGTCAGGATCGGCACCCGCGTCGGGGTCCGTGGCCGCGTCGGGATCCGTGCCCGCGTCCGGGTCAGCGGCTGTGTCCGGGTCCGTGACCGTGTCCGGGTCGGCGGCCGTATCCGGGTCCGTGGCCGTGTCCGGGTCGGCGCCCGTGTCCGGGTCCGTGGCCGTGTCCGGGTCCTTGGCCGTGTCAGGCGGCGTGACGACGTCCTTGTCCTGCACCACGTCCACCGGCGGTGTGGCGGTATCGTCCACGCCGACGTCCTGCGCTGTGCTCGTGTCGTCGCCGACGTTGCTGTCCAGCTGGCCGCCATCGACCTGGTTGCTGGCATCGAGGGACGGGCCCTCGACGGACTCATCGCCGTCGCCGCAACCGCTGAACGTGAGCGCTGTGATCGTCAGGCTGATGGCGATCCAGCGGGACATGGGCGTGCCTGCCTTGTGGCGGGTGAGGTGGGTACGCATGTGGACTCCGAGCAGCGGCCCAGTGGGCGGGCCAGGCGTTCAGTCGGGACAAACCTGCATCACCCGTCCTGAACGAAGTTCGAATGACACCGAATACGCATCGCGCGCGTGAAGGTCAAACGGGGGTTTGTGAAGGGTTGCATGCGTCGCTGTGGCGGGGACTGCCCCGCATGGCGGGTCTACTGAGGGTCCGGGCAGGCAGGGTTGATTCGTTCCCGGACAGCGGAGCGCGCTGAGTCGGCGTGATCACTGCAGACATTGCACCTTCCGGCAACGTGACGTTCTTCGCACTTGCGATGACTTCCCCGTGAGCGTGCTGGCTAGTGGTGCTCGTGTTCGTGGAACATCGGCTCGTGCTCGTGGTCGACAGTTAGGGAGCATCGAGCACGAGATCGAACACGACTCGCGACGGTCCAGCACGACTTGCGAGCACGCCAACGAGCACACTTCCGGGTGCGCAGATTCGCACACCCTCCAGGACGCTTCGCTTCGCTTCGCTCCGCTCGCGTGGCGCCCCACTGGGCCGACCGTCTCCTCCTCCGGCGCCTCCAGTCGCCACCCCAAGCGGGGTGAGGGCGTCACCTCGCCCCGCGGTTGAATACCACGGGACTCGGCTCGGCTCCGCCTCGACGGCGCCGAAGGAGGAGACTATGCAGACCGAGTTCCCGTTCCCCCACCACAAGCTCGACGCCTGGCGGGTCGCAGTCGAACTGGCCGCCAAGGGCCGGCAGTTGGCCGAGCGCCGGAGGCGAGCCGAGAACTGTGCTACCTGCACAGTTCGGGGTGCATCCCAACGGGCGACTGTGACCTCGTCCTGTGCGAAAACAACGCCGACTGCACCCCGGCAAATGCCGGGTTGACGTAGCACTTCGCGATGCACCGGTCGCCGTGCTGGGTCCAGTACTTGCCGTTGCCCTCGCACGGGTTGCCACCGGGAGTCATGTGACAGCTCGAAAACGGCGTCAGGCTGCCGCCCGACATGGCGTTCGGCCAGTTCAGCCGGCCGACTCACCAGATGGTCTTCACCAGCCCGGACCCCACAATCCGCGCATCCACCGTCACCAGCGCCGCCCCATGCTGCAAGGCGGTGGCCACGATGAGACGGTCTGCCGGGTCGCCATGCAACTTCAGTCGTCCCGCGGCGGCTGCGATGGGTGGCGTGATGGGGAGAACACGCACGTTGCGGACCAGCAGCGCGTCGCGGAGGAAGGACTCGATGTCACAACCGACATCCAGGCGTCCTTCCGCCACCAGCATGGCGATCTCCCACAGGCTGATGCCGGCGAGGCCGAGCTGTGCGCTGTCGGAGCCTCTCTCGATCGCCTCCTTTGCGTCCTGGCCGAGCCGTTCTGGCGCCAACGCGTCGTGGATCAGCGCGTGGGTGTCGAGGAGGATCATTGCCCCGCCTCCCAATCGTCGTCGATGGGCGTCAGGACGTCGCCGATATGCGCATTGGCCCGAGCCGCTCGCAAGCGTTCAGCCGCAGCGGCGCGCTCACCACGGGCTGGCGTCAAGCGGGCCACGACACGTTTTCCTTTTCGGATCAAAACCTCTTCGCCCGCCTCAGCCTTGCGGAGCCAGTGCGCGAGACGTCGGCGAAAATCGGATACCTGGACCTCCATGGTGCCCTCCCCACGGCGGACACGGCGCCGTGTACATACAAAGTGTACATTCAAGGCCCGCCTGCGGCAACCCGGCCGACCGCGCGTACATTCTCCCTCGCCTGTCCCTCCTCAATTGTCCTTCGCCAATTCCCATCTACGGCGCATTTGACCTTCCGACAGCGGATGATCGGGGCTTGTGCCGGCACGCGGATGCTCCCGTAGCCCCGCCAGCGCAGCCGGTTTCGCGCCGGACTCGACTTGACCGTGGATTTGAGGGAGCGACGAGCCCGAGGCACACGACTCCGCTGAAGAACGGGGACGGCCGACGACCACGTTGCTGTCGAACGCTCCGAGATTGGACGAGT
>CAYTLW010000194.1:0-1660 GCA_964438735.1 uncultured Enterobacteriaceae bacterium | reverse complement strand
AGTACGACCGATGGCCAGCCAGGTGAAGAACCGGACGGCGGAGGCGGCGGCACGAGCCATGCGAGGCAACTGGCGGATCACGACTCTGCGGAGCCCGGTCGCCAATCCCTTTCCGGCAGCCTTCGCAAGATCGGCTGGCAGATCGGTCAACAGCCCTTGGTGGTTCCGAAGGAACACGACCCACTCCCGAATGGAATCGCGGCGCCGGGGTCGTTGCGGCATGTACCGGGAGACCGTCCGCTCGGACACGATGAACCCAAGCATCAACAGCTCGCTGTGGATGCGAGGCGCCCCCATGTGAAATTGTCGTGCGCCATGCGGTGGATTAGATCGCGGATCTCGGTGGCGACCCGAGGGCGACCGCCGCGATGCTTCTTCGAGTAGTTCCGCCAGAGGCCAGACAGGCCGAGCCGGTGCCACCGCTCGACGGTTCCGGGCTTCACGATCTCCAGCGCTTCCCGCCAGCTCGGCCACCATCGGCGGAGCAGAACCCAGAGAGCGCGGTCCGCACAGGTGAGGCTTGAGCGGGGCCGTCCTCGTTTGAGTACCTCGATCTGATGGCGGAAGGCCACGTTCTCCAGGACAAGGTCCGCTTTGGACCCGGCGCAAAGACGGAGCAGCCGGAACAGGGCCGTCAGGATGACCACGTAGAGCCGGGGAAACACCGACACGCCGTCGAGCTTGTCCCGTCGTCGCTGGGATCTCAAGCCCGAACCCTGCCCCCGCAAGCCCGTGATCTCGCCGGCGATCAGGTTCTGGCGAAGGACAGGTGCACAGCGAGCTTCTGGAAGGGACACGCAAACTATGCTAGCATTGAAGGCATTAGGCAGGCTATGAAGGCGTCTGCCGGCAACGGTGCACAGGAGGCGACATGGGACAGCTCACGGTTCGCAAAGTTGACGACCAGATTGTCCGGCGATTGAAGATGCGGGCGGCGCGCAACGGTCGTTCGATGGAGGCGGAGCATCGGCAGATCCTCAGGCGCGCGCTCGAAGACCCTCCGGCCGAGCACTTGGACCTCAAGCGGATGTTGCTTGAGATGCCGGAGGTCGGCGACGACGAGGACTTCGCGCGCATCGAAGGCACCATGCGCGACGTGGGGCTGTGATGTACCTGCTCGATACCAACGTGCTCTCGGAACTTCGCAAGCGCAGACGCTGCAATCAGGCCGTGGCGCGCTGGTTTGCCGGGATTCGGTCGCAAGAGATCTACATAAGCGTGCTCGTCCTGGGTGAACTGCGGCGGGGGATCGAGTCGATCCGCCGTCGGGACAGCGCGGGGGCCGAGGCCCTCGACAAGTGGGTTGAGCAACTCCAGGACACCCATGCAGAGCGGATGCTGCCAGTGGACGCGCGTGTGGCCGGGATTTGGGGACGCATCAATGTCCCCGACCCAATGCCGGCGGTCGATGGTCTGCTGGCCGCCACCGCGCTGCGTCATGACCTCGTGCTGACCACCCGCAACACGTCGGACGTTGTGCGTTCTGGGGCCCGGTTGCTCAACCCGTGGACCGAGGAGTGACCGCAGGACCGCGTGCTGTGCCAGAATAGGGCCGACCCCGCGGTGGCCCGATCAAGCCTGAGCCGATCCCGGCTTGTCTGACACGCGTCGACTGGCAGTGAAAGGCAAGGCGTTGGGACGGAAGGTGCTCGGCGAAGTC
>CAYTLW010000193.1:0-10128 GCA_964438735.1 uncultured Enterobacteriaceae bacterium | reverse complement strand
ATAGGGCGCGGAGGCGCCCTGCCGACTGCTGCTAACGCGTGACGAATCAACGGAAATGGACACTGGCATGGCTATTGTGCGGAGTCAAGGTGGCAGATCTAGAATGACCGTGCCAAAGCACGTCATGGCCACTTGTCGCATTGCGTCGTTGACGGCCTGGAAGGCGACGGCAACACCCGCTCCGACCCCTGTGGGATCCACGTTGCGCAGCGCTTCACCGGCCAGTCCGGCACGACAGGTGGCGGTCAGACTGGCCGCGATCGCCCCTCGTAACGCCCCCGCCGCGGCGCTCCGGCCGCCATCCCGCAACGCAGCCTGCAACTCTTCGGCTGGGAACTCGCCAGAAGAGACGACCCGCTCCATGGCCCGCCACACTTGCGGCGCAGCCGCCACAGCAGCCGACACGATTGCGGCGGAGGCAGCCGCCTCGGCGGACTGCCGCGCCAGATCCTCGGGCCGTACCGAGGCCTCGGTCGTGTAGCCATGCTGTCGCCTGTCCAGCGTGCCGTCCCGCGCGTCCCGGGCCAGGCGAAATGCCTCTTCGTCATCAAGCGGGCGGGACTCTGCTCGGTTCCGCAGCGAACCATCAGCGGTCTCCACTACTCGCCTCGTCTGTCGCGCCACCTCCGGACGATGCCCGAGGCGGTCGATGGAAGCCCGGGCGGCCTCTCTCACTCCATCAACCTGGTCGGCCGGCACTATCAACTGTCCATCGGCGTAGTGGGGATCGCGCAACTGCGCGGCCGTCTTCCCTGCCGTGGCATAGTACTTCACCTGAGCCTCGCCCACGGTCTGGCCGCCTTCTATGAAGACCACATCCGGTGAGCCCCGCACGGTGGAGCTGACCACCTCTGTCCGGATGTCCAAGTCGCGGCGGGCAGCGTCGATATTGAACGAGCCGACGTGGTGGGCTTCCGCGACGAATCCTCGCCGGGAGGCGTCGGTGTTGGCTCCGTACTGCGTGGCAACCCGCTCGATCCCGGCAACGGCCTCATCTACCGCGACGCGCACCCGGTCCACGTAGCCGGCGCCCAATTGAACGCCAACCTCGGCGGCAGCAAGTTCGCTCGCCCGTCGGAATGCATTGTCGTCCGTCCGCCTACCCACGTCACCACGCCTTCAGCACGAGGCCCAGGACAAGCGCCGCGATGGCGGCGGCGCCCCACAGCGCCCACACAGGCCATCGCTTCGCAGCGTCGCGGTCACGCACGCGCTGGATCTGTTGTTCGACGCTCAACATAGCTTGGCCGAGGGTCGATTGGAATGCAAGCAACTGAGCCTGATGGCCATCCAGGTCGGTGCCGAAGAGTCCCACTTCCTGGCGGACGTCGTCTAGCTCGTCGCGAATGATCTCCAGCATCTGCAGGTTCAGGTGGTTGACCTGGACCAGCGCGATGACAAAGGCGAGCGTCATCTGCTGAATCGTCACGATGTCGTTCATCGCCAGGGCCAGGTCGCGTGTGTTGTTCGAGAACAGCCGCTCCAGGAAGCCCCTGTTCGCGATCTCGTCGAGGCTCTCCTGTGTCGTGACTACCAACTCGGCAAAGCAGTCGAGTTGCTCGCGAATGGCGAGGGGATCATCTGCAATGTTGACGGCTTCGGCCCCTATTGCGGTGAGGTAATGCCCATCCATGCCGGCGTTTTGACACGGAGCCGAGCAGGGGTCAAGCGCGACAATATGCTCCGCCTGCCGGTCGAAAAGAGCGATCCTGAGGTGGATCGCCTCCGATGGCGAGGTGCTTGGGAGGACCGCGCCGGAGTGTTCGACGGCGTTTCGTGCCTTCCTTCCCCCGCCGCAAAACTTCGCCTTCCAAGCGCCTCGATGAAGCGGTCGCAACCGCGGAAGCCCCCACCATCCACATCCTCGACAAGCTGTGCGGGGCCCTGCTCTTCCTCAAGGGTGTTAGTAGGTTGACCGCAGGCACCTGATGGCACGCGGCCCCTACCGCCGCTCCCACCAAGCCTTCAAAACCAACCCCGCAGCCAACCCAGCAGCCCCACCAATGACCCCTTTCGTCACCGGACTCGAAAGCGCCGCACCCAACCACGATGCCTTCGCCGCAGTCGCATCACCGACCGCCTCTTCGTCCTCATCACCCAGCTGATTCGCCGAAATCTCCAGCGCCTTCGCCACCGTGGCCTCGATCATCTCGACCAATTCGGCCAGGGACAAGTCGAACGCAGCACCGATCTCGGCCAGGTTGGTCAGAGAGGCCGACGTCCGGCCCGCCAGAATCCGGGTCATGGTCGCGCTTGGGATGTTCGTCGTGTCGGTCAACCACGATACCGACGCTTCCTCACCGAGCTGCTCGCGTTGCGCCAGCAACGCCCGCACCACCTTCGCCGTCGCCAGTTGAAAGCCATCGCGCGCCGCCTGGCGCCGGTCCGTTGTCCCTTCGTCATCTGCCATGGCAACCTCCGATCTGCAGTGTATCACATCTTGCGAGTCGCCTGGGCACTATCGACGTAGAACCCGGTCTGGACTGTATCAATCATTTTTGATTGACAACATCACCACGGGCGTCTACAGTCGCCGCCAGCAGGAGGGTGAAGATGAGCGAGCGCTGGAAGAAACTGAAGCAGGTAGCGAAGTTGGCAGGGAACATGGCGGCTCGGGTCGCGCGAAACCAACTCGTCGACATCGACCGCGACCTGGGCGAACTGCGATTGCGAGGCACCGCGCTGGCCCTGGCCGGGAAGGTCGCGATGTCGCGGGCAAAGGGCGTCGAGGACGGCCGGGTCGCGGTGCACGCCGATGGCATCGCCGTTCACGCCCGCAAGGGCAACCTCGTCGTTGATGTCACGCTTCGCCCCCAGTACCTCGAGATCGAGGATGGACAACTTCGCCTGGGCTTCGAGGCAGATCGAATCAAACTCGACGGCGGCGGGTGGTTCACCGGCGCGCTGCTTGCGTGCGCTCGTTTGTTTCTCGGCGAGAAGGCCTTGGTGCGTCGGGCCATCGGCGCCACCGGCGGCAAGGACGAGACGCTGGTCTGGGAGGCCCCGCTGGATTCCGTGCCCTGGGCCCGGGCATTGCTGGCCGCAGTTGGCCCGCAGGACGCCTGTCTGCGACTGCCGATGGTCGTGCGCGACGGCGACGTCGTCGTGAGCTGGCGCGACCAGGTGGTGAGACCCCGGGGACCGAGCCGAGTGTGAGGTACGGCGCTCCAGAGGTCGCTGGAGGTTCCAGACGGCACGAGGAACGCGAGAAACCGAGGAGAGAAGGATGAACACGCAGCAAGTCGAGTCCATGAACGCCGACAGACATTTCAGCAACGAGGGCTTCTGGCGCAAAGTGGGGCGCTGGGCGAAGCGGGCCGGTCGGACCCTGCTGATCGAGTCGATCAGCATGTGGTATGCCATGCAGGATGAGGACACACCGTTGTGGGCGAAGGGCGTCATCGCCGGCGCGTTGGGCTACTTCATCATGCCATTGGACCTGCTGCCCGACCCCATCTTCGTCGATGACGGCGTCGTCGTGGCCCAGGCGTTCGTGGTCGTGCGCATGTACGTCAAGGACGAGCACAAGGTTGCAGCGCGTGCCAAGGTGGGCGAACTGCTGGGGGCCTGATTGGGCGTTCCGACACCCATTGCGGAAGTCCGAGGGCGCAGACCATTGGCCCCCCCTTGACACGGCAGGTACAATCCCAGCGCAGTCCACCGCCGATACAGGCCGAAGCAGCGCGTCCAACGCGACCGCGAACTCAAGCCGAGGACAAGAGTACTGAGCAACACCACGCCAACGAGTGCTGCCATGGGTGCCGCTCACCATTGCGTACCAACGCCGGACGGCGGCGGCGGCGCGCTCATCGAAGTGCCGGCAGGGACCACACACTGTAAGGTCAACGGCGTCAACCTGCGCGCCGTAGACGTCCTCGCCGATTCGACCCTGCGCACCCTGGATCTCACCGGCTGCCATCCAGCAATCCACGTATCGTTCGTGACGCCCGTGCACTTGGAGCGCCTGCGCCTGCCGGCCTCGGGATCGGGCGCGGTCGTCCATCTGCCGTTGGCGGGCTGCGACCTGCCTGTGTTCATCACCGGCAGCATCGACGTGATCGACGCCGCCTGGCCTGGCACCGATGGCGCACGGCGAACCTTCGACGTCTCGCTTCGTCAGCACGACACGCCCGCAACTGGCGCCTACATCGGTCCAGCGAGCGGCGTCCGGCTGGCCGCAATCGTCGACGATGGACTCGTCGCACTGATTCGAGGCAACGCTGCCGCAAGCGAGCTCAACGATCTGGCGAGTCGGTCGCGACATGTGGTGATCGACAGTTGCCTGCTGACCGACGGCCTGCGCACCGAAGGCGAGCTCCATACCATCGAGGTCCGCGACAGCCTCATCGCAGGATTGGCCGTCGACGCGAGCCACCACGTGCGAATCGAAGGCTGCCGGGGACTCCGGCAGGTCGAAGGCCACATCAAGCAACTGACACTGCGTGACTGCGAGCGGGTCGACACATTGCGGATCGAAGGCTACGTCAGCGCGGCGGATATCGCCGGCGTGGCGTGCGACCAGCTCATCATTCCGACCGTCCAGGAATTGAACATCCAAGACGGCGGCGAGATCGGGACGATCATCACACTATCCGACCACACCGGCCCAGCGCGGCGGCCAAGGATCAGGGTCCGCGGCCGGCACGCCCCGAAGATCGAAGGCAGTTCCCAGGCGGATGTGCAGCCCCTGACCGCCGACGACATCTACGACACCTTTGTCAACGGCACCGAAGCAGGCCGCCAGGGCATGCTGCGCTGGGCGCGCAACTGCAAGCCTGCGTCACAACTCTGGCTGGCGCTGCGGGTCATGGCCATGGCCGTAGACGCCGGTGAGCCGGCCGACGAGATCTGGCAAGACCGTTGCGAACTGGCCCGCCGCAAGAAGGCTGGTGACACCTGGAAGTGGCGCTTCCCGCCCGATCTGGCCGCCCGCGGCTGGACGGCCGACGTGCGTCTGTGGCTGCGATGTGTGGCAAAGCGGGCACCATCGGCCGTGGTCTTCGGCAAGACGATGGCGGCGGCACATCATCCGCAACCCATCGCGGCGCTGCTGCTCACCGCCGCGGGCGACGACGTTGCGCCGCCCGAACGCGGGCTGCTGCTCGAACTCTGCCGCCGTGCATTGGCCGAGGCCACCGACAAGGGTGAGCGGCTTGACCGCATCCGGCAGCGAAGGCGAGGCCCCGCCATGAGCCTGGGCCTGACCCGCGAAGACCAGACCTGGCTGTGGCATGGCGTGCGCGCACTGACCCGCCTGGCCGACCACCGCGACGCCCTGCGCGTCGCCGACCAGATGGCCGCCTGGGTGGCCACCTGCGCCCCAACAACCGATGGTGTCCGCGTTGTTGGTCGACTGGCGGCGCACGGCTCGACCGTCGCCAGGCAGCAATTGCTTGGCCTGCGATCCAGACTCGCGCGGCGTACTGACATCGACCAGGACATGCGCGTCGAGATCGCCCGTACCATCGCCCATCAGCTCGTTCAGCCGACGCTGCTACCGACGTTCTCGGCGCCAGCGCCTGCCGACTCGACACCGCTAGCAGAGGAAGCCCATGAATGACAGCTCCGCGCCAACCCGCAGCCTTGTGCCGCTCTCCACGGCGCGAGAGCTGCTCGAGCACCAGATGCAGCTGCTTTTGGACGGCGACGTGGACGCCCGCGACATCGCGCCGCTGATGCTCTGGGGCGCGCCCGGCATCGGCAAATCGGCGTTGATCCGCGACCTGTGCAGCGAGCACGGCTGGGGTTTCGTCGACGTGCGCCTGGCCCAGCGCGATCCGGTGGACATGCGCGGCCTGCCAGTCCCGCAGGGCGAGTCGGTCCGGTGGTTGCTGTCGTCCGAGTGGCCGCGGGATCGGGACAGCCGAGGCATCATCCTCTTCGACGAGCTGACGGCGGCAGATCGCACGCTGCAGGTCGCGGCGTACGAGTTCATCCTCGATCGGCGGCTCGGCGACATGTACGAGGTGCCCCGCGGGTGGCTGGTCTGCGGCGCCGGCAACCGAGCGGAGGACTCCGCCGTCGCGGTGCCGCTGTCGTCGGCACTCGCCAACCGCTTCCTGCACCTGAACCTGACCGCCGACGTGGCCCAGTGGACCCGTTGGGCGACGGACAATGGCATTCGGCCGGAGATCATCGCCTTCTTGCGTTTCCGGCCGGAGCTGCTGCTGCAGATGCAGCGTGCCGACCTGCAGCGGGGTTGGCCTTCACCGCGAAGCTGGGCCCGCGTATCGGTGGTGGTGGCGACGGGCGCTCACCTGTCGCGTGTCACGCGGGAGGCCGCCATCGCCGGATTGGTCGGGCAGGCGGCGGCGATCGAGTTGGCCGCGTTCCTCAATGTGGTCTCGAAGCTGCCCGACCTGGTGGGCGTGTTGAGCGGTGCGCTTGCGCTGGAGATGCCCGAGCGCATCGACCTGAAGCTCGCGGTGGTCGTCGGGCTGGCGCGGCATCTCTGGCACGCACCGCTGCAAGATCGCGCCCTGGGGATTTTCCTGGGCATCAGCCAGCGGCTCCAGGCGGATTTCGCGGCGATGATGGTGGCCGACGCCCTCGACATCGCGACCCCGGCGCAGGCCGAAGCGATGATCCATCATCCACAATTCGAGAAGTGGCGGCAGAAGCACGGTGCCGCCCTGGTGGACGCCCGACCGGAGCTGGCCGCGGCGATTGTCGAAGTGGCCGACCACGTCCACGAGCGCGCGGTCGCCGACGTCGACGCAGTTGCGGATGTACTCAAGGAGTTGGAGTGACGGGAAGAACAGACCCGCAAGGTCTCTCTGCCGATGCCGTCGAGGACCTCGCCGCCAAGGCGGAGGCGTTCGACACCTGGACTGCCGATCGCGGTCGGCTCGTCTTTCGCCACCCCATGTTGGCGAGCATTGCGCTTCATCTGGAACTGGTGCCGGTGGTCGACGAGCGCCTGCCAACGGCGTCCACCGATGGCCGCGCCATCTACGTCAATCCCTACTTTCTGCGGACCCTGGCCGAGGCGGAGCGTGTCTTCCTGTTGGCCCACGAGGTCTGGCACAACGCCCTGCTGCACTTCAGCCGTCAGCAGGGCAGGGATCACGACCGATGGAACCTGGCCACCGACCACGAGATCAATCATCTGCTCGTGGATTCGGGCATGGAGATGCCCCCGGACGGCGTGCTATTCGACGAGCTTGCGGGCCGGAGTGCGGAGGAGGTCTACGAGGCGTTGGAGTCGTTCGAGTACGCCGAAGCGGAACCCCGGGGGGCGCAGGCAGATGTGCACCTGGGCCCAGACGGCGCGGTAGGCAGGTGCGAAAGTGGACGGGCATCATCGTCAGATGACTCCACCGTTTTTGGTCCCATCGCAGGCAAGGTCGACCAGGCCTACCCGGGTCGGCTGGACTCGGATGCCATGGGCGACTGGCCGGCGCGCATTGTCGCCATCGCCCAGCAGCACGCCGGTCTGGCGGGCCGAATGCCCGGTGCTCTGGAGAGACTCGCCAACGAGATCAGGTCCCCGACGGTGCCCTGGCAAACCGTCCTTCGGGATTTCGTGACGCGCGCCAACGGGGGGACAGTGCAGTGGATTCCGCCAGCACGACGCCACGTCCATCGGGGACTGTACCTGCCGTCGCGGCGCACGACTGTTCTCCAGTTGGCCGTCGCCATCGACACCTCGGGCAGCACCCTGGGCTACGTCGGCCGCTTCCTCAGCGAACTTCGGGGCATCTTGGCGGCTTTCGGCCGCCACGAGGTACGCTTGCTGCTTTGCGATGCCGAGGTTCACGCGGACAGACGCTTCTCGGATAGAGACCCGCCAGTATTGGACTGGAATGACCTTGGCGGCGGCGGCGGCACGGACTTCCGGCCTGTGTTCGGCGTGCTCTCAGCGGAACCGCCGACGGCGCTGGTGTATCTGACCGACGGCTTCGGCGATGCGCCGGCGGAAGGGCCGACATACCCCGTGCTGTGGACGCTGACACCGAATGGGGTGCGTCCGGCGCCCTGGGGACGCATGGTTGCGTTGTCGTCTGAACCAGCTCGCCACGTCGACGCTTGAGAACGCGGCAGCCCACCAGGAGGCAGACATGTTGCTCGTTTCCGACATCCACTTTGGCGCCAACCGCGCTGAGGACGTCGCCGCATTTGAACGGGCGGCCAGCGACGGCACAAACCAGGATCGCATCGTCGTCATTGCCGGGGACTTCACGCAGGAC
Organism: uncultured Enterobacteriaceae bacterium; assembly: GCA_964438735.1. GTDB lineage: Bacteria > Myxococcota_A > UBA9042 > UBA9042 > UBA9042 > CAYTLW01. The sequence goes on along the minus strand of CAYTLW010000193.1, from coordinate 1,939 downwards.
CACAAGTCGGGAGAGTTCGAGGATGCAGCCGCATTCTTGTGCCGTCTGCTCGAGGCGGGCTGTGTCGTCATCGCCACCCCCGGCAACCACGACCTCGGTCGATGGCAGGGAGAGAAGATGTTTACAAACGAACGCGCCCGCGCCAGGTGCCGCTCCTTGCTGGCGCCGGTCTACGATCAGCCCCAGGTCGAGTCCCATCACGACATGGACAGCATCACGGTCGTCGGCGACGAGGTATTCGTCGCCTTGCGGAGCATCCACCGTGGTCCGGCGCGCTGGGGCGGGATTCTGCGACACGCTCGAATTCGGCGGAACCAGATCGAATGGGCCAATCGCGAACTGTCGCGACTTCGACGCGAGGCCTCCATCGGCGCGTCCTCGCGCCTTCACCTGGTGACCCACCGGTCGCTGTGGCGTGACGACGGCGACAAGCACAGCGCGGTGCGCAGGCGCCGACGGTTGGAGGCGGAACTGCTGAAGCCGGCCGGTTTCGTGGCCTACATCCACGGCCACAATCATCGGTTTTCTGCCGGAGTAAGGACCACACCCAAGCTGGGCTTGCGGCTGATGCATCTGAGCATCCCCACGTTGTCGACGCGCGCCAGGGCGAAGGGCGAACAATTTGAGTATTCGCGGGGGTGGGTGAATTGGCGCGCCGTCGATTCCCCGCCGTCGCTGGTGGAAGTGGCACAACGAAAACCGGCCGCCAGTGCGTGATGACGACTGCAGATGCAACCGTCCATCTGGTGGAACCCGCCTGCTATGCCTCCCAAGCCTCGCGAACCTCGGCAAGCCAATCGAGAAAGTCCCCCCCGGTCAACTCGGCCATCGGAATCCGCGTTACGACAAACCCCGCCGCGTCGAGGCGCTTCACCATATCCACTGCCGCGCTCGGGTTCATCGAGTGCACCAGAATGGCCGTGTCGCGATCCAAGCTCTCCATGGCCACGTCAACGACGTTCGTCCCGGACTGGAAGCGATCGTCCTCGCTGCGAGGTCGCATGTACAGGTCATGGTCGAGCAGAAGGCCGGCGTAGACGTCCTGGCCATCGCGTTCCAGGATGCCGATGGCAACGCCAGCGCTCTGGGCCCACACCAGGTGTACGTCGTCTGGCAACCAGCTCCTGATGACTTCCACGCGGGCACGATTGTCCTCGACCATCAACAGGCGAATGGATCGGTTTGGTGGCGACCCCAACATCTGGCGATTGCTCCTTCCCGCAGGGACGGTTCGCGCGCGCCCACAACCACGCTTTCAAGCGCTTGGCTCAAGCGCAGTGTACCGGACGGCAAACGAGTCGATCCAGCCCGCCTCCGGCGCCGCCGCCTTCCACGCCCGAACGACATCATCGAGGGTCCGCGACTCAAACGTCTCGTCGTCACGGAGCAGCTCGCGGTACCCGTCGACGACCCTTGCGCAGTGCTGATCGATCGGATGGTGCAACACCAGCAACCGCCCCTCGCTCCACGGTGACCCAGCCCGCTGAATCATCGCCCACGCCAACAGATGGTCGCGCCAGAGCTGGTTGTGCACAATCGCATCCACTCGTTCGTGGGCGTCTGGTCGCCACGGGCTGTCCGCAGTCATCCATCGCCGGTAGGCCTCACCATCGCAGTGCCGCTGCGAGAAGGGCTCCGACAACTTCGTTTCGATGCCGACGAAGCCACGCTCGCCTTCCTCGGTGACATACTCCATGAGAGCGTCGAATGCGGTCCGGTCATCGAGGTAGGCTGACGCGGGACTCGGAGCGTATTCCAGTCTCACGGCCGTGACCTCCGCGATCCTATCGCCCCACAGCGCCCTGGCCAGTCGAGTGGCGAGCGCCAGATCCTTGACGAGCGCACCGAAGAGATACGCTGGCTTGGCCTTCAAGCGCCTGGCTTCTAAGATGTTGTCTGGTCCGTCTGGGTCCGTCTCGTACCGTTTGGTTCCGTCTGG
>CAYTLW010000192.1:0-10427 GCA_964438735.1 uncultured Enterobacteriaceae bacterium | reverse complement strand
AAACCGCTCGTCGTAGTCCACGCCATGCCGCTCGAGCAACTCGACGAGTTCCTCGCAGTAGCCTCCTGTGAGGTTTGCATGGAGTGGTGGCTTTCTGTCGCCGCTTCGCGGCTCGGCCTGTTGGGACTGCCAAACCTGGGGCTCACGCCCCAGGCCAACACCTGACGCCGCTTCGCGGCTCTTCTCGCGGCCTCGCGCGGCAAGCAGTGACCGGCGGCGGCGACTACGTGCTACAGGTCAAGAGCAACCAGCCCACGCTGCACGACGACATTGAGCGGTTCTTCACCGACTCGGAACAGGCCGGTGACCGAGGTGCTCTGGTCCACTGCCACGAGACCACAGACGACAACCACGGCCGCGTCCAGAGGAGGCGGACCCGGGCTTGTGACGATGCTGGATGGTATACTGATAGAACGAACTGGAAGGGTCTTCGCAGCATCGTCACAGTGGAAGCGCATCGTCAGGTCGGCGACCACACGAGCACAGAGCATCGCTATTACATCACGAGCTTGCCGCCGGATGCCGAGCGTCTCGGTGATGCTGTGCGCGGGCACTGGTCCATAGAGAACAATCTGCGCTGGGTGCTCGACATCGCATTCGGCGAGGACGACTCGCGCATTCGCGCCGGCCACTCGGCCGAAAACATGGCCGTGCTACGTCACATCGCACTCAACGCACTCAAGCAGGAGAAGACGGCGAAGGTGGCAATCAAGACAAAGCGCAAGATGTGTGGCTGGGACCATGACTACCTGCTAAGTGTCCTCACCCACGCTTAGTGCGATCGCCCTGGCTGATCAGGCACATTCAGGCAAAGGGTGTCAAAAAATCACCACACTACTTTTTTTCACCGCTGAATCCAGCAGCCAACAGCAAAGCACATCACCCAACCACAACAGTCAACACCCAACCCCGAATCCGCCGCCACCGGCCGTCGAGGTACGATCCCACCAGGTGATCCCGCACCCGAACGACGCCGCCTTCACCCGACAACCCCTCCAACGACAACCCCGCCAGCGACACCACCTCCACCGACCGCGTATCCCGCCGCAGGCCCTCGCCATCGACCTTGAGCGCCGCCTCCTTGGCGGTCCAGACAAGGTTGGCGACCAGCTGCCGATCCTCCGCCGCGGCGACACGCCGGACCTCGTCCGGACAGAAGAAGTCGGCCACCATGGCGTCGCTGCGCGGCTCCAGCCACTCCAGGTCACAGCCCAGGCGCTGGCCGGATTGGCCGACCGCCACGGCACACAGACCCTGGCGATGGCTGATGGAGATAGGGCGCGCGATCGGCTCCGCGCCCAGCCACGCGCGCGGCTGACCGCTGGCCTCGGCCAGGACCTCGATGCGTGGGTCGTCCAGCGCTCTCTTGGCCGTGAAGCGCCCCAGTCTCCAACTCGGTCGACGCGCGCGATGCAGTCCCGCGAGCACCTCCCGCTCGCGCGGGCCGAGCCAGTCGTCATCGGCGGGCACCTCGTGCGCTTCGCACAGGATCACTTGCACGCCATCACAGGGCCAATCGTCAAACATGGTCGCGCAACAAGGCCTCCGTTCTGGCCATTCCGCGCTCGAGCGCGTCAACCAGGTATCGCCGCAGCCCACCGGGGTCCACGACATGGTGCACCGAGCCGACCTCCTGGGCGCGATGCACGCTGTGCACGCCGTCAAACTCCTCGGCCACCTCGCCCAGCTTCTCCGAGTGCACCTCGCGCCGCAGCGTCTGCAACTTCGCCCGCGCCCGCACCCTGGCCGAACCGCTCGCTTCGGCCAGCTCGGCACGCGCGGCCACGACCCGAGGGTCGGCGTCTGTGCGCTTGTTGACGTCGCGCGCGAAGACCACCGCCGCCGCCGGTGCGCCGCCGATAACCGATGCTCGACTGCCCTCCAGGGCGCTGACTTCGAGGCCGTCGTTGAGGCGATTGGAGAAGACCACGAAGGCGCCGCCGTGATAGCGGGAGATGACGCAGAAGATCATCGGCCCGTCGAAGTTCACCACCGCGCGACCGATCTCGGCGCCGTACTCCAACTGCCAGTTGCGCATGGAATCCGGCGAACCGTCGAAGCCGGACAGGTTGGCCAGCACCACCACGGGCCGGCTGCCGCTGGCCGCGTTGATGGCGCGGGCGACCTTTCTCGAGGCCTGCGGGAAGAGGGTGCCTGCGGTCCAGGTCTCCGGGCCATCGGCGGGTACGAAGCCCAGCCGCTGCCGAGGTCGGCTCTCCAACCCGATCATGGTGCAGGCCAGGCCGCCGACGCGGGTATCCCAGACCACGGCCACGCTGGCGTCTCGCATGGCCTGCCAGCGAGCCAGGGGACGCGCGTCCTGGTCGGAGGTGGCGCGCATGACCGCGCGAACGTCGAACGGCCGTTTCCGCGCCGCGTTGTGCTCGAGGCTGAAGACCTCGCCGACGGTCGTGAAGCCGTCGCCATCATGTGGCGAGGCGTTGATGTTGCGATCGACCGGGTCCTGAGTGGCCGCGCGACGGGGGAATCGTTCGCCCGGCACGACGTAACTGTAGTCGTAGTAGCGCAACAACAGCAGGCAGGCGTCGTTCAGGTCCGTGGCGAAGAACTGCGCCTGGCCGTTGGGGCCCATGACGTGGTCGAAGCCGCCGATGCCGAAGTTATCCTCCGCCGAGACGCCGCCGGAGAAGTCCAGGGCGCGCTTGCCGGTCAGCACCATGGCACCCTGCGCCGTCTGGATGAGCACGCCGCGGGTATGCATGAGCATCGTCGCTTCTGCATTCCAATAGGGCTGCGCGCCGACGTTGATTCCGGCGACCACGACGTTGATCTCGCCGCCGGCCTGGGTGAACTCGACGATCCGCCGCAGAACCAGCCCGATCCAATCCATGTTCTCGACGCCCGTATCCATGGCGATGCGGGCGCCCGCGGACACGGCGATCCACTCCAACGGCACCTGCAGCTCGGCCGCCAGCGCGATGCCCGCGTTGATGCGCCGGCACTCGGCCTCGGCCAATGAGCCCATGGAACGGGTGGGATCGCCGAGCAGGATCACCCGCCGGAGCCCCTCGGGATGACGCTCGGTGAAGTGTTCGATCAGGCCGCAAACGATGTTGGCCTCTGACAGCCCCGGGGCCCGGTCCACCGCCACCAGGCGCTCGCCGCTATCGTCCAGGTCGTACTCGGTGAAGCGACCTGGCGGGAAGCGGCTGTTCACCCCCTCGCCCGGCGTGATCCGGCGCATCAACTCGTAGGGATAGACGAGTCCACGTCGGCGGCAACGCAGCACGTTCTGGCTGTAGGGGGACAAGGGTTGAAGTGGCTGCACCGGAGGCGGCCCGATCTCGATGGTCAGCCCCTGCCGCCCGGGGTTGCTGATCTCGACTCTGACGTCTTTGAGGGTGCCGTCTTCGTCCGGGATGCGGGCGTTGACGTCCACTTTCTCCAGTCCGAGACCGCGGGTCGAGGGCGCGATGCGATGCGCCAGCGACTGCAACTCCTCGGACGTCACATGCAGGGGCGGTCGGACCAGCAACTGCAGGCGATTCCAGAACAGCCGTTGGCGATCGGGCCGGCCGGCCTGGAAGACGCGGATCGCAGCCAGCGCATCGTTGAGTTTGCACTCCAAATCGGGCAGCGAGACGATGCGCCCGGCCTCATCGCGCAGCGGCGTCAGGTCGCGCACCTCGGCCAGGCCGATCAGACGTTGGTCCTTGCTGTTTTCGTGGGCCACTGCGTGGAACAGGTAGGTATCTTCGGTGGTGGGCACCCTTTCGAGGTCGAAGTTCTTCAGGCGCCATAGATCCAGGCGCTTGCCCATCATGGGATGCAGGCCGGGGTACAGCCTGTCGACGCTGAACCCGCAGCCGTCGGGCTGACGGAAGGTGAAGTGACCGATCCGGCCTACGCCCAGGCCCTGTTGCGGGCTCGAGAACGAGAACACAACGCGCCGCAGTTGGCGCTCGAATCCCGCCTCGTTCAGCAGCGCGCCGAGCCGCTCGGCAGCTTCCGGCGTCGGACGAACTGCCTGCCGCACGAAGAGGTCGAGCACCACGTCTTGGGAGGGGTCGGCTTCATTGACCAGGTCCGCCAGCATGCGCAGGCGGGGTTGCAACTCCTCGGCGGGCAGGAGCGTCGACACCAGCAACACCCGGCGACCCAGGTAGTCGTACGAGGCCGTGAAGAAGAGGTGCTCGCCGCGGCGCACGGTGGCGCTGCCGACGAACGGGCGTTGCCTGTAGTAGCGTCGCGTCAACGCCTCGAGCATCACCGCGCCTGTAGCGCCATCGACCTGGTCGACACGATCGGCGAAGAAGCCGCGCAGGGGCTGCGGGCACTCCACCAGCCAGTCGAGCATCTCTGTCCGTTCGGTGCTGGTCGCCCGGCCAACGCGGGCCACGATGTCCTTGGCGGTGTCGTACAGGCCCCGCCGCGCCTCCTGGAGCAGCGGCCGCTCGATGTAGTGGTAGCGTACGTCGCGGGCCAGGTCGTTGATGGCCGAGTGTCGACCCTGGCTCGCCGCCACCAGTCGATCCAGGCGCGGCCGGAATTCAGCGCCCGCCACGGCATCGAGCACGTCCACGCGTTCGTGCCAGCGCTGCAAGATGGCCAGCACGGCCCCGATCCACGCGCCGAGATGCGCGCGCGCCTTGTACAGGCGGTAGAGCGCCTGCCGCATGGCCGGCCCGTCCTCCAGGTCGGCGTCGATGCCGTGGTGGGAGACGGCCCGCCGCAGGGCGGCCAGGAAGGAGTCGGGCAATGAATCGTGGGCGGCGCCTGGATCCTTGACGAAGAGGTGCAGGTATTCGGCGTCGCTGGGGCGATCCTCGTGTTCGACCGTGCGTTCCCGCCGGAAGAGCGCGGTGGTGTCGGCGAAGACGTCGATGATGCTGCACTCGTGCGCAAAGACGTCGGCGTCATCCGGCGCCGCGCCGGCGCTCAGGGTGCCCTGGTTGGCGATGGCGGCGGCCAGCCCCTTGGGATCGGCGTCGTAACCGAGCATCAGGCTGCGCAGCGCGTCCAGGTGGGCCGTCGCCGAGTCGCTGGTCGCCCGCCCGCGCAGGGACGTGAAGTCCAACTGCCACGCGTCCGGTACCACGACCTCTTCTCCGTCCCCGGGCTCCAGACGGAGCAGCGCTGTACCCGCGGCCACCTGCGTATTGGCGATGACCTCGACCTCTTTGACCCGGCCCGAGAAGGGCGCGTAGAGCCAGGTCTCGGTCTTCATGGCCTCCACCATGGCGATTCGATCCCCCGCTGAGACGGCGTCTCCTTCCTTGACCGGGATGGTCACCACGATGCCCGGCGCGATGGCCCGGATCACGCCACCATCGTCGCTGCTGATGCGATGGGAGATGCCCTCCACCTCGACTTCCAGGGTGGCGCCCTGGTCGGCGGTCAGGACGCGCCAGCTGCGCCCGCCACAGCCCAGGCGCATGGCCACCTCGCCGACGGCGCTGCGTTCGAAGTTGTAGGTCTGCCCATCCAGATCGAGTCGATAGCTGGTCGGCCCGCTGCGGCGTACGAAGGCCGTGTGCTGGGCGCCGCCATAGCCGAGCGCGATCCTTCGACCCAGTACAGGCTCGCGAATGGCCGGCACCCCGCGGGCGGCGAGGCCGTGGAAGCCGGCCCGGTCGACCTCTTCCTGCCGCTCGAAGACGTCGATGGCGGCGGCGATGAACGCGACCTCCGCGTAACGACGAGGTACGTGTTCTCCGGCCTCGACCAGTCGGTCCAGCCAGCCGATGTCGAACTCGCCCGCTCGAATCTCGGGTCGATCGATGAGGTCGAGCAGGAAACCCTTGTTGCTGTCGCCCCCCCGAATGACCAGCGCCATGTCGTACAGCGCCCGGCGCAACCGGCCGAGGGCCTCGTCGCGATCGCCGCCCCAGGCGATCACCTTGGCCACCATGGAGTCGAACTCGGGGGCCACCACATCGCCTTCGGCGACGCCGCTGTCGATGCGCAGGCCGGGGCCGATCGGCAGATGCATCAAGTCGATCCGCCCGGGCGCCGGGGCGAAGGCGTTGGCCGGCGACTCGGCGTTGATGCGGGCCTCGATGGCGTGTCCGCGCGACGGTGGCGGCTCGGCGGGCAGGGCCGCGCCCTCGGCGATCGCGATCTGTCGCTTCACCAGGTCGGTCCCGGTGCACTCCTCGGTGACCGTATGTTCAACCTGCAGGCGGGCGTTGACCTCCATGAAGGCGAACGACTGATCGGTCGGGTCATAGAGGAACTCGACCGTCCCCGCGCCCACATAACCGGCGGCGCTGCCCAGGCGCGCGGCCGCGGCGCGCAGCCAGGCGTCCTGCTCGGGACTCAGCGCTGGCGATGGGCTCTCCTCGAGTACCTTCTGGTTGCGGCGTTGCACGCTGCAATCGCGCACGCCCAGGGCCCAGGTCGTGCCAGCTTCGTCGGCCAGGATCTGGACCTCCACATGGCGCGCCCCGCTGACCATGCGCTCCAGGAAGACCGTCGGATCGCCAAAGCCGAGTTCCGCTTCCGAGCGCGCACTCTCGAACGCTTCAGCCAGCCCCCCATCCTCGAGCACCTTGCGGATGCCCCGTCCGCCGCCTCCCGAGGTGGCCTTGATCATCAGCGGATAGCCAAGTTCGCGAGCGCTGGCGCGGGCTGCGCTCAGGTCGTCCACTGCGCCACCGCTCCACGGCGCCACCGGCACGTCTGCCGACTCGGCGATGCGCTTGGCGGTGATCTTGTCGCCCAGCTTGCGCATGACGGCCGCTGGTGGACCGATGAAGACCACGCCCAGCTCATCGCAGAGATCGACGAAGTCCGCCCGCTCGGATACGAATCCCCAGCCGACCCAGGCCGCCTCGGCGCCGGTCCGCTTCAGGGCGGCGCGCAGAATCGGCAGGTCGACATAGCTGCTATGCCGTCCGCCCGAAGCGGTGGGCACATTGGCCGGGCCCAGGCAGAACGCCTCGTCCGCCTCGCGCACGAAGAGCGCATGCTCATCGGGCTCGGTGTACAGGGCGATGGTTCGCAGTTGGTGCTGCCGCGACGCGTTGAGCTCGCGAACGGCGGCGATCAGGCGCATGGCGGGCTCGCCGCGATTGACAATCGCGAGCCGCGTAAACAGTCGTTGCTGCATCAGGTCACCTTCGTGTCCGTATTCTTCGACTTCTTACTTTTCTTCTTCTTGCCTTTGGCTACGGCGGCCAGAGGCGTGCGCAAGGCTTCGTCGACGCTGCCCAGCCGCTGGGTGCGATATCCCTGCACGGAGACCAGCACCCGGCCGGAATCGTCGAGCACTTCGCCGTTGTAGACGCCATCTTCACCACGCGCCGGCTTCACCCGGGCATGGACCGGCCGGGCGACGTCCTGCACGTCGTGCACCACCACCTCATCGATGTGGCTGGGCAGGCCCATCTGGCCCGTGGCGCCGATCTCCAGCACGCCGGCGGTCTGGAAGAAGAGCTCCACCTCGCGCGGCGCCGCCCGCAACGGCAGCTCACCGGGCACATGGTGTGCCGGCAGGTCTTCCGCCATGCGGCCGACCAGCTTCCTGCCTGTCCGCCACGCCTGCTGCAGGACCTGGTAGGCCGGGCCATGGAAGTAGATCTTGTAGATGTCTTCGGCGCTCGCCAGCGCCCCCTTGGCCTTGCCAGGCGCCTTGGCCTTTGCCTCGGAGACCGGCTCCGGGCCCAGCAGGATCCTGGCCTTGAAGTGCAGGGTGGAATCGGCCTCCTGGCGGCCGTGTAGCACCCGACTGCCCCACAGCTCGCAGTGGGCGGTGACCTCGGTCTCACCGGGCTCGGATTGCAGCCGGACGTGTACCTGCACGGTGCGTGGCGCGTCGCGGTAGAACTTGAAGGGCGCCAGGAAGGACGCGTCCTGCAGGGCCAGCACGTGGCTCCCCGGCAGCAGCGCCAGGGCGGCTTCGCAGAACGACTCCAGGCCCATCACACCGGGCAGCACGGCCGCACCATCGATGGCGTGGTCGTGCAGAAAGGGCTGCGCCGTCGGGTCGAGTTCGGTCTCCAACACCACCGAGCCGTCGACGGCCAGGCGCGCGACGCCGTTGGTCATCGGTCCGGCGCCGGGCAGCGCCTCCGGTCGCAATCCGCCCCGTTCGGCCAGGGGTTCCAACATGACGCCCAGCGCCCCGGCGATGACCAGCTCGCCACGGGTGCCCGCGGCCAGCTCACGGCCGACCACGGCGATGCCCTCGGACGGCGGCAGCATGTCGATGCCCGCCAGCGCCATCATCTTGGGAATGGAGCCTCGAGAGGCCATGCCGATGTCCGCCCATGCGGTCCAATCGACCACGTGGGCTCTGGTCTCCGGTCGGCCGTGTCGCATCCAGTGCGCAGCCTTGCAGAGCAGGTCGTTGGCCGCGGCGTAATCGGCCTGGCCACCATTGCCGAAGCGACCCGCGATGGACGAAAAGCCTACGGTCGCGCCCAGGGGCAGGTCAGCGATGGCAAACATCAGGTGATGCCAGCCGAGCGCCTTGACGTCGAAGACCAGGTCGAATTCGCCGGGCTCCTTGTCCGGCAACAGGCGGCTGATCTCCAGACCAGCGGCGTGGATCAGCACATCGAGCTTGCCGTGGGCGGCTCGGATCTCTTCGATGACGCCCGCCACCGCGGCCGCATCCATCAGGTCCACCTGCCGATAATGGGCCGTGCCGCCGCCGCGTTGAACCGCCTCGATGGCGTCACGCGCCGCAACCGTGCGCTCCATGCGTGCGAGCACCTGCTGCACCCGTGCCGGAGTTGCCCGCTCGCCCGCATCCCGAAGTCGGCCGGCCACGTCGCGCAACAAACCGTCTCGGTCGTTGGTCAGGCGATCCAGGTCAGTGTCGCCATCGACGGGCCCTGGCGCCAGGTCGAGCAGGTAGAAGGTGCCGCCATCACGGGCCAGGTCGGCGGTGATGGCCGAGGTGATCGAACCCGCAGCGCCCGTGACCAGCACGACGGACTCGGGGCCGATCTGACAACCGTCCACGCGGTCAGCTTTCGGCATCTGCGTTTCGACCAGGCCGATGCCCCATCGGCGACCGGCCGTATGGCCAACCTCGACGGCGCCGGGGTCGGCACAGGTCTCCTCGATCAGCCAGCTGGCGGCTTCGATCGGCGTCACGTCGAGGCCGAAGTCGACCGCCTTGACCTGCATGTCGGCCTGCTCGCGCTTGACCGTCTTGACGAAGCCGGTCACAGCGCCGCCGAGCGGACAAGCCATGGGCCCCTCATCGTAGCCATGCCGGCCCCCCAGGCGCGTCGCCGCGACCAGGAAGCCCGTGCCCTCGCCCTGCACCAACGTGCGCACGGTCGTATAGAGCAGCTTGACACGCAGGCGCATGGCCTCGGACCAGTCCGCGGGCGACAGGATGTTGGGGTCGCCCACATCGATCAGCCCGGGCAGCCAGAAGACGCCCGCGATGGCGCCCTCGGCGCACCAGCCGTGGATGGTCTGCACCAGCTCCGAAGCAGCCGGGGCGTCGTCGATGGTCAGGGCGACGATTTCGCGCTCGGCGAGCGCCGCAAGGAGCGCCTCACCGACCTCGCCGCCGTCGGTCGCTACGATGACACGGTCACCGGCAGCCAGGTCGATGCCGCTGGCCGCGCACAACTCCAGCGGGGGTCTGAGCACCGGCATCGGCACGCGTCGAATGGCGGTCACGGTGCTCTCGGCTTCCGTCACCACCGAGGAGGCGGTCTCGGACGCTGCTCCGGGGGCTGGGGCGCCCTCGAGCAGGTCGGGTCGCTTGTCGAAGACCCAGCCGACCACGTGGCTCAATGTGGGGAAGTCGCGCAGCTGCAACTCCTCGTCCCGCGGCACGTCGTAGGCAGCCCGGACGGCGGCAAACATCTCGGCCTGCTTGACCGTGTCGATGCCGAGGTCGGCCTCCAGGTCCAGGTCCATTTCCAACATGTCGGACGGGTAGCCGGTCTGCTCGGCGACGATGGCCAGCACCCTGGCTTCCACCTCGGCTCTTGGATCATCTGCAGCTACGGCCGCGGGGGCGCCATCTGCTGCCCCGACGTCCGAGGTCGGCGTCGGTGCGGGTGGCGTCGCGGACGGCGGTGCGCCGCCAAGATCGGGTCGCTTATCCAGCACCCAACCGGCAACGTGGTTCAGCGTTGGGAAGTCGCGCAGGTTGAGGTCTTCGTCACGAGGCAGGTCATAGGCGCCCCGCACGGCGGCGAACATCTCGGCCTGCTTGACCGTGTCGATGCCGAGGTCGGCCTCCAGGTCCAGATCCGGCTCGAGCATGTCGGCGGGATAGCCCGTCTGGTCAGCGACGATGGCCATCACGCGTTCGAGCACCGAATCCCCCGAGCCTTCCGCAGCGGGAGGCGCGGCGAGTTCGGCGGCGGGGGTGACCACGGCGGCAGTCATCGGCGCCCCCACCGGCGCCCGGGTCGCCACCCCCCGCCCATCCCTCCCACCCCCCCCCCCCCACCACCACCCCGCCGGCCCCGGGCCGCACAACCCCCCCC
>CAYTLW010000191.1:0-10502 GCA_964438735.1 uncultured Enterobacteriaceae bacterium | reverse complement strand
GCTCAACCGGGTGCCGGAGAAGAACTTCCTGGCCTTCCTCGAGCTGATGGGCATCGGCCTGGCGCCGCCGCAGCCGGCACGTGCGCTGCTGCAGTTCGCCATCAACCCGAAGGCAGATCGCGTCGAGATCCCCTTCCCCACCCGGGTCGGCACCAAACCCGGTCAGGACGGCAAATACCAGACCTTCGAGACGATTCGACCCGTGGTCGTGACCAACAACGAGATGGTCAAGTGCATGAGTCAGCACCACGAATCCTTCGCCGACAACACGCCGTTGTTGGAGGTGGGCGGACGTGGTGTGCCCCTGTGGGCGGGCGTGCGCAACGTCGAGCGATTCCTCTACGTGGGCGACAAGCGCCTGGGCACGTTCAACGAGTCGAGCCTGCTGACCATCGCCAGCGCCAGCACCGGCGATGTGCCGCAGCCCCTGGTGCACATGCTGGAGTGGGAATACAACGACGGCGAACGTTGGCGTGAGCTGGCGAGCCCGGCCATCGAGACCCAGAAGAACGAGATCGCGCTCATCGGCCCCGTGGAGATGGTCGACCACGACGTCAACGACGAGACCGGCTTCTGGCTGCGCGGCCGCCTGGCCGAGGTGCCGCAGTCCGACGAAGAGACCCTGTGCGACACGATGGAGATGCGCCTGGAGCTCATCGGTGAGGGCGAGTGGCCCGACCTGGCGCTGACCTCGGTGGAGGGCGACCTCTTCCTGCGCAACGACCTCGATCGCAACTTCCAGCCGCTGGGTCGCGAGCCCAAAGCCGACGCCGCGCTGTACCTGCAGAGCGATGACGTCCTGGGACACGTCGAGGCGCTGATTCGAATCGACGTGGAGCTGGCCGATGTGTCGGCCGTGCCCATGCCCCAGCCGGCTGAAGACCTGGTGGTGGTATGGGAGTTCTACAACGGCAAGCGCTGGCGCCTCATCGGTCGCAGCGGCTTTGGCGACTACGACGAGGAAGATCCAGGCTTCGAATTCCAGGACGAGACCGCCTGCTTCACCAACAACGGCTTCGTCTCCTTCCGGCGGCCCAAGGCCATGAAGGCGGCCAAGGTCAATGGCGTCGAGGGCCTGTGGGTGCGCGCCCGCATCGAGCGCGGCGACTACGGCGTGCCCGGCTCCTACGAGTTGGAGAACGACCGCTGGGTCTGGAAGGATACCCGCCCGCTCCGCCCGCCGACATTCAAGGCCCTGTCGCTGCGTTTTGTCGAGCAGATGGAAGCCTTTGAGCGCGTGCTGGCCTACAACGACTTCGTCTACACCGATCACACCTCGCTCGCGCGCGAGGAGTTGAAGCCCTTCCAGCCCTTCACGCCGGTCTCCGAGGAGAGTCCGACCCTGTATCTGGGCTTCCGCGAGCCCTTCCCCAACGACACGAACATGGTCTATTTCGACCTGGTCGAGCACGAGGGGCCGGGTCGACGCTTGCGGGCCGGTCGTGGGGACACGTCGGCGCGTCTGGAGCAGGCGCAGAGCGAGCAGGTGATCGCCTGGGAGTACTGGGGCGGTCGCGACTGGAAGGACCTGGTCGTGCGCGACCAGACTCACGGCTTCACGCAGAGCGACTTTGTCGAGTTCGTCGGACCGAAGGATCATCGGGCCAACAAGCGCTACGGCGAGAACCTGTACTGGGTCCGCGCCCGGCTCGAGCATGGTGGCTACGATGAGCCGCCCGTCCTGCGCTCGGTGCAGCTCAACTGCGCCTACGCAGACAACCTGGAGACGTACACCGATACGATCCTGGGCTCCTCCAGCGGCACGCCGAACCAGAGCTTCCGCTTCGTGCGCAAGCCGGTCCTGCCCGGCCAGGAGATCTGGGTGCGCGAGCGCGAGATGCCCAAGGGTCCGGACTTGGAAGAGATCAGCAAGGACGAGGGCGATGACGCTATCCGCGACGACCCCGAGGGCCGTGGCGTGGTGGTGCGCTGGCACGAGGTGGAGAGCCTGTACGAGTCGGGCCCGGCCTCGCGTCATTACGTCAAGGATATCGTGACCTCCGAGGTCCGCTTCGGCGATGGCATCCGCGGCATGGTGCCCCCCAAGGGCGATCGCAGCATCGTCTGCGCGCGCTACCGCGTGGGCGGCGGCGAGCATGGCAACGTGCCCCCGGGCGCCATCGACGTGCTTTTGCAGTCCGTGCCCTACGTTGACGCGGTGAGCAATGTCTATGCGGCCGCCGGCGGCGCCGACCTGGAGTCGGTGGAAGAGGCCAAGCAGCGCGGTCCGCACTCGCTCAAGGCCAAGGGCAGGGCGGTGACCGCTGAGGACTTCGAGTGGCTCGCCCGCGAGGCGTCCAGCTCGGTCGCCAGGGTCTGCGCGCTGCCGACCACCGATCGCGAAGGCGAGGTCACGCTGAACATCGTGCCCAAGGTGGCGGAGTCGCATCCGGACTTCATGGGCAAGCCGATGGCGTCGACCGAGTTGCTGCGCAAGGTGCGCAACTTCCTCGCCGACCGCAAGCTGCTGACGACGGTCTTGAACGTGCAGCGGCCGACCTTCCGCGAGCTGTCGGTGAGCGTGGAGATCATCCTGCTGCAAGCCACGGCGGCCGATCGGGTCAAGCGCGAGATCGAGAACCGCGTCAAGATGTTCCTGCACCCGCTTCGGGGCGGAAAGAAGGGCGACGGCTGGCCGTTTGGCCGGCCGGTCTACCGGGTCGACCTGTATCACGTGGTCGAAGAGGTCGCCGGCGTGGACTTCGTCGATCGGATTCGGATCGTCGACGAGCGAACCAAGCTCGAGGTCGACCAGTTCAAGATCGCCAACGGTGAGCTGGTGCATTGTCTGCAGGTGGACGTCATCGAGAAGGCGCACGAACGCATCGCCTGATGGGCGAATGGTCGCCCCAACGGGCGGCGTGGAGACGGTAGAGCATGGCAGTGGGCATGACATCGGATGGCGGCGGACGACGACCGCTGAAGCGGCGACCGCGCAAGCTGGTCGTGCCCGACGTCAACGGCTTGCTGCTACGCGACGCTCAGATCGTGCTGGCCCAGGCCGGCTTCCAGCCCGCCCAGCCGCGGTATGTGGAGGCCTACGAAGCCGAAAACACGGTCGTCGGGCAGGAACCCATGCGGGGCCTGCTGGTCAACTCCGATGCGCCCATCGAGCTGCAGGTGGCCAAGCCGAGCTGGCTGCGCTTCCTGCCGCAGATCTACCAGGTGGAAGGCAGCGAAGGGGAGCTGCTGCAAGGCCTGTTGTGGATCTTCCAGCATGGGCACGACTCGGTGCGCCACAAGATCGAGGAGATGGTGCGCATCTTCCGGCCCCTGGAGGCGCCGGCGACGTTCCTGCCCTGGCTGGCGTCGTGGATCGCGCTGCACCTCGAGGACGACTGGGAAGAGGAGAAGAAGCGTCGCTGGCTGCGCTATGCGCCGGCGCTCTACAACATCCGCGGCACCCGCCTGGCGTTGGAAAAGCTGCTCGAGATCTATGTCGGCGTGAAGCCGCAGATCTTCGAGAATGAGTGGCCCGACGAGGCCTTCCGCGCCGGCGTGACCAGCGATATCGGCATTACGTCGACGATCCTGCCGCCGATGAACCTGAACAACTGCTTCATCGTCGAGCTGCCACTGTCGCCGGACGACGTGGACGAGGACCAGTTGATCCGCATCCATCGCGTGATCCGGGCCGAGAAGCCGGCCCACTGCAGCTATTACCTGCGCTTCCGCAAGGCCGCGGCGGCGGACGACACCAGACCGTTGATGATCATCGGAGTAGACGCCGTCGGCGTCTGGGACGACTAGGAGAGAGGCATGGCCGAAGCGCAAGAGGGAAAGGCGTATAAAAGGCTCAACTTCTTCCGTGGTTTCCGGACCACGGAGAAGGATTGGAACGAAGGCGAGCACTATCACGTCGAAAAGCACAAGCTGCACAATCGCATGTTCCACGGGCCGGGCATCATCCCCCACGCCCTGGGTGGACTGCGCGTCAGCGGTCGCGGACGTGGTGAGCTGGCCGTCGAGGTCCAGTCGGGTTACGCGATCGATGGACAGGGCCACGACATCTTCGTCTGGGAGCCCGAGATCCGTCAGCTGAATCCGGGTGACTTCAAGCTGCCCACCACGGTCTACCTGGTGTCGCGCTATATCGAGGAGTTCTCGGACTTCATCTCCTACAAGGAGAATCTCGACTTCAAGGGCCACCGGCGCGTCAGCGAGGGCTACAAGGTCGAGTGGGCCGTGACCGAGCCCGACCTTCAGCAGGAGGTGGAGCTCTGCCGCATCGTGCTGACCAAGAACGTCAAGCGCATCGTCGACGCCAAGGATCCGCTGCAGCCGGGCGAAAATGAGATCGACCTGCGCTACGTGCCCATCGCGGGTTGCGTCGGCTCGTTCATCGATCCCAAGACCCTGTGGGAGCTGCTCGAGCTGATTCGCAGGAGCAAGGAGATCTACGCCTTCCTGTTCCACAACCTGCGCGTGCTGCCCGCTTCGGACGTGCTGCACGGCTTCATCACCCTGGAGATGCTGATCCACAGCCAGCTGGTCGACCTGAGCAACGTGTTCAAGCTCTACCTCATCATCCTGGGTATGCAGTGGACCATGGTGTTGGAGATCGAGGCCAACGTGCCGCAGGTGAGCAGCCAGCGGGACTTCGCCAACTTCAAGAAGCACATCGAGATCGCCCTGCAGAAGTTCGAGGAGGGCGAGTTCACGTCCGACTTCCTCGACTCCCTGCTGCAGTACCAGGGCGAGTGCCAGAAGTTCATGGAGCAGATCTTCGACAAGTCCATCAAGCGCGAGACCAAGAAGGTCGAGGTCGCCGAGACGGATACCAACGCCGTCATCGAGAACATCAAGATCCGCTCCAAGCCCTTCGAGGATAATATCGCCATCGAAGGCATCGACATGGGCCTGATCGACGTGGTCGACCCGCTGGATCCCGACAGCGAGAAGGACCACCAGTGGAAGATCACCGGCGAGCGCGACCGCTACCGCACCCGCCAGAAGCTGAAGTACCCCGACGGTGTTGTGGTCGAGGATACCGGCGTGGCCTTCGAGGGCGGCGAGCTGACCTGGGAGGTCAAGAACGTCGAGCCCGGCAGCGATGTGTACGTGGTCTGGCGAATGGACTATGTGCACGGCGACTGGGAGGCCGAGGTGACCGCCAACGACCGGCGGCTGCCCAACTGCGTCTGCGCCGGTTCCGACCGCAAGTTCCGCTGGCGGAACTGGGTCTACGTCGTGCCGGCCGAGCATGTGCGCGAGGTCGGCTTGCGCATGGCGATGAAACCGGTCACGGCAGATCGCGACATCAACGTGTTCAAGATGTGGGTCTACCAGCCCATCCGAAAGAGCGGTACAAAGAGCCGCAGCAAGAAGAAGAAGAAGTAGTCAGCGGCTTCGTTCATGGCGATCGCTTCTTTGTCATCCGACCGAGCGCGTGTAGGATAAAACGGGAGAGGCGGGCGGACAGGCGATGGTATTCGACTTCTTCAAGAACCTTGGCAAGCAGCGGATCGACTACGCGACCAGCAAAGTCAAGGGCAAGCAGATGGGAGTGGTCGCCAAAGCCAAAGGCAAGGCCGCCGGCAAGTTCAATAAAGCCGTCGACGCACCCGGCAAGGCGATGCGCAAGAAGGTGAAGGGAGGGGGCGGGGGTCCAAAGAAGCCGAAGGCCCCCAAAGCTCCCAAGGCGCCCAAGGGCGGCAAGGCGCCCAAAGCGCCGGCCGGGGGACAGAACATGGGTTGGTTCTCGAAGAAGAAGGGCGGGCAGCCCCAGTACGAGGAAGAGGAAGAGTACGAGCAGCCCGAACACACCGTCGCCATCGACCTGGCAGCGATCGCCCTGCAGACCTTCCAGCCCTGTGTGGGCTGGGTCGTGGTGCTGAACGGCGAGCTGCGCGGCCGTGACTTCCGGCTCGTCGACGGCAAGAACACGGTCGGCACGGCAGCGGACGCCGACGTGGTTCTCACCGATCCCTACCTGAGCTCGCATCACGCCGTCATCCGGCACGAGAACGGCGAGTTCACCATGGTCGACCTGGACAGCACCAACGGCACCTACGTCAACGAACGGCGCGTTTCGCGCGAAGACTTGATCGACAACGACAAGATCCGATTCGGCCGCACCGAGCTCAAGTTCAAGAGCCTCGAGTAGTCCAACAACGTCCCCGACAGAGCCGCATCCCACCACGCCATTTCAGGCGCCCGCGCGGGTTCACCGCCGGCCCATTACCTGCTATACGAATTCGTTGTCACCCCCTGCAGGGCGGACCGTCCGCCTGGAGGATCGCGATGCGCCGGAACGTTGTCGTCTCGACCTTCTTGTCCTTGATGTTGCTGTCAGCGACGGCCCTGGCCGATCAGCAGGTCGTCATCGAGCATGTCAGCTTCGATGAAGAGACCATGGAGCTGTCGATTCACGCCGACGTGGTGGATAGCCGCGGCGTGCCTATCGAAAAGCTCAAGGAGAGCGCCCTGGAGTTCCTCGCCAGCGGCGAGCCACTGGTCTACAACGACATCGAGATCCTGACCTCCCAGGAGGCGGGCGAGTCGATCGCCGTCTGCATCCTGATGAACGCGTCGAACGCCTACCAGATCGCCTCCGAAGGCGAGCTGCACGCCACCTTCGACCAGGAGAAGCAGGGCGTCACCGAGTTTATCAAGCGCCTCAAGGGCAACGACAAGATCGCGGTGCTGCTGTACCGGGAGAACGTGCCCCACGAGGTGGTCTACAACTTCGCCAGCAACTTCAAGCAGGCGATGGAGGCCGCCGGCGGCGCCAAGGTGCCGGACTTCGAGGAAGACCCGGAGACCTTTACCGGCACGCAGAAGAAGAAGCGCTCCCTGGCACCCGAGGTGCTGCGCGCGGTCGACAAGTCCCTTGGCTACATGGTCGACAAGATGGACGACCTGGGCTCGGCGCGGCGGCGCTTCCTGGTGGTCATGTCCGACGGCAAGGATCGCGAGACCCGCAAGTCGCGCCTGACCCGGAAGGTGGATCGCATCCTGGAGAAGTACGAGGAGTACAAGATCCGCATCCACGCCATCGGCTACACCGCCGACGATCCGCAGTACCTGTCGATCCTGCAGGGCCTGGCCAACGGCTCACAGGGCCTGTACCAGCGCATCGACACCAAGGACTTTGCGCAGATCCCGGCCATCTGGGACGGCCTCGCTCAGCGGATCAAGAAGCAGTACATCTTCAAGCTGAAGCTCGAGGACCTGCCCAGCCACGGCGAGCCGGTCAAGGGCAAGGACCTGGCCAACTACATCATCCAGCTCAACGTCACCACCAAGGATGACGAGGTCCTCGAGGCCCAGTACAACGACATGTTGCTGCCCCTGAAGGGCTTCGACTGGATGGGGCTGCTGAAGATCATCGGCCTCGTCTTCGCCGGCATCTTCGGCATCATCATCCTGATCGTGCTCATCAAGGTGATCGGCGGTCGCAAGGGCGCCGAGCCGGAGGTGCAGTACGTCGAGCAGGAGTACGATGGCCCGGATCGCGGCAAGTTGAAGGTGCTAAAGGGGCCCCTGGCCGGCGAGACCTTCCCGCTCATCGATGATGTGACCACCATCGGCTCCATGAAGGGCAATACCATCGTCATCCAGGACGGCTCGGTATCGCGCCGCCACGCGGCCATCAAGATCGATCAGATGCGCTACGAGGTCGCCGATATGAACTCGACCAACGGCGTGTTGGTCAACGGCGCCCGGATCCACAAGGTGTTCCTCAAAGATGGCGACAGCATCACCATCGGCAGCACCGTGGTGGAGTTCTGCCTCAAATAGTCTGTACCCGTGCCCACAAAAGGGCACCAGTGCCCTTTTGTGCAAAAGGGATCCAGATCCGTTTTGGTTTGTCGCTGAAGGCGACCTGGGTTCCAGCATCGGCCCTGCGGGCCTCGCTGGGGGCGTGCTGGCGGGCCGAAAAGTCGTCACTTGAGGCGAATGGTCTGTCTTCAGTTAGCCGCAGATAGTGACGCCCCTGCGCAAAAGTGATCTAGATCCCTTTTGAATCGCTTCAAGCTGCCAGCACGGCCAGCGAGCGCGCGTAGACGTCCGCCCGCAACACCTCTTCGATGGTGCCGCAGTCGACCCACAACCCTTCCGGCTCACACCAGCACAGGCGCTCGCCTTCGCGCAGCGCGGGCGCGATGGCGTGGGTGACCAGACCGCTCACCTTGCCTGCCGGCAGGCGCTCCAGCAGGCGACTGCTGTAGACCGCCACGCCGGTGTAGATGGCGCGGAAGCCGCCGTTATGCAGGGGCAGCTCCTCCACGCTCATGGGCGGTCGGGCGCTGATGCCGGCGATGGCCTGGTCGTCGCCGCACTCGATGAGGTGCAGCTCGGGGCGCCGTCGGTCGCGATGAACGGCCAGGGTCGCGGTGTGGTCCCGGCCGTGGGCGTCGATGAGCCCCTGCAGGTCGAAGCCATGCCAGGCGTCGCCGTTGACCAGTACGAAGGCGTCGCCACCGCCGCGCAGGAAGGTCTCGGCGTTTTTCAAGCCACCGCCCGTACCGAGCGGGGTGCGCCGGCCGGGCGCCTCGCCGGGCAGAAGTTCGCGCTCATCGAACCACGTCAGCTCCACGCCGAGCTGGCTGCCATCGCCCAGGTGGCGGCGGATGGCTTCGGGTTTGTGGAAGACGTTGACGCCGATCTCGGTGATCCCGGCCGCCGCGAGCTGGCGGACGGCCCGCTCCACCAGGGGCATTTGTCCAACGACCACCATGGGTTTGGGCAACAGATCGGTCAGCGGGCGGAGGCGGGTGCCGAAGCCGGCGGCGAGTACGAATCCGCGCATGGTTCGCTCCTTGAGGTCGGGCCGCTCGGGCCGTGTAGATCGGCCCCTCGCGGACGGGCTGGCCCCACCACCATCAGGCCGTTCGTGACACCCGTCAAAAACGCGACACAGCGCCCCTGCGCGGCTTGACTTTGACCCCCCCTGGGGGCTATGAACCGGCGGGCTCCAACCTTGGCCCGGCAAACGGAAAAAGAGGCCACATGACTACTGAGAAGCCGGCGTTGTCGGCTGACGCCAAGGCCCGCATCAAAGCGCTCGTTGCCCGCTACCCCCATCGGCGGGGTGCGTTGATTCCAGCGTTGTGGATTGCGCAAGAGGAATTCGGCTGGCTCAGTCGGGAGACCATGCAGCTGGTGGCGACCGAATTGGACCTGCCGGAGAGCTGGGTTTTCACCACCGCGTCGTTCTACACGATGTTGCGCAAGCGGCCCTACGGCAAGTACCACCTGCAGATCTGCACCAACATCGCCTGCTACCTGCGCGGTGCCGACGACCTGGTCGACATGGTCAAAGATGTGCTGGGGATCGATCATCTGCAGACCACCGAGGACGGCCTGTTCACCTTGGAGAAGGTGCAATGCCTGGCCGCCTGTGGCTATGCGCCGGCCATGCTGGTCGACAAGCGGGACTACTTCAACGTGACCGTGGACGAGCTGCGCGAGCGCATCGTCGCCCTGCAGAAAGAGGCCCACGCCGTCGATGGCGCGCCGGCAGCGGCACCAGATGTTCCGGCAGCTGATGTGCAAGCGGCCGATGGGGGTGCAGCATGAGCCAGTGGCATACCTCCCCCTACATCGTCGACAAGCCCAACCCGCGTGAGCGGCGCACCATGTTGCGCAGCCACATGGGCGTGGACTTCACCAAGCTGGACAACTACATCAAGCACGGCGGCTTCGAGGCCTGGAAGAAGGCCCTCGAACTGGGACCGGAGAAGGTCCACGAGATGGTCCGCGCGGTGAACCTGCGCGGCCGCGGTGGCGCCGGCTTCCCCGCCGGCGTGAAGTGGGGCTTCCTGCCCAAGAATGACCGCGATCGCGTGCTGGTCATCAACACCGACGAGGGCGAGCCCGGCACCTTCAAGGATCGCTACATCGTCGAGGACGATCCCTTCCTGCTCTTCGAAGGCTGCCTCATCTCGGCGTACACCTTCGGCGCGCACCTCTGCTACAACTACCTGCGCGGCGAGTTCTGGAAAGCCACCGCAGTCTGCGATTCAGCGGTCGAGCAGATGTACGAGGCCGGCCTGCTGGGCAAGAATATCGGCGGCACAGGCTTCGACCTGGACATCACCAACCATCGCGGCGCTGGCGCCTACATCTGCGGCGAAGAGACGGCCCTGATCGAGTCGCTCGAGGGCAAACCTGGCCAGCCAAGGCTCAAGCCCCCCTTCCCGGCCAATGTGGGCGCGTTCGGCCTGCCGACCATCGTCAACAACACCGAGACCATCGCCAGCGTGCCCTTCGTGGTGAACCTGGGCGTCGAGGCCTTCAACGCGCTCGGCACGCCGGGCAACGAGGCCACGGGCGCCAAGCCCCAGGGCGGCTCCAAGCTCATCGGCATCAGCGGCCACGTGAAGAATCCGGGGGTCTATGAAGCCGAGCTGGGCATCACCCTGCGCGAGTGCATCTACGACCTGGCTGGCGGCATCCTCGATGATCGCGAGTGCCTGGCGGTGATCCCCGGCGGCGCGTCCTGCCCGCTGATCCTGCCCGAGGACTTCGACGTGCCCATGGACTTCGACTCGCCC
>CAYTLW010000190.1:0-10850 GCA_964438735.1 uncultured Enterobacteriaceae bacterium | reverse complement strand
GTGAACAGCTGGTGCGCGTCGGCGGCTGAAGTCGGCGGATGCGGCGGGCGACTGATGTGCGTGACCGCACAACGCCATCGATGCGCTACGAGCTCATCCAGTAGATCGGTCCGAAGGCGACGATCAGCAGCGTGGTCAGACGGACCGCGATGGGCAGCAGGATGCGCTCGTGGCGGCGGTAGAAGTTGGCCCCTTCCGGGGGCGGGTCTTCTTCCTCGTGGCCCGGCAGGTGGCTGACCACCTGGCGCGTGAGCAGGTGGTTCAAGGCAACCGGCGGCGTGAGATAGCCGAGCTCGAAAGAGACCAGGGCGGTCATCCAGAAGTTCAGCGGATGGATGCCGTTCTGCAGGGCGATGGGGTAGATGGTCACGCTGACCAGGATGACTGCGCCGTAGGGGTCCATGATCATGCCGATGATCACCAGAGCGACCATGATCAGCACCATGGCGCCGGCAGGCCCGCCGAAGTCCTGCGGGAACATGGAGATGATCTCGGAGCGCTCGATGACGCCGCCGAGCACGGCGGACAGGCCCATGAGCAACAACAGGGCGCCCACGTTGGTGCCTGTATCCAGAGATGTGTCGCCTCGCGGTGGCGGTGCGATGCCGGCTTCGGCGTCCTTGCGGGCTGCGCGGCGATCCCAGGGGATGGCCAGCAGCATCACGATGGGCAGGATGTAGGGTGCGGTCTGCTCGTCCAGGCCCACGTTCAACACCACGCGGAAGATGACCAGCACCGCAACGAAGATCAGGACGTAGGGGAGCAGGCCGCGCAGGGCGGTGCCCGAGGCGGCGGCGGCGCCGGGCTTGGGTGCGATGCGCCAGGGCTCGGTGCGCGCCATCCAGCTGATCACCAGGAAGATGATGGCCGTCAGTCCAAAGACCCGCCAGCCCCAGTAGTACAGCTCGTCCGTGGTCACCTCCAGGTTCAAGGAGGCGACGATGACCACCAGCAGGCACGGTGGCAGCACGACACCGAAGCTGCCGCTCATGGCGGTCGCGGCCCGGGCCAGGCTGTCGCGGGCGCCGGCGCGGCGAAGCTCGCTGTAGATGGTGGCGCCCAGGGCCAGCACCAGGATGCCGGAGGCGCCGCTATAGGCGGTGGGCACGGCGGCCAGGATGACCACGATGAAAGCGAACATGCCCGCAGGCAGGCCCAGCGGGCGCAGCACGTCGAAGGAGAGGCGGCCCAGTCGGGTATCGCGCAGCAACATGCCGGTCCAGAGGTACAGACCGACCTGGATGTAGAGGCTGGCGTACTCGGTGAGCTTCTGCAGATAGATGGCGATGCCGGCCGGATGATCCTCGACGAAGATGAAGTACAAGCCGCCGATGATGCCCATCCAGGCGTAGAGGGGGATGACGGCCAGGGCGCGGCCGAAGGCGTTGCCGGGCGGCTCGGCGCCGGGGGCCAGGGGTCGGGCCAGGTGCACGACATTGACCGCTGCCATGGCGAGCATTCCCACGACCCAGATCACCTGCAGGTATTCCTCGCCGGGATCGGCCAGGTCGATCATGGCGTAGGCCGACCAGGCGACGACCAGATTGGCGACCAGCTCGCTGATGTTGCGCACCCGATCACTCAGCGGCGTGCGCGCGTTGCGCAGACCGATGTGACTGCGACGGGCCGAGGCGATGACGCCGGCGACCAGCAGCAGCAGGACCATGATCGACGTCATCCAGCTGATGCCAGTGGCGCTGATGTGCGACAGCTGCTTCTCGAAGCGGCAGTAGCGCATGAAGCCGTCGGTCATCTTGGCGCGCAATTCGGGACGCACGGCCGGTGGCGGTGCAGCGCCCGCCCCGGTTGCCGGCGGTTCGCCAGCGACCGGCGCGTCCCCCAGATCGCTGAGCAGGTCGTCGTCGAGCAGGTCGTCATCGCCGAGCAGGTCGTCGTCGTCGCCGGCGGCAGCGGCGGTCACCGCTGCAGATGGCGGTTCGCCGGAGTCCATGGCCGCGGTCGCCGGTTCGGCGCCATCTTCGCCCGCCTCGTCGATGAGGGCGTCCAGCGCGTCGCCATCGGTGGGCGTGGCGGCGGCAGGGTCGGCGTCGTCGTCGCCGAGCAGGTCGTCGATCAGGTCATCGTCTTCAGCGCCAGCCGCGTTGGCCGGCAGGTCGATGGCAGCCGGCGTCGTCGCGTCGCCGGGTTCGCCGGGCGTCTCTGGCGCCTCGCAACCGGGTCGCATCTCGGCATAACCGGGCCACATCTCCTGGCCCCAGCCGAGCATCTGACCATGCAACAGCTGCGCGACCGCCAGGATCAGGCGGACGAGCAGCACCGACAGGACGAAGCCGCCCCCGATGCGTCCGAGCATATGGTCCGTCCCCCCAGCCCGGTCGCCCGGGCCCTCCAGCCGGGCCTACTCGCCCAGGCCCTCCAACATGTCGTCCTCGTCAGCGTCCGGCTTCACCACTTCCGGGAAGCTCCCAAAGTCGCCCGTGGGCGCCCGGTGACCGGTCTCGCTGGTCCAGATCAGGTCGGCGGCGTGACGGGTCAGCACCGCCCCATAAGCGTCGAGCAGGCGCCACTTCGCGGCGGCCTTCTTCGTCTTGAGCACCTTGCCATGAGCGGTGATCGCGGCCTTCGCGCCGGCGGCATCACCGGAGGCCCCCAACGCCTGCACCTGCAGGGCGCGGGACAGGCGCACCGCCGCAGCGTCACCGTGGGCCACCGCCGTGGTCAGCGTCTTCTTGGCGTCCTTTCCCTTGGGCAGGGCCCCGGGCACGGTCAACCAGACCGCCGCCGCCAAGGCATCGGGCACGCCCCACCAGCGCTTGCTGTTGAGGCATTTCGTGGCCCGCTCCACGGCCCGCGGAATCGCCATGGAGATGCCGGCTGCACCGCGGGCGGCGCGGTCGTGCATCACCGCCTGCAGCCCGGAGGCGATGCCCAGCAGGAAGAAGATCTCCTGCTCCGGCTCGAGCTCGGGGCAGCCTTTACCCAGGGTGCCGAATGCGGCCTCTGCCCTCTTCCAAGCGGCGCCGAAACGCGCTGCGGCGGCGCGGTGGTGGCGCTCGCCCAGCAGCTGGGCGTCTGCAGCCTCGTCGGCACGACCTCCTCGAAGGGCGCGCTGATAGGCCAGGTCCGCCTCCCAGGCTGCGGCCTCGGCGCAGATGCCGGCGCCCATCACCGATACCAATGTGGGCAGGTCGGGCCGGTCGCTGACGCGTTCGAAAGAGGCGATGAAGGGTCCCAGCGCGTTGCCGACGCTGCAGGCGTAGGCGGCGTCGGGGCTGGTCATCAGGTAGGGCACCATGTGCTGGCTGGCGTAGCTGCTCATGGTGCTGCCGGTGGCGCTGTGCAGCGTGCCGGTGCAACCGCCGAGCCACATCGCGACGCCGGCGGCCACGATGGCCGTTGCGCTCCTGCTCATGTCCGCTCCCTTGGGCCGGCGCTGGGTTGCGCGGCGCCTTACTCTCGCTTGTCGCTGCACTCGGGCCGCGTCTTGTCCATCTTGCAGCGGATGCGCTTCATCAGGCGCAGGATGCCGCCGTGATAGACACCCTTGCCGCGCAGTCGGATGCGCACCTCGCGCAGCTTGTCGTCGTACTGCGCCTTTTCGGCGGCCGGCACGTCGATCCAGTACTTCTTCGGGATGGCACGCTCGGCCTTGCGGGCCATCTTCAGCGACTCCTTGAACTGGCTGGCCGCCCACTTGCGCGCCTTCTGGCCGAAGTCCGCCGGGAAGTCCTTGCTGCGGATCACCACCTGGAAGGTCAGTTGCCCCAACGGGTAGTTGACCATACCGCCCCCCTTCTTCATGCCCTTGATCAGCTCGAGCGGCTTGACCGCCGTGGCGGGCGCGTAGCAGGCGTGAGCGCGACCGTTGTTGAAGATGCCGGCGAACGTGCCGACCTCGGCGGCGACCATGGAGGCGCCCACGGTGTCGACCATGACCCGGCCCGGCTTGTCGTGCACCAGGGTCGCGATGCGCTTGCCGGCGAGTTTGGGCATGGAGGCGTGGGCGCGGTTGCCCAGCAGCAGGTAGACGGCGCCGCCGGGCAGGATGGCTGCGGCTTCGTAGTCTCCCTGGGCGACGTAACGCTTCGCCTTGGGGCTGCTCAGCACAGCGATCACCTTGCGCAGGTGCTTGTAGCTGGGCAGGGCACCGATGGCCTCCAGCGTACCGGTGGCCTTGACGAAGCCGCGCGCACGCAGGCTGGTCATCAATACGGCGTGGCACTTGCGGGCCTTGAAGTCCGATGTGGCGACCACCTCGTTGGTATTCACCTTGAGATTGAACTTCACGCCCCAAGCGAGCGACGCGGCCTGGAAGCGCTCGGCGAATTTGTACAGGTCGCCATGGGTGCCGCTGGGGTCGAATACACACATGGTGCGCGCCGTGGGTGCGGCGCTCGCAGCGGCGGGCAGGGCCAGGAGCAGAGCGATCAGGACAAGTCGTTTCATTTTGGCAACCTCGCGGGGCGGGATGTGGACGGCAGGACCTTGCGATGCAGTCGGCAGCCCCGGCCAATGGCGGTCGCGGCGACCTTAGCGACCACAACGGCCAGGGGCAAGTGGCGCTTCATGCCGATGTCATGGCAGCGTACGAGCAAGTGGCTGGCCGCCTGAATGAAGGCGGCATCACAATCCCACGCTTGTCGGGGGCCCGGTCACTGTCTACCCTTGCCGCGCCTTCGCGCCGAGAGGATTCCATGCCGTCTCCCGATCCTTCCAAAGTCAGCACGTCGATGCTCATCCCGGCAGCTGCCGGTCGATTCCGCTTGTTCGGCCTGTTGGGCGAGATCGGCGACGGCGCCCTCTACCACGCCGTGCGCGAGTCCGATCAGAAGCGGGTGGGTTTCCTGCGCGTCGAAGAAGGGGACTCGGCCGGGCCCGGGCGCGCGGTGCGCTACATGGAGGCGACCGAGCGCAATGAGCACGAGCGGCACCCGGCGATCGTGCCCCTGATTGGCTTCGGCGAAGAGGACGAAGGGCTCTACCTGGCCACCGGCCGTCTGGGCGCCCGAACCGCCCGCCAGCACCTGCTCGCCGACGGCCCGATGGACGCAGACCTGGCGATCGAGATCACCTTGCGGGCGCTGGACGCCATGTCTCCCTGGCATGCCGAAAACGAGGTGTTCGGCACCGTCTGCGCGGAGTCGGCCATCATCGATGTCGGCCGCAAGCTCGATGTCTTCCAGCTGCTGCCGCCGACGCTGGCCCAGTTGTTGCTCGAGGACAAACCCGGCGATGACGAGCTGGTCTCCCATGCGCCCATGCATCGCGCACCCGAGGTGATCCTGGGCGAAGAGGTCGACCCACGCGCCGACCTGTTCGCCATCGGCGTGCTGCTCTTCGAATTGTTGACCGGCGAAGCCCCATTCGCGGCGCCGACCCGGGCGGCCGAGCTCGCCCGCGTGGTCAGCGAGGATCCGCCACGCCTGCGAGACACGGGCTATGACGGTCCCGCAGCCGAGGCGCTGGACAATGTGCTGCGCTGGTTGATGGCCAAGGAACCCGAAGATCGCCCGGCCGATGTGCGCCAGGCCATCGTCGCCTTGCGGCCCATCTACCGGTCGCTGGCCAGCAGTGCGTTCCACGCCGCGCCCACCGAAGAGACGCCACCGGACGCCGTTGCGGCGCTGCGCGCCGCCGTACTGGCCGACAAGGCGCGCAAGAAGTAGCCACACAGCCCCGCTCGAGCCGTTGCCTCTACAGGGTGACGTGCGTGTTCATGATGCGGGCCATGCCGGGCAGGGCGTCGCGCACGTGGCCCTCGGCGGTGGGCCGCAGTTTCGTATAGAGCTTCTTGACCGTGGCCATCTTGGTGGTGCGCGCGCGCGCGTCGGTCACCTCCAGCAGGCTGTCGGCCACCTGGCGGTCGCGGGCCAGCATCCAGGCGCCAAAGTCGCCGTCTTCGGCCTGCTTCCAGGACTCGAAGTAGGGCTCGAGTTTGGCCACGAACTCGTCCCAGAGATTGTCGACCACGTCCGGAATAAAGCCCGGCTTGATGGCCTTGATGGCCTTGAACGCGCCCTTGACGGCCAGCCCCTTCAGCCCCCGCTTGCGCGCCACCTCGTCATCGATCAGGTCGCAGCAAGCGCGGATCAAGGTCGGCCGCTTGCCGTCGGCTTCGAGCACTTCCCTCAACGTCGTCATTCACTCCCTCCGTCAACCATCTACCTGAACCATGCATGGTCCGCCTGGTGCTGGCACTTCTCGCTGGAGTCGCCGCAGTCCTGGGGATGCCAGGACGCCATGGGCAGCTGCTTGAGGGTGGTCCAGGTGCCGGACGCTTTCAACTCCTTGCTGTTGCCAGGATCCTGGCACTGCGCGAACTGGCCCTTGCTGCCGTCCCAGAAGACCACCCAGTTGTCCTGGTAGCTGGCCCGGTGCACCCCGACCGTATGGCAGGACCAGGCCTGCCGGCCCTCGGTGGACTTGGACTTGATGGCGTCGATCTGGGCTTTGTTCAGCTTGTACTTGTAGGGCTTGGTGGAGTCGCTCTCGGAGTACTTCTGGTAGGGGAAGTTGGTCGTCTCCTCTACGCGCGTCCAGCCGCCACCGCTGGTGGCCATGTCGCAATAGACCGAGAACGGCGACAACCCACCCTGGCCGTCCGGATCGATCCAGTAGGCGCCCGACTTGGCGCCGACCACCAGGGTGGCCACCTCCTTGCAGGTCACCGCCGGGTTCTCCTGGGTGCCGGGCAGGCTCAACTTGATGGGGAAGAAGTCCTTGCCATTGCAGACATACATCACCTTCACCGAAGTGTTGAAGTAGACATATCCTGACGTATCGGGGCCGCAGGTGACCGGGTGCTTGGTCGCGTTCTGCAGCTGCAATCCAGCGCGGGTCTGCAGCAGGCCGTCGGCGGCGACCTTCTTGTTGGACAGGGTCTGAATGCTGATGGTCCAGACCTTCAACTGGCCATCGACGCCATTGTTCTTGAAGCCGGTGTCGATGATGCGCAGGCGCCACTTGCCCTTGGGATTCTTGCCATACCAGGTTGTCAGGTCACCGCTGAGGGTCTTGTCGGGCACCGGCCAGGTCCCTTTGAGCAGTTTGCCGGTCTTGCTGCCCTTGTAGAGCGGGTATTTCTTGTTGTCGGGATCGTACAGGATGACCTCCAACTTGCTGATGTCGCTGTTGTCGATCTCCACGTGGAACGAGATCTTCTGCGCGATTCCG
This sequence comes from uncultured Enterobacteriaceae bacterium, assembly GCA_964438735.1. GTDB lineage: Bacteria > Myxococcota_A > UBA9042 > UBA9042 > UBA9042 > CAYTLW01. The sequence goes on along the minus strand of CAYTLW010000190.1, from coordinate 3,716 downwards.
TAATCCGGCACATTGATTTCGGCGCCGACACCAGTGGGATCGTTGTCTTTAATAGCCATAGGCTTGGCCAGCTTGGCCACGTCGACGAACTGGTTGGTGAGCAGGTTGTTGGACACCTCGTCCAGGGCGTCGGGGGGCAGGGCGCTGGGGTCGAGCGCGGGCACGCAGATCAGCTTGCCGTCTGGCGCGATGCCCTTGACCACGGTGCCCTTGGCGGTGCACGTGCCGGCGGGCACCTTGATGCCGGTGAGCTTGGAGCCATCACCGACGAAAGAGGTGGCGCTGACAGTGGTGGCGGCGACCGTCTTGGCGGTCAGGGCCTCGGTGGCGATCTTCTTGGCCTTGAGGCCATTGCCGCCCAGGTCCACGTCGCCATCCCAGCTGATCTCGGACACGCTGACGCAGCCCGTGCATGCCAGGTCGAGGGCCTTGTCAGCCGGGCCGCCCTTGGTCTTGGCGCCCGCGTACGTGAAGCCGATCTTGTCGGCGCTGATGGTGCCCGCCTTGATGTGGCTGGCGGCCACGCAACCGGTGCAATCCAAGCCTGCGGCGTGCTTGGCGCGCAAGGCATAGACGACCGAGTGCAGCGGCACCAGGGGCAGGATGATGTTCGGCGAGACGATCACGCCGAGGTAGCCCGGGTCCAGCTTCAACAGAACCTGGTTGGTCAAGGGCTTGCTGGCGCCCAATACCTGGCGGAAGCGGCCGTTGGTCACAGTGACCTTGAGCGGCCCTTCGGCCCACAGCGGTGCGGCGCCCACCTTCTTTTCGTAGAGGCCGAACGTCAGGTCGTACACGCCGTCGGCGGCGGGTCCGCCACCTGCGCTGAAGAGCACGCCGTCCACCATCACGGTGGTGGGCACGGCGGCTTCGGCTGCCGGTGGCATGACGAAGATGGCCACAGCGGCGGCAGCGAAGGCGGTGAACATAGCTCGGCGGGTCGATGTGGCTTTGGCGGTCGATGTGGCTTTGGCGGTCGTTGTGGCGAACATGGCAGGACTCCTGGCCCCAGGTCGCGACGATGCGAGCGACATTCGCGGGGCTATCGACATCTTGCCGGGCGTAGCAAGCCAACAAAAGTCCTCTTGAAGAGTTTTGCGCTGGACAGGCGCTTTGGGGGGCACTCGCGGCGGCGTCAGATGCGCACCAGTCTGGCTCGCAGGAGGCCGAAGAAGAGCGCCGGGCTGGCGTCGCCGTCGACCGCTGTGAAGCGCCAGCCCAGGTGGCTGTGGCAGCCGTCGCAGACGACGACCGACCAGGCGTGGCCGCGGTACCAGGACCATTGAACGGTGGGCTCGCTGGCGACCAGCAGGTGGGTGGCTGTGGCGAAGGTCTGGATCTCGAATGCGAGACCGGCGGGGTTGGCGAAGACGCCGATGGTGCCGTCCGGGCCCATGGCGATGGCGTCCTGCGGCCGGGCGATGACGGTAGAGCAGGCGCTGCAGGCCAGCAGGGTTTCTTCTTCTTCGGTCGTGCTCTCGTCGTCGGGTTCCGGTGGTGTGTCCGGCTCGCGTTGCGGCGCGTCGCCGCGCAGCCAGGTGGTCGCGACGAGGGTCATGGATCGGCGCACTCGGCGGCGATGTCGGCCATGGCGGCGACCACCCGCGGATGCTCACCGACCGAGGGCAGGGTGGTGATCTTCAGATCGGGCCAGCGGGTGGCGATGGTTTCGCAAAGCGCCGGCAGGTCGGCCAGCACGTGGCCGCCACCGGACATGAAGAGCGGCAGGATGCGCAGCTCGTCGACGCCATCGGCCACCGCCTCGTCGGCCACCGCGACCAGGTCGGGGGCGCACGAGGACAGGAAGGCCAGGCGGACATGGTCGGCGCCGGCGCGCTCCTGCAGCACGGCGCAGAGTCGGTCGAAGGGCAGCCGCCAGGCGGGTTTGGGGCTGCCATGGGCGAAGAGAACGAGGCGTGTCATCGCGCTGCCATGGCCCTTTGGGTTGAGCGGCCGTTGGGTGGAGCGGCCGATCGATGGAAGGGCCGATGACCAGCAAAGCGGGCGGCTTGCCGGCTGTCAACGACCGTGTACCCTCGCTGGAAACAAGGGGGCTTCTGGAAGCCCCCTTGGCCGGAAAAACGTCGTTTTCGGGCCTCACCCCATAGCTTGGTCGCCGTTGGCGGCGGCCGGCCGGCCATCGCCGGCCGTCGAGGAAGCATGTTGGTCATTCTGCCCGAAGTTGAGCGCGCGTTGGCCCGGGGTGGGCCGGTTGTGGCCCTGGAATCGACGCTGATCTGCCACGGCTTTCCCCATCCGGAGGGCCTGGCGGTGGGGCGCGAACTCGAAGCGACCGTTCGGTCCGCTGGTGCCGTGCCGGCGGCCGTGGCGGTGCTGGCCGGTCGACTGCACATCGGTCTGAGTGACGCCCAGCTGGTCGAGCTGGCCGGACGCGAGGGCGTGGCGAAGTGCTCGGCGCGCGACCTGCCCGCCGTCTGTGCCCGCGGCGATTGGGGCGCGACCACCGTCGCCGGCACCCTGGCTGCGGCGGCGCGGGTGGGTATCGAGGTGTTCGCCACGGGCGGCATCGGCGGGGTGCATCGTGGAGCGGCGCATCTGTCTGGCACGCATCCCACCAGGAAACAGCGCATGGACGTGTCCGCCGACCTGGACGCCCTGGCGCGCTATCCGGCCATCACGGTCTGCGCCGGCGCCAAGTCGCTGCTGGACCTCGGCAACACGCTGGAAGCGCTGGAGACCCGCGGCGTGCCGGTTTTTGGCTGGCGCACCGATCGTTTGCCGGCGTTCTACAGCGCCGATTCCGGCCTGGCCGTGCCCCATCGGGTCGACGACGTCGATACCCTGTCGCTGGCCTGGCGAATGCACCGGGACCTGGGCCTGCCCGGGGGCATATTGCTCTGCCAGCCGCCGCCGAAAGACGTGGCCCTGGATCACGCCCAGGTGGAAGCGTGGATCGACGCCAGTCTGGCCGACGCGGCTGGGGCAGGTGTCGACGGCGCGGCGCTGACCCCCCGGATCCTGGCCGACTTGCACCGCCTGTCCAACGGGCGCACGCTGCGGACCAACCGGGCCCTCGCCCGGGCCAACGCCCACCTGGCCGCAGAGCTGGCGATTTCGCTCGCGCGGCCCACGCCGGAGGCCGCTTGATGTCCAGCCACGCCCACAACGCGCGCGCACCGGTGGTCGGCGGTCTGCTGGCCGGGGGCGCCAGTCGCAGGATGGGCGAACACAAAGCCGGCGCGGCCTGGCTGGACGACCAGCGCCTGGCCGACGGCGCCCTGGCAGCGCTCGAGGCGGTCTGCGAGCAAGTCGTCGTGCTCGGCCACGGCACCGGGCTCGACCACCGTCGCGAACTGACCAGGCTGGCAGATCTGCGCCATGACGCAGGCCCCCTGGCAGGGCTCGAAGCGCTGCTATGTAGCGGACGCGGTGAGCGCTACGTCATCTGCCCCTGCGACATGCCCTTCGTCAACGCCGACCTGCTGGCTGCCCTGCTGGCGGAACCGGCGGAAGCGGTCGTCGCGGCGCGCTCAGATGGCCGGAGGGCGACCATGCCGCTGGCCCTGCACAGCGCGGTCCTGCCCCGCTTGCAGGCGTTTCTGGACGACGGCGGCCGCCGGGTCCACCGATTCCTGGCGACGCTGGACACGGCCGTGATCGCGGCCGTCGGCCACGACGACCACCAGGACAATGTCAACACCCCGGCCGCTCTGCCGCGCGCCCCCCCCCCCGTCGCAGGCCACCCCCACCGCCCC
>CAYTLW010000189.1:0-11263 GCA_964438735.1 uncultured Enterobacteriaceae bacterium | reverse complement strand
AGTACCGCCGCTGCATCCAGGAAACTGGGGAAGTACCTGCGGACCGTCGAACTAGTCGCCAGACCCGGTGGGCTACACGCCTTCGCCGGCGATCTCGGCCGTCACCGGCGCCCCATCCTTCCAGCGCAACAGGTACAGGTAGTCGCCCTCGTAGTACTCCATACCGAAGAGCACTTCGTCCAACCCATCGCCGTCCACGTCGACCAGCCAGTAGATGGGATGGAACTCGATGCGCACCTCTGGCTTGTAGATCCAGCGAACGAGATTGCCGGCGGCATCAGCCAGGAAGAGGGCGGTGAAATGCTCTGTGCCATCCGCCTCGGACAGCTCCGGCACGTCCACCGTGACCAGCGCCGTGGCGCCGCCGGGGAAGCGGCCGTGCACCATGGTGACGTGTTCTGGCAACAGCGCGACCCCGGCCACCATCTTGCGCTGTTCCGCGGGCACATCGGCCTTCATCCGGGCGCGGATCCGGCTCAGGACGCCCTTGTTGGCCACGGTCTTCAAGTCCACCGCCACCGGCGCTTTCAGCTTTCGCTCGGCGGGGATCCGCGCCCCCACCACCGCCAGACCGAAGGGACCACCCCGGACCTTGCCGGCGAGCATCAGCACCAGGCGGTCGTCCTGGCCGTTGCCCGGCCGCGCCAGTCCGCTGACCTTCAGCTGCGAAGTACCCGCGCTGGTGATGATTGACACCGGATCGCCGACGCCATAGCGCCGGCCGATGACGGTCGCCTGCACGGGAATCGGAACCGGCGGCTCGATCCAGTCCTCTTCCTCATCCGCCTCGTCGGGCTCGGGCATATCCGGGGCGACGAACTCCCATTGGCCGAGCAGCGCCTCCAGGCGGCTGTATTCCGCCTCGCCATGGGGCACCACGTCGACCATGACACCCTTCGAACCGATGCTGGCCGCGTGGCCGCGCCAGTTCAGTTGCTGGCGGTGACCGCAACCCGCAGCAAGCGCGCAAGCCGAAGCCAGCAATGCAGGCAGCCATAGCTGGCGCGCGGTTCCGAGGTGTCGAAGCGTAGCGGGCATGCGGCCTTCCGGTCGCCCAGAACCTGGCACTCGACGTGTCACAGGCTCGGGATTCGAAGCGTATCACGGGCGCCCCAGCGGAATTCCCCCGGGCCATAACCATGAATCAAATGGTTACACACAAAAGTTATGATATGTGAGGGTCTGACACCTCTCTATCACATTGCCCAACGAGGCCCCGTCGGTAATGCTATCGCCCCCGCCAGCCACCTGGAGCCGACCATGCAATCCCCCGTTGCCAAGACCCAGGCCCGCGTTCGCGCGCCACTGCCCGACGAAACCGTCGACGTGGCCATCATCGGCTGCGGACTCGGTGGCCTGACCGCCGGCGCCTACCTGGCCCGGCAGGGTCTGAAGGTGGCGCTCTTCGACTCGCACTACGTCGCAGGCGGCTGCGCGACCATGTTCGAGCGCGGCCGCGCCGAGAACCGCTACAACTTCGATGTGGGCCTGCACTACATCGGCGACTGCGGCCCGGACGGCAACATCCCGCGCCTGCTGCGCCCGCTCGGCATCGAGCTGGACTACGTCGAGATGGATCCCGATGGCTTCGACACCATCGTGCTGCCCGACCTGACCTTCCGCATCCCCGCCGATCGCGACCTCTACCGCGACCGCCTGGTCGCCCTCTTTCCCAAGGAGAAGCGGGGCATCGATCGATATGTGCGCTTCCTGACCGAGGTGGACACCATCTCGCGCCGCCTGGATCGACAGGACGGCCGCATGAACGCCCGCGCCCTGCTGGATGTGGCCCTGAAGGGACGGTTGCTGGCCCGCTACCAGAACGCCACCATCGGCGCCTTGCTGGACTCCTGCACCCAAGATGAACGTCTGCGGGCGGTGATCCTCGGCCAGAGTGGCGACTACGGCCTGCCACCGTCGAAGGTCAGCGCCCTGCTGCATGCTGGGTTGGCCAACCACTACTTCCACGGCGCCTTCTACCCCAAGGGCGGCGGCCAGATGATCGCCGACGCCATCGCCGACGACATCGAGGCCCACGGCGGCAGCATCCACCTGCGCTGCGGCATCGAGGAGATCCTGGTCGAAGATGGCCGCGCCGTCGGCATCCGCACCGAAAAGCGCAAGGGCGGGGCACGCGAGATTCGGGCCCGAGCGGTCCTGTCCAACGCCGACCTGAAGCGCACCATGCTCGAATTGCTGGGTCCCGAGCACCTGCCATCGGAGTGGGTCGAACGGGCGCAGGGCTTCGAGATGGGCGGCGCCATCTTCATCACCTTCCTGGGTGTGACCGCCGACATGCGCGCCCTGGGCATGGGGGCCAGCAATTATTGGTGCTACGACGGCTACGATTTCGAGGCCTTCTACAACGAGCCCCTGGACGCCGACGGCCAGCTGACCACCCGCGGCTGCTACATCACCAGCGCCACCCTCAAGGATCCCGACACGCCCGGCCACGCGCCCGAAGGCGTGACCAGCGTGGAGGTGATGACCCTGGTGCCCGGAAGGGCCGACCTGTGGGGCGTGGCCGAGGACCAGATCGACAGCGGCCGCTACCGCAAGGACGCCGGCTACAACGCGACCAAGCAGCGCATCGAGGATGACATGGTGGTCCGCCTGGACCGCCTCTTCCCGGGCAGCGGAGATACGGTGGTCTTCAAGGAGTCCGCCACCCCGGTCAGCCACACCCGGTACACCCGCGCCAGCGATGGCACCGGCTATGGCCTGGCCTGCACGCCCGAGCAATTCCTCAAGAAGCGCCCCGGCTACCGGGGTCCCGTGGACGGCATGTACCTCGCCGGCGCCTCCACCCGCGCCGGCCACGGCATCGTCGGCGCCATGACCTCCGGCCGCCACTCCGCCCTGCGGGTGGCCAAGGACCTGGGCCGGCCCATCGGCTGACCGCGACTACCCGCCCGATACCAGTCGTGCCAGGCGGACCCGGCCCTCGCGCAGCATGGCGGTCGCTTCGCTGGTCTGGGCGCTGGCGCTGTCCCGTTCGGCCAGCACGGCGCCCGCCACGGGCAACTCGAGCAGCGTCTGGCGGTCGAATCGCGGGTGGTGCCCGCCCTCCTGGGCCGCCGCCAGCACCGCCTGGATGGGCTCGCTCAGCAGCCACGGCACCAGGAAGGCGATCGAAGCGTCGTCGTGGGGTCGCAGGACGTAGAACTCGGCGCTGCAACAAAGCACCACATCGGCTTCGACGAGCCCCGGGTCCACCCAGGCCACCTGCTGCAGGTAGGGACGCAACCGCGAGATGAGCACATCGCCGGTCTGCAAGACGCGCTTGGTGCTGCCCAGGCTCTCGCCTGGAACCGCCGGCCGGCCGTGGGCCAGGAAGCCGGCGCGCGCATCGCTGGTGTCAAAAACGCGGTAGCGCAGCCCCGGCTCGCTGCTGGCCGCACGCACCGACTGCCTGGCCAGCGTGACCAGGTCGCCCAAGGGCCGTCCGTCCTGCGCCTCGGCCCGGCGCCTGGGATCGTAGCGCTCGGGCGCCAGCACGAGGCCATCGGCCAGGTCGCCCACGCGGACCTCGGCATGCCGGGCCATCAGGCGCCCCCTTCGAAGGCGCCGATGGCGGCCAGGACCTCATCGAAGTCGTGGTCGAGCACCCGCCACGCCGGGCCGTCGCGGGGACCGCCGGGCACGAAACAGGGGGCGCCGCGCGCGTCCTTGCCGGCCCGCTCGCTGATCACGAAGCGGATGAGTTCATCTTCGGGCGGCGGACCGGGCGCTGGCCGCTTGACGCCCAGGAGGATCGCGGTTCGCTGGCTCGTATGGGGCATGAACGCCGCCTGGGGCAGCGCGATGGCGGCGACCACCCGTACCCGCTCCAGCAGCCAACGGCGCACATGGGCGAAGCGACGACCACCGACCTTGTTATGAGGCAGCACCATGACCAGCCGGCCACCGGGTCGCAGCAGCTCGACACAGCGTTCGATGAACAGGACATCGCGCTCGATGCGGCCGCGACGCTGACCCAGCTCATAACGCCCCAGCAGCTCGTCGTCGCTGACTTCGCCGGCGAAGGGCGGGTTGGTCAGCAAGACGTCCACGCCGGCGGCCGGCAAGGCGTCGTCCAGCGGGCCGTCGCGACGGCCATCCAGCCCCCGCTGCAGGGCGTCGCCGCGGCGAATCCCGGCCCCGCTGCCACCGACGGCCAGCAAAAGCGCGCGAGCGACGCGGGTGGCCCGTTCGTCCCAGTCGAAGCCGTGCAGGTGGGTCGCCGACCACGTCTGTAGGTCCAACTCCGGGGCCCGCTTCTGCACATGACGCAGGCCGTGCACCAGGAAGCCACCAGAACCGCATGCCGGGTCGAGTACATGCTCATGGGGCGCCGGGTCGGCCAGGCGCACGCAGCATTCGACCACGTGACGCGGCGTAAAGTACTGGCCCTTGCTGCCCTTGCTGCCCTTGCTGACCAGGTGCTCAAAGACGCCGTCCAGGACCTCGAATCCGGCCCCGGCCAGCGACCACGGCGCCAGCACGCGTACACATTCGGCAAGTTGGGCGGGGCGAAACTCCTGCAAGGCGTCCGGGTCGACGATATCCGGCCACCTGGCCGCCGCCCGATGCAGCAGGTCGACCATGGCAGCGGCCGTAAGCTGGTCGTTATCGATGTCGACAAAAGGCGACGTGCCCTCGGGTTCCAACTCGGCCACCAGGCGGGCCACCACCAGCGCGAACGCGGCCTCGAAGGCGTCGGCACCGGAGCCGGCCAGCACCAACTCCTCCAGGCGCCCCAACAGAGAGCGCCAGTGTCCGGGCTCTATGTGGTGACGGCGGGCCAGCGTATTCCTCCCCGGCGATCGGGCGCCCGCGATGCGCCCTCGATCGCCGCCGCAGACTCTGGCATCGCGAGGTGTCGGACGCAACGACGGCCGCATTCGGGGGGCCCGCGCCGAATGAGTCGTTTTGCAATGCCCAGCGCTTGCACTACCCTGCTTCGCAGCGCGGCGCATCGGCAGAGGGGGCGGCCGTCGGGAGGAAGGGATAACCATCAAGGCTTGCGCGGGCGCACTGAACGCCCTGTTGCTGATGCTGGCCGTAGCGCTATCCGGCGGTTGCGGGACCACGGCCGGAGGCGGCGGCGGTGCCGGCCAGCCGGTCGCCACCATTGGCGGCAAGCCGGATCTGGCCTGCAGCAAAGACGGCCACTTCATGGGTTGCTATTTCGGCGTCGTGGGCGGCGGCGGCACGGTGGTCAAGTGCGATCCTGACAAGCTGGTCTGGGCTGAGGTCGAGGTCTGCGCCGGCGGCATGAAGTGCGTCGAGGACCCCAAGCCGGGCGGGCCCAGCTACATCAAGACCGCCTCCTGCAAGGTGGACAACACGCCAGCGACGGACACGACGGTACAGGACGCCGGCAGCACGGACGGTGCAGGCAGCGGTGACGGTAGCGCTGGCGGCAGTGATGGCCAGGCCGGGACGGATGGCGGCGGCGTGCCCTCCGATGGCGGCGGCACCACCAAGGATACCATCGGCCCCAAGGACACCGAGCAGCCGCCCAAGGATACTTCAGAGCCCAAAGATACCAGCGGACCCAACGACACCTGGGAGCCCACAGACACGGGCGAGCCCAAGGATAGCGGCGGCCCCAAGGACACCTGGGTGCCGCCAGATACGTCCGATCCGGACGGCGGCGGTCCGCAGACCTCGGGTTGCAAGAACAAGTGCGGCTCGCAGAGCAAGGACAAGACCGGCAAGACCTGCTGGTGCGACGAAGCCTGCCATGAGAACAGCGATTGCTGCGCTGACAAGTTGGAGTACTGCCCCAAGGCGAAGCCCGACGTGATCGCAGACGTCAACATCCCCGACACCAAGTCCGACGGCGGCAGCGCCGATGTGGCCATCGACATCAAGCCTGGCGATACCGGCAAGGATGGCGGCGGCACCCAGCCCGGCACCTGCAAGGGCAAGGAGTGCAAGTACGACGGCGCGTGGACCTGCCAGTGCGACTCGGCTTGCGAGAAGTACAACGACTGCTGCGCCGACAAGAAGACGTACTGCAAGGGCGACGGCGGCTGAGCCGAGCCAGCCCCAACGGGACTTCGACCGAGCGGCGCGCCCGCCCGCGGCCTACTTGCAGCCCGGGATGTTGAACCAGTTGCAGTAGCCGACCAGGCACACATCCATCGTGCACTTGTTGCCGTCATCACAGACCTTGCTGTCGCTGCACTTCTTGGCCGTACAACCGGGCTTGTTGTAGTGCAGGCAGTTGCCGGTGGTCGACTGGCAGTAATCCGTCGTGCACGGATTGCCGTCATCGCAGGTCTTCGGATAGGTCTTGCACTTGTTGTTTTCGCACTTGTCGTTGGTGCACTTCTTGTTGTCGTTGCACTGCAGGTCGCTGTTGCACGGCTTGTCGGTGACGCAGTTGGGGATGTTGTTATGCGTGCACTTGCCGCTGAACGTGTTGCAGTAGTCGGTGGTGCACGGCTTCTTGTCGTCGCATTCTGCGTGTGACTTGCACTTCGGCTCATTGGGATTGCAGTTGTTGATCGGGATGTGACGGCACCGCTTGCCCGTGGTGTAGCAGTAGTCGTTGGTGCACGAGTTGGCGTCATCGCAGTCGGCCGTCTTGCTGCAGATCTCGTTCTCGTAGCAGTAGCTGATGGGATTGTTCTGGCAAATCTTGGTCAGCGAGTTGCAGTAGTCCGAGGTGCAGCCCTTGCCGTCCTTGCACTGGCTGCTGTACTGGCAGGCCTTGCAACCGCCGATGGGCACGTGGAAGCACTGACCGGTCTGTACGTTGCACTGGTCGGTGGTGCACTGGTTGCCATCGTTGCAATCCTGGTACGTCTTGCACGGCTTGCAGCCGGCGATCTGGCTGTGCTTGCACTGGCCGGTCGCGGCGTCGCAACTGTCGATTGTGCACGCGTTGTTGTCGTTGCAGTTCTTCGGGATGCTCTGGCACTTGCCGGTAGCCAGCTCGCAGTACGGCGTCTGGCACTTGTTGGAGCCCGCCGGGCAGTCCGAGTGCTTCTTGCACTTGTCGCCACAGCCCGGGATCTTGGTGAACTTGCACGCGCCCGTGGCCGGATCGCAGGCGTCGGAAGTGCACGCGTCAAAGTCGTTGCACGGCTTGACGTTGTAGGCGCACTTGCCGGCGTTGCAGGCATCGAAGGTGCACTTGTTGCCGTCATCGCAATCCGGTGAGAGCAGGCATGGATTCTTGGGATCGCAGCCATTGATCTTGGTGAACATGCAATTGCCGGTCTTCGGATCGCAGCCGTCCAAGGTGCACTTCTTGTTGTCCTTGCAGGGCTTGGCCGCGCCCTTGCACTGGCCACCGCTGCAGTAGTCGATGGTGCAGCCGTCGCCATCGTTACAATCGGACGAGGACTTGCACTTGTCGTTGCTGCAGCCGGGGATCTTCTTGTAGCTGCAGTAGCCGTTGGGCTCGTTGCAGGCGTCGGCGGTGCACTTGTTGTTGTCGTTGCAGACCTTGGGCTTGTAGACGCACTTGTTGTTCACGCACTGCTGCGTGGTGCAGCCCTTACCGTCATTGCACTGGCTGGCGAAGTAGCAGCTGGGCCCGCAGTCGGGGATCGGCACGTTGGCACACTGGCCGAGATTCCAGATGCAGTAGTCGTCGGTGCACTTGTTGCCGTCATCGCAATCCTTGCCGTTCTTGCAACCGCTGCAATTGGGCAGCGCGACGTGGCTGCAGTTGCCGGTGAGCGGATTGCAGGAGTCCAGCGTGCAGACCTTGCCGTCATCGCAGGACTTGGGCTTGCTCTGGCACTTGCCGCCGATGCACTTGTCGACCGAGCACTTGTTGCCATCGTCGCACTGCAGGTCGGACTTGCAGGCGTCGCTGCAGCCCGGGATCTTGATGTGCGTGCAGGCGCCGTTGAGCGGGTTGCAGGCGTCCAGGGTGCACTTGTCGTTGTCGTTGCACTTCTTGGCCTGGCCACCGCCGCACTGGCCCTTCTGACAGAAATCGCCGGTGGTGCAGGGGTTGCCATCCGAGCAAGGCGCGTCGATGGGCTTGTGCACGCAGCCGGCCTTGGCGTCGCAGCCGTCGGCGGTGCAGGGGTTGGCGTCGTCGCAGTTGTTCTTGGCGCCCGGCACGCACTTGCCGCCCTTGCAGGCGTCCCCCACGGTGCACGGGTTGTTGTCGTTGCAGGACTTGCCCTCGTTGATGGCCTTGGCGGCGCACTTGCCCGTCGACGAGTTGCAGGCGACGGCCAGGCAGGCGCTTCCCTTGGCGCAGATCACCGCGGTGCCCGGCTTGTACTCGCACTTGGCTGCGTTGCCGAACGAGGACTTCACGCAGATCATCACACCCAGGCACTTGTTCTTGTTGTTCTGCTCGCACTCCACGTCGGTCTTGCACAGGCACTTGTTGGTGCCCGAGACGCACTTGCCGCCCTTGCAGGCGTCGCCCGAAGTGCAGGCGTTGCCGTCGCTGCAGAGCGCGCCATCGTTGGGCTTGTGGGCGCAGCCGCCATCGGGCGAACAGCCGTCGACCGTGCAGGGGTTCTTGTCATCGCAGGACTTGGGCGCGCCGACGCACTTGCCACCGGAGCAGTGATCGCCGGAGGTGCAGGCGTTGCCGTCGGTGCACTTGTTGCCGTTGAGGGGCTTGTGCACGCAGCCGCTGCTGGCTGAGCAGCCGTCCGCGGTGCAGGGGTTGTTGTCGCTGCAATTGACCTTGCTGTAGGTGCACTTGCCCTTGACGCAGGCATCGGTGGTGCACTTGTCGCCATCGTTGCAGCCGGCGTTGCCGTTGCAGGGCGGCGTGCAGCCGGGCATGGGCTTGAAGACGCACTTACCGTCGGCGGGGTTGCACGAGTCGGCGGTGCACTTGTTGTTGTCGTTGCAGACCTTGGCCGGCCCGGCCTTGCACTTGCCGTCGCCGCACTTGTCGCCCGTGGTGCAGGCGCTGCCATCGCTGCAGTTCAGCGTATTGGTCAACCACTTGCAGCCGGTCGACTTGGAACACCAGTCGTTGGTGCAGACGTTGCCATCCTTGCACTTGGTCTTGTCCGGGCCGTGCTTGCAGCCGGTCTTGCTGTCGCAGGAGTCGTGGGTGCAGTCGATGCCGTCGCTGCACTTCTTGTCGGCGTGGCTGCACTTGCCGCCGCTCGAGGACATCAGGCAGGTGTCGACCGAGCAGGCGTTCTTGTCGTCGCAATCGGACGCGGTCTTGCAGTCTCCCGCGCCGCAGCCGGGCACCTTGTCGTGCTTGCAGGCCTGGGCCTTGGCATCGCACCAGTCCTTGGTGCAGGCGTTGCCGTCGTTGCAGTTGGTCGGTCCGCCGCCTTTGCACTTGCCGCCGTCGCATTTGTCGCCGGTGGTGCACTTGTTGCCGTCTTCGCACTTGCCATCCTGGGCGACGTGCACGCAACCCTTGGCGGCGTTGCAGGTGTCGGCCGTGCAGGGATTCTTGTCGTCGCAGGCGTTCTTGGGCAGGGCCTTGCCCAGGCACTTGCCGCCGCTGCAGGCGTCCGGCTTGGTGCAGGCGTTGTTGTCGTTGCAGGGCTTGGTATTGGCGATCCAGGTGCAGCCGCCGTCGGCCTTGCAACCGTCATCGGTGCAGGCGTTGCCGTCGCTGCAGTCGACCTTGCCGTGGCTGCACTTGCCATCCTTGCCGCAGGTGTCGGTGGTGCAGGCGTTGCCGTCATTGCAGTCGCCAGCCTTCTTGCAGGGCGGCGAGCAGCCCGGGATGGGCTTGAAGACGCACTTGGCCTTGCCGTCGGCGCCCACCTCGCAGCTGTCGGTGGTGCAGGGGTTGCCATCGCCACATTTCACCAGGGCGCAGGGGTTCAGGCCGCAGCCCGGGATGGGCACGTGCTTGCAGGTGGCCTGGCCGCTGTCGCTGGTGACGCAGCTGTCGACCGTGCACTTATCCTTGTCGTCGCAGCTCTTGCCGGCGCAGGGGTCGACGCCGCAGCCGGGGATCTTGGCGTGCTTGCAAGTGGCCACGCCGTTGGCGACCACGCAGGTATCGGTGGTGCACTTGTCGTTGTCATCGCACTTCTTGTCAGCGCAGAGGTCGACGCCGCAGCCGGGGATCTTGATGTACTGGCAGGTGCCCTGGCCGTTGGGATCGGGCACGCACATGTCGGTGGTGCACTTGTCGCCGTCATCGCACTTCTTGTTGGCGCAGGGATCGCCGCCGCAGCCGGGCACCTTCTCGTAGACACACAGGGCCTGCCCGCTGGACGAGACCACGCACTTGTCGGTGGTGCACTTGTCGTTGTCGTCGCAGCTCTTGCCTGCGCAGGGGCCGGTGCCGCAGCCGGCGATCTTGGTGTGCTGGCAGCTGGCGGTGCCGGTCGGGTCGGGCACGCACTCATCCTTGGTGCACTTGTCGCCATCGTCGCAGTTCTTGTTGGCGCAGGGGTCGAGGCCGCAGCCGGGGATCTTGATGTTCTGGCAGGTGGCGCTGCCATCGTCGGCGGTCACGCACTTGTCGGCGGTGCACTTGTCGCCGTCGTCGCAATTCTTGCCAGCGCAGGGATCGTTGCAGCCGGGGATGGTCAGGTTGACGCAGGCGCCGGTCGCGGCGTCGCACATATCCTGGGTGCAGGCGTTGCCGTCATCGCAGTCTTTCTCCGAGTTGCAGCCGGGCTGGCCGCAGCCCTCGATCTTGACGTGGCTGCACTCGCCATTGGCCGGATCGCAACTGTCTGTGGTGCAGGGATCGTCGTCGCCGCAGTCCTTGGACGCGCCCTCGCAGGCCCCGGCGGCGCAGGTGCTGTCTTCGGTGCATGCGTCGCCGTCGTCGCAGGGATCGCCATCTGGCGCCGCGGCGATCTGGCAGGTGTTGGCGATGCAGGCGACCTGCTCACAGGCGGCCATATTCGGCGGCGAGGGGCAGTCTTGAGCGACCTGGCATTGGGTCGGATCCACGGCGTCGTCGGGCGGTACCACCACGTCTTCGACGGGCACCACGGTGTCGAGGACCGGATCCACCACGTCTTCAGCCACAGCGTCGGACGCAACATCTCCTTCGGCCACGTCGCCCTTGGTGTCGGACAGGTTGGGGTTGACCGACGGTCCGGTGCCGTCGACCACGGTGTCCGGGCTACAGCCCAGGGGAAGACAGATCAGCAGACCCAGCGCGAGGAACGCTGTGGAGCGGAGAGGGTGCCTCATGACGTGAATCTCCCTGCGCTCGGCCTGCTGGGGGCCGGCGCGTATGTACCGGGGGCGCGCGGATCTTAGCAGATTCGCTCAGGGTCGGCCGAGAGAAAACGTGAACTAAACAGGATCGCATTGACCTCGATCCAGTTGGGGCTTGACCCGTGATCTC
>CAYTLW010000188.1:3361-11521 GCA_964438735.1 uncultured Enterobacteriaceae bacterium | reverse complement strand
GCCGTTCCGAGTCGGTTGGCAGCCGGCCGGTTGCGGTCGTGGAGGCTGTGGCAGGTGAGGTGTGCTGGTGCTCAGCCCCAGTCGTCTTGGCACCAGTGCTGCTGCGGTGGGGCGCGAGCGGGTTCGAAACGTGGCGGAGTGCTGTTGATGCCGACGTGGTCGAGGATCCTGGTCACCGTGTCGCTGTCCTTGATGACGGCGATTAACTCGCGGCGGCCCTGGCAGCGATGACATTCCAGTATGTCAAACAAAAACGCCCTCTTGAGTAATTCGGCCCAGCGCATTTTTTTGCGCTGCTCCTCTGGACCTGCGGGGCAGCCGGCCTTCTTGCGCTTTCGCGGGCGGATGACCACCTGGTCGCGCCAACGGCCCTGGGGGGCGAATTGACCGTTGTAGCGCAGCAGATTCCGGCCAGGTAGTGGAATCAATGCAGCTATTTTCGCGAGTAGATCGAGGGGCTCAAATATCTTCTTCGTGGTGCCACCTCAGCATGTGGGAATACCACATGCCTCGGCTCGCGAAAGTCGCTCGACCAGGTCCGTTTGAGCTTGACGACAATGCGCCCGTCCGCGAGCCGCTCCATGCGGGCGTTGCACAGCGCTGGCCTCAAGATGTACCTGCAGAGCCGCTCCAAGGCGTCCCTGGCCAGAGGGCCGATCCGGACGCCCGAGTTCCTTCTCCTTCGACGACGGTTGTTGAGCGCCAGGCCTTGGAGTATCGTGCCGTGCATTGGAATCTGGCACCGGGGCGTAGTCCGCCGTGCCTGGAGAGCCTCGATGACCGACGAGTTGCTGACCATCAAGGAAGTCGCCGTCCTGCTGAAGCTGGCGGACAAGACGGTGTACTCCATGGCGCAGCGGGGCGAGCTGCCGGCGTTCAAGGTGCGCGGCCAGTGGCGCATCCGGCGAGTCGAGCTCGACGGGTGGATCGATGCCCGGCCGCGCGGTCGGGGAGAAGGCCGCGATGGCGAGGAGTAGTGCGAAGACCACGAAGCGCGGCGCCCAGGGCGAGGCTTCGAAGCTCGACGCGAGGAAGATGATGGAGATGGCCGTCTCCATCATGAGGGTGTCGATCCCTGAGCCTCGTGACGACGGCAAGGCGAGCCCGCTGGTGGGCGCGGTGCTCGTGAAGGCGGACGGCATGATCGAGTCGGCGTCACGAGGCGAGCTTCGACAGGGCGACCACGCCGAGTTCACGCTGCTTGAACGGAAGAACCGAAGCAACAAGCTCGACGGCGCGGTGCTGTTCAGCACCCTGGAGCCATGCGCGCCGGGATCTCGGCGTGACCCGAAGCTCAGCTGCGCCGAGCGGATCGTGCTCGCGAGGATCGAGGAGGTGTGGGTCGGGCTCGAGGATCCCGACCCGACGGTCGATCGCAAGGGCATCAAGTACCTGCAGGACAGCGGCGTGAAGGTCCGCATGTTCGATCGCGACCTCCAGGAGGCGATCCTGGACGCGAACAAGGACTTCATCGAACAGGCCGAGGCGCGAGCCGCGGAAGCCCGGGAGAAGAAGGAGCCGATCGTCCTCTCGAAGCTGGAGGAGGCTCTCGCCGCCGCTCAGATACAGGACTTCGACGATTCAGCACTGGAGCGATATCGGGAACTGGCCGGCATCCCCGATCCCGTCGGATCGGAGTCGTTCAGCCGCCGGCTGCTGGCCCAAGGCCTTCTTCGCGAGGTGGATGGTCGTCTCGCTCCAACGGGCTTCGGTCTCGTTCTGTTCGGCCGCGAGCCTCGAGCGAGCATGCCGCAGGCGGGCCTGCTGGGGACGATTCACCTCGCCGGTGGCCGGGAGGAGACGCGCGACTTCGAGGGCCCCGCGGTATTTGCCCCCGAGCAGGCGTTGCAGTGGCTGAAGGACAAGCTGCCCAACCCGATCGATCGCACGCAGGCACAGCGCAGGGACGCCAACGAGGCGCTCTTCGAGATCCTACGAGAAGGGATCGTTAACGCCCTGGTGCATCGCGACTTCGCCATCGAGGGTGCGAAGTGCCAGGTCGCTGCCAGTCCGGAGAAGATCGTGGTCATGAGCCCCGGCTCGCCCGTGGAGCCGATCACGATGGAGCAACTGCGGGCGTTCGACGCGCCGATGCTGAGTCGGAATCCCGTGCTGCACTTCGTGTTCGCCAAGATGAAGCTCGCGGAAGAGCGGGGCCTCGGGCTGAAGTCGATGAGAACCCGGGCAGCGGAGGCGGGACTGCCGCCGCCGAACTACTCTTGGGAAGACCCGTACGTGGTTCTCACCCTGTACCCGAGCGCTGAGAGCGTGGTCGAGGCAACGGACAGCAGCGTCCTTGCCCAGTTGAGCACTGCCGAGCGATCGGGCTGGGCCTGGCTGGCGGGCAGAGACACCGTCACGTCTGCGGAGTACGCGGCCGCGCTGGGTCTGCCCAACCGAACGGCCCTCAACCATCTCAAACGGCTGACAGGACTCGGGCTGCTCCGGAGGGTCGGCGCCGGACCCGCAACGCGATATGAGGTGGTTCGACCGTGAAGTCCTGTCGGAGGCGCATTGGGCCTGTGGTTCCGCCGGGTCGGCGGGATGCACCTGCTGTCGAACGGCGAACCGTGGAATCCCGCCAAGAACCCTGCCTCTTTGGCGGGATCGGCCGCCGCCGGCCCGACGACGCAGCGAATCCCGCCAGAAATCCCGCCGCTTTGGCGGGATCGCGAATGAGCGAGTTCAACGGGAACGACGCAACAGCGGGTGTCCCTCGTCAAATCTCCGTCGGCCCGCAAAATCGGGCGGTTGGGGCCACCTTTCCTGACTGCCAATTCCCGCTGTGACCGCACTCTTGAGGTTGAGTTCACGAGCGTGATCAGCCAGAGCTCGCCTCCATGAACCAACTCGTCGTCTTCCTGATATCCCTTCTCCTCCAGGTGCTCCAGGCAGCCTGCCGGTCCAAGGGCGAGCTTGTCCTGGAGACGACGGCTTCGGCGCGAAGCGACGAAACGGCGAGCGAGCACCGCAGGTGCGAGTCCGTCAGGACGGGACTCCGGAGGAGCCCGCAACCTGGCGCTGAGGCAGCAGGTCACCGCACTCAAGCAGAAACGCCCGAGACCCCACCTGCGCGACCCCGATCGCGTCTTCTGGCTTGCCCTTCGCCGAGGATGGACGAAATGGACCGGCATGCTCGTCATCGTGAAGCCCGAGACCGTGGTCGATTGGCATCGGCGCCGGTTCCGTCGTCACTGGACGAAGATCTCGCGGCGCGGAAGGCGTCCAGGGCGTCGGCGCATCGACGCCGAGACCCGTGACCTGAACCGCAGGATGGTCAGAGAGAACAACTGGGGCGCTCCACGGGTGCACAGCGAGTTGGTCATGCTCGGGCTTGAGGTCTCGCGCAGCACTGTCACCCGCTACATCCGGCGGTTCCTTCGGGAAGCCCCAGATCCGGCTGTAGTCAAGCGTTGGGTCGCTTTCCTGCGCAACCACAAAGATGCCATCGCCGGCATGGACTTCTTCACCGTCCCGACGATCAGGCTCCGCGTGCTCTACGTGTTCTTCGTCATCGACCACGGGCGCCGGCACATTCTTCACTTCAACGCGACCTACAACCCGACGGCGCAGTGGGTCGTGCAGCAGCTTCGTGAAGCCTTCCCATTCGACACGGCCCCCAAATACCTCATCTTCGACCGCGACTCGATCTTCAACAAGGATGTCGTCCGGTTCATCAAGTCGGTGGGCACCAAGCCCAGTCGAACGGCCTACCGTAGCCCATGGCAGAATCCGGTGGCCGAACGCTGGATCGGCTCATGCAGACGGGAGATGCTCGACCACGTCGTCGTCTTTGGTGAGCGACACGTCGTTGAGCTGGTCCGTTCCTTTGTCGACCACTACCACGCTGACCGCGGCCATATGGGCCTCGACGGAGACACGCCTGACCGCCGGCCGGTGGCTGCGAAACCATCGCCGATGGCGAAGGTCGTCTCCCTTCCACGGGTCGGCGGTCTACATCACCGCTACGAGTGGCGCGACGCTGCTTGAGCATCCGGCTCTGAATGACGGCTTGGCCAGCAAGGCCGGCGTTGGACTTCTTTGCCCGGCCGTCGCGATTTGACGGCGGTTCTCGTGCGCTGACCGACATCAGCACCGGTTGCATCGGTCTTCGACCGGGGTCATAGCCCTGGATCGTCAGGTGACTGGCCCTGGAGGCCCTTCAAGGCTGCCGGATATGGTTGTGACCATGGACAACTGCAAGCCCGGATGAGTTTCTGGGAGGCACAGGCAGGCCAGCCCCACCACGCCTGGCTGCGTCAGCCGGCGAGATCCAACGGCTCCACCTCCAGGTTCACGGCAGCCACTCGACCGGCATCTTCGGCCACCTGCAACTCATAGTCCGACTGCAGGTTGAGCCAGAATTGCGGGCTCGTGCCAAAGAACCGGGCCAGACGTAGCGCCGTGTCGGTAGACACGCGTGACTGCTGATTGACGAGTCGGGTCACGCGCGTGATCGGAATGCCCAGCGCCTTGGCCAGCGCGTACGCCGAAAGCCCGAGGGGCACCAGGAAGTCCTCCTGCAGGTGCTCGCCGGGGTGGGCGGGCGGCATGGTGACGACATCTGTGCTCATCATCTCTCTCCTTCAGTGGTAGTCCACGATTCCAACGTCGTGGGCATGGCCATCCGACCACCGAAAGCAGATTCGCCACTGCTGGTTGACTCGAATGCTGTGCCCACCAGCGAGATCGCCCGAGAGCGGTTCCAAACGGTTGCCCGGAGGTGCTCGCAGGTCGGCCAGCGCAA
The DNA here is from genome assembly GCA_964438735.1 of uncultured Enterobacteriaceae bacterium. Classification (GTDB taxonomy): domain Bacteria; phylum Myxococcota_A; class UBA9042; order UBA9042; family UBA9042; genus CAYTLW01. The sequence continues at coordinate 6,774 of CAYTLW010000188.1, read as the reverse complement.
TGGCGGCGTGGATCTGGCGCAGCTTTCGGAAGGCGCGGCGTTGGATGTCGGGTGGCAGCTTTCGGGAACGCAACCTGTTGAACACTCTCTCTGTCTCCGTGTCGCGGAAGCTCTTGATCATGTCCGCCTCCGCAGCCGCATAGTATCAGACGACGATACTGGTGTCGAGAGGCGATACCATGGTGGGAACGGCTGCCACTGGGTCTCATCGAGGGTGCAACTCGACCTCCAACGAGCGTTTGTGGCGTTGGTGCACGGATGCGGCTTGACCTCCCGGTCGCCCGCCACGCAGGCTGCCCGCCGGCCAGCAAGACGCCGCCGATCAAGGAGCCCAGCCCATGCGCACCCACAAGTCCAGCTACATCCACCCGCCATACAAGACCAAGTTCAAGGTCGAGAACTGGCGCGAATACGAGGAGGCCCAGGGGTCGACTTCCGCGGCCTGAATCAGCCTGCCAGCCCCGCCGCGTCGCCATTGCTGAAGCCACACCTCACAGCGGGCTGGGGTAGGGGGGATTTCGCCTCGCCGCCCGGCCAGACCTTGGATCCAACCTGGGTCCAGGCAGGTCCACGCCTTTACACGCTGACCCGCGCCGCGCACATTGATGCCGCCCCAACGCGATGGCTCGGGGCTTGGGAGCGTGGCATGAGTGCGCACCGTAGCTGCCTGGCTCTGCTCTGCATCCTGGCCGCGTGTACGGCGCCGGCTGAGCCGGAAGGGGCGCCATCTTCGGCGGTTCTGCGTACGGCGGCCCATTTGCTGAGCGGCGGTTCCTGGGCCGCGCCGACGCCCGATCTACGCCTGCGCCATGCCCGGATCGAGGGTCGATTGCAAGACCTGGCCGATGCTTGCCTGGCCGACGGGGCCGAAGTCTGTGCGCGCCTGGCTGCGGATATGGAAGTGCGGCAGGAAGGCGGCTCGCTGCTGGTGCAGGTGGACCTGGCAGCGGGCCTGCGCGCCGAGCACCTGAGCACGACCGCCCTGGCCGCAGCCGGGGCGCGGGTGGACACCCTGGGCCACGACGTCGCCGACCTGTGGGTGCCGCCAGGCGCGCTGATCACCCTGGCGGAGACCGATCCGGCCATCGCCTTCGTGCGCCTGCCCCAGCGGCCCCATGCCATGGTCGGCGCGGCGTTGAGTCAGGGCGTGGGCCTGACGGGTGCGGACAGCTATCACTGCACCGGCAACAAGGGAGCCGGCGTCGATATCGCCGTGGTCGACTCGGGGTTTTCGGGTTTGAACCAGGCCGTGGCCAGCGGCGACATTCCGGGCAACGTAACCCTGATGCCGGGCCCCCAGGAGAAGGGCCAGACCCATGGCACCGTCTGCCTGGAGGTGGTCGCTGACATGGCGCCCGACGCGACCCTGTACGCGGTGCCGACGCCGACCATGTCCCGCCTGCAGAAGTTCGCCTACAAGCAGCTGCCCGGCATGGGGCTGGAAGTGTTCAGCCACTCGGTGGGTTGGTACGGGCAGGGTTTCGGCGACAACAGCGGCAAGATCTGCCGCCTGGCCGAACATGTGCGCGCCGCCGGTGTGTCCCTGCTGGCGTCGGCTGGCAACGGCGGGCACAAGCGCTTCTGGCGAGGCGAGTTCAAGGACGCCGACGGCAACGGCTGGCACGAGTTCGACGACGGGGAGATCCACAACAGCATGGTCCTTTTGCCCGGCCAGAAGTATCGCGCCATCCTGGACTGGGACGAGTACCCCAAAGGCAAGACTGATCTGGATCTCTACTTCTGCCGCATCGTGGCCGGAAAGTGCCAGCAGATCGCCAAGTCCAACACTACCCAGAACGGCAAGCAGTCGCCCATGGAGGGCGTCAATGGAAAGGTCAAGGACTCGGGATTCTACTCCCTGGCGATCCATCGCAAGGGCGGCACTGGCAATCCGAAGATGCGCCTGTACCTGCTCGATGGCGTGGCCCTGAAGTACCACCAGAAGGCGGGTTCGGTGGGCGAGCCGGCCAGCTGTACGGCGGCAACGGCCATTGGCGCAGCGCCCTGGGATGACTGGGGCGACGAGGTGCTGGCCGGCTACAGCGCCCACGGACCGACCGAAGATGGCCGCATCAAGCCCGATATCGTCGGCCCCTCGAGCGTCAAGACGGCCATCATGGGCAGCTTTGGCGGCACCAGCGCCTCCTGTCCTCACGTCGCCGGCGCCGTAGCCCTGGTCATGGCCGCCACGCCCGTGACCGCCCACCAGGCGACGGAACGCCTGCTGGCCGACGCCACCCCGGCCGGTCCATCCGGTCCGGATAACGGCTGGGGTCATGGCGCCCTGGCCCTGGACGGCCCGCTTTCCGGTGCCACCTGCCACCCCGGAGACAACGTCGCCTGCCCCACCCCCTGCGGCAGCACAGGCACGGTCGTCTGCGCCCCGGGCTGCCTCGCCGGCACCTGCACCGCGCCCAAGGAGACCTGCAACGGCGTCGATGACGACTGTGATGGCGAGCCCGACGAGGACTTCGCCTGCGTGCGCAACACCACCAAGCCGTGCACGGCCAAGTGCGGCGCGCCGGGCGAGCACACCTGCCTGGGCCACTGCAAGTGGGGGCCCTGTCACCCGGCCAGCGACGACGACCCCTGCGATGGCATCGACAACGACTGCGACGGCCAGACCGACGAGGACGCCGACTGCCAGCCCGGTGCCGCGGTCCCCTGCACCACCGCCTGCGACAGCCCGGGCGCGCGGGTTTGCGGCGCCGCCTGTTCTCTTGGCGTTTGCGAACCGGGCAGCGAGATCTGCAACGGCAAGGATGACGACTGCGACGGCGACACCGACGAGACCTTCACCTGCGCCGCTGGCGGCGAGGGCAGCTGCAAGACGAGTTGCGGCTCCACGGGCACCCGCACCTGCGCTGTGGATTGCAGCTGGTACAAGTGCAAGCCGCCGGTCGAGGTCTGCAACGAACGGGACGACGACTGTGACGGTTCGGTGGACGAGGGCTTGGACTGCGGCGGCTGCTCCGCCTCGCCCGCTGGCCCATCCGGTGGCGGCGGCGGCCCGACCTGGCTCCTGCTCGGTCTGCTGGCCGCGCTCTCCGTGGCGCGTTACCGTAGGCGTCTCGGAGGAGTCGCATGAACCGACAGCGCATGCTGCAGCTGGTGGTCGCCGCCGCGGTCATCGTCAGCGTGGGGCTGATCGCCTGGTTGCTGGCCGACGCGCCGCCGCCGGCTACAGATGAGCCGGTGGTCGAGCAGCCCGCCAGGCGGGTCGAACTGGTCATTACCGGACGCGTGGTCGACAGCGCCGGCGCACCCATCGCCTCGGCCACGGTGCGCTGCCAGCAGGTGCATACCAAGACCGACAAGCACGGCATGTTCACGTGTCGGGGGCTGCCGGCCGGCCGCCCCGCCCACGACGCCAGCGCCAGCGACTACGTGCGGCCCGGCCTAGCCGCATCGGG
>CAYTLW010000188.1:0-3351 GCA_964438735.1 uncultured Enterobacteriaceae bacterium | reverse complement strand
GGGGGGGCGCCCCCGCCGGGCCACACCCCCCCCCCCCCCCCCCCGGCCGCCCCGGGGGGGGGGCCGCCCCGCCGCCCCCCACGCCGTCGACGCCAGCGCCAGCGACTACGTGCGGCCCGGCATCGCCGATTCGGGCGCCGTACAGGTGGCCGCCGCGCCGGAAGCGGAAGCCCGCTCGGTCGTCCTGACCCTGCGCCGCCCAGGCAGCCTGCACGGTCATGTGGTCGCCTCCGCCCGCCCGGTCGCCGGCGCCAACCTGGAGGTGCTCTATCGCACCGCTGCGGGCCTGCAGGGCAGCGTCGGTCCCTTCCGCCTGGCCGGCGCCGCCGTCTCCGACGCCCAGGGTCGCTTCGCCATCGCCGGACTGGCCCCCGGGCGGATCGAGGTGCGCGCCCGCCTGGGCGGCGACGTCAGCGCCCTGAGCCCGGTCATCGATCTGCGCGAAGGCCAGCGCATCGATGACTTGCTGCTGCGCCTGCAGCCCGGCGGCACCCTGTCGGGCGTGGTCCGATCCCGCGGCGGCGTCGGTCTCGCCGCCCGTGTCGAGGTGCGGCCCAACGTTGACGGGGAGGGCTTCGCTGCCGACTGTGACGTCAACGGTCGCTTCACCATCGCCGGCATCCCGCCAGGGACCTGGCTGGTGGAGGTCACCGCGCCCGGCTTCCGTCGGGTGCGTGTGCCGGACCTGGTCGTGGTGGCCCGAGCCGCCCTGAGCCGTACGTTCACCCTGGAGGCCATCCAGGGGGTGGTGGGCCAGGTGGTCGGCCCGGGCGACAAGCCGGTGCCCGCGGCCACAGTGCTGATCCAGGTCGGTGGCCAGGTAGCGCGGGTCACGGTCGATGGCGAGGGGCGCTTCGAGTGGCATCGTCCCGGCCTGCCATTGCTCGGCGGCACCGCCATGGCCATCGCGCCCACCCACGCCACCTCCGAGGTCCAGCCCGTGGAGCAGGGCGGTGAGGTCCTGCTTCGGCTGGGCGCCGGCGGCAACATCGCCGGCCGGGTCCTGGACGCCAAGGGGGGACCTGCAGCCAGCGCGGTGATTCACCTGGTCGGCCGCAAGGTGAAGGGGCCCGACCCCTGGGGCGCGCCGCAGCCCACCCCGGCCCATGCCCAGCCCGACGGCAGCTTCAGCATGGGCCCCTTCCGCCCCGGTCGCTACGACTTCCGCGCCAGCCTGACCGGCCAACCGCCGGGCATATCGCGCGATGTGATGGTGGTCAGTGGCGGCCTCGCCCGGGTCACCATCCGCCTCGACGGCGGCACCCTGGTGCACGGCCGCGTCTCGGCCCTGGACGGCGCCGCGCTGGTCGCGGCCCGCGTCCGCCTGATGCCCCTGGACGGCGGCGAGAGCGAGCGCCACGCCACCACGGACGAGCAGGGTCTGTGGAAGGTGCCCTCGGTGCCGCCCGGTCGCTGGGCCCTGCGCGTCTCCCACGCCAGCCACCTGCCCGAGCTCATCGCCCAGCTCGACGTACCCGACCGCGGCGAACTCCGAAAAGACGTCGCCCTGCGGCCCCCCGACGCCGCCCGCAGCGTGCGCCTGGCCGAGATGGGCATGGTCATCGCCGAGGGCGTCAACGGATACATGGTCCGCGAATCCGCCGGCGCCGCGCTGGCGGCCGGGCTACGGGTCAACGATCGCATCACCAGCGTGGATTTCAGACCGGCCGACAAGAGCGGCTTGCAGGAGCTGTCGTCGACGCTTGGCGGGGAAGGGGTGGACATGTTGTCCATCGAGATCGAGCGGCCTGGCGAGGGGCCTCAGACGATCTATTTGGGGCGGTGAGGTGGATAGCATTTTTGAGCCGCCACTTGCTTCATGAACATGACGCCGCCCACCCTTCCAAGTCTCATGGGACCGGCGGCTTGCCGGGCCCAACCAACGACGACGCTCTTCACGGCAGCGACGATCTTGCCCGGCATGATGACCTCCTTCCCGGGCATGGGAGTGGCCAAGAAGTGCCCGATCCGGCGCATGGATGAAAAGGGTAGCCAGGACGGCCAGGGCAAGGCCCACCAACGAGCAGCCCAGCCCGCCGAGCCCGGCGCTGACAGTTTGTAAGTTCGATTGACAAACTGTCAACGACCCCTACCCTCGACCTATGATCCCACGCACACTGGCCACCGTCCTGCACCGAGCCGCAAAGGGGTTCCCCGTCATCACCCTGACCGGGCCGCGGCAGTCCGGCAAGACGACCCTGTGCAGGGCCGCCTTCCCCGAATTGGCCTACAGAACCCTGGAAGCGCCGGATGTGCGCCTGCACGCCTTGGAGGACCCACGGGGGTTCCTCGCAGGTCTGCGGGACGGTGCAATCCTGGACGAGATTCAGCGCGCGCCCGAGTTGACTTCATATCTACAGGTCATGGTCGATGAGGACCCAACGCCGGGGCGGTTTGTGCTGACGGGTTCGGAACACTTGAGTCTCACCCAGGCCACATCGCAGTCGCTGGCCGGCCGGACAGCGATCCTTCACTTGCTGCCCTTCGATCGCGCCGAGCTTCGCGCCGCCGGGCGAGGCGATGACGAGCTGCTCGAGACGCTGTGGCGCGGAGCCTACCCGGCGCTCTTCGACCGCGACCTTGAACCCGGCCCCTGGCTGTCCGCCTACGTCGCCATGTACTTGGAGCGAGATGTGCGCCGACTCTTGAATGTCGGCGACCTGTCGGCCTTTCAGACATTCGTGGGGCTCTGCGCCGGACACGTGGGCAGGGTGGTCAATCTCTCCGCATTGGGTGGTGACGCCGGGGTCAGCCACAACACGGCAAAGGCCTGGCTCTCAGTCCTCGAGGCATCCTTCATCACTTTCCGCCTGCAGCCTTGGCATCGCAACCTTGGCAAGCGCCTGGTCCGGCGGCCAAAGCTCTTCTTTTGGGACACGGGACTGCTGTGTCAGCTGCTGGGCATCCGCGAACCGCGTGAGCTCGATCGCCACCCACTGCGCGGCGCCGTTTTCGAGAACATGGTGGTCGCTGAGTTGGCCAAGGCAAATCATCACCGAGGAGAGCGGCCGCGAATGTGGTTCTACCGCGACCAACGGCGGCTTGAGGTTGACCTGTTGTTGGAGCAGGGCCTGGAAGTCGTCGCGGTTGAGGCCAAATCGGGTCGAACCATCGGCGGTGACTTCTTCGCCGCCCTCGCGGCGTTCGCCGCATTGCGTCGGGAGACCAGCGAGGCGGCCGAAACTCGCTGTGTACTGGTCTACGGCGGTGACGAGCACCAGCGGCGCAGCGTCGGTGAAGCCGTGCCCTGGCGGGATGTGGACGGGTTGTTGGCTTGAGACCGTCGGTGACGGTGGCCAGGCGGAGCGATCAGCGAAGCGCCCTGGAGCCTGTGCCAGGGGAGTCGGGATG
>CAYTLW010000187.1:0-11627 GCA_964438735.1 uncultured Enterobacteriaceae bacterium | reverse complement strand
CGAGCCGGCGAGCGAGTCGAACGCCGTAGGCGGTCGAAGCCGAAGGCGGTAGTGGGGCCAGACCATGGTCTGGCCCGGAAGCCCCCTTGTTTCTGGTGAGCCAGCGAGCGGCGGGGCGGCTGCGATGGCGCAGGATCGCCAGCACCGCAAACAAGGGCAGTCCGGCCGAGAGTTGCTCCTCGGCATGCGCCCAGTGATGCATGAAGGCGGCCTGCGGGGAAAGCGCCGCCAGCAACGTGGCCAGCCAGGCGACCGCCAGGCCACCGATCGCCCGGCCAAGGAGCCATGTGGCGAGCAAGAGCAGGCCGCCGAAACACCACGACAGGGCGCGCGCCAGCGGCAACCCGCCGACATGGGCCGCCAGGCGGTGCAGCGTGTAGGGCACCGCGCCGATGTGTCCATCGACCATGAGCGGTGTGAAGGAGCGGGGACCACGCTCCAATCCCCAGACCGGCAGGTGTTGCGAGGCGCGAAGTCGCCAGCCCTCTTCGGCAGACCATGGCGCGGCGGCTCCGGTGCCCAGCCGCTGGGGAGCGCTGGTCAGCAGGCCGCCGATCTCCTCGATATGGCTGCCCGCCCGCAAGCCGATGGCGGCCGTCGCCGTCACATGGAGGGCCACCAACGCCGCCAGCAGCAGGCGACCCGAGCGGTCGCGAAGTGTAGGCAGGGGTGGCATGTTGCGAAGCTCCGATTGTCTTCCGTGACGCGACCTGAGATCGTGGGGTCGACCCGCCGCCCGGAGGAATCGATGATCCACCCCCTGCGCAAGTTGCCCAGGGGCCAGTTGTACTTCGACCCGGCGCTGGTGGCGATTCAGACGCTGAGGCACGCGTTCGGGCCTATGCGCGCAGGCGCCCGCGTGCGGGAGTTGGAGCGGCGTTTTGCCGACACGGTGGGCACGCGCCACGGCATCGCCTTGCCCCATGCGCGCGTGGGCGTCTTGCAGGTGTTGAAGGCCATGGATCTGCCGGCTGGTGGCGAGGTGCTGACGACGCCTGTGACCGTGCCTGAGGTGATCCACGCTATCGAACTGGCGGGGCTGCGGCCCCGTTTCGTCGACCTGGGCGAACGCACCGGGCAGGTGGATGTGGCGGCGCTACGCGGTGCCCTCAACAACCGCAGTTGCGCCTTGATGATCACCCATCTTTGCGGCCTGGTCTGCGATATGGGCCCGATTCTGGAGCTGGCGGGCCGGCACGGGCTGCCGGTCATCGAAGACGCATCTCAAGCCCTTGGCGCGCGCTGGCAGGGTCGCATGGCGGGCAGCATCGGCGTTGCCGGTGTCTTCTCGATCAGCACGTTGAAGCCGGTGAGCAGCTTTCACGGCGGGCTGGTGGTCACCGATGACGACCGGCTGGCGAGCCGACTGCAGGCTGCCGCGGATGCCTTGCCGCCGCGCTCCCGGCGCACGTTGCCGGCGTGGCTGGCGCGCGATTACAGCCTGCACCTGGCCAGCTCGCCGGCGCTGCTGGGATCGCTGGGCTGGCCACTGCTTCGATGGAGCGAGCGCCGGGCGCCTGACGCGTTGGATGCCTTTCAACGCGGCCGGCTCTGGCCGGGCGACGACCCGCCCGGTGCCGCCCTGGACGGCGACACAGTGCCGCGGGCGTGGCAGGTGAGCTATTCGGACTACCAGGCGGAGCTGGCCATCGCCGCGCTCGGCCACCTGGCGGAGGGGACGACCCGTCGCCGTCGCCTGGCGCGCTTGCTGATGGCGGAGCTGCAGGCGCGGGACGTCACCGGCTTGCCGCGTATCGTGGCTGGAACCGAGCCCGCCTTCTGGCGCCTGCCCCTGTGGGCCTCGGATGTCCCGACAATGCGCTCGGGGCTGGCCGCCCGGGGTGTAGACAGCACGACCACCAACCTGGCGTGCTGCAGCCGCGAACCGCACCTGGCCCACCTTGCTGCAGACACGCCGCACGCGCGCGCCTTCGTCGATCGCGCCCTCTTCCTGCCCCTGCACCCGACCCTTCGGGCCTCGGACATGGTGCACGTCGCCGCCGCGGTGGCCGACACGCTGGCCGATCGATCGCTTGCGAGGCGGTCATGAAGCGGCCCACCGTCGCCAGCGGAATGGTTGGACCGGTGCAGCTGGCCCGCGCCACGCCCTCGCTGTTGGCCAACGCGCCAGCGCTCGCCGGAGCCCAGCCACGCTGGCCGGCGCCCACCTTCGTCCGCTGGGTGCTCACCGAACGATGCCCGCTGTGCTGCCCCCATTGCGACATGGGGCGACCCAAGCCCGAGCTGGACCACGAACAGCGGCTGCGGGTGGCCAGACAGCTGGCGCGCAGCGGTGCCTGGGGCGCGTCGCTCATCGGCGGCGAGGTGGCCACGGTTCGCCACCTGGTCGACTACGCCAGGATCCTGCGCCAGGGTGGCGTCTTCGTGCTCGCCGGGCTCAGCGGATTTGGCCTGGATCGGCACCTGGACGGTCTGCTGACGTGCGGGATCAACGGCCTGGTATTCAGCATCGACGGCGCAGATGAGGCGAGCCACGACGCGTTCCGGGGCAGACCGGGTCTGTACGCCGCGGTCGAGCAGGCTTGCGCGCGCATCCAGCGCCTGCCGGCGGGCGAGCGGCCGCGCACCCAGGTGCGCTTCACCATCAACCGGCTCAACCTGGACCAGACCCTGGAGTTCATCGACACGTGGCGCGATCGCGTCGACAACGTGATCCTCCAGATCGTGCAGCGAAACGGTCTGCACACCGTGCGCGAGCCCAGCAACGTGATGTTCCGACCCGAGGATCGCACGCGCCTGGCCGATGTGCTCGACCGGGTGGCGCGGCGCCATCCGCAGCTGGCTGATCGCTCGTTGCGACACATGGTGGAGTACGCCATGGATCCGGAAGGGCTGCGCAAGCGGCTGGCCTTCCGCTGCCTGCTGGTGCCGGCGACCCAGGCGGCCGTGGGCACGGATGGCGGCGTGACCCTGTGCAACGGCAGACCGGACTCGGTCATCGGCAACCTGCTGCAGACCGACCTGCAGACGTTGTGGCAGGACGCCCATACCGCGGCGAAACGACGCCACATGCAGTCAGCAGATTACGGCTGCATGTGCTGGGAAGCGGCCTCGGCGGGCAACCTCGAACTGGTGGCAGCGGAGCAGGCGGCTCGTCGCCTGGTTGGCGCTGTGGTGAGCTGAGGCGCGGCGCGGCCGTGGACCTATGGGCCGCGGTCGATGGTCAAGGCACGCAACCACGCCGCAGTCTCTGGCACCACCTTGCCGGCGTCGTTGGGACCGGCCGCGATCTCCATGACGTGGTCGAAGACGTGGTCCTCGTCCAGCGGGCCGACCACGATGCCGTTGAATTCCAGCAGGGTCAGGGCGCAGCACAACCCGGTGCGCTTGTTGCCGTCGATGAAGGGGTGCGTCTTGACGATATGAAAGAGGTACGCCGCGGCCTGGTGATAGATGTCGTCATACAGGCGCTGGCCGAAAACCTCGTTGTAGTAGATGCCCTCGACAAAGCCGAGAGACTGACCCGGTCGCAGGTTGGAGCGCGACGCGCCGAGGCCGCCGGTGATGTGCACGCACATGCGGTTGACGGCCAGCACCAGCCGCTTGCCCAGGACCCGGTGGGTAGGTGCAGATGACATCTCAGCTGCCCAGGCGGATGTAGAGGGTGAGGTTGTCGTGAATGCTGGCCTCGGCCAGGCGCAAGGCGGTCAATTCACCGCCGTCGAGCCAGATCCCGTCACACTTTGGACAACGATCCAGGGTCGTGCCGGTGAACATCTCGGGCGTCATGGGGCTGTCATCTGCCGGGCAGTGCACGATGCGATCGATCTCGGCCTGGCTGACCCGCTCGAGTTCGGGTTCGTCCAGGACCACCGACTCGTAGTGCTCAAAGACCTCGTTGAGGGCTTCGAGTTCGCCATCGTCGAAGAAATGGCCGCCGCACTTGCCGCAGTGGTCGATGGACTGGTGCTTGATGCAGCGGGTCGTCAGGGGCACCTGGCAGTTGGGGCATGGGCGGATGGCCTGATTCATGGGCCGACCGTAGCCGAAGCGAAGCCGCAGTGCGAGCGCGCTGTGCGTTGGCTGCGGTACCGGCCGCGTGATAGCCTGCCGGTCGCCCGGCGAGACGCCAGCGAACGCGTCCCTGAAGCCCAAAGTTGAGGTGACCATGTCCGATCGCTTCCGCCCCATCACCATGGCGCAGTTGACCTCCTGGATCTTCCGCGAGTTGGAGACCAACGACAGCATCTTCGGCATCCCACGCTCCACGTTCTGGACCCCGAAGCCGGACGATCCCTTCCGCCTGCGCAAATACGGCGAGCTGCTGGACACGCCCTTCGGCGTCGCCGCCGGACCGCACTCGCAGATGGCGCAGAACATCGTCGTCGCCTGGCTCTGCGGCGCCCGCTTCATCGAGCTGAAGACGGTGCAGACCCTGGACGAATTGGAGATCGCCAAGCCGTGCATCGACATGGAGGACGAGGGCTACAACTGCGAGTGGTCGCAGGAGTTGAAGGTCCACGAGAGCTATGACGAGTACCTGCGCGCGTGGGTGCTGATCCACGCCCTGCACCACAAGCTGGGCTTCCCCGGCGAGCGGCCCGGCATCATCTTCAACCTCTCCGTCGGCTACAACCTCGAGGGCATCAAGAAGCCCAATGTGCAGTGGTATCTGGACAAGGTCGCCGACACCTCGGCTGAAAAGGGCGCGCTCGTCGACGAGGTCGCGCGCTGGTATCCGGAAGTGCGCAACGTGGCCATCCCCGATTGCATGAGCGACAGTATGACCCTGTCGACCATGCACGGCTGCCCGCCGGACGAGATCGAGAGCATCTCCCGCTACCTCATCGACGAGCGCAACCTGCACACCTCGGTGAAGTTGAATCCCACGCTGCTGGGGCCTGATGGCGTGCGCAAGATCCTCAATGAGGAGTTGGGTTACGAGGACGTGGAGGTGCCGGACGAGGCCTTCGGCCATGACCTGAAGTACGTCGACGCGATCCCCATGCTCCGCCGCCTGGGCGCCGCCGCCATGGACAAGGGCGTGGTTTTCGGCGTCAAGCTCTCCAATACCCTCGAGGTGACCAACCATCGCGACGTCTTCCCCGAGGGTGAGAAGATGATGTACCTGTCCGGCCGGCCGCTCGCGGCCATCACCGGCAACCTGGCGGCCCGCCTGTCCGACGAGTTCGGCGGCAGACTGCTCATGTCGTACGCCGGCGGCGCGGACGCCTTCAACATGGCCGACCTGCTCGCCGCGGGCATGAAGACGGTCACCGTGTGCACGGACATCCTGAAGTCGGGCGGCTATCTGCGCATGAAGCAGTACATGGAGAACACCGCCTCGGCCATGGCCGAAGTGGGCGCCAAGGATCTCGACGACTTCGTGGTCCGGCGCGCCGCGGCGAGCGACGGGTTTGGCGACGCCCTGCCCGGCCTGCTGGACTCGGTCGAGGCGCCCGTGGCCGACAAACTGGTCAGCGATCTCGGCGCAGGCGGCGGTTTGTGGGCTGCCGCCAAGACCCACGCCGAAGCCGCAGGGGAGACGGTCTTCGACCTGGCCGGGCATCTGAGGGCCGCGGCCGGGCTGCATAACCTGCGCGGCCACGCCGTCAACATGCGCAAGGACCACCTGCTGCACAAAGAGCATGTGGATACGGCGCACAGCAAGACTCCGCGCAAGCTGGAGCTGTTCGACTGCATCGAGGCGCCCTGCGTCGACGAATGCCCGGTCGACCAGGACGTGCCGCAGTACATGGCGGCGGTGCGCGAGGGTCGCATCGACGACGCGGTGGCCATCGCCCGCGCCGACAGCGCCATCCCGGCGATCCTGGGCCGCATCTGCGATCGCAAATGCGAGGACACCTGCATCCGCACCCACTACGACGAGCCGCTGGCGATCCGCGAGATCAAGCGCTTCATCATGGATCGGGAGACGACGCCAGCCTGGCCAGCCAAGGCTGCACCGCGGGAGACCCGGGTGGGCATCATCGGCGCCGGTCCTTGTGGCGTGACCGCGGCCAACTACCTGGCCCGCGCCGGCTATCGCTGCACCATCTTCGAGCAATTCGACAAACCCGGCGGCATGGTCAGCGGCACCATCCCGTCCTACCGCCTGCCCCAGGACAGCATCGACCAGGACATGCGCATGTTGTCCTTCCTGGGCGTGGAGGTCCGCTACGGCCAGACCGCCGGCAAGGACTTCATGCTGTCGGACCTTCGCAAGGAGGGCTTCGAGCACATCATCATCGGCACCGGCGCGCAGCTGGGTAAACAGCTGGGCTTCGCCAACGAGGACGCTGAAGGGGTCATCGACGCCATCGGCTTCCTGCGCGAGGTTCGCGATGGTGGATCGCCGACGCTGGGTGACAATGTCATCGTCGTCGGCGCCGGTGACGTGGCCATGGACGCGGCGCGCACGGTCTTCCGACTGCCGGGCGAGCACAACCTGTCGCTGGTCTACCGACGCACCATCTCGCAGATGCCGGCCGATCCGGAGGAGGTCGAGGGACTGCTCGAGGAAGGCATCCCGGTCTACGAACTGGCCAGCCCGGACTCCCTGGTGGTCAAGGATGGCAAACTCGAGCAGCTCATCTGCCAGAAGATGGAGCTGGGCCCCAAGGCGGCCGATGGACGTCGTCGCCCGGTGCCGATCGAGGGCGAGAAGCTGACCTTCCCATGCGACATGTTGCTGCTGGCCATCAGCCAGCGCTCGGTGATCGACTTCTTCGACGACGGCAGCCCGGAGATCACCCGCTGGAACTCCATCGCCTGCGACCCGACGACGCTGGAGACCTCGCTGCCCAACGTCTACACCGGCGGCGACGTGGCCCAGGATGGCCCCAGCTCGGCGGTGAAGGCGTCCGCGGACGGCAAGATCATCGCCGCGGCCATTCGACGCAAGCATGAGGGACCACCAGCGCGCCAGAACAAGGCCATCAGCGACGCCGACATCGCAGACCTGATCGAGCGTCGGGGCCGACGCCAACTGCGCACGCCGGTGCCGCAGAGCCCCCTGGAGGAGCGCCGCAGCTTTGGCGAGGTGATCCTGGCCTACAGCGAGCAGGACGCCATCGAAGAGGCCAGTCGCTGCCTGGATTGCGACACTTTCTGCAGCCTGTGCGTGGGTGTATGCCCGAACCTGGCGTTCATCACCTACAAGGCGCGTCCCATCGAGGCCCGCCTGCCGGAGTTGGTGCTTTCGGGCGGCGAGGTGAGCCGCGAGATCGGTTCCACGGTGCACATCGACCAGGGCCTGCAGGTGCTGGTGCTGACCGACTTCTGCAACGAGTGCGGCAACTGCGCCACGTTCTGCCCGACCTCGGGCCGACCCTATGTGGACAAGCCGCGGCTGTACCTGGATCGGACCGACTTCGACGCGGAGGCGAACAACGCCTTCATGATCCTCGACGACGGCGCCGACGGCGTCATTCATGGCCGATTCGAGGGGCAGACCCACGAGTTGAAGATCGGCGACACCCTGCGCTACCGCACGCCATCGCTGGATGTGGGTCTGGATCGCCAGAGCCTGGCCGTGCAGGACGTGCAGGTGCGGGCGACCAACGGCGACGAAAGCCGCACGCCCCTGGTACCAGCTGCGTACCTGCTGGCCGTCTTTGAGGGCGTTCGAGGCTCGCTGCCGTGGCTGCCCAACGGTCCAGACAGCGCCCGCCTGGATTGAAACCTGGGGCGTGCGCTCCCCGCCTGAACTGAGAATCCGGCGGGACAACGTCGCGAGCGGACGGCGGTTCGCTCGCGCGGCGAGCTTGCTCGCCGGACTTGCGGGAACAACTGAGTCGGCTTGCGAACCGGTGAGCAAGTCGAGCGCAACGCGCTCGAAGACGAGGGCGTTAGTCCTGAAGTTGCGGCGCCCGGCAGCAGGAGCATCCAGTCCTGAGGCGAGGTTGCGTGGCCGGACCCCGGACCAGGGGTCCCTCTGCCACCGGGCGCCGCGCCCCGACGACCAGTGTGGTGTCAGGACCCGGCGCGCCGCCCGGCCGAAAAAGGTGTGATGGGCCGGGCGACGCTACACGGGTCGCACGCTCAGTTGCTGAGCGCCTTGGTGTGGTAGCCAATGGAGAGCGTCGACAACGCGTCGTCGGTCTGCTCGCTGGCCAGGCCTTCCTTGCTGTGGCAGTTCTTGCACGCCCAATCCAGGGTGATCCACGGCATCGAAGCCGAGCCGGCGTCGTTGAACTGCTTGGCGCCCTTGAGCGGATTGATCGAGAAGATGTGGGTGCGGATGTCGCCGGTGAACTTGGCGGCGTCGCCCCAGGCGGACTTGGTCACGCGCGGCATGTGGCAGTCGATGCACTTGACGCCCTTCATCTTGTCCGACTTCTGATTCTTGTCGTAGTTGACGTGGCAGTTGGTGCAGCCCAGGCGGATGCCCTTGTTGGGGTTCAGCTTGTCGTCCGCGTACTTCGCGCTCTTGTGCGGATCGTGGCAGTCCACGCAACGCATGGCGTGCTTCTTGCTCTGGAACATCTCCTCGTACTGCTCGTGGTGCTTGATGAAGCCGCCCTTGGCGTTGACCGACTCGATGCCGCCGCGGATGTGGCAGTTGCCGCACAGCTCGGGTGAACCGTCCACTTCGGCCGCGATAGCGTAGGGATGCGCCGCGTGCTCGCTGCCGGGCCCATGGCAGGCCTCACAGTGCACACCGCCCTGGGCGAAACTGCCGTGCATGCCTTCCATACCGTCCTGCTTCTTGCAGGTCTTGTCGTCCGCCGGGCAGGGAATCCAGCCGGTGGTGTGGCAGGTACCACAGGTGTACGGCTTCTTCTCGCCGGCGTGGTACGCGACCCAGGCAGTGCCCTTGCCGACCACGTCGTTCTTGAAGTTCCACTGGGTCATGTCGCCAGCCTTGCCGGTGACGACGTAGCCGTCGTTGTTGACGTAGCGGGCCTTCCAGCCGTAGCCGCCGATGACGTAGGAAATGTCGGTCCACTTCAGGCCGAGCGGGGGATCCGGCACGCCGCCGGTCTTGCTGTCATAGGGTCGCGTCGGCGCCTTGCCGTCGGTCACCTTGGTCAGCTTGTAGGGGTGGCCGCTGAGCAGGAAGGTCTCGCCATGAGAGGCGTGGCACTCGATGCACTTGGCTGTACCGACGTAGGTGGGGGGATTCCAGCCAGCGCCTGGGTCGCCCTTGTCGCCCTTGTCGCCCTTGGCACCCTTGTCACCAGCGTCGCCCTTGTCGCCCTTGTCGCCCTTGGCGCCGGTGTCGCCCTTGGCGCCGGAGTCGCCCTTTTCACCTGCAGCGCCCTTGTCGCCAGCCGGTCCAGTCTCGCCTGCTGCGCCTTCACAGCCCCAGCCCACCAGGGGCAGAGCGAGCAGCAGGGCCCATTTGCCAATCATTGCCTTTGTCATCGTCACAACCTCCTGCAGGCAAATCGGCGCCTGCATTTCCGACGGGCGCAGTGAGCGCCGACACGGTCCAGGCGCAAGAAGCGGGCCATGAGAATCCACCGCAGTTGACGTCGATCAATGTGGCTTGCTGTCTCTCGATCGCCGGGGCTCTCGTCATGCAGAAGGGAGAGCGAGGGCCATTTCAGGCGGGCGTTGCGAAGCTGTCGGCGCGTTATCACGGGTCATTTCGACCCAACGCCCCGGTGCACCTGCGCCAGCCGGGTCAATTCGACACGCCGGCCGCTCAACACCCGGTCAAAATGACCCGATCGACTCCGAACGGCGGCCATATCCGACCAGTGGGGGCCTAGCATGGGAGCGAGTCGCAGCGACCCACCGGTCGGGCGTGATGCCTGGCCGAAAAGGAGCGACAAATGGGCGACACAGACACGAGGGCGAGACCGGCGGTGGGCGCTGGCTGGCCGCTGATCGCGGCGACGTTGGCGCTGCCGGGACTGCTGTTGCTGGCCGCGGCCGACATCAGCAGGCGATTCGAGCGGACCTCCGTGGACAACTACGGTCGGACGTTGCAGCACGATGTGGACAACGCCGCCGATCGGTTGAGCGAGGTCTTCGAGGAGATGCAGAAGTTCCTCAGCCTGCTCTCCCACACGGGGGTGACCATCCATGCGGCCAACCCGAACGCCCGGCAGCTGGTGCATCACGTGGTCAGGCTGCTGGGCAACCACGGCATCGTCGCCGGGCTGATCGATGGCCATGGGGAGATGGCGGTCATGCCTCCCGACGGCCTGGACAAGGACACACTGGCTGCGGTCAGGTCGGCGCGAAACGCGTGCCCGGAGCCTGGTGACGAGATCTGCATCGCGCGAATTCAGCGCGGCGATCGGACCCTGATTGTGGCCACGGCGCGGCACTCGAACGAGGAGGGCGCCGACGCCACGCACGTGGCGCTGGTGGCCGACTGGAAGGTGATCGGGGCAGGCGCCCTGGGTGATCTCCGGCCGGATCCCCGCAGCCAGCCCTTCCTGCTGGGCAGCGACGGCGCCATCCTGACATGGCCCGGCGGGGGGCACGATGTGGGCGGCCGGCTGGGCGGCAGCGACGCCTCCTGCGCCAGGTGCCACGCCGAACGGGAAGCGACGCCGCGGCCACTGGCCCGAAGCGGTTTGCGAAGCGCCCGGATCGACAACGTCGACTACCTCATCGCCACAGCCGTGGCGACCGCTGGCAATGCCCAGATCAGCGTCGGCATCGCCTCCAAGCAGGCCGCCAGCGTGGCGCCTGTTCAGCCTGTCCTGCGCAATGGCGCCCTCGTATTGGGCGCGATCCTGTTGGTCCTGGCGTTCATGGCCTGGTGGCTGCGGCGGGATGG
This sequence comes from uncultured Enterobacteriaceae bacterium, assembly GCA_964438735.1. GTDB lineage: Bacteria > Myxococcota_A > UBA9042 > UBA9042 > UBA9042 > CAYTLW01. The sequence continues at coordinate 925 of CAYTLW010000187.1, read as the reverse complement.
CATGCGCCGGCTCAGCGCCGTGCGCGAAGCCCACGCGGAAGTGCGCCGCCTGAATGAGGTGTTGGAGGAGAAGGTCGCCGCTCGTACGCGCGACCTGGAGACGGCGCACGGCCGCATCCTGGAGGCCAAGTGGGACCTGGCGGCCCAGGATCGGCTGGCTGCAGTCGGGGAGCTGGCGGCCACTTTTGCCCACGAGGTGCGTACGCCGCTGAACGCCCTGTCGATCGCCAATCAACGTCTTCACAGGGCGCTGCGCCGGGCGGGCGACCTCGACCCTGAGCTGGGCACGGCGATCCTCGACGAGCAGGCCAAAGATGTGGTCGTCATCAACGACTACGTGGAACGTTATCTGCGCCTGGCCCGACGTACGGCAAAAGAGGCTACAGAGGTCGACCTGGCGACGCTTACGCGCGAGGTGTTTGGCCTGGTTCGAGCAGACGCGCAGAGATCGGGGGTCCGCCTCGATTCGGATTTGTCCTTACTGCAAGGGCCCTTGCGCATTGATCGCAACGCACTACGTCACATCCTGGTCAACCTGGTCACCAACGCGATCCAGGCCCAACCAGACGGCGGCAGCGTCGTCGTGGTGGCCGAAATGGGAGGTAGCGGCGTCGTGATCGAGGTGCGGGATGAGGGTCCGGGACTGAATGAGGAGCAGTCGGTTCAAGCATTCCGCCCATTCGCGTCCTGGCGCAGCGGTGGCACGGGCCTGGGTCTGTCGATCTGCAGGCGGTTTGCGCGCGAGATGCACGGCACGCTCACCTACCGCGGTGGCTCCGAGTGCGGCGCGGTATTTGCATTGGATATCCCGTCAGACCCGCCGAAGGAGGGCGAGCCATGAGCAAGATCCTCTTTGTGGATGACGACGCCTCGACCCGAAAACGAGAAGGGGATCAGCGGCACGCCGGCAGACGTAGGCCAATTG
>CAYTLW010000186.1:5024-11757 GCA_964438735.1 uncultured Enterobacteriaceae bacterium | reverse complement strand
ATCATCGGACTGGTCTATGCGCCGAACCTGGCCTCAGCCGAGTACTACCCCTGCCCGGACCCGGAAAAGAAGTGCGTGCCGAACCCGAGTTCGGCCGAGTACGCGCTGTACCTCGAGGAAGCCAAGACCCGTGCAGACGAGCATGAGTCCGGCCAGATCATCTCGGGCGTGACCCTGGGTCTCGGCCTGGCGCTCGTCGGCGTCGGCGCCTACTTCTTCTACCGACACGCCAAGGGCAATCCCATCGCTGGCCTGGATTCGGACCTTCACGCCCAGGGGCTGCGCCTGAGCCTGCCGCCGCCGACTTTCGGCACGGCGCCCGCGTTCTTCCCCGCCTTGCGCTAGCACCCTGCGGTCGCGCCCATGACAGGGCACTCGCTGCATCGATTCGCGACCCCTACGTTGGCTGCCGCTGCGCTCGCCGAGGGCGCGCTCGTGGCCCATCCGACCGCTGGTCTGTGGGGCATCGCCGCCGATCCGCGACGCGCCGACGCCGTTGCCGCCTTGGACGGCCTCAAGGAGCGCGAAGCTGGTCGTGGATATATCGCGGTGGCGGGACACGCGGACGCGTTCAGCGGCTGGTATCGGAAGGACGACGTGGTCGCGCGCTTGCTCGGCCAGGCCTTCCCCGGCCCGGTGACGGTGGTCTGCGAGGCGGCCCCTCAGGCGCCTGAGTCCGTTGTCGGGGCTGATGGCACCGTCGCCATCCGGGTCGATCGCCATCCGGCCGTCATCGCCCTGACCGAGCGCTGTGGCGGACCGCTGATCAGCACCAGCCTCAACCTGGCAGGCGACCCTCCGGCAGCCGACCCGGACCACCTGGACGAGCGCTTGCTGGCCGCCCTGGCCGGCGCTTTCGAGCTGCCACCGACGCCAGCGGGGCGCGCCTCCACCCTGGTCGCCTGGCGGCCGCCGCAACTGGTCGTGCTGCGGGCCGGCGCGGTCGATCTGGCGGCCATCCATGCCCACGTCGATCTGGGCGGTCAGGCGTGACGTCCACCACATCGCAGCCGCTCACGCCAGCGGCCGACGAGAGCCTGGACATCCTGCTGCGGGATCGGGTGCGCCTGCTGCAGGCCCGCAAGGGCTACCGTTCTTCGGTGGACGCCATGGCGTTGGCCTGGTTCACCTGTCGACGGACGCCGGCTCCCCAGACAGCCATCGACCTGGGCGCCGGCACCGGCCTGGTGGGCATCCTGATGGCCATGCACCACCGCGAGGCGGCCGTACACCTGGTGGAACGACAGCCGGCCCTGATCGAGAGAGCGCGCCGAAACCTGCTCCTGAACGGCTTGCAGGATCGCGGCCGGGTGCACGACTGGGACATCGCCGAGCCGCCGCCGGACGGGTTGCCCATGGCCCAGGTCGTCGCCTGCAACCCGCCTTATCATCCGCCGGTGGGTCGCATGCTGCCGGACCATCCCGAACGCAGAGACGCGCACTACGAGAGCACGGCCAACCTGGAGCGCTTCGCGGCGGTGGCGGCCGGGTTGCTGATCGACCAGGGCAGCGTGTGCATGATCTACCCCGCTGAGCGATGCGACCTGGCCATCGACGCCCTGCGCGCCGCCGGTCTGAGACGTGTGGAGGTGGCGCAGCTGCACCATCGTGGGCTCGATGTGCGGGCCACTCGTGTGCTGCTCCACGGCCGGCGGGGGGCCGTCGACGAGCGCGTTGATCTGGCGCCGCTGGCCCTGCATGTGCCCGAGCAGGATGACCACCTCTACGCGCCGGACATCGAGGATTTCATCGCCTCGTTGACCTGAAAGTCGTCCCCCAAAAATGCATCTGAACGCGACACTGCTAGCCAGTCCAGCGGCCCTCATGGGCACCCTTATGGCCCGGCCTCAACTTGCGGGGGCCCAGGTCGGATGCTAGGTTGATCTCAGGAGGCGCGGATGCGCTTCGGTGAACCAAAGGCTCCGTTCGTGCGTCCTACAGGTGGGACCGACGGTCGGACCCCAAGGAGGTGACCATGCTGGATGCCTTCATCATCGAGGAGATCATTCGCCGCGAGGAATATAACGAGCGCCCTCGTCCGTCTCTGCGAGCCCCGGCTCGCTCCCCTTATGAGCGTCCGCCACGGCCGACGCCCGAGCGGGACGAAGACGACGAGGACCAGGACAACGACGGAGTGATCATCATCGACATGTAGGTCGATGCCCGCTCCCCAGAGCGCTTACCTCGCCGCGATGTCGGATCGGCCGACCACGACACGGCTGATGAGTCCGTATTCGACCGCTTCTTCCGCAGTCATCCAGTAGTCGCGCTGCGTATCCCCTTCCACGCGGCTCAAGGGCTGTCCCGTCTCATCTGCCAGCAGGCGATTGACCTTGCCGCGCGTCTTGATGAGCTCGTTGGCGGTGATCTCCAGGTCGCTCGCCGGGCCGAATACGGTGCCCGGGATCATGGGCTGGTGAATCAAGAGCCTGGCGTTGGGCATGGCCAGCCGGTCGGCTTTGTCGGCGCCCAGAAGGATCACCGTCGCGATTGATGCGGTCAGACCGGTGCAGACAATGCGCACCGGCGAAGTGATGAAACGCATGGTGTCGTAGATGGCGAAGCCGGCGCTGACGCTGCCACCGGGGGAGTTCAGGAAGATGGTGATCGGCGCCTCGGCGTCGGCGGCCTCCAGGGCCAGCAGCATGGCCACGATGCGTGCGGCGAGCTTGTCGTCGACCGGCCCGGAAAGTTGCAGCTGGCGGCTGCGGAAGAGGTGCTCGAGGATCATGGATCCGGGGCCTTCCTCTTCCTTCGATTTGGGCTTGGCGGCGATGGCTGGATCGATGGACATGAATGCTCCTGGTGGCGGGGCCGGTGGGCGGTCTGGCGGGCCGGCGACCGGCGCGGGCGGGGATGCTAGCCGCGTCCGGGTCGGCAAGGCAACACGGCAGCGGACAACGCGGTGATGGTGGCTCAATCCAGCGCGTCAAGCAGCGCAGCGACGACGTGGTCGCGTTCGTCTCGGGAGAGGCCCGGGTACACGGGCAGGGCCAGGGCCTGCGCACAGCAGCGCTCGGCCTCGGGCATCTGGGTGGCGGGATCGGCGGCGGCCAGCGCCGGCTGCTGGTGCAGGGCGCCCGGATAGTAGATCGCGGTGCCGATGCCCGCGTCGGTCAGGCGCTGGCGCACGGCATCGCGCTGCTGCAGCCGGATCACGTACTGGTTCCAGGCGTGGCCGGGATGATCGGCGGGCAGGATCAAGCCGCCAGCGCCGGCAGCGGCGGCTTCGGACAGCGCGGCCGTGTAGTGCCTGGCGTTGTCGGTCCTGCGGGCCACCCAGTCGTCCAGCCGAGGCAACAAGACGCCGAGCATGGCGGCCTGCATGGCGTCCAGGCGGAAGTTGCCGCCCAGTCGATCGTGCCGGTAGCGCACCTCGCAGCCATGCTGGCGGATGGCGCGGACCTTGCGGGTGAACTCCTCGTCGCCGCTCAAGACCGCGCCTCCGTCACCGAATGCGCCCAGGTTCTTGGCCGGGAAGAAGCTCAACGTGCCGCCGCGACCCTTGCTGCCGACGTGGCTGCCGTCGGCGAAGCGCCCGCCGATGGCCTGGGCGCAGTCCTCGATCAGCTCGGCGTCGCGCGCGCTGCAGAGGGCGGCCAGCTCATCCAGCTCGACCGGCTCACCGAAGAGATGCACCACCAGCACGCCCCGGGTGCGCGGCGTCCAAGCGGCCTCGAATTGGGCCACCTCGGGATGCCAGCGGCCAGGGGCCAGGTCGACGAAGACGGGCCGAAGCCCGGCGCGCAGCACCGAGGTCGCAGTGGAGATGAAGGTGTAGGGCGTGAGCAGGATCTCGTCACCCGGTTGCAGGTCCAGGGCCATGAAGCTGGCCAGCAATGCGTCGGTGCCGCTGGAGACGCCAACGGCGTGGTCCAGGCCGACGTAACGGGCCAGGCTGGCCTCGAAGTCGGACACCTCCGGACCGAGCACGAAACGGGCGTGATCGAGCATTCGCTCGAAGGCAGCCCGCAACGCGGGTCGATGGGGCGCCAGGACGCGGGCCAGGTCGACGAAAGGGACGGGGTGATGCGCGACCATGGGCTCTCCAGGTGTCAGGCAGATTTGTCGGGCAGGGGAGCGTTCACTCCGGCGCGTTCAGTCCGACGCGCTCAATCGGTCGTGTCCAGCTGGCGCTCCACAAGCCCCGTATCGCCCACACCCCAGGCGGCATCGCAGCGATGACAGGACGCGGTGGTGCCCAGCGCGGGCGCCGCGTTCAAGGCCAGGCGTTCGCCACAGCGGCAGACCCAGCCGACCACGCGGGCCGGCTGGCCGACCACAAGCGCGTGCGCGGGCACATCGTGGGTGACCACCGCGCCGGCAGCGATGAAGGCGTAGGGGCCGACGTCGTTGCCGCAGACCACGGTGGCGTTGGCGCCGATGGTGGCGCCGCGGCCGACGCGTGTGGCGGCGAACTCCTCTTTGCGCGAGACGTGGGCCCGCGGCCGGACCACGTTGGTGAACACGCAGGAGGGGCCGCAGAAGACGTCATCCTCGAGCACCACGCCGCGGTAGACCGAGACGTTGTTCTGCAGGCGAACGCGGTCGCCAATGATGGCGCCGCCCTGGACGAAGCCATTCTGGCCGATGACGCAATCGCCGCCGATGACCGCGCCATCCATCACGTGGCAGAAGTGCCAGACCCGGCTGCCCGGGCCGATCCGAGCCTCGCGGCCGATCACCGCGGTGGGGTGGATGGTCGCCTGGGGCGCCGACGTGGCGGCCAAGGTGACCGGCGTGCCGCCATGGGACAGCGATCGCTCGGCGGCGTCGAGCACGCTCAGCACGCGCAGGCCCTCGTCGGCGTCCGATGGCAGGGGAATCGTCGGATCTTGCACGGCGGCCAGGAAGGCGGACATCTCGGCGCGCAGGGGCTCGTCGCCGGCGATGGGCACGGGCTCGGCCTCGGCGCGCACCGGCTCGGGCACGCCCTCCCGCCAGGCCACGCCGTGGCGGTACAAGACGAGCTTATGCTCGGCGGCACGGTCATCGAAGACCGCCATGCCATCTTCACCCACCACGACCAGGCGCTGCTCTTTGAAGGGATGCAGCCAGGAGACGTAGACGTGGGCCTGGATGCCCGAGTCCCAATCCAGCACGGTCATGGTGGTATCGGCGACCCTGGGATGCAGGAAGTAGCCACCGCTGGCGATCACCTGACGGGGCATGGAACCGACAAAACGAAGCAGCAGGGCGATGTCGTGCGGGGCGAAGGACCAGAGGCTGTTCTCCTCGCGGCGGAAACGGCCCAGGTTGAGGCGATTGGAGTACAGGTAGCGCAGCCGGCCCAGCACGCCTTCATCGATCAGCTTCTGCAGGGCCAGCACGGCGGGATGGTAGTGCAGCAGGTGGCCGACCATCAGCACCCGGCCGCGCTCGCGGGCGAGATCGCGCAAGGCCTCGCCATCGCTCAACTGCAGGGCCAGCGGCTTCTCGACAAAGACGTGCTGGTCACGTTCCAGGAAGAAACGGGCCAGCCTGGCGTGTTCTGCTGCTGGCGCCGCGATGGCCACGGCGTGTTCGCGGGGCACGTGCTCGATGGCCGCGTGCACCGGCACATCGGGGTGGGCCTTCGAGGCCGCTGCCTGGCGATTGGGAGAAGACTCGCAGATGCCGGACAATGCACCCAACTCCGCAAGATTGCGGGCGATATTCTTGCCCCACAGACCGTATCCGATCAGCGTGACCGGTTGCACGGGGACTCCTGAGTGGCGGGTTCACAGGGTTGGGCTACACTCGGCGAGGCCCGACTCCGAACGGGCGGGCAGGACGGGATGATGCGCACGCCAACCGGGACAATGCAACCGCGCGTTCTGGTCGCCACCGCCCTGGTAATCGCCACGATGGCGATCTCCGCCAGCGCCGCGATGGCCGCCCCACTCTGTCGTTCGGCCATGTTCCAATGTCGCGGTCCCGACAACATCACCCACGGCAAGAACCTGGTCGTCTTGATCCGCGACGAGCGACGCAGTTTGCGCTGGATCCTCAAGCGCTGCGGCGAGCCGGTGGACAGGCACCCCTTCCGCTGTGATTGGAAGCGCAGCGTGCGCACCGGCAAGGTGGACACCTCCAAGCCCGGCGCTGTCCCGTCACTGAAGGACGCATCACCGAAGCCCGCCTCGCACAAGGGTGCAGCACCCGCTCATCGGGCGCCGGCGGCTGTACCCCATCGCCCGGTACCGTCGCCGCGGGCGACCCGCTTTCCATTGCCCGCGCCGCCCCGAGCGCCATCACTCTCCAGCGCCGATCGCGGCCCCTACACGGTCGAGATCGCCGCCGCCGCGCGCCGCTATCGGCTGCCGGGTGACCTGATCCGGGCCGTCATCAAGATCGAGAGCAACTTCAAACATCGGGCGGTGTCGATCAAAGGCGCCCAGGGCCTGATGCAGCTCATGCCCGTGACCGCCCGCACCGTCGGCGTGACGGATCCCTTTGACCCGGCGCAGAACATCATGGGCGGGGCGCGACTGCTGCGCATCCTGGCCAATCGATTCAACGGCGATCTCATCAAGGTGTTGTCGGCATTTCACGCCGGCTCGAGCCCGGTCAAGGATCGTGGCGGCACGCCTTTCGCCAGTACAGACAGCTATGTTCGCAAGGTGCTGAGCGTCTATTACGCCCTCCGCGACAGTTGATCGGACGGGGTACTGATGGCCCGCGCGCGCCAGTTTACACGCGCGCCCGGGGGGGGGCCCCCCATCGCCCCCCGAAGGTGGGCCCCAGGGGGGCG
>CAYTLW010000186.1:0-5014 GCA_964438735.1 uncultured Enterobacteriaceae bacterium | reverse complement strand
CCGCGACTGTTGAGGGGCGGGGGTAGTGAGGGCCCGCGCGCGCTTTTTCCCTGGCGCGCGCGCTGGAGTCCCACCGTTCGCCTCGCTATGCTGGACCCATGGGCTGCGCCGGCGAAGCGAACCCGGTCGCGCTTGTCGCCCCCATCCGGAGGATCACCTCGATGCATCGTCGGTGCGCACCAGGGTCGATGGAGCCGCGCCTCCGTCCCACGGTGCTCGCTACGTTGCTGAGCGTGATGCTGCTGGTCGGCGTCGCCTGCTGCGGCCCGGATCCACTGCTGACCATGGGGCAGAGCTGCACGTCCAACGACGACTGCGCCAGCACCTTCTGCAGCGACGCTCGGTGGGACAAGGCAGGGGCCCGCTGCGCCGATCCGGACGAGGACTTCGATGGCGACGGTCTGAGCGCGCGGCTGGAGTCGGTCGCCGGCACCGACCCCACCAGCATCGACACCGATAGCGACGGATTGCCCGACAAGAAGGAGGTCGGCAGCAACCTGGGCGCGCCGCTCGACCAGGATGGGGATGGCCGCTCTGACGCGGTCGAGTCCAACATCGCCGACGCGGACGGCGACTGTGTCAGCGATGTCTACGATCCCGATGATGAGTCCAAGGCGAGCTCAGCGACCCTGCAGGCCATGGCCTGTACCGCCGGGGTGTGCGAGGGCCAGACCAGCGGCGCCGAGTGCGACGTCGCCAGCGGCAAGGTGCGCTGCCTGTTGCCGCCGGGCAGCGACTACGAGTTCGACGGCGAGACCCGATGCGATGCCGCCGACAACGACTGCGACGGACAGACCGACGAGACCCTGGACGGCCTCGCCGGCGCCGCCTGCGGCATCTCGGGGGTCTGCGCCACGGCCAAGACCTCGCGCTGTGTCGGCGCCAAGTGGATCTGCAACCTGGGCCAGGTGCCGGATTACGAGACCAGCGAAAAGACCTGCGACGGGGTCGACAACGACTGCGACGGACAGACCGACGAGACGACCTGCGATGACAACGTGGCCTGCACCAAGGATACCTGCGCCGGCCAGCCCGGCGGCTGCCTGCACACGCCGGTGCACCAGCTCTGCAACGACGGCAACCCGTGCACCACCGACGTCTGCGAGGCGGTCAGCGACTGCCGCTACCTGCCGCGAATCGGCCAGTGCGATGACGGGCTGCCCTGCACCACCGGCGAGAGCTGCAAGTTGAGCAAGTGCACCGGCGGCACGCCGACGATCTGCGACGACGGCAATAACTGCACCATCACGCCCTGCGATCCGGCCAAGGGATGCGTGGTCTTGCAGCTGGCCTTCGGTTCGCCCTGCAAACCGGCCGACCCCTGCTTCCAGGCCGGCGTCTGCGAAAAAGGTGTCTGCATCGGCAGTGTGGCCAAGGACTGTGACGATGGCAGCCCCTGCACGGCCGACAGCTGCGACAGCAAGGGCGGCTGTCAGCACCCGGTGAAGGCTGGACCGTGCAGCGACGGCAATCCGTGCACGGAGGCGGATGTCTGCGTCGGCAAGTTATGCGTGGGCAAGCCGCTGGCCACCTGCTGTGACAAGGACGCGGATTGCAAAGACAACAGCCCGTGTACCCAGGATGTCTGCATCGGCGGCGCCTGCAAGAACGATCCGGCGCCCGTCGAGGGCAAGGCATGCGATGACGGCAACCCGTGCACCTTGCAGGAGGTCTGCACCAACTCGGTCTGCGCCGCTCAGCTTCTCAATGTCTGCAGCGACAACAACAGCTGCACCCTGGATATCTGCGACCCCAACTCGGGCTGTCAGCACCAATCGCTGGCCGACGGCGCCAACTGCGATGATGGCGACGTCTGCAATGGCAGCGCCCTGTGCGCCAACGCCATCTGCGTGGTCAGCAAGCCGCTCAACTGCGATGACGGCAACCCCTGCACCCTCGATTCCTGCGACGCCGTCAAGGGGTGCGCCCACGCCGCGCACGTCGGCGAATGCAACGATGGCAACGCCTGCACGATCCAGGATGGCTGCGCTTCGGGCTCCTGCGTTGGCAAGGCGTTGGCCTGCGACGACGGCAACCCGTGCACCTTCGACGGCTGTTCGGTGGACACCGGCTGCCTCTACCAGCCCTCGCCCGGCGTCTGCGATGACAACGATCCCTGCACGGTGCAGGACACGTGCGCGGTGAGTAAATGCATCGGACAGACGAAAGATTGCGATGACAGCAAGCCGTGCAGCGTCGACGACTGCAAGGGCGGCAACTGTACCCACGATGACTCGGCTTCAGAGGACACCGCCTGCGAAGATGGCAACGCCTGCACCCTGGGCGATCGCTGCCAGGGCGGCGTCTGCGAGACGGGCGTGACGATCGACTGCAGCGATGGCAATCCCTGCACCACCGACAGCTGCGACTCCGCCAGCGGATTCTGCAAGTGGGTCAACAACACCCTGGCCTGCGACACCGGCACCGGCTGCATGATCGGCGGCAAGTGCACCAAGGGCCTCTGCATCGGCTCCAGCAAGACCGACTGCTGTACCAAGAACGCCAACTGCGACGACGGCAACCCCTGCACCCTGGATACCTGCAAGAAGGATAGCGACAAGAGCTGCATCCACCTGCCGGTCGACGGACAGACCTGCAGCGACGGTTCAGCGTGCACCTCGGGCGGCAAGTGTCATAGCGGCAAGTGCATCAGCCCGGACGTGGTGGGCTGCGACGATGGCAAGCCCTGCACCATCGACTACTGCCTGGCCGATAGCGGCTGCCAGGCCCTGATCACGGTCATCGGCGACTGCTCCGATGGCGACCCCTGCGACGGGCTCGAAAAATGCGGCACCGGCGGCTGCACGGACGGCCCTCCGCCGGTCTGCAACGATGGCAAGGCCTGTACCGTGGATTACTGCAAGCCGAAGGTGGGCTGCGTCTTCCCCTTCGAGCCCAAGGCGACCGGCTGCGACGACGGCGCCGAATGCACCACCGACGACCACTGTGACGGCACTGGCACCTGCATCGGCACGCCCAAGGCCGGGCCAGGCTGCTGCGCCAAGAACGCCGATTGTGACGATGGCTACGCCTGCACGGCCAACGCTTGCGATGTGACCAAAGCCACCTGCAGCACCAGCGCTCTGTCCTGTCCGACCAACGTCGGCTGCACGGTGGCCTGGTGTGAACAGGGCGCCTGCAAGGTCGCCCAGACCTGCGCCGAGCCCCAGATTTCCAGCCAGGGGTTCGAAGCGGCAGCCGTCGGCTGGACCTTCGGGGCCAGCGACACGTCTCAAGCTGGGTTCGGCTGGCAGAACGCGGTCGATGCCAAGGCCGCCGGCGGCCTGCATAGCCTGCACTGCGGCTGGGGGACTGGCAGCTGGCAAGCCGCCCTGCCACCGCTCGCTCTGGCGATCGGCCACTACCGGTTGACCTTGTCGGCCCGGCTGGATGTGGACAGCAATGACTGCGCCACCGGCGCCCTGGCCGCGCACGTCGGCGGCAAGCCCCTGGGCAGCCCGCTATGTGCACCCAGCGCGCAGATGGCCGGTGTCGAGCTGCCTTTCGAGGTCACCCAGGCTGGTGAGGTGGCGTTGACGCTCGCGTTTACCGGCGCGCCCAAGGTGCCCGATGCCAAGCGCGGCGCCTGGGTCGACAACGTCGCCGTGCACGCGGCAAAGGAGAACGCGTGTCTCTGCCAGGGTGGACCATGAACGCAGTCGCGCAACTGGCCGCGGTCCTGCTCTGCGGGGCGGTCATGAGCGTGTGTGGCTGCCGAGAGGTGGTGGTCGCCTGCGCCGCCGACGGCACCTGCCCCGACGGCACCGCCTGCATGGAAGGGGTGTGCAAGACGACGACCGGGGGACCGGATGTGGCCAAACCCGATGTGCACCTGGACACGGCCGACTCGGGGGCCGCCTGCTCGTCATCCCCCGTCGGTGGCCCGACGCCGCGCTCGGCTGCCGCTGGCGGCGTGGCGGGCGACAAGCTGGTCATGGTCGGCGGAGATGGGGCGACCAGCACGCCCTGCGAGCACGTGGCCGCTTCCCACGGCGGTGTCTGGGAACTGACCTGGTGCAAGGGCTGGGCGAGCGCCGGCGGTGTGGTGCCCTCGGCGCGGGTGCACGCGGCTTCGGCCAGCCGGGTGGCGGGCGACATGGTGGCGCTGTTCGGCGGACGACATCGAAGCGCAGCGGGCGCGAACTGGCTCGTACACGGTGACCTGTGGAGCTACCAAGAGGCCACCGGCAAGTGGCAACTGCTGGCCGTTTCAGGGCCGCCGGGTCGGGCCAGTGGCGCGTTGGCGGTGAGCAAGGACGGCGACATCTACCTGCAGGGCGGCGACGCCGGCAACGTGGACGGCCTGCCCATGGCCCTGGCGGATACCTGGCGCTGGTCGGCAGCGGACGAGAAGTGGAAGCGGCTGATCTTGAGCGGCGGCCCTGGCGCCCGCTACGGCCACGCGATGGCCATTACCCGACAGGACCGCTACCTGCTGGTGGTCGGCGGCACCGGCAGCCTGCCCTCGACCCCGCTGGCCGATGTCTGGCGGTTGGATCTGGAGGCCAACACCTGGCAGCAGCTGCCCGGGGGCGGCGGACCGAGCGGCCGGATCGGCGCCGGCTTGCTGGCCATCCCCGGCGATCCACGCCTGCTCTTCTTTGGCGGTCGCGACGCGTCGATCGGCGCCCGCAACGATCTGTGGGTGCTGGACGTGCTGTCGGGCAGTTGGGAGCTGGCGATCGCCGGCGATCTCGGTGCCAACGGCGGCGGCATCACGCCGGCTGTGACGGCCGACAATCCCTGCGCACCACCTGCGGGTTACATGACCATCGACAGCGACGTACCGCCACCGCGAAGCCACTTCGTATGGGGGTATCAGCCGCACGAGATGCAACTCTGGCTGAGCAGCGGGCGCGGCTCGTGTGGACCGCTACGAGACGCGTGGACCCTGCACCTGCCATCGGTGACCTGGCGTCCTCACGAGGGCAACACCGCGGGTTGGAGTTGTGCCCGTCGCGGCGGCACCTGCGCCAGCCTCTGCACCGATGGTTGAAGTCCAGGCGCCATGGGT
>CAYTLW010000185.1:0-11887 GCA_964438735.1 uncultured Enterobacteriaceae bacterium | reverse complement strand
CTTCTACTTCTCCTACAGTTTCAGGGCTTCGACCGACTTTGGGTCAGGTCTGCGGCACGGTCTGCAACGGCGACGAGACGTGCCAGTCCGGCACCTGCAGCAACGGCACGGCGCTCGATTGTGACGACAGCAACGTCTGCACGACGGATTCCTGCGACGACGTGGCCGGCTGCCAGAACATCGCGGTCGCCAACGGCACGCCTTGCGCCGATGGCACCGTCTGCAATGGCGACGAGACCTGCCAGTCGGGCACCTGCGCCAATGGCGCCGCGCTCGATTGTGACGACAGCAATGTCTGCACGTCCGATTCCTGCGACGCGGTGACCGGCTGCGACAACGCCGCCGTGGCCAACGGCGCGCCCTGCGCCGACGGGGATCTCTGCAATGGCGACGAGACCTGTCAGGCGGGCTCCTGCACCAACGGCACGGCGCTCGATTGCGACGACAGCAACGTCTGCACGACGGATTCCTGCGACGCGGTCGCCGGCTGCCAGAACATCGCCGTCGCCAACGGTACGCCCTGCGCGGACGGCACGGTCTGCAACGGCGACGAGACGTGCCAGTCCGGCACCTGCAGCAACGGCACGGCGCTCGATTGTGACGACAGCAACGTCTGCACCACCGATTCCTGCAACGCGGTGAGCGGCTGCGACAACGCGGCTGTGGCCAACGGTACGCCATGCGCCGACGGCACCGTCTGCAATGGCGACGAGACCTGCCTGTCCGGCGCCTGCGCCAACGGCACCGCGCTGGACTGCGATGACAGCAACGTCTGCACCAGCGACTCCTGTGATGCGGTCGCCGGTTGCCAGAGTGTCGCGGTCGCCAATGGCACGCCCTGCGCCGATGGGGATCTCTGCAACGGTAACGAGACCTGCCAGGGCGGTTCCTGCGCCCCGGGCTCGGCCCCTGATTGCAACGACAGCAACGTCTGCACCAGCGACTCCTGCGATGCGGTCGCCGGGTGCCAGAATGTGGCGGTCGCCAACGGCACGCCTTGCGCCGACGGCACCGTCTGCAATGGCGACGAGACCTGCCAGTCGGGCACCTGCAGCAACGGCACAGCGCTCGATTGTGACGACAGCAATGTGTGCACCTCCGATTCCTGCGATGCGGTCGCCGGCTGTCAGAACGTGGCTGTCGCCAACGGCACACCCTGCGCCGATGGCACCGTCTGCAACGGCGACGAGACCTGCCAGGCGGGCACCTGCAGCACTGGCACGCCGCTCAACTGCGGCGATGGCAATGTCTGCACCGCGGACACTTGCGACGCCGTCGCCGGCTGCCAGAATGACCCGGTGGCCAACGGCACCCCCTGCGCGGACGGCACTGTCTGCAATGGCGATGAGACCTGCCAGGGCGGCGCCTGCAGCGCCGGCACGCCGCTGGATTGCGACGATAGCAACGTCTGCACATCGGATTCCTGCGACGCCGTGACCGGCTGCGGCAACGTCGCCGTGGCCAATGGCACGCCGTGCGTCGACGGCACGGTCTGCAACGGCGACGAGAGCTGCCAGTCCGGCACCTGCGCCGCCGGCACGCCGCTGGACTGCGACGACAGCAATCCGTGCACCAGCGACAGCTGCGATGCCGCGACGGGCTGCCAGAACCAGGCCGTGGCCAACGGCACGCCCTGCGCCGATGGCACGCTCTGCAATGGCGACGAGACCTGCCAGTCCGGCACCTGCAACGCCGGCACGCCGCTGAACTGCGATGACGGCAACGTCTGCACCAACGACAGCTGCGACGCCGTGGCCGGTTGCCAGAATGTGGCCGTGGCCAACGGCACACCTTGCGCCGATGGCACGGTCTGCAACGGTGACGAGACCTGCCAATCGGGCGCCTGCAACGCCGGCACGCCGCTGGATTGCGACGACGGCAACCCGTGCACCGCCGACAGCTGCGACGCCGTCGCCGGCTGCCAGAACAACGCTGTGGCCAATGGCACCCCATGCGCAGACGGCACCGTCTGCAACGGTGACGAGACCTGCCAGTCCGGCACCTGCAGTGCAGGCACGCCGCTGAACTGCGATGACGGCAACCCCTGCACCGCCGACAGCTGCGACGCCGTCGCCGGCTGCCAGAACAACGCCGTGGCCAACGGCACGCCCTGCGCCGACGGCACGGTCTGCAACGGCGACGAGACCTGCCAGTCGGGCACCTGCAGCGCCGGCACGCCGTTGAATTGCGACGACAGCAACGTCTGCACCAACGACAACTGCGATGCCGTCGCCGGTTGCCAGAACCCGCCCGCACCCGCCGGCGGTGACTGCGATGATGGCGACGCCTGCACCAGCGACGACCAGTGCGATGGCGCTGGTTCCTGCGCCGGCACCGGCAGCTGCGGTCCGAACCTGGAGCACAAGCTGGTCACCAGCGGCAGCGGCTGGAGCGCGGTTACCCTGGCCACCAGCTACGCGTCCATGGTCGTCGTCTGTACGCCGCAGTACGACATCGGACAACCTGCCTTGGCGGTGCGTGTGCGGAACGCCACGGGCAACGGCTTCGAGTTCTCCACCATGCGCGCCGATGGCAGCGGAGCCCTCGTGGCCGGCATCACGGTCCACTGCATGGCCGTAGAAGCCGGCACCTACACCGTGGCCGAGCATGGGGTGAAGATGGAGGCGACCAGCTATTTGTCGACCGTTACCGACCGCAAGGGCAGCTGGTCCGCCCAGGCGCGCACCTACCTGAACAGCTACAGCAACCCCGTGGTCCTGGGCCAGGTGATGAGCGCCAACGACCCGGCGTTCTCCGTCTTCTGGGCCCGCGGCTCGACCAACAAGAATCCCCCCAATGGCACATTGCGCACAGGCAAGCACGTCGGCGAGGACCCCAATACCACCCGCGCTGACGAGACGGTCGGCTACATCGTCATCGAATCCGGCACCGGCACCATCGGCGGCAAGGCGTACTCCGCCTTCCTCGGCGGTGACACGGTCAAGGGCTTCGACGACGCGCCCCCCTACAGCTACTCGGTGAGCGGCCTGTCGAGCGCCAGCGGGGCCATCGCCAGCCAGGCGGCCATGGACGGCGGCAACGGCGGCTGGGCGGTGCTCTACGGCGCCGGCGCGGTCACAGCAAGCAGCTTGAAGCTGGCCATCGACGAGGACCAGGCCAAGGACAGCGAGCGCAAGCACACCACCGAGCAGGTGGGCTGCCTGGTGATCGAGTAGCGGTCGGCCAGCCTCGCGGGCTCACATATCGTCGTTTTCGGCGACGACGGGCAGCGTGACGGCGACCACCAGGCCGCTGGCCGCCCAGGCCTCGGTCCAGGTCGGCAATGAGCTCAGCACCTCGTCCTGCCAGTCGGGCTGCTTCAGCACCGTTGTCAGCAGCGCGTCAGCGAGACCGGCACCGGAGAGCAGCTCGGCCATGACCACGGCCTCGGCGGGTGGCAGCAATCGCGTCTGCACATGTAGGCCTTTTCGATAGACGAGTACGTGCTCGGCGCCTTGATCTTCGGGTGGCGGCTCGCCTTCCAACAGGTGATGCACCGGCTTGTCGAAGGACAGCAGGCGCAAGCTCGGGGCGAAACCGATACGCACATAGGGGCGGTCGGCTTCGGCGACGGCTGCAAAGGCCTCGGCTGTCAGCGGCGTCGTGCGGTCTGCCATGTGACAACCCACGACTGCCCACTCCAAAGACGCCAGCGGCGCCACCGCTGCCGGAAGCGGTCGCCCCGTGGCAGACCAGGCGGGTACACCGTCGATCGACTGCTCCGACAGCGCCTCCTGCAGCCACTGCGGAAAGTGCCGTCCCAGGTGCTCCAGCGCCCAAGAAGTTGACGGGTGGTCTTTGCAGTAGGCCGCGACTGCGGGCCGGAAGTCCTCGCCCAGCAGCCGCTCGACCGCAGCGTAGTCCTCGGCCATGGCCTCGCGGAAGCGCACGGCCACCATGTCGCTGTAGACCTGGATGCGGTCGGGCGCTGACATGCGGTCATTGGGCAAAATGTGACGGGTGATCTCCGCTGTCGCCGCGTCGTCATCACCGGCCACCACCGCATGCATCCAGCGCATCAGCGCGTCGGTGCCCAGTGGCGGCTCGCCCGGCTGCCGTCGCCTGCGGCGTCGGGTACGGGCGGTGTTGGGACGAGGCTCGGCCTTCCTGGCATCGGGATTCAGGTCGGCCATCCAGCGCTCGGCTTTGCGGGCCTCTGCCCAGACCGTGTCGAACTCGGGGATCTCGTCATCCCACTCCAACAGGACCGAACGGCCGCCAGACAGCCGCCAGGCGCGGCCAAAGAGCGACCAGACGGTCTCCTCGACCGGCCCGATGTGGGTATCCAGGATGTGGGTACCGCGGTCCGTGTGACCGGCGACGTGGAACTGGGCGACCCGATCCCACGGCACCGCGTCGAGGTAGACGAAGGGATCGAAGTCGTGATTGACGCTGCTCACATAGATGTTGTTCACGTCCAGCAGCAGACCGCAGTCGGCCTCCTCGGCCATGGCGGCGATGAACTCCCACTCCGCCATGGGGCTGTCAGCGAAGGCGACGTAGCTGGACGGATTCTCGAGGAAGATCGGGCGCTCGAGCACCTCCTGCACCTGCCGGATGCGGCCGACCATCCAGGTCAACATCTCCTCGGTATAGGGCACCGGCAGCAGGTCGTGGCTGTTGCGTCCGCCGACCCCGGTCCAGCAGACATGGTCGGAGACCCAGGGCGTGTCGATGCGGTCGGCCAGCGACTTGACCGCCTGCAGGTACTCCATATTCAACGGCTCGGTCGAACCGATGGACAGGGAGACGCCGTGCATCACCACCGGGTAGCGCTCGGCGATGCGTTCCAGCACCCAGCTCAGGTAGCCCCGATGGACGAGGAAGTTCTCGGTGATGATCTCGAACCAGCCGACCTCGGGCCAGGAGGTGAGGATGTCGCCAATATGGGGCGCGCGCAGGCCCAGGCCCAGGCCGAGATCCGGCAGCGACCAGCGACCCGTGGTGCGTCGCTCGCGTGTGGGGCTCTGGGGCGTAGATGGCGACGACATGTGGGCTCCGGACCGCGGGATCCGCCGGGAAGAAGCAGTCTAACACATTGAACGGCGAGCCGACGTGGGGGGGGGTGCGGTGCTGCGGGGCTCCCCGCGCATTCTTCGCGTCGGCTCGCGCACCCAAGATGCGCTCCGGATCAACCCGGCTGTGCCGTGGGTCGCAGCAGCAGGTCGTGCACCTGCATGTGGTCCGGGGTCGCCAGGGTCCAGGCGACGGCGTCCGCGACGTCTTCGGCCTGCAGGACCGGATACTGGCTGTAGGTCCGCTCCGAGGCGGCCTCGTCCCGATGCCAGGTCGCGGCGAAGCCCGTCTCCACGTAGCCGGGGCTGATGCAGCTGACCCGGATCGGGCTGCCGATGGCGCGCAGCTCCTGGCGCAATCCTTCGGTCAATGAGCGCACGGCGAACTTGCTGGCCGAGTAGACTCCGCTGCCGAGCGGCACCCGGTGGCCGGCCATGGAGCCGATGTGGATCACGTGGCCGGCCACGTCGCGCGCCCGCATGTCGGCCACGGCCAGCTGCGTGGCGACGCACAGGCCCAACACGTTCACCTCGAGCATCTCCCGCCAGTCGTCGGGTTTGCCGCTGAGGAGCGACGCATCGCGGCCCAGACCGCCGTTATTGACCAGCACATCGACGCCGCCCCAGCGCTGGCGCACCTTGTGGAAGAAGCCGACGATGTCTGCCTCGACCCGCAGGTCCACGGCCACGGGCAAGGCGTGGCCGCCTCCGACTTCGAATTCAGCCGCCAGGTCGGCCAGGCGCTCGGCTCGACGCGCGCAGATGGCCACGCGCATCCCCTCCGCGGCCAGCCGCCGGGCCACCTCCGCGCCGATTCCATTGCTGGCACCGGTGACCACCGCCACCTTGCCCTGCCAACGTTGCAGATCCGTCATGTGCACCCCGGAGTCGACCGTCTACTTGCAACCCGGGATCGGCGCGTGCACGCACTTGGCCTTGACGCAGCTGTCCTTGGTGCACTTGTTCTGGTCGTTGCAATCGCCTGAATCCTGACAGATGACGCAGCCGTTGATGGGCACGTTGTAACAGAAGCCCATGGGGTGGCAAACATCCGTGCTGCACGGGTTGCCGTCGATGCACTGGTTGTTCTTGGTGCACGGCTTGCAGCCTGGGATGGGGAAGTTGACGCACTTGCCGCCGACGCAGGCGTCGGTGGTGCAGCCGCTTTTGTCGTCGCATTGCTTGTAGCTGGAGCACGGCTTGCACGGCACGATGGCCTTGTTCTCACACTTGCCCAACAGGCATTGATCCTGCGTGCAGGGGTCGCCGTCATTGCACTGCAGGTGCTGCTTGCAGGTCTTGCAGCCGGCGATGGTCTTATGGATGCAGGAGCCGTTCTTGTTGTTGCAGCTGTCGGCGGTGCAGGGGTTGCCATCGCTGCAGGTCTTGATGGGTCCGGGCTTGCAGTTGCCGCCTGAGCAGGTGTCCTTGACTGTGCACGGGTTGCCGTCGCCGCAGCCGCCGTTGACGTTCTTGATGATGCATTTATGCAGCTTCAGGTCGCAGACGTTCTGCCGGCAGGGGTTCTTATCCTGCTTGCAGTGGCTGTTCTTGCTGCAGTTGCCGCCGCAGCCAAAGATGGGCTGATGCAGGCACTGGCCGGTCTGCGGGTGGCAGCTGTCCAGGGTGCAGCTGTTGGCGTCGTCGCAGTTCTTGTCGGTGCCGCTGCAGACGCCGTTCTTGCACTGGTCGCCATAGGTGCAGGGGTCGCCGTCGCCACAGCCGGCGCCGTTGCCCTTGTTGGCGTGCACGCAGTTGCCCGTCGCCCCGAGGCACCAGTCGTTGGTGCAGGGGTTCTTGTCGTTGCAGTTTTTGTTGGTGCCGGCGCACTTGCCGGCGACGCATTTGTCGTTGACGGTGCACTTCTTGTTGTCGCTGCAGGGCGCGTTGACCTGCTGGATGACGCACTTGCCGGCCTTGGTATCGCAGACGTTCTTGTCGCAGGGGTTGTTGTCCTGCTTGCAGTGGCTGTCCTGCTTGCAGTTGCCGCCGCAGCCGCCGATCTTCTTGTGGCTGCAGGCGCCGTTCTTGGGATTGCAGCTGTCCAGGGTGCAGACGTCCTTGTCGTCGCAGCTCTTCGGCCCTCCGGCGGCGCAATTACCCGCCTTGCAGCCATCTTTGAGCGTGCAGCCGTTGCCGTCATTGCAGAGCGTGCCGTCCTTGGCCGGTTTGAAGGTGCACTGCCCGGTCTTGGCGTTGCAGGATTCGGTGGTGCAGACGTTGCCGTCGTTGCAGTTCTTCTGGGTCTGGCCGGTGCATTTGCCCTTTTCGCAGATGTCGCCGCCGGTGCAGCCGTTGCCGTCGTTGCATTTGGTGCCGTCGGCGTTGGGCGTATGTGCGCACTTGCCGTCCTTGGCGTTGCAGCTGTCGAAGGTGCAGGGGTTGCCGTCGCCGCAGGCCTTGGTCGTGCCGGCGCACTTGCCCGCCTGGCAGACGTCGTTGTAGGTGCAGGGGCTGCTGTCGTTGCACTTGCCGGCCTTGTTCTTGAAGGAACATTGCGACAGGGCCGTGTTGCAATAGGGCGCCGTGCAGGGGTTGCCATCATCCTTGCAGTCGCCATCAGCCTTGCAGAAGCCGCCGCAGCCCGGGATCTTGTTGTGCAGGCACTTGCCGCTGACGCCGTCGCACGAGTCCGCCGTGCAGGGCTCGCCGTCGTTGCACACCTTGGGTTTGCCCGACACGCAGGAGCCGCTGATGCACTTGTCGCCGACGGTGCAGGCGTTGCCGTCGCCGCAGCCGCTGCCGTTGGGCAGCTTGTAGTGCAGGCAGTCGCCGGTGCTGGACTGGCAGACGTCGTTGGTGCAGTTGTTCTTGTCGTTGCAGTTCTTCTTCTTGCCGCCGGTGCACTGGCCCTTGTTGCAGATCTCGGCCGTGGTGCAGGGGTTGTTGTCATTGCAGCCGACCCCATTGCTCACCGCCTTGAACTGGCACAGCCCGGTCTTGGCCTGGCAGGAGCCCAGCAGGCAGGGATTGCTGGTGGTGCAGGTCTTGGGCGCGCCCAGGCATTGGCCTGACTTGTTGCACTTATCGGACACGGTGCAGGGGTTGCCGTCGCTGCAGCCGCCGCCGGGATAGGAGATCTGGCACTTCTTGGTCTTGCCGTTGCAGTATGCCGTCGAGCACGGGTTGTTGTCCTGCTTGCAGTCCGCATGCTGGTCGCAGTTGCCGCCGCAGCCGGGCACCGGCTTGTGGAAGCAGAGCCCTGTGGCCAGGGTGCAGCCGTCGGCGGTGCAGTTATCCTTGTCGGCGCAGTTCTTCGGCGGTCCCTTGGTGCAGGCGCCCTTGCTGCATTTGTCGCCGACGGTGCAGGGATTGCCGTCGCTGCACCCGGTGCCGTCCTTGACCGCGGTGAAGGTGCAGTTGCCGTTCTTGGCATTGCAGCTGTCGGCCGTGCAGGCCTTGCCGTCGGTGCAGACCTTCTTCTTGCCGGGCTTGCAGATGCCGTTGCCGCAGCGGTCGCCCAGGGTGCAGGCGCTGCCGTCGCTGCAGACCGTCGTGTTGCCGAGCGGCGCGTGCAGGCAGGCGCCGGTGGTGGCGTTGCACGAGTCCACGGTGCAGACGTTCTTGTCGTTGCAGTTCTTGGCCACACCGACGCATTGACCAGCCTTGCAGGCATCCGATGTGGTGCAGGGTTTGCCGTCGGTGCACGGGCCGCTGACGTTGTTGCTGGTGCACTTGCCCTTGTCGCAGAGGGCCTTGGTGCAGGGATTCTTGTCCTGCTTGCAGTGGGAGTCGGCGCTGCAGTTGCCGCCGCAGCCGTCGATCTTCTTGTGCTGGCATTGACCCTTCACGTCGCAACTGTCAGCGGTGCAGGGATCCTTGTCGGCGCAGCTCTTCGCCGCCCCCGGTTTGCACGAGCCCGTCGTGCACACATCGCCGACCGTGCACAGGTCGCCGTCGGCGCATGCGGTGCCGTTCTTGACCGGCACATTCAGACACTTGCCGTTGCCCTTGTTGCAGTAATCCGAGGTGCAGGAGTTGCTGTCATCGCAGCTCTTGTTGGACGCCGGCGTGCACTTGCCGGCGATGCAGGAGTCGCCCAGGGTGCAGGCGTTGCCATCGCTGCAGGCCACGCCCTTGGTGACCGCGACATGTTTGCACTGGCCGGTCTTGCCGACGCAGCTGTCGACGGTGCAGTTGTTGCCGTCATTGCACGCCTTGGGCGCGCCCTGGCAGACACCCTTGTTGCAGTGGTCGCCCACGGTGCAGCCGTTGCCGTCGTTGCAGAGATTGGGCACGGAGGCGACGGCACATTTGCTCGTCTTGGTATTGCAGTACGCCTGGGTGCACTTGTTGTTGTCCTGCGGGCAGTGCTTGTTGACCAGGCAGAAGCCGCCGCAGCCGGGCACCTTGACGTTCTTGCACTGGCCGCTGGTCACATCGCAGCTGTCCAGGGTGCACGGGTCCTTGTCGGTGCAGACCTTCGGCTTGGCGGTGCATTTGCCCTTGTTGCAGGCATCGCCAACGGTGCAGGCCTTGCCGTCGCTGCAGGTGGTGCCGTTCTTGGCCGGGCCGAAGGCGCACAGGCCGGTGTTGTTGATGCAGCTGCCGACCAGGCAGGGGTTGGTGGCGGTGCACACCTTGGCGGCTCCGGAGACGCACTTGCCGTTCTTGCAGCCGTCGCCCACGGTGCAGGCCTTGCCGTCGCTGCAGTTGCTGCCTGGCGGGGTCGGGCCGAAGACGCAGAGGCCGTTCTTGCAGCTGTCGGCCGTGCAAACATTGCCGTCATCGCAGGTCTTGGCGCTGCCCTGGCACTGGCCGTCATTGCAGGTGTCGCCATCGGTGCAGGCGTCGCCGTCGTTGCACTTGCCGGCGGCTGGCTTGCTCGAGCATTTCTTGGCCTTTGTGTCGCAGAAGGACGCCGTGCAGGGGTTGCCGTCGGCCTTGCAGTCGCCGTCCTTGACGCAGAAGCCGCCGCAGCCCGGGATCTTGCTGTGGCTGCATTTGCCGCTGGCGGGGTCGCACTTGTCGGTCGTGCATTTATCGCCGTCGTTGCAGCTCTTGGGCGGGCCGGAGGCGCATTTTCCGCCGTCGCAGCCGTCGCCGACCGTGCAAGCCTTGCCGTCGTCGCAGGGCGTGCCCTTGGCCGCCGCGGTGGTGCCGCAGAGGCCGGTCTTGGCATTGCAGGCGTCGATGGTGCAGACGTTGCCGTCATCACAGCCCTTGGTCTTGCCGCCCACGCATGTGCCCGCCTTGCAGGCATCGCCCACGGTGCAGCCATTGCCATCGCTGCAGGCGGCGCCATCCTTGGCCGGTTTCGGGGTGCACTTGCCGGACTTCGGGTCGCAGCCCTCTGTGGTGCAGGCGTTGCCGTCGTCGCAGGTCACGACCTGGCCGGGTTTGCAGGCGCCGCCAGCGCAAGCGTCACCGGTCGTGCAGGGGTTGTTGTCGCTGCAGGTCTTGTCGGTATGACCGACCTTGCACTTGCCAGCGGCGCAGCTGGCCACCGTGCAGGGGTTGCCGTCCTGCTTGCAGTCGGCATCGGCCTTGCAGTTGTCGCCGCAGCCGGGTGTCGGTGTGTGGCTGCACTTGCCGCTGTCGGCGGCGCAGCTGTCGGCGGTGCAGGGGTCGCCATCATCGCAGTTCTTGGCCGCGCCCGGGGCGCAGGCGCCGGCGACGCATTGGTCGCCTACGGTGCAGACCTTGTCATCGCTGCACGGGGTGCCCTTGGCCGCGTGGGCGAAGGTGCAGACGCCCGTGGCCGGGTGGCAGGAATCGACCGTGCAGACGTTGTTGTCGTCGCAGGTCTTGGCCTGGCCACCGGCGCATTTGCCCGCTGAACAGGCCTCGTTCTCAGTGCAGGGATCGGCGTCGTCGCAGGGGCTGCCTTTGGGCGCCGCCTTGTAGCCGCACTTGCCGGTCTTGGCGTCGCAGGTGTCGGTGGTGCAGGGGTTCTTGTCATCGCAGTCGGCCTTTTTGCCGGCGACGCAGACGCCCTTGTTGCAGGCGTCGCCCACCGTGCAGCCGTCGCCGTCGGAGCAGGCGCCGTCCACCGGCTTGACGGTGCACTTGCCGTCGGCGAGCACGCAGACCGCCTTGGTGCAGGAGTTGCCGTCGGATTTGCAGTCGCTGTCGGCCTTGCAACCGGCGCCACAGCCGGCGATGGGCGCGTGTTTGCAGCCCTTGCCATCGCAGCTGTCGGCCGTGCAGGCGTCGCCATCATCGCAGGTGCCTTCGTCGACCTTGCCGTCGCAGTTGTTGTCCATGCCATCGCAGACCTCTTCCTTGGGTTCGGCGGCATCGCAGGCGCTCAGTCCGGCCGGGCCGCAGATGCGCTTGCCCATGCACTTGCCGGTCAAGTTGCCGCCGGTATCGACGATGGGTTTGAAGCAGGCCGTCCACAGCTTGGCAGCCGCGGCGGCGGCAGAGCAGGGGCAAACGCCGGGCCCCGAGACGCCCGGGTCCGAGACACGCTGGCATTGTTTGGCTTCGCCGCCCTCGATGATGGCGCCCGTCTGGCAAGAGTATCCGGCCGGGCAGTCCGCATCCGCGGCACAATCGGCGCCGCAGAAGGCGCCCCCGGGGCCCTGGTTGACGCATTTTCCGCTGGCGCCACAGGCGTCCGAGGCCAGGCAGGGATCGCAGAGTGTGGCCGGGGCGACCACGTCAGGATCGGCCGTGTCTGGTGGCGGTGGCGCGTCCTCGGGGTCCGCCACGTCGGGTGAATCGACCACGTCGGGCGGCGGCGGGATGTCCTCGGGATCGGGCGCGTCGTCGACCCACGGCAGGTCATCTTCCGGAGCCGGCGAGTCGGGCTCGGGCGCGTCCATGGGCTCCGGCACGTCCATCGGCTCAGGTGCGTCTTCCGTTTCGGGCACATCCTCCGGCT
This sequence comes from uncultured Enterobacteriaceae bacterium, assembly GCA_964438735.1. Classification (GTDB taxonomy): domain Bacteria; phylum Myxococcota_A; class UBA9042; order UBA9042; family UBA9042; genus CAYTLW01. The sequence continues at coordinate 43 of CAYTLW010000185.1, read as the reverse complement.
CGGGCACATCGACGGGCACGGGCACATCGACGGGCACGGGCAC
>CAYTLW010000184.1:0-11897 GCA_964438735.1 uncultured Enterobacteriaceae bacterium | reverse complement strand
CACGGTCACAGACCCGGACTCGGTCGCTGTCACGGACACGGTCACAGACCCGGACACGGGCGCGGACACGGTCACGGATCCGGACACGGTCGCGGTCACAGACGCGGGCACGGCCCCGGATGCGGCCGCGGTCGCGGACACGGCCCCGGATCCGGACACGGGCGCGGCCCCGGATACGGTCACGGTAGCGGACTCGGGCACGGCAGCGGATGTCGGCGCTGGCGGCGACGCGCCGGCGCAGGCCGATGGCGGTGGTTGTCCGACCACCAAGCCAACCTGCCCTGGCGCGGCCATGCCGGGCTGGAAGCTCGAAGACATGCACCCCAAGAGCGCGGGATTCGGCAAGACTTACGGCCTGGAGAAGTTCGTTGGCAAGGTGACGTTACTCGCCTTGCTCTCCGCGTCGTGAAGCTTCTGCGTTTCCCAGGCTGGGAACCTGCAGAAGATGACCGACGAGTTGGCCAAGGAAGGCAAGAACTACCACTTCGCGATCGTCAACGCGACCCTGGACAAAGACACCGTGCAGAGTCTGGTCGACAAGGTGGTGATGCCCATCTTCCAGGACACCAAGGACGTGGATGCCTGGAAGCAGCAGGATGGCAAGAAGGACGACTTCTACGTCTACGACGCCAAGGGCAAGCTCTTCATGCACCTGCCCATGGGCGGCAAGCTGAACACCGACCTCGGCTCCAGCGAGGGCTTCGGAAACGTCAAGAAGGCGTTGTTGGATGCCGCCAAGGTGAAATAGCACAATTGATTCAGGACAAGCGTGTGCGGGATGTGCTGGAGAGGCACATGCGGCCGCGCTACAATGAACGCGGTGTTGGCTGCCACCCGACGCCTCGAGACATATGCCTCGGGACACCCCGTAAAGCCGGCACCGGGGAGAAGCCATGGCTCGCACAACCGATGTCGCCACCGCCGCAGGCGTGGGCGCAATCTCTTTTCCTGTGTCCTTTTTTGGCGGCTGGCTGGCGCTCGCATTGGCGCCCATCCTGCTGCTGCTGATCACGCCCATCGTCGTGCTCTACGGCCTGTTCATGGCCACGCGGAGCACCGTCGAGGCCGGTCGCATCCTCGCCCTGCGCGGGCTCGGCAAGCACCAGGAGATGGAGACCCGCTATCGCACGGCCATCGAGCGGCTGATGAGCCTGGCCCGACCCAACGTCAAGCCGGTGGCCTGCTCTTGCATCCGCAAGCACAAGGGCTCCTACTTTGGCGTCGTCCGCGTGCGCAACAAGGAGGGCTCTTCGTACTTCCAGGCGCAAGGTGACACCGCCGAGGAAGTCGCCGAGATGTGCATCGCGCAGGTGGAGACGAACAAGGGACGATTCCCGATCCTGGATCAGATGGATCCCATCGAGACCCACATGTGCAACCAGAAGGCCTGCCATCTGGGTGAAGACTCGATCTTCCACATCGATGATCCGGCCAACGTGCCCACGGCCTGAGTCGACGGTCGCGCGCCCTGTCGCGGCGCTTCACATGTGGTGGGCCCAGATCTCGACAGCTGCGCCGAGCAGCAGCATGGCGCCGAACAAAATGGCGAAGAAGCCCGCTGCGCCCAGGTAGCAGAGCGCCAGGATCGGCCTCGCTTCGCCTGGCTCCAGCAGGTCGTGCAGGTCCATGGGCCGCCAGTACCAGCCCTCGTGCAGCAGGCCGCGCGGGTGGAGCGCCAGGTAGAGCGCCACGTGCCAGGCGATGCCCGCCGGCACGCCGACCATCACGCCGATGCCCACGATCCACAGGCCCGCGATGCCCAGCACCTGCCAGGGCAGCAGGAAGACCGCACCCAGAGCGCCCAGCAGGCCGAAGAAGATGGCTACGGCGGTCACTTCGATCAGGTTCGCCTCCCCGTCCTGGCGGCTCGGAATTCGGGCCGACTGGATCGCAGTGTCCCATTCGGCACGCCAATTCTTTGACAGTGCCCCCCTTTCGATCCAGCCTCGAAGGGTTGGGCGCACAAGGGGGCGATTCCATGAAGAAAATGATCGCGATACGCTGTCTTTTCCTGGTCGTCTTCGCGTTGCCGGGTTGCGCTCATGCGCCCGCTCCCGCCCCGACCGTGACCGTCGAAGTCGCCGCGCCGCCACCGCCGGTGATGGCCCCCTCGGTGGCCGCCGTAGCCAGCCCCGTCGCAGGTCAGGAGACCGGCTGGGTGGCTGCTGAAGGAGACGCACGGCAGCACTGGCTGGCCTGTCGCTCCACCCGACGCCTGTGCCGCATGTTGATGCCCAAGGAGGTCGGAGAGTCCCCGGACGATACGGTCTTCAAGCATACGCTCTGCCAGCTCTACCTCCGCTTCGAGTGCCCATCGGCCGAAGAGGAAGACAACCGCGGCTGAACGATCTGCTCGCGCAGGCTCACCACCTCACCCAATACCGCTACCGTCGGCGCCCGCAGACCCGCCGCTTCGGCGTCGGTCAGTGCCTGGCCCACCGTGCTGATCAGGACCCGCTGCTGCGGCCGACCAGCCCAGGTGATGAAGGCCATGGGCAGCTCTTCCGGGTAGCCCTTGGTGGCCAGCAGCGCGTGCCATTGCGGCAACGTCTTGACGCCCATGAGCACCACGACCGTGCGCCAGGGCTCGTAGGCCGGCAGGTGGAAGGGCCCGTCGGGAATGCGAGGATGGGCAGACAGGACGACGAAACAGTCGGCGACACCGCGATGGGTCACCGGGATGCCGGCCAGGATGGGCGCGGCGACGGCGCTGGTGATGCCCGGCACGATCTCGCAGGAGACGTCGTGAGCGGCCAGGTGGACCGCCTCTTCCATGGCCCGGCCAAGGACGGACGGGTCGCCGCCCTTCAGGCGCACGACCAGGCCGCCGCCGCGGGCGAGTTCGACCAGCAGCTCGTTGATCTGCTCCTGGGTCCGCTTGTGGGCCCCGGAACGCTTGCCGACGTCGTGTAGCTGGCCCGGAAGATCGGCGTAGAGGGCCGGATCCACCAGGTCGTCATGGACCACGTGGTCTGCCTTCTGCAGCAGCCGCCAGCCGCGCACGGTGACCAGGTCGGCGGCGCCCGGTCCGGCGCCCACGAGGTAGACGCGGCCCATCAGAACGCTTCGTCCGGCAGCTCCATGAGCGCCAGCGAGGAGCGCTCCACCAGCTTGCGGGTACCGGTCAGTCCGGGCAGCACCTCGGCGCAGAACCAGCGCGCCGAGGCCACCTTGCCGGCGTAGAAGGCCTTGTCGCGGCGACCGGCGCCGTCCGTCTTCTCCAGCGCGAGGGCGGCGTGGCGGACCAGCAGCCAGCCGACAACCAGCTCGGCCAGGGCGAAGAGGATGCGAGTGCCCTGCAGGCCGACGTGGTAGAGCGACTCCTGCATCTTGCCCATCATGGCCATGAAGATGCCCTGCACGTCCTGGAGGGCGCGCGTCAGGGCGGCGCGCTCGGCGGCCAGGGCGTCGCCGCCTTCCTGGGCTTCCAGGGTCTTCTGGATCTGGCCCATCAGGCCCTGCAGGGTCTTGCCGCCATCGCGCGCGACCTTGCGGAAGAGCAGGTCCAGGGCCTGGATGGCCGTGGTGCCTTCGTAGAGGCTGTCGATCTTCTGGTCGCGGATGTACTGCTCGGCCGGGAAGTCGCAGACATAGCCCGAACCGCCATAACACTGCAGTGACAGGACCAGCAGTTCGGTGCACTTCTCCGAGCCATAGCCCTTGACCAGGGGCAGCAGCAGGTCGTTGAGGCGGTCCAGGGCCGTGGCCTCGGCGGCGCCATGACCGCCGAGCAGCTCGACCTGGTCCTGGATGGACGCGGTGAACATGGACAGGGCGCGCAGCCCCTCGGCGTGGGCCTTCTGGGCCATCAGCATCCGGCGGACATCCGGGTGGCGGATGATGGCCACGCGCGGCGCCTTCTTGTTGGCTGCCTCGGCCAGGTCGGCACCCTGGACGCGGTCGACGCAGTAGGCCAGCGCGTTCAGGTAGGCGGTCGACAGGGTCGAGTACGACTTGATGCCCACGGCCATGCGGGCGTACTCGATGACCTTGAACATCTGCCGGATGCCCTGGTGGGACTCGCCGACCAGCAGGCCACGGGCGGGGATGCCGCGGGCGCCGAAGACCATCTCGCAGGTGGCCGAGGCCTTGATGCCCATCTTCTTTTCGACATTGGCGCAGTGAACGCCGTTGCGCTCGCCCGGGTTGCCGTCGGCGTCGGGCCAGAACTTCGGCACGATGAACATGGACAGGCCCTTGGTGCCAGGGCCAGCGCCTTCGGGGCGGGCCAGGACCAGGTGCACGATGTTCTCCACGCGATCGTAATCGCCATTGGTGATGAAGCGCTTGGTACCCTCGATCTCCCAGACGTCATCGTGCAGGTGCTTCGCGGTGGCTCGTCCGGCGCCCACGTCGCTGCCGGCGTCGGGCTCGGTCAGGGCCATGGTGCCGCCCCAGCGGCGGTCCAGCGCGTTCTTGCAGTAGATCTTCTTCTGCGACTCGGTGGCCAGGATGTCGAGGATGCCGCTGTTGATGGAGCCCAGGTGGTAGAAAGTCGCCGCCGGATTGGCGCCAGCGGCCAGCTCGAAGGCGGCCATGGCCACGCTGGGCGGGCCGCCGAAGCCGCCCAGGTGCTCGGGGATGCCGATGAGGTGCCAGCCGTTGTCGTAGTAGACATCGAGCGACTTGTGCAGGGCTTCGGGCAGCGTGACGTTGCCCTCGTCATCGATCTTCAGACCGACCCGATCAGCCTCGGCGAAGCTGGCGCAATACTCGCCTTCGCAGAGCTCGGTCAGGGCCTCCAGGGCGCCCTCGGCCATGTCCTGATCCATGGCCTTGAAGGGGCCTTTACCCAGCGATGTGGTGCCAACGTCGAGAAACTCGAAGAGGTTGAAGCGCAGGTCGCGGAGGTTGGCCTTGTAGTGATGCACGGTGGACATGGCGCGCTCCTTGCCGGCCGACGAGGGAAAGGAGTGGGGAGGGACCGGCGGACCGGAGGGTGCCCGATGCCGCGGCCGATCGGAAGGCCCGCGACGATATGAATCAAGGGTCAGCGGAGTTGGCCCGCGCGAAGGGGCGGACGGTTACTTCGGGCAGCCCTTGCAGGGCCAGCGTTCCTTGCCGTACTTGTCGCACAACCACTTGACGGTCTTCTTCGACGGGCAGGCTTTCTTCCACTCGTAGGCCTTGCCGTCGCAGTCCAGGTCGACGAGCACCTTGGGCGAGAACCAGGCGGCCATCTGCAGATCGAGGTCGGGCTTGTCGTCGGGCAGCAGATTGACACGGCCGTCCTTGGTGCACTTGGGGCCGTCTTTGCCGTCCTTGGGCTCGCGCAGCCGGTGGTACCCGGGCCCCAGCGTGCCGAAGTGAACGCTCTCGGCGCCGGTGTCGGTATAGGCCAGCGCCCGCCCGGGCGCACCGCCGACCAGCTTGTCCACCTCGGCGTTCCAGCGGCCGTCATGGTCCAGGTCGACGTAGACGATGAGCAGGCCGATGGCGTAGCGGCCGGAGCCGTCTTCGTCGGTGTGCAGCAGAGAGGCAGGTGGCGGCTGGTACAGGGTCAGCTGGTAGCGCGCGGGAAAGGTCGAGGTGGTCACCGCGTGCTGTTCGACGGCCGCGAAGAGGCTGTCCTCTTCGCCATCGGTGCCGCCCTTGGACCAGAACATGGCCAGCTTCAGGTCGCCTTCTTCCGGCGCCGGGCCGCCAGGCATCTCCCACTTCTGATTGCCCGATTCGCCCCACTTGCCGGTAAATCCCGGCGCCTCCAGCTGCTCGACCTTGCCCTCCAACTCCAGCAGCGGCTCGCCGTGATAGTCCGTGCCCACCAGGGCATCGGAGCAGCCGGCGAAGAGCAGGGCCAGCAGGGCGACTCGCGCGGGACTGTGGAGTGGATTTCTCATGGCAGGTAGAAACTCCACGACAGGCCGCAGAAGGGGGCTGACGGCGTCTGCCAGGCCTCGTCGGCGCCGTCGGCCAGCCGTGCCAGGTGCACGTCGACACCACAATCCAAGGTGAAAGCCATGGTCGACCAGGGGGTGAACTCCAGGCGTGCCACGGGCGCCGCCCGCCAGACCCATTGGCGACGCTGCGGGGCGCTGCCGGTGGTCTCGAATTGCTGCTGGATGGCGTCACCGCCGATCCGCACGCCGAGGCCCAGACCCAGGGAGATGGCCGGGATGTCGAAGAGCTTGTAGGCGCCCAGATCGACGCCGTAGCTGTCCTGGGTCAGGGTCAGGTCGTTGTTCTGGCCGCCGGCGTTGGCGTAGCGCACGCGGAAGTGCAGGGCCAGCTCCTCCAGGTCCACCTGCAGGCCCAGGGCACCGCCCACATTGTTGGACAGCCCGTTCAGGATCGGTCCAGCCAAGGTGGCGCCGGCGCCCACGCTCCAGATGTTGCGCTCCTGCATACCCCGGCGGACCGTCTGGCCATAAGGCACCTGCTTCATCACCTCGGCTGCCAGAACGGTGCGACGCCCTTCGGCGATGGTCACCCGCGCCTCTGCCACCGCGCGTTTGCCACGCCGCCGGATCAAGTAGCGACCGCGGGCCAGCAGCAGGTCGGTGCGGGCGTTGGCGGCCAGCTCGGCGACCACCTCGTCGCCGCGATCCTCGTCGATGATCAGGTAGTCGCCAGCGTCGCGCAGGTGCAGGCGACCGAGACCGGCGCCGGCGCTGATGCGCGTCAACGTCACGTCCTGTCGCCCCTTCAAGCGCAGCGAGTAGGTCGGATGCTGCACGAAGCGAGTGCGGCTGGTGGTGCGCAGGGTCTCGCCGTAGGCGTATCGATAGGCCTCCGCCAGGGTCACACGATCGTCGTCGGAGTGGTCCGCAGCGCCCAGCAGACCGCCGATCAGGTGGTGGGTGAAGATGCCGCCGCGCAGACGATCGCTCTCCTGGGCATCCTCGCCCTGGGCCGAGCTGGTGATGATCGCCTCGCCGTGGCTTTGCAGGCGGTCATCTACCTTGATCTCGAAGGGTTCGGCCGGCGCAGCGCCCTTGACCCGGGTCAGACCGCCGGAACGGCAGGCGTCGACGATGAACACGCTGACGTCGGCGCCAGCCTTGCGCACCAGCGACCGCAGGCGATCGAAGGAGAGCCGCTCCCCGTTGAGGTGCATGGCGCCGGCGCTGGCGTGGCCGCTGTAGTAGATCAACAACATGGCCGTGGAGTTCTTCTGCGTGCGTCGCTGGCGGGCGATCCGACCGGCCAGGTCGACCAGCACGCCCTGCACCGCAGCCGGGCTACCGCCCCGGACCAGGAGCATGTTCTGCGGCTGCACGCCACCGAGGCGGACCAGCACATCGCCCAGTCGGGCGGCGTCCCGCTCGGCGTAGCGCAGGGGCGTCTCGTCCGACTCGCCCAGGTTCGAGCCGACCACCAGGGCATAACGATGCTGGGTCGCTGCGGACGCGGGCATCGCCGCCAGCAAGGTCAGGCCGAGCACCAACAGTCCCCCGGTCATGGTCTCAAGGCGCCGCATTCAGCTTGGCCTCCTTGCGCAGGACCATCTCGCGCTGTCGGCAGCCGGTCACCAGCAGCGGCAGGGCTTCGCTCGCCGGCAACTGGACGCCGATCAACTGCAGTCGATCGGCGAAGTCAGCCAGGGCGGTCTCGGTCGGACAATGCAGACCCACGATGCGCTCCCGGCCCAGGATCTCGTCGAAACGCAGGGCCTCGTTCAACTGCGTGGGCCCTTGTGTGGCCGCCACATGTTGCGACCGCCCCTGGCCGCCCTGCGGATAGCCTACATAGGCCCGGCCCCGGCCGTCCACGCCCAGGATCAATACGTGTCCGGGCTCGCGCACATCGACTCGGAAGCCGATCCGATCGCCGGGATGCACCACCTCGCCGGAGGTCGCCTGCCGCGCTCCAGAGCCGTCGTGGACCCAGACCTCGAGATCGAAGACGCCGCCCTTGGTGCGGAAGTCGTCACCCGCCTCGAAGCCGACGCGCGAGAACAGCAGGAGCGCAGCGGCGGCGGCGAAGAGGCCGGCGGCGGTGGCGACACGTCGAGATGGCTTCCATGCGCGCCGCGGCGCCAGCTGAATGACCGTTGCCCCCGGTCCATCCATTGAAGCTGGCCACCGCGACGCGATGGAAATGCCTGCATCGTGCCGGCGCACGGCCTCGATGCGTTCACGACAGGTGTCGCAGTCTGCGATGTGTTCGTCGACGGCGAGGTGCAATTGCCCGGCATCCTCGACCAGGTAGCGATCGATCGCCAGATCGTGGAGATGACCGTCTCGCGCCAGGTGGCCGTCTTCTGCCGGGCGGGAGGCGTCGGTCATGACACCTCCAACCCGGCGACCTGGCGCGCGTGGGCGCGGATGGCCACCAATCGATTGCCGACGGTCCGCGGCGAGCAGCCGAGGATGTGGCCGATCTGGTCTTGGGTCATGCCGTCGACGAAGTGATACATGCCGACCACGGTCAGTTCAGGGTCCAGGCTGCGCCAGATCTGGCGCAGGAAGAGCGCCGTCTCGGCGTCGGTGCTGGTCTGCCGGGTGCCGGGCACTTCGCCGGCGCGCTCGACCAGGAGCTCGGCTCGGCGCTTGCTGTCGCGCAGACGATTCAGGCAGTGGTTCGTCGTGATGCGCCACAACCACGTCACCGGCGAGGAGGCGCCGCGGAAGTCATTCATGGCATCCCAGACTCGCATGAAGACCTCGTGCACCACTTCCTCGGCTTCGTGCCGGTCATAGAAGCGCATCGCTCTGCGCAGCACCGTCGCCGCGTACTGGCGATACAACTCCTCGAATTCCTCGTCGCGCGGTGGTCGCTGACTCAGGCGAGGCCTCCGAGGCCGCACAGCGGGCCGGGCCGGAAGAGGGAGGGCAGCTCCGGCCCGCTGCGCAGCTTCACCGATTCTCGTCTCGGTGGCGAGTCCCATGAGCCGGTCACCCGCCGGCATCAATCCACCACTTTCGACGCCTCGGCCTCTCGATCGTCGGCCCCCGCCCCGGGAGCCCGCCTCCATGACGACATCGCCGCCAATCGAAGTTCATGACGGCGCCTCTTCTCCGCCGTCTCTACCGTTGGACACGGCAGAGCGAAGAATCCGCAAAAGAAGATCTGGATGTGCGAAGGAACGGTTGCGGAGGCGGTTACGCCTTGCCGACCAGGGTCACCACCGCGGTCTTGTCGTCGCCGCCCATGTTGGCGGCCAGGCCGACCTTGGGCTGACCGGGCACCTGGTAGTCACCGCACTGGCCGGTGAGCTGGCGGTGGAGCTCCAGCACCTGCTTGACGCCGGTGGCGCCGACGGGGTGACCGAAGCCGATCAGTCCGCCGCCGGTGTTGATGGGCAGCTTGCCGTCGATGGCGGTGTCGCCAGCAGCGACCATGGCCGCGGACTGGCCTTCCTCGGCGAAGCCCAGGGCCTCCATCATCATCAACTCTGTCATGGTGAAGCAGTCGTGCACCTCGGCGACGTCGATGTCCTCGGGGCCCTTGCCGGCGGCCGCGTAGGCCTGCTTCGCCGCTGCCGCGGTGGTGGGCAGGGTGGTCGGATCGGCGTCCTCGTAGAGGTTGCCCACGGCGTGGCCCACGGCCAGCACCTCGGTGCAGTCCGCAGCGGACTTGCCCAGCTTCGCCAGACCCGCCTCGCTGACCAGGACCAGCGCCGCGCCGCCGTCCGAGACCTGCGAGCAGTCGCTCACTTTGAGCCAGGGATGCAGCTCCTCGTTGCCCAGGAAGGTCGGGTTGCGACCGGAGGGCTCCGCGGCGGCCTCGTAGCTCATCTTCGCGGCCTTCATGTGGGCCAGTGGGTTGCGATTGGCGTTGCCGTATGCCTTGACCGAGACGTGGGCCAGATCGCCATGGCCGATGCCGTGACGCTCGGCGTAGTACTTGGTCCGCCGGGCGAAGAGCGCCGGGAAGGTGAAGTCATCGATGCCGCGCTGGCGGCGGTAATGGGCCGCACGCGCCAGGTAGTCACCGCCGTCGCGGGCCGATGCGGTCGTCTGCACCTCGGCGCCGACCACCAGGGCCACGTCCGTGCCCGCCTGGATGGACTCCAGGGCAGCGACGAAGGCCAGGCCACCGGACGCGCAGGCGCCCTCGACGCGCATGACCGGCTTGAACATCAGGTCGGGGTTGGCGCCAACAACGGCCGGGCCCAGGTGGCCCTGGTTGCTGAAGAGCTCGCCGGCGAAGTTGCCGATCCAGGCCTTGTCCACGGCAGCGGCGGGCGTGCCGGTGGCCTCCAGGGCGCCGTTGACCGACATGGTGACGTAGTCCTCCAGGGTCGGATTCTCCTTGGTGCCAAAGTCGGGATGCCGCTTCCAGATGAAGTCCGGATGGCGTTTGCCGATGAACGGGGTGATGTGGCCGCCGAGGATGAAGGCGCGACGATTGAGGGCCATGGTGTGCTCCGATCTGTCTGGGTGTTCGTTCCGGTGCCCGCGGGCGGGATTGTTCAAGGAAAGGTAGTCCGCATTCCCGGCGCGCCAAGGGCGACCGGCAGCCCCGCCGGGGGATCGCAGACCGCCAGCGGACTTGCAGGCCGCCGCTGCCTGTATTGTTGCGTTACTTGCACTGCCCGGTCTTGCAGGACTTGCCGTCACCGCACGGGGTGGCATCGGCCAAAGCGGCCGGCGCGCAGCCTTTTGCAGGGTCGCAGAGGTCGGCGGTGCAGGGCTTGCCGTCGCTGCAGTCCTTGGCGGCCAGGCCGGCGCACTTGCCGGCGATCTTGCACGTCGAATGGCCCCACGGACTGGCGCGCACGACGATCGGATTGGGCGCACCCCAGACCGTGGCGCCGCCGACCAGCAGCAGGCCGCCATCGTCTGTATGCACCATGGAGCGGTGGCCGGACAGCCAGGTGCTCGGCTCGGTCTTGACGATCTGGGACCACTGCTGCTTGCCGCTGGCGTCGAAGCCGGCCAGCACGCCCTGCTTGACGATGCCCACGTCCTGGGTCGCCGACACCGTGAGCAGCCCACCAGCCGCCAGCGCCACGTTCTGGATCGTGAGCCCGCCGGCGAGGTTGCCGTGCTTCTGCCAGAGCAGCTTGCCCGCCTTGTCGGTCTCGGCCCACCACCAGCCGGGTTTGCCGCCAGGCGTGCCGGTGCCGGCCAACAGGAAGCCGCCGCTGCTGGAGTTGACCAGCTGCAGGGCCCGCTCGTCGCCGCCGCCGTCGTAACTCTTGATCCACATCGTCTTGCCGGCGTTGTCGACCTTGGCGAGCATGCCGTCGCGCGCCCCTTTGCCGAGCCACTTGGAGCCGGCGACCACGGTGGCGCCATCCTGGAAGGACAGACCATCGGTGGCGGTGAGGTTGGTGGCCTTGTCCGAGTCCACGTAGGTGCGCCAGATCAGCTTGCCGTTGCCCTGAATTCGGATCACCTGGGGGCTGTGCCAGCCGGCCAGCCACTGCAGGCCGCCCACGAGGCCGAGGGTCTTGTCGGCATAGGTGAGGATCTCGCTGGCGTCGCCACGGGCGCCCCAGGTGTGGCTTGTCTTCTCACCGACCGGGTAGTTGGCCTGCCACAGATACTTGGCGGACCCGTCGTAAACCAGCAGATAGGCCCGCGCCAGGGAATTGCTGCTGGACGCCTTGCGGAGCAGGACCATCAACTTGTTGTCGGCCATCCAACGGCCGGCGCGGGCGGTGATCTCGTGGCCGGATGCGACGCTCAGGTGCTTGGTCATGGCGCCCGACTTGTCGAAGCGGATCATGTACAGCTCGGTGGCCCCCTTCTTGTAGAAGGTCCATCCGCCGCCACCTGGCGTGGGCACCACGACCTCGAAACGGGGCACCGTCAGGGACGTGGTCGAGAACTTGTGCGCTCGGTTGTGCAACAGCCCGCTCTGCGCGTGCACGCACTTGCCCTGGTCGCAGAACGCTGAGGGCGAGCAACCGTTTTCGATCTTGCAGGCCACGCCGTGGTGGATCTCGTGCTTGCAGCCGGCGACCGGATCACAGAGGTCCTTGGTACAGGACGAGCCGTCGTCGC
>CAYTLW010000183.1:0-12034 GCA_964438735.1 uncultured Enterobacteriaceae bacterium | reverse complement strand
CTCCCTTGACCTCAGCTTACTGATTCAGCTTGATCGTTCTTGCGATGGCCCTGCGTTGTCCCCCGAGGCAGACTTGCCGGCGTCGGGCCATGCCCACAGGCTTGATCCGGGCCCGTCTAGCGTGTATGGCCCAGGAACAACCGCGGAGGATCTCATGGGACAGTGGCGTGGTGTGAGGGTCCTGGTCACCGGCGCGGCGGGCTTCATCGGCTCGCATCTCACCGAGCGTCTGGTGCGCGAAGGTGCCGAAGTCCGGGTGCTGATCCGCTACAACTCCATGGGGCGTCGCGGCCACCTCGATGGCCTGGACGCCGACGTGCAGGCCGCCTTGGATGTACACGCGGCAACGGTCGAGGATCCCGCCGCTGTCCGTCGTGCAGTCACCGATCGCGACGTGGTCTTCCACCTCGCCGCCCTCATCGGCATCCCCTACAGCTACGTCGCACCCCACCACTACATCGCCACCAATGTGGTCGGCACCTTGCACGTGCTGGAGGCCTGCCTGCGCGAGCGCGTCGAGCGTCTGGTGCACACCTCCACTTCGGAGACCTACGGCAGCGCCCGCTATGTACCCATCGACGAGGCCCACCCGATCATCGGCCAGTCGCCCTACTCCGCCAGCAAGATCGGCGCCGACCAGCTGGCCATCTCCTACCACCGCTCCTTCGAGCTGCCCGTGTCCGTGCTGCGCCCCTTCAACACCTACGGCCCACGCCAGAGCCAGCGCGCCATCATCCCGACCATCGCCAGCCAGCTGCTCTCGGGCGCCGACACCCTGCGAATCGGCAGCGCGACCCCGCGTCGCGACCTGACCTACGTCGCCGACACCGTCGCCGGCTTCCTGGGCATCGCCAGCAGCGAAGACGCCATCGGCCGGGTGCTCAACATCGGCAGCGGCCGCTCGATCTCCATCGGCGAGCTGGCCCAACGAATGGTCGCCCTGCACGGCCGCGACGTGCCCATCGAAGAGGACGCCTCGCGCATCCGCCCGAGCGCCAGCGAAGTCATGCACCTGCAGGCCGACATCACCCAGGCCGCCACCGTCTTCGGCTACGCGCCCCAGGTGTCCCTGGACGACGGCCTCCGTCAGACCATGGCCTGGATCGCCGACCATCTCGACGACTATCGCCCCGCCGAGTACGCAGTGTGATAGTGAGGTGTCAGACCCTCACATATCATAACTTGCCATCGTAACTATCTGAAACGTGGTTGACGGGTACTCGTAGATGCTGCTGCCTGGCAGCATTCAGATAGCGAGCAGGCGCGGCTCAGACATCGAGCAGACGACGGCTGTTGTCGATCGGCGCGGTCTGATCTTCAGCGGGCAACAGCTTCTCGGCCTCCCACCACGTCATCCAGCCCCGGATCACCGGCGGCGGCGACCGGCGCAGCCGCAGCAACACGTTGGCCACATGGCTGCCCGACATGGCCAGGCGGTCGCCGATCTCCAGGTGGGTCAGGTTCGTCGACACGCTCAGGGCCCACGCGGCCATTCTGCGGGCCGGGTTGGCACCTCGGCCGTGAACCGAACGCTGCAAGCGCTCCTCTGACACGCCGGCGAGCTGGCAGACGGCGTCCAGGACTTCGTTCGGCTCGAGTTGCCTGGCGTGTGTCTGACCCCGCCTGGCCCGTCCATCGGCAGCCGTGAGAATCGGCGCGCGCAGCAGTCCGGTGTCCAGGTCGAGATCCTCGGGCCACTGTGAGACCCCCTGGTGCAGCTCGCGGATGAAACCGTGCAGCCCATGGGAGTCACCGAAGCGGCCCAGTACGGCGTCTGTATGCAGCCATTCGTAGCCTTGCTCGAGGCCCAGATACTGCCGATAGCTGGTCCAGCACTCGTCATCCGGCCGCTGAACCAGATTGGCGCGCACCGGGTTGAGATGGATGTAGGCCACCACGACGTCGAAGTACTCCTCGTCGACCAGCAACTCATTGCGGAATCGGCCGCGGAAGATCGGCCCATCCCACTTGTGCACGCGATTGATCGCCCTGGTGAAGTTGGAGCCGAACGCCTTCATGGCCGCGGATAAGCGCCCATCCATCGAGCGCACCAGCAGGTGGTAATGATTGGGCATCAGGGCGTAGGCGTGCACCTCGACGCGGAACTCGGCGAGCACCGTGCCGAGACCTTGGAGGAAGAGCAAGGCGTCGTCATTGTTGCGGAAGATGGGCTCGCGACGGGCGCCACGATTCATGACGTGATGCCACGCGCCTGGAAAGTCGATTCGAGGGGGTCTGGCCATGTGCGCAGCATGGCGCGCGGCGGTCGCGATGTCAACGGCCCGTTTACGTGATATCAGTATGTTGCATAGGCAAGTCATGATATGTGAGGGTCTGACACCTCTCATCACCATTGCCTTTCGGGGACCGAGTGGCCATAACCGACGGCCGGCGCGCGCAGTACACCCCCTGTTCGCGCGCCTCGGAGGCGTTCATGAGCGGTGACCACGGGCTGACCGGTGAGGGCGGCAATAGCAGCGATGGCAGCAACGGCAGCAACGGCACGGGCGAGCTGGAGCCCCGTGAGCCCTTGCCTCCGATCGAGGCGCACTATCCCTGTTCGCGGAAGGTGGCGCGGGGCGAGCTGGAGGTGCCTTTCCGCCAGGTGACGTTGACCGATGGAACGACCCACGACGTCTACGACACGACCGGGCCGCAGGGCTGTGATCCGCGGCAGGGTGTGCCGCGTCTGCGGGCCGACTGGATCGCCGAACGGGCCGGACCCGAGCGACCGACGCAACTGTGGTTTGCACGCCAAGGCACCATCACCAACGAGATGCGCTTCATCGCCATCCGCGAGGGCTTCGAGCCGGAGTTCGTGCGCGACGAAGTGGCCTCGGGGCGGGCCATCATCCCGGCCAATACCCATCATCCCGAGAGCGAGCCGATGATCATCGGCCGCAACTTCCTGACCAAGATCAACGCCAACATTGGCAACTCGGCGGTCACCTCCTCCATCGAGGAAGAGGTCGAGAAGATGCAGTGGGCCATCCGCTGGGGCGCCGATACGGTCATGGACCTGTCCACCGGGCCGGCGATTCACCAGACACGGGAGTGGATCCTGCGCAACGCGCCGGTGCCCATCGGCACGGTGCCGGTCTACCAGTGCCTGGAGAAGGTCGACGGCCGGGTCGAGGACCTCACGCTGGAGCTGTTCCTTGAGACCTTGGAGGAGCAGGCGAAGCAGGGCGTGGACTACTTCACCATCCACGCCGGTGTGCGCCTGGCCCACATCCCGCTGACGGCCAAACGGCTGACCGGCATCGCCTCGCGCGGCGGCTCGATCATGGCCAAGTGGTGCCTGGCCCATCACCAGGAGAACTTCCTGTACTCGGGTTTCGAGCAGATCTGCGAGTTGATGGCCCGTTACGACGTGGCTTTCTCGCTGGGCGACGGTTTGCGGCCCGGCTGCATCGCCGACGCCAACGATGCCGCCCAGTACGCCGAGCTGAAGACCTTGGGCGAGCTGACGAAGATCGCCTGGAAGTACGATGTGCAGGTGATGATCGAGGGGCCGGGGCACGTGCCCATGAACGGCATCAAGGAGAACGTGGAGCTGCAGCAGGAGTGGTGCCACGACGCGCCCTTCTACACGCTGGGGCCGCTGGTGACGGATATCGCGCCCGGCTACGACCACATCGTCTCGGCCATCGGCGCGGCGATGATCGGCTGGTTCGGCACCGCCATGCTCTGCTACGTCACGCCCAAAGAGCACCTGGGATTGCCCGACCGCGACGACGTCAAGGAGGGCGTGATCACCTACAAGATCGCGGCCCACGCGGCCGACCTGGCCAAGGGACATCCCGGCGCGCAGGAGCGCGACAACCTGCTGAGCAAGGCGCGCTTCGGCTTCCGGTGGGAGGACCAGTTCAACCTGGGCTTCGACCCGGTGCGAGCGCGCGAGTACCACGACCAGACCCTGCCAGCGCCGGCGGCCAAGACGGCCCACTTCTGCTCCATGTGCGGGCCGCACTTCTGCGCCTACAAGATCACCCAGGACGTGCGCGACTACGCCGCGGAGCATGGGCTGGATGACGACCAGGCGCTGGACGCGGGCATGGCTGAGATGAGCGAGCGCTTCCGCGAGGCCGGCGGCGAGGTCTACGTGCCGGCGGGCGAGTCGAACACATGATCGCTGCGCGGCGACGGTCTTGGATCGCGGCCATGATCGCGATCGCCGGCTGTTGCGGCGCCGGCGAGCAGGCCGCGCAAGTCACGCCGACATCGGCTGCCAAGCCTGCCAGCCAATCTGAAGCGAGAGTTCCAGCGAGCGCGAAGAAGGGCCATGCCCGGCCCGATGGCAAACCGGCTGTCGCCCGCAAGCACCACGAGACAGCGGCCCCGGAAGGCCATAGCGTGCACGGCGAGCATGCACGGCAGCGTCTCGGCGCGGACCATGCCGGCCACCATGGCGAACATGCCCACCCAGGCAGCCACCGCCGGTTCAAGGATGCCAGCCGCTGGGCCGCCATCTTCGAGTCCAAGAAGCGGGACGCCTGGCAGAAGGGCGACGCCCTGGTGGCAAGTCTGAAGCTGCCAACCGATGCCAGGGTGGCCGACATCGGCTCGGCGACGGGATACTTCGCCGTGCGATTTGCTCGGAAGGTGCCCAAGGGGGACGTCTGGGCGGTGGATATCGAGCCGGATATGGTGCGCTTCCTGGCCCGCCGGGCGCGCAAGGAAGGACTGAGCAACCTGCATTCTGTGCTCGGCGAGGCCGCCGACCCGTTGTTGACCGTTCCGATGGACGTGATCTTCGTCTGCAATACCTACCACCACATCCAAGGTCGGTCCGCCTACTTCAAAGCGCTGGCCCCATGGCTGCGCAAGGGCGGGCGGATCGTGATCGTCGACTTCAAGATGGGCGACATTCCGGTCGGCCCACCGCCGGGGCATCGGGTGCCGCCTGAAGTGATCGTGACCGAACTCACCCGGGCGGGGTATGGGCTCAAGCGCCGCGATGACCGCCTGCTGCCCTATCAGCACGTGCTGGTATTTCAGCGCGCTCCCTGATCCGCGCGCCCACCACCTGACGGTTCACCACCCTCGCCAGATCCCCACGCGTGTTCGTGCGTCCTTGCTCCCATGGCGCCGCTGAGCAGATCAGCAGGCGTGGCGGGAGGGAAGCATGGCTGGCCGGACGAAGAAGGGCACGACGCGGAGCATTGGCGGCAAGGTCGAACGGGGCGCTGGCGTGGTCATTACCCAGGTCGCGGTCGGCTTATGTATCGCTGCTGTCTTTGCCTGGGGTGGCGCCGCGTTCGCCGGCCTGGACGCCCTGCTGCAAGGCCCTTCAACCAGCGAC
This sequence comes from uncultured Enterobacteriaceae bacterium, assembly GCA_964438735.1. Taxonomy (GTDB): domain Bacteria; phylum Myxococcota_A; class UBA9042; order UBA9042; family UBA9042; genus CAYTLW01. The sequence goes on along the minus strand of CAYTLW010000183.1, from coordinate 6,729 downwards.
CCCGTCACCAGCGTGAGTTGGTCCCTGGTGGTGGCCCTCTACATCGGCCTGATCGGTGTGGCGGCATCGGCGGGCGCCCTTGTGCTGGGCTGGCTGCCTGTCTTCGCCCTGGCGCATGTGGCCTGGCTGCTGGCGCCGCCAAATCGCCGCTGGCTGAGCGCGACCATCTACCCGGCGCCGATGCTGGCCTTTGTCGCCGCTGCCTGGCTGCTGCCTGGTGCAGAGGTGCTGCGGGCGCCGCCGGCCATGGCGCTCGGCCTGGCCTTCGCAGCGATCCCGTCGCTGGTGCTGGCTGCATTTCACATCTGGGTGTTGGTACCCGACGACGAAGCGGCGCGTCAGCCGGCCCGATCACTGACCTTGAGCGCGTCCGACCCCGGCCATGTCGCGCACGTCGGCGTTGCGGTTACGGGCTCGGCGGACACCCTGCAGCTGGCGCCTCACCCTCGGCGCTGAGCGTGAACAACGCCGTGACCTCGCGCTTGCCAGCGCGGGCGGTGGCGATCACCCGATATTGACCGGATCGGTCCAGTCGTAGCGTCGCGCGGGTTCCAGCATCCCCGGGGCCGGCGGTCGCCTCAGGCTTGGGATCGGGCAGGGACTGGGCGAGGACCAGTCCGGTCAAACCCATGTGAGCCGCCACGTAGCGAACGGTGGGTCCGCCCTCCCCTTCTCGGGCCAGGCCCAGGGTCTTTCCCTTGCGGGTCCACGTGGTGGCGATGGCGATGGGTTCACACACTTTGAGCGGGCCCTCGGGTGCCGCCAGGGCGACCTCGAGGGTCTTCGGCCCCACGTAGCGCAGCGATCTATCCTCCAGCGCAATCGCAGGCTTGGACTTGCCGTTGACGTCGATGTAGGCGGGCACGGTGACCAGTGGCCCATCCGGGGGGTCGTAGGTGAAGGACAACATGTGCGCGCCAGCGCGCTCGAAGACGAGCTTGAACAGGTGTTTGCTCCGCTCCGGCTTGCTGAGATCAGCGGTCCGGAAGATGCGGGCCCAGCTGCCGTCCGAGCGCATCACCACCAGCAACAGGCGGGCGCCGAAGAACTCCTCCAAAGAGGCGTAGGGGCGGCCCATGGCGTTTACGGCGGTGACCTGGACGTGGGCCTTCTTGCCCTGGTCCGGCATGGCGAAGGCCTCGCTGCGCGGCGTGGAGAGGTGCAGCGCGATCGACGGCGTGCGCTTGGGCTCCTCGGGGGCAGCGGGGGCCTTGGCCGCAGGGGTGGCGGCGGCCGGGGTCGCGGCCGCGGGCGCGGCGGCGGGGGGGGCGGGGGCGGGCGGGGCCGGCGCGGGCGGGGGGGGGCGCCCGGGCCCCGCGGCCGGTTGCCTGTCCAGATCGACCGTCTTGGGCTGCGGCGCCTGGGGGGCCTTGCTGCAGCTGAACGCGAGCGCGCCCAGGGCGACGCCGATGAGCAGTTGAATGGCGTGTCGTGTCATGTCTTGCGGCTCCAGGTCGGGCTCATTGCGCCGGCTGTGTGCAGCGCGGACCGACAGCGGGCGATCCTTGCTGGAAGTCGTCGTGGATGCAAACCCCGTCAAGTCCGCGGCTGATTCCCACGATCGGGTGGCGATTCGGGCCGCCCGTCCGAATTGCAGCGGCTGCCTGTGCGTGTTACTGCCTGCCCGACGAGGCGATGGCCAACAACGGGAACACAACGCACGAATTGCGGATGGTCGCCCACAGCACCAGCGGCCAAAGGGAGAGTGAGATGAAGCAGATGAAGTGGATGGGGATCATGATCACCGTCGCCCTCGCGGCAGGTTGCGGGACCACCACCGGTACTGGCGGAGGGGGCGCGGCAGCGACCGATACCAGCGGTGGCGGCGCCGACACGGGCGGCCAGCAGGGCGACTCGACCAAGAACAAGGCCGACGTCAAGGTCACCGACGACGCCAACACCACCGTGCAGGTCAAGGGCGAGAAGGTCGCCTCGGCCGGCGACGCCACCGCCAAGACCTGGGGCGCCACCAACGCCGACACCCTGCTCAGCATGTTCATCACCGAGGCGGGCGCCGAGAGCAAGGCGATCCAGATCTGGATCGACACGGCCAAGCACCCGCTGCCCGCCAAGGGCATCCCGGTCGGCGCGGCCGACAGCGATGCATGGGTCAGCTACACCGTGGCCGGCGCGGCCCTGACCGGCACCTTCACCTCCAAGGATAAGGGCACCATCGACGTGTCGCCCTGCCCCTCCGAGGGCAAGGCCCTGGTCGGCACGCTCAACGGCGTGGTGCTCTACAACGAGACCCCGGTTGGGCCGAAGACGCTGACCCTGGATGGCACCTTCAACCTGGTCTTCTTTGGCGGCGCGGGCGCGGTCAAGTGCACCGAGGCGCCCAAGGAGACCGATGCGGGCTCCACCAGCGGCGAGAAGAGCCCCTTCGCGCCACCGGCCGGCAGCACCTGCGACGCCGACCCGTGCGACGGCGGCAAGAATGCGACCCGCATGTGCTGCCCCTATGGCAAATGCATGTTCGACTGCAACGTCGGTTGCCAGAGCACCATGACCAAGTGCATGACCGATTGCCCGCCAAACATCACCTGCCCCGCGGGCTGTGCCGGCAAGGTGGCCACCTGCATGGCCGCGTGCCCGGAGACCTGCAACGTGAGCTCCGAGTGCAAGACGGCGGCTACGGCGCTGGCCAAGTGCGAGAACGAGGCCGAACCCACGTGCGCCGGAGCTGGCAAGAGTGGCGACGCGTTGCAGGCCTGCAAGACCGACGCCTGCTGCGCAGAGCTCAAGGCCGCGTTCTAGGGCGTTCAGCGATCCGTAGCGTGTGCCAAGGCACACTCATCGGGGCTCGGTGGCAGCGACCGCCGGGCCCCGACTTGTATCCCAGGCCACCAACGACATGACGAAGAGGGCCGAGGCCACCGCCGAGTGGCCGACGGTCACCGCCGTCGGCAAGGCGAACCAGATGTTGGCCGCGCCGAGGCCGATCTGGAGTACCACCGCGGCCAGCAGCAGGCGGCCCAGCAGGCGCGAGCGGCCGTCGGTGGCCAGGGCCGCCAGGCAAATGGCCAGGGCCAGCAGGGCAAAGCCGTTCAGCCGATGTGCCAGCTGAACGCCCACCAGCCCGGACCAGCTTGGAAACCAGATGCCGCCGTTGCAGGTGGGGAACTCGATGCAGATCAGACCGGCCAGGTTTGCCGCGATGACGCCACCGAGGATGAACTGGGCCAGCAGGGAAGCCGACCAGGCCGCCAGCAGTCGACGCCACGCTACAGTCGCTCCACCCGCCGACGAGCCACCGCTGAGTCTCAGGCCGATCAGGAAGGTCAAGGCGACGAAGAGGTTGCCGAGGATGAGGTGCGTCGTCACGGTCCATGCCGCTGGCCGCATGGCCGCGCCTTCGGGCTTGTCCACGATGAGTACGGTGAGGCCGCCCATCACCACCTGCAGGAGCAATACGACCGCGGCCAGAATCAACGGCCGGCGCACCTTCGAACGCGTGTGGGGCGCTCGCCAGGCCAGCATCGCCAGGATGGCGAAACCGATGGACACCAGGCCCGCCAGCACGCGGTGGCCGAACTCGTAGATCACGCCCTCGAGGCGGATGTCGGGGATGACCTCGCCGAAGCAGAGCGGCCAGTCCGGGCAAGCCAGCCCGGCCTGCTCGACGCGCACCAGCGCACCAAACCCCACCAGCAGCCAGGTCACGCCACCGAGGGCCAGCCAGAGGGCCGAATGGCGGTGGCGAACGGGGGCGTCCGTCAAGTTGCACACTGGAGCCTCCGGGGAGTGCCTGCCTAGAATCGCCAGGCGAGGGTCCATCGATTCGGCCCCAGACCCGGACGGGGCCAGGCGGCGTGCGCGTCGCCGCCGCCACTGAGGAGCAGCCACGCACCTGCAGCCACCGCCGCGGTTCCCAGCCCGGTGACGGACCACGCAGCGATGCGGTTGGTGCTCAAGGCCGAGCGATCGTCGGAGAGTTTCTGATCGCCGCCGGTGTAGTTGTAATGGCCACCTTCTTCGTCTTCATCGATGTGGTCGGCAGCCGCATTGGCGGCCAGGACCCAGACAACGCCACCGGCGACCAGGGCCAGCCCACCGCCCCCGATCAGCCAGGGGGCCATGCCGGGTCCGCTGCCGGGCGACGGATCGGCCACCGCCCCTGCAGACGGAACGCCCGCGGCGGACCCCTTGTTGCCGACCTGGTTGGGATCCGGCCGCGGGGCGGGCGGTGGATCGGGGACCACTGTCTTGTCTGGTCCTGCCTTGTCCTGGCTGCCTTTGGCGAGCTCGGCACGGAAGCGGGCAACGCGCTCCTTGGCGTCCGTGCGCAGCTTGGGGTCCTCGGACCGTTCGAGATAGCGCAGGAAGCAGTGCAGGGCGCGGTCGTAACGCTTCGCCTCCTCGAACGCTCGGCCGGCGTTGCGCAGCCGAATCAGCTTGTCGTGATCGAGCGCGTAGGCCTGCTCGAAGAGCTCGGCGGCCTCGATGTATCGCTTGTGGGCGAAGTGCTTCGCGGCGCGATTGGACATGTCCTTGGCCTGCCGTCGCATGGCCTCCGACGGTCCGGCCTGGGCCGGCGCCGCATAAAACACGGCCGCCGCAAACAACAGCAGCGAAAGGCCAGCGACACGCACCATCAGAGAGCCTGGTCGCCGTTGTACTTCGTCTTGGGCAGCGTGCGTCCCTTGGCGGGGCGGCGCTTCGGCTTGCGGATGGCGCCAAAGCCGAAGAATACATTGCGCACCTCGACGCCGGGCCGGGGTCCGCGCAGACGCATCTTCTTGACGGCCTTCTCCACACACGTGGCCAGCTTGCCGGTGCCGATCTCCTCGTCCAGGACGGCTTTGGTGACTTTGCCCGCGGGAGTGACGGTGACGGAGACCGGTACCCGCGGATAGGCCCGATTTCGCTCGCCATGCCTGCGCAGGCACCTCAGGACGCCCTTCTTGACCCGCGTGGCGGCCTTCTGCAGTTCTTTGTCACTCAGGGGCTCGCCCTTGGCGCCGACGCCTTCGTTTCGGGCCTCGACCTTCTTCTTGTACATCGCCTTGCGCGGGCTGCCCTTGGGCAGGTTGGGCATCTCCACTTCGCGCTGCCCCTGGGGTGCCACATTGGGCTGTCGCACCTTGTCTTCGATCGCAGCCGTGACCGTGGTCAGGTCCCGCTTGGCGGCGTCCAGGGATACGTCCCTGCCCTGCACCACCGACCAGATGACCCAACCCGCGCCGACGGCGAGCAGCAAAGCGATCAGCGGCAGCATCCAGCCGCCCTGACGGCGACGGCGAAGCGGCTTGTCGGCGTACTTGGAGCGATTGCGGCTGGGCCGAGAGGGCGTCGAGGGCACGATGCTCGACTGGTTCATGCCACGCTGGATGCGTGTATTGATGCCGGTGGTCGGGTCGGCGTCGGCGTCAGCGGAGGCTGCGGCCCCTTCGTCCCCGGCCGCGCTTGCGTCATCGCCAGCGCTTGCGTTGTCGGCAGCGGGCACGGGTTCGACCGTCGTATCGCCCGTGGATGTGGCCGCGCCAGCGGCTGCGGCGCGCGCCTGGCCGGTGTCCAGCGCCACGGTTGCAAGCGCTGCAGGCTCTTCCTGATCGGAAGCGACCGTGACGGTCTCTTCGCCAGCAGCGGCACGTGCGGCCTGGTGAGCGGCCAGATCGCCGGCATCCGGGGTGCGCATCTTGGCGGACAACGCCCGGGACTCCGGCGGCACGGGCTGGCCCACACCTGCGAGCACATCCTCGAGGGCCGCGCGCATGTCGTCGGCGTCGGTGTAGCGATCCCAAGGCGACTTCGCCAGCGCCCGCATGACCACCTCGCCAAGGCCGGTCGGCAGGGGTTCTTGCACCAGCTCTGAAATCTCGGGCGGCGCCTCCTGCATGTGCTTGACGATGAGCGCCATGGCGCTGGGCGCCTTGAATGGCACCCTGCCCGTCAGGGCCTCGAACATCATCACGGACAGCGAGTACAGGTCCGACCGGCCGTCCAATGGTTCGGCCCGTCCCTGCTCGGGACTCATGTACTTGGGCGTACCGACCGCGAAGCCGGTCTTTGTCAGGTCATCCTCGGCGCCCTCGTCATAGGACTTGGCGATGCCGAAGTCGATCAATTTGACGAAGTCGCGATTGCCATGAACGTTGCACAGGAAGACGTTGCCGGGCTTGAGATCACGATGCACCAGGCCCGCTTCGTGCGCTTCGGCCAGGGACTTCAGGATGGCGCAGGCGATCCGGGTCACCCGCAGGGGCTCCAGGGGCGCCTCCTTGCGGAGTACGACCGCCAGCTCGAGGCCATCGAGCATCTCCATGGCCATGTAGAGCTGGCCGCTGTCGACGCGCCCGAAGTCGAATACCCGCACCGTATGGGGGTGGGTGAGCTGGCAGGTGGTCTTGGCCTCGTTGAAGAAACGCTTGACCTGAGTTCGATCCGACGCCATCTCGGCGCGCAGCACTTTGACCACCATGCGCTGGCCGGTGGTGGTATGCGTGGCTGCGAAGACACTGCCGAAGCCACCCTTGCCGAGCAGCTTGCCGACCTCGTAGCGACCGTCGATCACGGTGCCCATCAACGAATCTTCAGACGATTCGGGGGCGTCGAATGGCAGGTCGTCGGTCATTGGGCGGCCAAGATTGAAAAGTGCGACAAAGCGTTGCGAAGAACCCGGGGCGTACTCTAACGTCGTGCCAGGAAACCGTCTACTTGACGTCCCAAGGCGGGCAGGGCGATCGCAAAGTCGCCTTTGGGCGAGAAAGCTTGCGGAAAGGTCTTGTC
>CAYTLW010000182.1:0-12141 GCA_964438735.1 uncultured Enterobacteriaceae bacterium | reverse complement strand
CTGTCTGTCGTAGTCCTGCGAATCGTCGCCGTCGTTGGCGGACGCCAAGCGCGAGCACAAATTCGCAAGCTCCGAAAAGGTGGCCGGCTGGCGCCGCGTCACGCATTGTCATCAGCTGAAGAAAAACGCGGACGTACGGGCTAGCAGGCCCGGCGTTCCGCGGCGCCAGCGGGCAGCGACAGCATGGCGCGGTCGGGCCCGCTAGGCAACCAACAGGAGACTGCCATGCAGAAGGAACCGAAGCTGCGCGTCATGCGCAGGACCGCAGGGCACATCGCGGCCCGCACAGACGAGATGCCACTGGGCAGCGTGGCCGAGCCACGTAGGGGCAAGGTCAAGCTGAAGATGCGGACCGCGCTCACCGCAGTGATCACGGGCATCGCCGCCGGCTGCAAGGGTCTGGGCGAGGTCGAGGAGTTCACGGATTGGCTGGGACGGGGGGCGCGCAAGCTGCTGCGCATCTGGCGCCGCATCCCGGACACGACTCTGCGCGACCTGCTCGTCCGCCTCGACCCCGAGGAGGTCCGCAAACTCATCTACCACGGCATGCGGCTGGCCCACCGCCGCAAGCAGCTCAGGCAGGACTTGCCGGTGCGAGCAGCATCGATGGACGGCAAGGGTACCTCGACGTGGCTGTGGGACAAGCTGACCGCAGCCGTGAAGTACGGGCAGATACAGGGAAGGCACGCCGTCGTTCGCACCATCACCAGCTGCTATGCCTCGGTGCCAGGCCGGCCTTGCCTGGATGCCCACCCCATCCCGCCAAAGACCAATGAGATGGGCGTGTTCGTCGTTGCACTCGACGCGTTGCTTGCAGCGTACGCCTGGCTGCGCCTTGAGCTGATCATGTACGACAGCGGCGCCTGCAGTCTGGCCAACGCGGACGCCATCAAGCAACGCCAACTCGACTACCTGCTGTGCCTGACCGACAACCAGCCCACGCTGCTCGACGAGGCCCGGCGCCTACTGGCTTCTCTCACCGCTGGCCAGTGCGTTGCCGAGACCACGGACCTGGCCGGCAGCCAGATTGTGATCAGGCGCTTGTTCCTCACCGAGGAGATGACCGGCTTCCTCGACTGGAGGCACCTGCGAACCGTCGTGCGTGTGCAGTGCGAGCGCATCGACAAGACCACAGGAGAAGTCTCCGTCGAAAACCGCTACTACCTCACGAGCCTGACCCACGATCGGCTCACTGGCGATCAGTGGCTGCTGCTGATCCGGCGGCGCTGGTCGGTGGAGAACGAGAATCACAACACGTTCGACACGGTGCTGCACGAGGACAAACGACCGTGGATCCTCGACCCGCGCGGGATGGTGGTCATGATGATGCTGCGCCGCCTGACCTACAACATGCTGACGCTGTACCGTTCCGTGACCTTGCGGTCGAAAACCAGTCGTTCGCAGCCTTGGGCTACGCTGATGCGCACGGTCTACAACTCGCTGATCAAGGCGACAGAGGAGGCGATGGCGGGCCTGCGCCGGCGACAAGTCGTCGCAGACTAGCGCGCCGGGGCTGCTAACCCGTCGTCATGTCCGCGTGTTTCTTCAGACATCTCCCGCTCGCCCCAACCGTGGCCGCCGCTGGCGCCAGCCAGCGAGCACGGCCTCGGCCAGTCCGGGATCGAGCCATGGGCGTCAAGCGCCGCTCCCGCGGCGCGGGCGACTGCGTGCCCGCGACGGCGCCGATCCTTGCTACACAAGAGGCGCAGCCACTTGACCTGACATCCTGCGGCGCGGCACGCTTGCAGCCCGCCACCCGCCGCCACCTGGAGAACGCCCAATATGAATGCACGCACCCTCATGACCCGCGAAGTGGTCTGCGTCACGATCTCGGCGACCCTGTCTGAAGTGGTCCGCCTGATGCACGACGAGGACGTGCGCCACGTGCCGGTGGTCGAGGGACGCTATTTGCGCGGCGTGGTCAGCGATCGCGATGTTCGCACCCTGGCGCTGCCGATGCTGGTTGCGGCGGAGAATCCGGGACGGCAGCGATTCGACCTTGGCGCAGGGGTGGCCGACGTGATGCTCACCGACGTGCTGACCGCCGGACCCGAGGCGACGGTGGACGAGCTGATCGACCTGATGCTCGACCACAAAGTGGGGGCGATCCCGGTGATCGATCACGAGACCGACTACCTGCTGGGAATCGTCAGCTACATCGACGTCCTGCGCGCTGCTCGGGACGTTTTGTAATCAAAGCAGGGGCGACAGCAGCCGGGCGAGGCCGTTTCGCAATCGGCGGAAGTGTCCCCACCCATTGACGGCCGCCAGGCGCACGCGGGCGGTACTGTCCAGGTCGCGCTCGAACTGCCGGGCCATGGCGATGGCAAAGTCCTCACCGTAGATCAAAGCGTCGATCTCGTAGTTCAGATCGAAGGATCGCAGGTCCATATTCGTCGAGCCGATGGTCGCCAGCCAGGCGTCGACGACGAGGGTCTTGGCGTGAATCATCCCGGGCGGTTCCGGCTTGCGTCGAATCGGCATGCGAAACCGTCGTCGTCGCCGGGCGGCGTCGTAGGCGTAGATGCGCACACCGGCCTCCAACAAGGCGCGAAAATAGGACTGTGACGCCCACGTGACCAGCCGGCTGTCGCCCCGCTTGGGCACCAACAGGCGCACGTCTACACCACGCAGGGCCGCGCCGATGAGCGCCTGCAGCATGGGTTGGTCGGGCACGAAGTAGGGGCTGGTAAGCCACAATCGGTAACGCGCCAGTGCGGCTGCTTGCAGGTAGAGATGGCGCATGGGCGACCAGCTGCGATCGGGCCCGGAGTCCACCACGTGAACCACGCTGGGTCCGGTGGGCTCGGCGGGCGGCGGCGGGAAGTAGCGCTCTCCCTTGATGGTCTCGCCATCGCTGGCATGCCAGTCCAGCGCGAACGCGGCCTGCAAGCCGATGACCGCCGGCCCTTCGATGCGCACATGGGTGTCGCGCCAGTGGCCGATGCTGAGGTCTGCGCCCAGGTATTCGCGGCCGATATTCACCCCGCCGCAGAAGCCGATATGACCGTCCACGATCACGATCTTTCGGTGGTTGCGGAAGTCGAATCGACCGCCGCCGCGCAGACGGAGATCGATGCCCGGACGGCCGAATTCGGTCACCTTGCCGCCCGCCGCCAGCAAGGGCTCCCAGAAGGCCTCGCTCAGGCCGTGGCTGCCCAGGTGGTCGACCATGGCCCGCACCGTCACACCGGCGGCGGCGCGTTCAGCGAGACTGGCGACGAGGCGATGGCCCTGTTCGTCCTCGCGGATGATGTAGAACTGCACGTGCACGTGATCGGCGGCCGCGGCGATGGCCTTCAACATGGCCGCGTAGGTTTCCTGGCCGTCGATCAGGGGTTCGCAGAGGTTGCCGCGAGTCGGCGGGGTCGTGGTCAGCGCAGTGCCCAGCCTGATCATCGCCTGGGCCTCGGGTTCGGCGACCGCGTCGGCTGCCGCGTGTGGGTCGATGGCCCACTCGTCGAGAATCTGCAGGGCATCGCGGCCGACCGCGGCCCGGCGCCGGGCCTGACGCACACGCCGCTGGGGGCCGAGCAGGAGCCACAACAACAGGCCGATGCCCGGCAGGAAGACCAGGGTGAGGACCCAGGCCAGGGCGCTGCCCGGCTCGCGTCGCTCGACCAGCACGAAGCCGAACAAGGCCACCATATGACCCAATGCCAGCAGGAGCACGATCCCGGGAGCGCTCCCTCCGATCAGATCCAGCAGCTGTGCCCACATGGGACCATGCTACGCCGCCTGGGCGGCCGGCGACAGGGGTGGGAATCCGGTGGTGTTGGGAAGCGGTGGCCGCTCAGATGGCGCGCATCACCGGTCGCAGCTTGCGCTCGAGCTTGCGCTTGACCGACAGCTCGACCTGGCGGACCCGCTCGCGCGAGATGGACAGCGCGTCGCTGAGCTGCTGCAGGGTGGCCGGCGTCTCGGCCAGGATGCGGTCGTCGAGCACCCGGCGCTGGGCGTCCGTCAGGCGCTGCCGGACGTGGTCGATTCGCGCCCGAGCCGCGAGCCGCAGCTCGTGGTCGCCATAGCGGCGCTCAGCGCTCGGCTCCGGGGAGGCCAGGGTCTCGGTGAGGGTCAGCCGCCCTTCGTCGACCACGGGGCTGTCGATGGGCATGTAGTGGCGGGCCGCGTTGGCCGCCTTGTGCCAGCCTTCGAACTCCGACCGGTTGGCACGCCGCGGCTTGGCGTCGCCCTTGGCTTTGCTGCCGGCCTTGCCGCGTTCGTCCTTCTTCGCCGCCAGTCGACGCGCAGGCCGCTGCTTGCGAGAGACGCTGGAGCCCTCGTCCCGGCTGCCGTCAGCCTCGAGGCGATGGCGACCAAAGAGGATGCGACGCTGCTGCGAGGAGGGAAGCACGCGGACCAGGGCCCAGGTCCGGGCGATGTAGGCCTGGATGCCGGCCTTGATCCACCACACAGCGTACGACAGAAGGCGATTGCCGCTGTCGGGATCGAAGCGCTCGATGGCCGTGATCAGGCCGACATTGCCCTCCTGGATCAGGTCGATGATATCCAGCCGATAGCTCTTGTACTGGAAGGCCACCTTGACCACGAAACGCAGGTTCGCCTGGACCAGCTTCTGCTTGGCCTCCGGCTCACCGGTGGCGTGGAAGCGCTTGGCGAGCTCACGTTCGTCTTCGCGGGACAGCACTGGGTAGCGGTTGACCTCGCGCATGTACTGGTCGAGGGCGCTGGCGGCGTTGTCGTGGCTGCCGTGGTCTGAGCGTCGGTAACCTGAGGTGCGCATGGCTTGCTCCGTGTGGTTGGAGTCGGGCCGGCACAGGGCGGTGGGGGCCACCTGGCGCCTTCACCTCGGTACAGAGCAACGGTCGTGCCAAGAGTGGACAATACGCCGCGATAAAATCCGAAAGGGGTGGATTTGTAGATGAAACGGCCTAGGTTTCAATCGACCTGCATCATCCGCACGATGTCCGATTCTGGCTGAATTGGGGATTTTTCCCCGATCGGATCGGGGAAGATCCCCCAATTGCCACTTATTTGGTCTTATTTCATCCCATCTGGTGCGGAATGGCCATGCGAACCACGGTTCCCCCGGCCTCCGGGCACTCGATGGTGAGCTTGCCGCCGTGGGCTTCGATGGCCCGTCGCACGATGGCCAGTCCGAGCCCCGTGCCCCGGTGTCGGGTGGTGTAGAAGGGCTCCAGTACCCGCTCGCGAAGATCGGCGGGGATGCCGGGGCCGTCGTCGGTGACCATGACCGTGCAGCCGATATCGTCCACTTCGATGGCCACGGCGACGCTGCCACCCGGACCGGTCGCGTCGGCGGCGTTGAGCAGCAGGTTGAGCAGCGCGCCGCTGAGCTGGTTGGGGTCGCCAGCGCACGCCAGTGTGCCCGTGTCGGCGGTGATCGTGACCCCTTCGAAGCGCGGATCTTCGCGGACCTGCCCGACCACCGCTTCGACCAGGCGGCCCAGATCGAGCGGCTTGATGCGCGGCGGCCGCGGCCGGGCATATTGCAGCAGGTCCTCCATCTTGGCGTCGAGCACCTCGATGCGCGCCAGGATGTCCTGAACGATGGAGTACTCCCGCCGATCCTGTGGGATGCGGCGGGCGATCACCTGCAAGGCGCCGCCGATTCCGGCCAGCGGATTGCGCACCTCGTGGGCGACCACCGAGGCCATCTCACCCAGGCGAGCCAGCGCCGCCTGCTCGCGCAAGCGGGCCTCTGAGCGCTTGCGATCGGTAATGTCGGTGCGGATGGCCATGTACTGGTAGGGCCGGCCCCGATCGTCCAGGAAAGGCACGATGGTGGTGTCGACCCAGTACGCCCGGCCGCTCTTTGAACGATTGCGGATCTCGCCCCGCCACACTGTGCCCGAGGCGATGGTCCTCCACAGGTCCTTGAAGAACGCCGGTGGATGAAGGCGGGAGTTCACCAACCGGTGGTCCTGGCCGATCAGCTCCTCCCTGGCGTAGCCGCTGATCTGGCAGAAGGCGTCGTTGACATAGAAGATCCGGCCGGACACGTCGGTGCTGGCCACGATGGTCGCCTTGTCGATGGCATGCCGAATGTCCTCGAGCTCCTTGCGCGAGGCTCGCAAGGCGCGATTGGTGCGCCACTGCTCGGTGATGTCGGTGCCCGAGGAGAGCGTGCCGATGATCTGGCCGTCACGGCGACGCAGCAGGCTGTTATGCCAGGCGATGATCCGATGGCTGCCATCTCGACACAGCACGGGACACTCGGCGCGTCCCGCGGAGCTGCGCCCGCCGGCGATCAGGCGCTCGAATGCAGTGCGCACCTCGTCGCGCACCTCGGCGGGCAGGAAATGCTCGATCCAGTTCTTGCCGATGACCTCTTCTTCGTCGAACCCGAGCAGTTCGCAGCCATGTCGGTTGAGCAGGGTGACCTTGCCGGACGTGTCCAAGGTCACGAACAGGTTGTCCGCGACGTCGAGAAACTGCTCCAGGCTGACGCTGACGAACTCGTTGTTCAGGTCGTCGGGCGGGCTGTTCATCGACGCTCCGAGCCGCCGGGTGGCGGTCGACCATGGTAGGGGGTGCGCGCCCCGCTGCAAGTCGCAGGTCCGCCGATGCGTCGGAGGTCGGTGGATGATCAGACGGTCTGCGAGAAGCGTCCTTCGCCGCCGCCGAGGTAGGCATCGAAGACCATCGCCACATTGCGGACAAAGAGACGACCATCTTCGGTCACCTCGATCTTGTCGTCATCCTCGTTGACCAGGCCGTCGCCTCGCAGGGGCTCCAGGGCATTTCGTGCGTCGGCGAAATAAGCATCAAAGTCGATGCCGTAGCCCGCCTCGATGGCCCGCTTATCGACCCGAAACTGGCACATCACGGACTCGATCACCTCGCCGCGCAGGGCGTCATCACCAGCCATCAGCAGGCCGCGTCGCCACGGCAACTCGTCGTCGCCGACCATGGCTCGCCACTTGTCGACATCGCCCTCATTGGCCAGGTAGGCGCCGTTGACGAGGCTGATGCCGCTCACGCCGGCCGCCAACAGGTCCAGTCCACGCTGGGTCGTATAGCCCATGAAGTTCCGGTGCAGGCTGCCGTCCTGCCAGGCCACGGCCAGGGCGTCGTCCGGCTTGGCGAAGTGGTCCAGACCGATGGTGACGTAGCCGGCTGCCTCCAGCTGGTCGCGAGCCTGCAGGTACAGGCGCAGCCGCAGATCGGCATCCGGTCGCTCATAGCGCTCGATGCCTCGCTGGTGCTTCTTGAGCCAGGGAACGTGGGCGTAGCCGAACAGGGCGATGCGATCGGGGCCGAGGTCGACGATGCGATCGACGGTCTCGTAGAGGCTGGCCGCCGTCTGCAGGGGCAGCCCGTACATCACGTCGAAGTTGACCGGCCAGTCGCCGTTGCGTCGTACGGCGCCGATGGCCGCTTCCACCTGGGCGTCATCCTGGCGCCTGCCGATGGCCTTCATCACGTCGGGGTTGATGTCCTGCACGCCGAAGCTGAAGCGGTTGATGCCCAGGCCGGCCAGGCGATCGATGTACTCGGGTTCGATCTCCCGCGGGTCGATCTCGATGGAGAGTTCGGCGCCGTCGGCAAAGTTCAACAGCTGCCGCATGCCAGCAAAAAGCCGCTCCATGTCGTCGGGCAGCAGGTAGGTGGGTGTGCCGCCGCCCAGGGCCAGCTGGCGCAACGGGCGGCTGACGTCGGTATGGCGGGCGATCAGCCGTAGCTCCTCGAGCAGGGTGTCGACGTAGCTGGTACCCAGGTTGCGGTCGCGGCGGATCAGCGTGTGACAGCCGCAGTAGAGGCAACGCAACACGCAATAGGGCACATGCAGGTACAGCGAGAGGTCGGCGGTCGCGGTTCGCCAGCGCTCCAGGGCAGCGGCCTGATCGAATTGGGGGCTGAAGTTTGGCGCTGTCGGGTAGCTGGTATAGCGCGGCCCGGCCTTGTCGTAGCGCGCCACAAGACTGCGCACGCGCTCGAGCCCGCGGGGCAGGGGCGGCGTCGCGGCCCCCGCCGCGGTCTCCTCGATCACGTCCATGGTCATGGCTCCCCCAGCGTCGGGCGTGCCCCGTGGCCGCGAGGTCGCGCGGCGGGGCCGGTGCGCTGGCAAGCTAGATTGCCATGGGTGTGCTTTCAAGCCCGGGTGACGCAAGTGCAGCCCACAACGCGGGACGGCGTCTCCCACTGGACAACGACCGGCGGGCGATCTAGGGGAATCTGCGTCAGGGCCCACCGCGCGAGGCGGCCGGACCGGCGATCAGGGGGAAACATGAGCCTTCGAGTATTCAGCGTCCGCGGCCATTCGGGGTCGGGCAAGACCCGTCTTGTGGAGCAACTGCTGCCGCACCTGCTGGCCAGCGGTGCGCGAATTGGCACGGTCAAGCACGCCAGCCACACACCCACCTTGGACGTACGGGGCAAAGATTCCTTCCGCCACGGCGAGGCGGGCGCGGCTCGAGTCCTGCTGCTGGGGCCGGACAGCGCGGCCCTCTTCATCCACGACGGCGCAGCGCCAGAGCTGGCACCCTGGCTGCCGCTCTTCGAAGGCCAGGTGGAGCTGGTGGTGGTCGAGGGCTTCAAGCGCACGCCGCTGCCCAATGTCACGATCGAGGTGGGTACGCGATTTGATCTGCGCCCGGACGCCGACTCGCCCGGCACGCCTTCATGGACATTGGAACGTCCGTCCGAAGTGCCAGACCCGTTCGGGTTTCCGGACAATCTGGTGGCCGAGCTTGCCGCCGGTGTGATCGGGGCGTTGCTGCCCGACAGCGCCGCCGGCTGATCGAGCGGGCGCGCGCTTGGCGCTGTGCCGCGTGTTGCGGTACGTTCGATGGCCACGCGCTACAGCCGCAGGCCTGTCGGCCCCTGCCCGGATCCGGATGAGCGAAGCCCCCCAACAACGCTACTGCCCGCAATGCGGCGGCAAGACGCTCGACGTCCACTGTCCTGAGGACGGCGTCGCGACGGTGATCTGGGGCTCCATCGATCTGGACGCCATCCGCCTCGAACCGGGCATGGTCATCGACAATCGCTACCGGATCGACAAGGTCCTGGGCCGCGGCGCGTTCGGTGCGGTCTACGCCGGCGAACACACCGGCACCCGCCAGAAGGTTGCGATCAAGGTGCTCCTGCCGGCCGCGCCCGGGCCCGGCACGGCGGCCGAAGAGGTGCAGCGCTTCTATCGCGAGGCCCAGGTGACGGCGAACCTGCGCCACCCCAATACGGTGCGCGTCTTTGACGTCGGCCAGGCCGAGACCGGGGCGCTCTACATCGCCATGGAGATGTTGCCGGGGCCGACCCTGGAGGAGCTGCTCGAGGCCCGGCTCGATGCCGGCAAGACGCTCACCGAAGCGGAGACACTCGCCCTCGCCCTGCCGGTGCTCAAGAGCCTGTCTGAAGCCCACGGCCAGGGGCTGGTTCATCGCGACCTGAAGCCGGCCAACATCATGTTCTCCGAGATCGACGGCGAACAGGTGGTCAAGGTCGTGGACTTCGGCATCGCCCGCCCCAAGGGCTCACAGTTGACCCAGGTGGGGCACTCCATCGGCACGCCTGCCTTCATGAGCCCCGAACAGTGCATGGGCCAGGAGATCGACGGCCGCGCGGATCTCTATGGTCTGGCCGTGATCATGTTCTTCTGCGTCGCCGGTGACCTGCCCTTCATGCACGAGGTGCCCCTGTCGCTGATGATGATGCAGGTCAGCGACCCGCCACCCGACATCCGCGAGATGGCGCAAACGCCCCTCAGCGAGCCTTTTGCCAACGCGGTCATGAAGGCCCTGGCCAAGGCGCCAGACCAGCGCTTCGAAGACGCGCGCGCCATGCGCATGGCCCTGGAGGTCGGCGGCGTATCCGCCAGGTCGCCGGGCACGGTGCGCTACACCATGGACGGCACGCTGGAGGAGCGCGAGGCAGAGCTGATCGCCGGCTTCAAGACACTGGACACGCCGACTTCCGATAGCGAGGGCGAGGGCACTGCGCGCCCAGGCCTGCACCTGCCCACCATGCCGCAAGGGGATGCGCCGCTGGCCACCGCGTTCAAGAAGGGGGTCGTCGGGCCGGGCGCTTCGAAGACAGCAGCGGCGACAGCCCCGACGGAAGAACCGGCTCCAGCCTCAGCCCCAGCGGCAGTGGCAGTGGCAGCGGCTGCGGCAGCGGCGCCATCAACGCCCGCCGCGACCCCTTCGGTCGCATCTGTTCCGGCTGGTGCGACAGAGAAGTCCGGTGGCAACGGGCGCGCTCCGTTGATCGCCGTATCTGTCCTGTTGCTGGTGGCGGCCGGCGTGATCGCGGGGTTGTTGCTCGGTGGTGAGACCTCACCGACGCCGGCGCAGCACTCCAATGAAGCGGGCAAGCAGGCAGAATCGCCAGCAACTGGCCCGACGCCAGGGGCTGAAGTATCGTCTGATGCAGGTGCCGGCGGCGCCGCGGCGACTGACGCTGGCGGCTCGTCAAAGGCAAACATGGACGCCGGCGGCGGCGTGACAACGGACTCCACAGAGGGCAGAGATGCGAAGGGAGTGGTCAGACCAGCAGCCAGACCAGCGGCCGACGCCGGGCAGGCCGCGACGGCGCGCTCAGAGCCGCAGGTCAAGCCAAAGCCTCGCGCCCAACCAGCAGCCCGCGTCAAACCCAAGCCGCGGGTCAAGCCCAAGGCCAAGCCCAGCGTCAAACCCAAGCCACGGGCCAGGCCCAAGCCGAAGCCTGTCACCAAGCCGAAGCCGGCGCCGAAGAGAAGCCATGATCAGCCCTTCATCCCGGACTGAGAGGCCTCGGTTCAGTACGCGCTCCTCCGTCTATCTGGCCGCCGCTCTGCTCGTCACCGCGACGCTGGTGGGATCGCCGCAGACCGGGCTGGCGCAGGCCGCTCCCTCCGCCGAGCAGTCCAAGGAGGCGGTCATCGTCTCCAAGCAAGCGCTGGACTACTACTACAAGGGGCGCCACGAGATGGCAGCCGAGCTGTACCGGCGAGCGTGGGAGCTGGACCCGTCGCGCCCGGAATACGGCTATGGCGCGGCCCGCGCCGAGCATAAGCGGGGCCAGTTGAAGGTGGCCATCGGCCTGTACGAAAAGGTGATCAAGCAAGCCGGACCGCGGCACCAGATGACCATCAAGTCGACCCATCACCTGGCCACCGCGCGCGCTGCGCTCGCGGCAGCGGGCAAAGGTGAGCCCGCCGGGCCGACGGCAAAACCCGAAAAACCCGCGCCTGCCGCCGTGGCGAAACCGCCCCAAACCGGCAAGAAGGCCCCCGCCAAACCGGCAACTGGTGCCAGGCCGGCCCCGGTGACCGACGCCGGAGTGAGCCAGAAGGCCGACGCCGGCTGGCGACCTACGGCTGGCTGGTCTGCGGTGGGTGGCGGTGCGCTGCTGACCACTGTCGGCGTCGTGATCCTGCTCGGCGCGGTCGCCGACAACGACGACCTGGACGCCCTCTTCGACAAACACAGCGCCGGCAATCCCATCGCCGACAAGACCTACGACGAGGCGGTGCAGGAGCGGGAGTCGGCCAACAATCGCACGATGCTCGGCTGGGGCCTCACCGGTGTCGGCGTGGTGGCTGCAGGTGCCGGTGCGTGGCTGTTGAGCACGGCCGACTCGGCCGGCAAAACCGCGCTGCTCCCGCAGGCGAACGGGCGCGGCCTGCGCCTGTGCATGAGATTCTGAGCGCTATTCGTACTGGTAGGCGACCCAGGCCCGAACCGTCGACGCCTGGTCCTTGTACTGCTTGCCATCCTCTGACTTGTCGTCGCAGTACCGACCGTCCCAGTCGCTGTGGTAATCCCACTGCAGCGTCAACGACGCGCCGACGGCGGACAGGTAGTTGTTCGGCTTGACGTCCTTGTAGGAGAAGCCGCGCGCCGAGCCGCCCTTGTTGGGCGTCGGGCTCAACTTGTGATTGCCGCCCGGGCCGTTGTTCTGGCCGCAATACCAGGTGAAGTTCAGGCCGCCGCCCGACAGGCGGAAGCGGTTGGGCCCGGAGCCGCTGTCGCTGTCGCCGCAGATGCCGACCTTGAGGATGCGGATTTTGCGGCCCACCTTGCCGGCGATGGTGCCGATGGTGATGGTCGGATTCTGGTTGTTGGGGCCCAATCCGGACAGCCAGCCTGGGATGATGTTCGACTTGCACAGGTTGTTGCAGGCGTCCTTGTCCACCTTGTTGCCGTCGTCGCACTCTTCCTTGCCGGTCCAGACCAC
>CAYTLW010000181.1:0-12448 GCA_964438735.1 uncultured Enterobacteriaceae bacterium | reverse complement strand
GCGCTGTTCAAGCACAGGCGGGGCGATCCGTCAAACATAATCAAGTAGTACTAGGGTGTGGATCCGGCTCTCATCCCTCACTGGGGACAGCCAGCGGCGTCCCTCTACTTCCGACGTCTACGGCCGCGGCGACCACGGCTGCGTCCGCGACCCTGACCGACCACGCTGATCGTGATCTTGAGTCCGCCTTCGGGACGGCGGATGCGCAGCTCCTTGAGCGCTTCCGAGGCGGCTGACAGGAGCAGCTCGGGGCCCAGGTCGACGGAACCTTCGCGGCCCACCTCGACCGTAAAATCGGTGGCCGCGGCTTCCGCGCGCGGTTCGTCGTTGTCGTCGGCGTCGTCGTCGGACGACTGGGCGGCCATTGGCAAGGGCGGTGGCGCGCCCACGTCGTCTCCGCCATCGGCTGCGGGGGCGTCTGCGGCGTCATCGCCAGCGCTGTCCGAGCCAGCCGCTTCGTCCGCAGGAGCGGCCGCTTCGGGGGCCTCTCCATCGTCACCAGCGGCCTCTGCGACAGGCGCATCCTCGGCGCCCTCGGGGACCTCCTCGGGCTCGGGTTCCTTCATCAACGCGGCCATCTCTGCCGCGTCGGCGGCTTCCATCTCTTCCAAGGTCATCTCTCCTGAGCTACCGAAAATCTTGCTGAAGCTGGGGGGGGGCAAGTGGGAGGTCTCGCAGACGCGGGACCACATGCGGCGGAGGGTGCGATTGCGCATCTCGCCAAGGAACGCGCCGACGCTGCCGTCCGGGGCCAGCGCCTGTTCCAGGGCACCAGCGGCGTCGTCGAGGGCGCGGATGGTGATCTTGTCGAT
Organism: uncultured Enterobacteriaceae bacterium; assembly: GCA_964438735.1. GTDB lineage: Bacteria > Myxococcota_A > UBA9042 > UBA9042 > UBA9042 > CAYTLW01. The sequence continues at coordinate 11,636 of CAYTLW010000181.1, read as the reverse complement.
GTTGCTGATCTGGGCGTCGCGATGGGCCTGCTTGAAGCGCTGATCACACTCGACGATTCGGCCGCGGCTGATCGCGTAGCCGCTCCAGAGCACCTTGGTGAACATGCGCATGTAAGGGTTCTGGTGATATCCGAATTTCAGCAGCGAGTCGGCCTGGGCGTAGCTGTCGCCGTCGGTCACGGGCCCGCCGGGCAGTCCGGACAAGGCGTCTTCCAGCAAGGAGAGCTCCTTTGTGCTGATGGTGGGTGCGGGCGTCTTGTTCCTGTTTCTCGAGGGACGTGCCATCGGTCCTCCTGTGAGCACGGCGCGGTGCCCGGAATTGTCGGGGAGCGCGCGCGGTGGCGTTGGTTCTGCCCGGCGCGCGTTGGGAGATGCCAGCCGGCGCGGAGGGCGCGGCAACATAGCATTGTGGCGGGTTGGCCGCTACCGCCGAGGTGCCAAAAATGCGACTGATCTCTCGACCTCCGAGGTCAGTTTCGGGACCCCGAAGCGAAGCGGCGGCTATTTCTCCAACCAGGCCTGGAAGGCGTCGAAGCCGTAGGGCCGGCCGAGGAAATCGGTCACCAGCTCGGCGGCGTCCTTGCTGCCGCCGGGAGCCAGGATCTTGGCCCGGTAGCGCATGGCGGTGGCCTTGTCGTGGATGCCGGCCTTCTCGAAGGCGCTGAACATGTCCTTGGCGATGACCATGGACCACATGTAGGTGTAGTAGATCGCCGAGTAGCCGTTCAGGTGGCCGAAGCTGTTCTGCATGTGGGTGCCTTCGACGAAGGGGTAGGGGCTGAACTTGGCCATCATCTGCGCGACCAGCTTGTCCGGTTCGACGCCCTTGGGGTCCTGGTTGTGCAGGCCCAGGGAGACCGATGCGTAGAACATCTGGTGACGCACCCACATGGCCTTGCCGAACTCACGGGCGGCGCGCATCTGGTCGACCATCTTCTTGGGGATGACCTCGCCCTTGTCGTTGGTAGCGAAGCGGCGAAGCGTCTCGTAGTCGGCGGCCCATTCCTCGAAGATCTGCGACGGGGCCTCGACGAAATCCCACTCGGTGGCGACGCCGGAAAAACGCGTCCATTTGCTCTGTCCGCCCAGGACGTGGTGCATCAGGTGGCCAAACTCGTGGAAGAAGGTGCGCACCTGCTTCTGCTCCATGAGGCCGTTGCCGGTGCGCGGGTTGGGGAAGTTGCAGACCAGCACGCCGGCGGCCTCCTGCACGCCCACGACGCCGTTGGTCAGGGTGAATTGCGCGGCATGCTTGTACTTGTTGTCGCGCGGATGCATGTCCAGGTAGATGCGACCCAGCTTCTTGTCGCCATCGAAGACGTCGTAGACCGATACATCCTGGTGCCACAGCGGCACGTCCTTGATGGGCACATAGCGGATGCCGAAGAGGCTGGCGGTCAGGTCCAGCAGGCCCTTGAGCACCTTGTCGTAGTGCAGGTAGGGGCGCATGGCCTGGGCGTCGAAGCCGAACTTCTTCTTCTTGAGGATGTTGGACAGCCAGGCGCCCTGCCAGTCCTGGACCTTCCTGGCCTTGCGGTTGTGACGCTTGAGCTCCTTGAGCAGCTCCTTGCGATCCTTCTTCATGCGCTTGTCAGCGATTTTGCGGATCTTTTCGATGAAGTCGGCGGCCTTCTTCTCCGTCTTGATCATCTTGTCTTCGGTGATGTACGCGGCCCAATTGGGGTAGCCAAGCGTGGTGGCCAGGTCGTGGCGCAGGGCCAGCAGCTTCTTGAGCGAGGCGTCGTTGGCGGGCGTGCCGCGGTTGCGATAGACGGTGTACATCTCTTTCCGGGCGGCGTCGGAGTTGCTGTAGGTCATGAAGGGGATGTAGTCGGGATAGTCCGTCGAGACCGTGACCTTGCCCTCCGCGTCGGGCTTGTGGGCGGCGATCCAGTCGGCGGGCAGGCCGTCGAGCGCGGCCGGATCCACCTTGATGGTGCGGCGATCCTTGATGATCGTCTTCATGAACGACTGGCCCACCTTCACGATCTCGTCGTTGAGGCCCTTGATCTTCGTTCGCGTTGCCTCGTCCTTGTCCACGCCGGAGCGTTTGAAGTCCTGCAGGGTTTTGCGGACCAGGCGCTGCTCCTGGGCGGTCTCTCCTTTGCCCGCGAACCCCGAGAAGACCTCGTAGAGCTCCCGATCCAGGCTCAGTTTCGTGCTCAGCGCCGCGGTCTCCTGCTCGCACTTGGCGGCCACCTCGCGGGTGGGCGCGTCCGGGTGCACCGAGCGCCACAGACTGGACTCGGCTTCGGCGTTGGTCAGCGCGATCTGCATCTCGTTCAGGTCGGCCAGGGTGGCGGCCAGGGTGCGCTCGGCCCCTTTGCGGGCGACCAGGGCGTTGCGTGCGCCCTTGGCAGCCTGAAGGTTCTTGTCGCAGCGACTGCGCAGCAGCTCGGCGTTGCTGGGCGGTGCCTTCTTGGCGGGTTTGACGGCCGGTTTGGGCGTTGGCGGCGGTGGCGCCTTCTCAGCGCCGCCGCACGCGGTCAGGGCGCCCGCGCCCAGCAGGCTGGCGACCAAGGCGCCGATCATCGAGCGGATCATCGGGCGGATCAGCGGGCGGAGGGTCGACGTTGCGTTCGATTGGATGTTCATGTGGTCTCCCATGCTACACTCGCGCAGCGGCGGCCCTTCTGCCACAGCCGCGGCCCGTTGACCAGGGTCCATCTCCTTGCATCCATGTTGTTTTCCCGTCCACAGATGCCCGTCTACTGCCTCGCCGCTCTGCTGATGATCAGCAGCGTGCCGGGCTGTTCGCGGAAGTCCGAACCCGCGCCGACGGCCGCCGCGGCCACTCCCGCCGCGCCCGCACCGGGCAGCACGGATTGGTACAAAGCCCGCGCTCCCGCCGCCGTCAACGCCTTGGATCGCACCGCCGGCTGGCTCGACGGCCTGCACCTGGACCCCTTCGCCCTGCGTGCCAAGGGCCTCAACGGTCGCAAACAGCTGGTCGCCCTGCTGGATGCCTGGCGCTGGCTCTACCTGGTGGCCGAAGGCCCACGCAAGGAGGCCATCGCTGCGCGCATCGCCAAGGTGGTGGCGCCGGTGGCAGAGGCGCGTTTTCACGACCTGGCCACGACCGATGACGTCACCTTCAAGCAGGTGGCCACCTCGTACCTGCGCTGCGCCTTCCTGATGGACAAGCTCGGCCTGGATACCACCAACTACCTGGCCGAGATCCGCAAGGTCCAGAAGCGTTTCGACGACCACATGCCCATGCGCGGCCACCACCAGAAGCTGGCCATGCGCAGCTACTACCAGCACTTCGGATTGACCTTCCCCGGGGGACTGATCACCGGCCGTCCAAAGGGCAGCCTGATCACGCAGCGGCGGCCGGCGGTGGCCATCGGCCTGATCGACTCCTACCACCTGGCCCACGAGGTGATGGCCGCCTACGACTTCGGCGATCGGCCCGAGGCGACGCCCTACAGCGCCGCCGACCTGACCTACCTGGAGACCGTGCTGCACATGCTCATGTTGCACCATATCGAGCGCAAGGATCCCGACATCCTGGCCGAGCTGGTCTTCTCGGCGATCCTCATCGACCGCGCCCGCTTGCCTTCGGTGCCGCGCGCCATCGAGGTGATGCTGGCGGCCCAGAACGCAAACGGCTCCTTCGGCAGCTATCCCCGGGTCGAAGCGAAGTTGGGTCGCCTGGCCGACTTCGAGGTCTATGTACACACGGCCATGGTGGTCAATCACGCCATCACCGCCGCCTGGCGCGCTGCCGGCGTGCCGCTGGTCCTGTCCGGGCCTGGCGTGAGCAGCCACGTGCCGCTCGCTGTGGCGGCTACAGGCACCTGAGTGACGCCTCTCGGCGTTATCACAAGCAGTTCAGATTCCAGTCCCAGCAGCAGTCTTTGGCTGCGACGCAACCGCTGTCACATTGGCAGGGTTTGGCGGCGTCGTACTTTCCGCATTTGCCGACGCAGCTGCCCTTGTCCTGGTTGCAATCCGTGCCCGCGCCGTCGCCACAAGCGGTCTCGCCATTGGCGAAGATGAGCTTGGTGTTCACGTACTGGCAGGTCTTGGCCAGGTTGCGAACCCGCACGTAGGCCACGCCGCCGTCATTGGTCGCGCCGGACTTCGGATTGAAGCGCACGCCGCCCGCCTTGCCAGCGGCACAGCAGCCGTTATTGACTGTGCCGCTGACCTTGGGATTGTGATCCGCGCCGCCCTTGTCGCATTTGACCGGCAGGCAGTTCTTGCCCCCAGAGCCCTTGCTGCAGGCGAACCACGCGCAGACCTCGACCACGTCGCTGGCCGTCCAGCCGATCTCCACGCGCGGGTTGAACAGGTTGACGGCGTCCGAGAGGGTGTATTTGACCCAATCCACATCGTCGTTGGCACCCATGAGCAGGTCCGGGTCGATCACGGTGGCTTTGCTGTTGTCCTTGAATGCCCCGACGCTCACCGCCGTGTCCGGGCTCGTGCCGGCCTCGTACTTGTCGGGCTTGCCGCATAATTTCAACGCCGAGGGGGCCTGCACGCACTTGCCGGCGATATTGACCTTGGCCACTTCACAGACCTGGTCCTTGGCGCAGTCCTTGTGGGTGGTCCAGGCGCCCCAGATCAGGGCCGCATCGCCCTCATCGCACGTAGGGCTCGCGCCGTCGCAGCTGCCCCAGGCAGCGCGCGTCATCACGTCGCTGCCCAGACCGGCGGGGCTGCATTTGTACTCGCTCTTGACCGCGCTGGAGCCGCACTTCTTGCCCTTGTCCAGCAGCTGCCCGCCGACGCAACAGGCTTCCGTGACCGCGGCGTACTTGCACGTTCCGCCGTCGGCGCAGAGGTCTTGGGTACACGGGTCGCCGTCGTCGCAGTCTTTGGCGGCCGTGGCCGGTGTACAGCTGGGGCCGACGTCTTTGGCGTCGGAGGAGCCGCCGTCATGGCCCTGACCATCGGCGAGCGTCGAATCGGTCGAATCGGCGTCCAAGGCGGCCGCGTCGCCGCCGTTCGCGTCCGAGCTCAGTCCGTCCATGGGCCCCGCGTCCTGTGGGGTCGTGTCCTGCGGGATGGTGTCCTTGGCCGTGGCGTCGCCCGGCGCCGTGTCGGGGGTGTCGCCCGCGTCGACCACTGCGTCCTGCGCCGCGGATCGCTCGGCGGTGGTGGCATATTGAAAGCCGTCCACGGGCAGGATGTCCCGCCCGCAACCGGCGGCGCACAAGCACCCGACCAGCGCCACGGCCAACCACATCCAGCCGGTCCCGGATGCGCACGGTTGTGCGTGGATCGCCAACGTCATCTCTCGGGCCTCCTCGCCCCTCGCGTCCGGCCCGGTGGGCTCAACCGGCTCAAAACCGGGTCAACAATGCTGCGGTCCAGCCGCCATTGGTTGGCATCAGCACGGCGTCCGCAGCGCCGGGCGCGCTCCACAGCATCCACATGCCGGCGCCGAGCGCCACCGCCCCTGCCGAGACCAGGCCCACGCCCAGGTTCAGACGCCCGTTGAGATCCTTCTGTTCCTGCGCGTAGGCGTCGTGGGCGATGCCCACCACCTTGTTGCCGCCGTCCACCTGCGCCACGAGGCGGTCGAGATCGTCCTGTTGCCCGGACCAGTTGTTGAGCAGCCAACCGCCCAGCGCCGCGCTGGCCACGCCGAGCACGCTCAAGGTCACGCCGGCCGGCATCTTCCACCTCTGGGGCGGGGCCCGACGAACCCGAGTCACCGGCGGTTGCGCCGCGGCCGGCGGTTGGGTCGCCACCCGAGCGGCGGTAGCCGGGGCCGGGAGGTCCGCTTCAGCCTGCGATTTCGCGCTCGCCAGGGCCTTCTTGACGGCCAGGACCTCCTGCAGGTGGATGCGCACCCGCCGGTCTACGGTCGCCTCGAGGTTGTTGTGGGTCAGGCACTTTCGGAAGTGGCGCTCTGCGTCGTCCAGCTTCATGGCCCGCTGTTTGGCACGGCCGGCGTTGAAGATGAACTCGGGCTTGGGGTCGATGCGGTAGGCCTCCAGAAACAGCGCCGCGGCCCTGTCGAAGTTGCCCTTGTCGTAGTGAAAGCGGGCCAGCTTCAGGGCCGACATGGCCGCGCCTTCCGCCGATTCATCGGCAGCGTTGACCGGTCGGGGCGTGCCGAAGGACGCCACCAGCGGGGCGCTCAACCAGAGCGCCAGCGCGAGGCTGCTGGCCCGATGCGTCGCGGCGCCTGCGGTCCAACGCGCCGGTTTCGGAGTGGGTCCTGGCCTCTGCACGTGCGCGCGACCTCCTGATGGCGGACTGTGCCCTTGTTGTGTCGGCCTGCACAATTCGCCACGCGGCTCCGCAATCTGTCCGTCAACCTCACGACCGCAAAGCGCAACCTCCTGCGAGCCACAAGATGGCGGGCCTGCGCTCCACAATGCTACACTGACCCCATGCCCGAACCCGGCAACGAGCCCGCGCCCAAGACTCCGCCTCGGCGAAAGCGGCGCATCACCGACTGGAGTTGGATCGGTACCCCGCAGCACTACCGCTGGCTCGAGCTGGTGGTGAAGGCGCTGCTGATCCTCAACGTCATCGACGCGGTGATGACCGTGGCCTGGATCTACTCCGGTCACGCCGTGGAGGCCAACCCCCTGCTGGCGGAGTTGGCTCACGAGCGGCCCATCGTCTTCGTCATCGTCAAGACGTCGCTGGTCTCCCTGGGGTCCTGGCTGCTGTGGCGACAACGCCGGCAGCCCCTGGCCGTGGTGGCCATCTTCGGCGTCTTCCTGGCCTATTACTTCCTGGTCATCTACCACCTCGAAGCCCTGGACCTGCAACTGGTCCGCCGCATCTTCGGCTGATCGGCATCACAACCCCCGCTGTTGATCTGGCGCCCCTTGCAGCCAGCGGCCATCTGGGGCAAAGAGTAGACCGTCAACCACCGCGGGAGGTTCCCAATGAAGGCCACGTTCGCACCCCTGATCGCCCTGTCACTGGCGACGCTCATGGCGACGGCATGCGTGTCAAGTTCGCGCTACGACGAAGACCTGGCGAAGTGCAACAAGGACGCCGCCGACAAGCTCAAGGCGGAGCAGGAGAAGGCCCGCAAGGCGTGGGAGGCCGAGCACGACAAGCTCAACAAGACCATCAAGTGGTCGCAGAAGGAGACCGCCCGGGCGAACAAGATCGCCGGCGACCTCAAGGCGACCCAGCACGCCCTCGAGGAGTGCACCAACAAGGGTGGCAAGGGCGCCAAGGAGCTGGCCGCCTGCCAGATCGAGCGCAAGTCACTGCTCGAGAAGCTGGGCAAGGTGCAGAAGATCATCGCCAATGTGCGCGACGCGCTGAAGTCCATGTCCGACGCCGGCAAACTGCAGGTGAAGGTCGAGCGCGGCTTCCTGATCATCGCGCTGCAGGGCGACATCCTCTTCGACAGCGGCAAGGCGAGCTTGAAGAAGGACGCCAAGCCGGTATTGCTGGAGCTGGGCGCGGTGCTGAAGTCCATGCCTGGGCGCCTGTTCCAGGTGGCGGGGCATACGGACAGCCAGGGCGACCCGACCTTCAACTGGCGCCTGAGCGTCGACCGGGCGATGGCGGTGATGAACTTCCTGATCAAGGAGGCGCAGGTCGACGGCGTCAACCTGAGCGCTGGCGGTTATGGCTCCAACCACGCGGTCGGCAGCAACGAGACCGCCGACGGCCGGGCCAAGAACCGCCGGGTCGAGTTCCTTCTGCAGCCGAACCTGTCTGAAATCTTCAAGATGTAGCGCATCCAACCGAGACGCAGGGCGCCCCTGCAGGGTTCGGGTGGCGCGGTGTGTCTACGGGTTGTAGTTCTTCGTCATGGCGCTCATGAAGCGGCCCATCAGCGGCGCCATGCGCGCCTTGGCGTAGGCCTCCACAGCGGCGGTCTGCTGCGGGTTCATGGCCGCCTGCAGGCGCTCGGCCTCGCCCTTGATACCGTCCATTTCGCGCTTGAGCTGCTGGTTGATGGTCATGAACACCGCCCGGTCGGAGCCGGCGGCCTCCATGCGCACGAGCATGCCCTCCAACTTGGCGGCGACGGTGTCGATCATGGCGCGGGCCTGGACCTCCGGATCGGCTGGACCCGTGGCGTGGATCGGCACCGCGCCCGGCAGGCGCAGCTTGGGCAGGTCACGCGGCGGCAGGACCAGGCGCGGCGGCGGCTCCGAGGCGATGGGATCGGGCGCGTCGGGCGCGCGGTCCGCCAGCACCCGCGGCGCCTCGTAGCTGGTGTCCGCGACCGTCTCCTCGTCCGGTTCAGCGACCTGCTCCGACTCGACCGCCGCCTGGTCGATGCGCAGGGCGCCCACGTCGCTGGACAGCCCGGCGCTGACGAAGAGGCCCGAGGCGATGACGAATGCACCCAATCCGGCCAGCCACACGGTTCGCATTTGATTCTCCTGTCCTCGGTCGGTCGAAAACCAGTCCTCCTCCCTTAGACGCAACCGCAGGCCGTTTCGGTCTATTCCAGGTGCGCTTGTTGTCCGCAGTCGCGCTCGCTAGGCTCGCCATGGAGGCGCCCATGGACATCGAGCAATACGAGCAGTTGAAGGCTTTTCGCGACGTGATCACCGACACCATCGAGGGCCTGCGTCACGCCGGCAGCCAGGGTTCGCTGGCCGCCGCCGCGGACGCAGCTGCCAGCCGCTGGGAGCCGCTGGATGACGACTTCGCCAAAGTGCTGCGCGATATCCGCTCGCAGGCCTGGTCCATGCCGCTGCAGCAGATCAGGCCGGTGGTCGAGGCGGTGGTGGCGCATTTGGAGGCGCAGGTGGGTGAGATCGACCGGCAGATGAACGCTTGATCTGGCGCTTGCCGCTGCGGTCGCGCACCTGTCAGCGGCGTGGCGGGACTACTTGCCCACCAACCCCTCCGCCTCATCCAGCGCCTTCCGCAACGACACATACGCCGTCTCATACGGCTTCGCCACGCTCATATCCACACCAGCAATCGCCAACAACTCGGCGGGATACTTCGAACCCCCAGCCGCCAGCATCTCCAGGTAGCGATCCCGCGCCTTCACATCGCCGCCGTGGATATCGCGCGCGATCGCGGTCCCGGCGATGAAGCTGGTCGTGTACTGGAACATATAGAAGTTGTAGTAGAAGTGCGGGATGTACGCCCACTCTGCGGCGTAGAGGGGGTCGATCTTGCACACGCCTTTGTCGTGGCCATAGAAGGTCTTCAACAGGTCCAGATATGTACTATCCAACAAATCCGCCGTGAGCGGTTTACCCGCCCGCGCCATCTCGTGAATCTTCAGCTCAAACTCGGCGAATAACGCCTGCCTGAAGACCGTGGTGCGCCAACCCTCCAGGTACTGCCCGAGCAGGTAGAGGCGGCGCTTCTTGTCCTTCTCATCGGCCAGCATGTACAGCCGCAGCAGGTCCTCGTTCAAGGTCGAGGCGATCTCGGCCGTGAAGGTGGGGTAGCCAGCGTTGTGGTAGGGCTGCCGCTTGTTGGCCAGCCAGGAGTGGGCGGCGTGGCCCAGCTCGTGGGTCATGGTGCTCAGTCCGTCGTAGTCGTTGTTGTGGTTGAGCAGCATGTAAGGGTGCACGTCGTAGGCGCCGCCGGACATGTAGGCGCCCGAGCGCTTGCCCGCGGTGGGCAGCACGTCCATCCAGCGCTTGTCGAAGGCCATGGCGATGATCTTGACGTAGTCGGCACCCAGCGGCTTCGTCGAGGCCTCGATCAGCTTGCGGCAGGTCTCGAAGGGGAAGGGCCAGTCCACCTTGGGCACGATCGAGACGTACAGGTCGTGGTAGGCCAGCTCCTTGACGCCCATCAGCTTCTTGCGCAGCTTCAGGTAGCGCCAGAGCAGGGGCAATCCGGCGCGGATCTGCTTGACCATGTTGCGATAGACGGCCTCGGGCACGTTGGTGCGGTTGAGCGAGGCCGCCACGTCGGTCTTGTGGCCGCGGGAGGTGGCGTGGAAGCGGTCGCGGGCCACCACGCCGGAGAGCAGGCCGGCGCCACGCCGCCCGGGCCCCAGTTGTCGCCATTACCCGTGGTGATAATTGCCTTCATATTGCCCTGGGCGTCGAAGGGCAGCAGCTTGATGGTGCGGTTGCCGGGAACGGAGGTGTGGAGCTGGGCGAAGAAGCCGCCTCCGCTGAGCCTGGCCAGCGATGTGCAACCCCAAGCAGCCTCCGTGCCTGCGTACTTCGACCACAACGGCGCGCCCTTGGCGTCGACGCGCACGAGCCAGACATCGGTCTTGCCGCCCGGCGCGGCCTTGCCGCCACCGCAGAAGATGGCGCCCCCATCGGGCATCTCCACGCCCGAAGTCAGCCCGTGCACGCCCGGCGTGTCGTAGGACCTGTCCCAGATCTTGCCACCCAATCGGTCGCCCACGAAGAGCCAGGGTTCGGTGCCGCCGCCGGTGCGCGGTCGGGCACCGAGCCACCACAGGGAGCCATCGGCGCGGTAGAGCACGTCGCTGAACGACGACGAGGGTGAGACCGGCGTCGCGACGATGTTCCAGGTCTTGTCGGGTCCCGCCTTGCAGCTGCCCTTGCCGTCGCAGGCGTCATTGGCCGTGCACGCGGCGCCGTCATCGCACGGCGCCTTGTTGGGCTGGTTGACGCAACCGGACGAGGTGCACTTGTCGTCGGTGCAGGAGTTGGCGTCCTTGCAGGCGGCATCGGAGGCGCAGGCGAGCTCGCACTTGCCGAACTGCGTGCACACCTTGTTGACCCCGCACTTGGTGCCGGCGAGCCCGGCCGTGCCCTCCGCCGCGCAGCCCTTGCCGGCGGCGCAGCTGTCCTTGGTGCACACATTGCCATCGTCGCAGGCGAGCTTGCCGCTGCCCGGCTGGCATTTGCTGTTGGCGCAGGCGTCCTTGAGCGTGCACGGGTCGCCATCGTCGCACTTGGAGGTGTTGGGCGTATGCACGCAGATGCCGGGAGCCTCGCAGGCATCGTCGGTGCATGCCTCCTTGTCATCGCAGGACTTGGCGGTGCCGCCGCACTTGCCGCTGGCGCAGGCGTCATTGAGGGTGCACGGATCGCCATCGTCGCAGGCGGCGCCATCCTTGGCTGCGATGCCGACGCAGGCACCGGCTTTGCACTTGTCGTCGCTGCTGCACTTGTCGCCGTCATCGCAGGCCTTGCCCTCATCGATGGGGCTGGGCTTGCAGGCGCCGGTGGCGAAGTCACAGCTGTCTTCGTGGCAAGGCCCCGACTTGGCCAGGCAGGCGGACAGCTGCTTGTCGGCCGCCTGGCAGGTGCCATTGATGCACTGCGGCTTGCCGCACTTGACGCCCAACGAGGTGCACCCGGCGTCGGCCTGGCAGGTGCAGGGCTTGTTGTTGAGCTTGTACTGGCAGCCGGCGCCAGGTTTGCCAGGAGCGCCTGGGTCGCAGCTGTCGTCGGTGCAGGGTTGGCCGTCATCGCAGCTCTTCTTGGTGCCGGCGCAGACGGTCTTGTTGCAGGTGTCGGCGCTGGTGCACGCGTTGCCATCGTCGCAGGCGTCGCCGTTCTTCTTGCCAGCGCATGGGCCCGTCTGCGGGCCGCTGTCGACGGCGGCCGTATCTTTGGCCGTGTCTGGGGCCGTGTCTGGGGACGTGTCTGGGGCCGTGTCTGGGGCCGCAACCGTGTCCGTGGCCGTGTCTGCGACCGTGTCCGGGGCCGCAACCGTGTCCGTGGCCGTGTCTGCGACCGTGTCCGGGGCCGCAGCCGTGTCCGTGGCCGTGTCTGCGACCGTGTCCG